>JBEKLO010000023.1:0-42489 GCA_050010155.1 Terriglobales bacterium
GCGCGAGGGAAGCGATGTCGCCGGATACTTTACCGGGCTGACGTTTTCAAAGTTCGGCATGAAGGTGCTGGGCAGTTCTTTTCCCGGCTGGACTACTCCTTACATGGGATTCAATCTGAAGCCGGGCGCGTCCCGCCGCGCGGCACTCGAAGCGCTGGAGAAATTTGCCTGGGATCAATTGAAATGTCTTCATCTGGAAGTCTCCGATCCGCAGTTTATGTTTGAAGATGGCGAGGGGTTGGGATTCAAAGCCGAGTATTACGATTCTTACCGCACGGACCTGACGAAATCCGAAGAAGAGTTGTTCAACGGAATGGAGAGCGCTTGCCGCCGCTGCATTCGCAAGGCGGAAAAAAGCGGAGTGACCATCGAAGAAGCGCATGACCTTGCTTTTGCCGACGATTACTATGAGCAACTGAAGGAAGTTTTCGCGAAGCAGGGACTGGTGCCTACCTATTCCTTAGAGCGCGTCCGTTCGTTGGTCAAGCATGTCGAGCCCAGCGGCAACTTGCTGCTGATTCGCGCCCGCAACGCGGAAGGGAAGTGCATCGCTACCGGAATTTTCCCCGGCTTCAATAAGATTGCGGAGTTCTGGGGCAATGCCAGTTTTCGCGAGTATCAAAACCTGCGTCCTAACGAGGCATGCCATTGGTATGCCATGCGCTATTGGAAGCGGCGCGGCGTGGCCATTTATGATTGGGGTGGCGGCAGCGCGTACAAAGAAAAGTACGGTTGTGTGCCGCACCGCGTGCCTTGGTTTACGAAGTCGCGGTATCAGATTGTGGGCGCGCTGCGCAATGAAGCGCGGAATATGTTCGCGCGCAAACAGAAATTTCTCGGCTGGTTAAAGGGAGAGCACGGGCAGCGCGGCGAAGCGACTCCCGAGTAAAGCTTTCGAGTGAACTCCCGAGTGAGAATCCCGAGTAAGGAGATGAGGGCATGATCAAGAGGGGCCTGAAGCATCTGTCGCGGGTGAACGATGTGCTGCTGCGGCGGCTTCGCATTGAGCGCGACATCACGATTTTCCCCGATGACATCTTTCTGACTTCCTATCCGCGCTCGGGCAATACCTGGACGCGCTTCCTCGTCGGCAACCTCGTTCATACCGAAGAGGCAGTCACGTTTCTGAACGTGGAGCGGCTGGTTGCCGACATGTACAAGCACAGCGACCACTATTTGCGAAACTTGCCGCGCCCGCGCATCATGAAGAGCCACGAAGTGTTCGATCCGCGCTACAAGCGAGTGATTTACATCGTTCGCGATCCCAGAGACGTTGCTATCTCGCAATATCACTGGGAAATGAAACAAAGAGCGGTGGCCGACGCCTGCCCGATCGAAACCTTTTTGCCACCCTGGATTGAAGGGAAGGTTTGGGACCGCCTGGGAAATTGGGGAGACCACGTTACCAGTTGGATGAGCACGCGGGGCGGGAGCGATAGTTTTGTGGTCTTGCGCTATGAGGATCTGATTGCGGATCCGGCGCGAGAATTGGTCAAGGTCGCCAACTTGTTGGGCATTGAGCCCGCACCAGAGCGGCTGGCCCGGGCTGTCGAATTGAGCTCGGCGGACCGTATGCGTCAGCTCGAGGAGAAGCAAGGCGGCAAATGGGTGCAGACGCGCTACACGCGCCAGGATAAGCCGTTCGTCCGCAAAGCTGCATCGGGTGGCTGGAAAGCTGTGCTTCCCCCGCAATCGGTAGCCGCGATCGAAGCCGCATGGGGACACGTGATGATTTCGTTGGGTTACCCGTTGTCCGCGGAGACCGAAGACAAGGGAACCTTGGCCCACCAGACACATTGATTTTGGCTTCGAAGGAGACTGGCTATGACGAAATCCATACAGCGACTTAACACCTGTTCGGGCTTCGCGGTTCTGGCTATGCTGCTCATGTTTTCTGCATCTATGAGCGCCCAGGCGACCGCGCCTGCTTTGGCCGGTAATCCGACTGCGCAGCCCGCCCGGCCTCCGCAAGTGCCGGAGAGTTACGGGATCACACCATTCGGTTACTTCCATCCATCCTGCGTGTTTGAGATCGAAGATGAAGAAAGGCTGCTCGCGGACGGCCGCGTCGAACATGCGGATGGCACGGTGGAGGCGAACGCCCCGGTATGTGGTTACTCGCACTACACGCCCGCGGGAGTGCTGGTGCCGGCAGACGTCAGAAATGTAAGCGGAGCGAAGGCGCCGGTCATTTCCGGCTGGCTTGAGTATGTATCGACTACCACGAACACATCGTACGGCGAGATTTCGGCAACCTGGACAGTGCCGCCGCTGCCGGCTTCCGATGATCACCAGACTCTGTTTTTCTTTCCCGGCTTCGAGGACACCAACAGTGAGGATAACTTAAGCATTGTTCAGCCTGTGCTGCAGTTTGGAACCTCCATTGCGGGCGGTGGAACCTACTGGGCGATTGCCAGTTGGAACTGCTGCATGACCGGATCCGCTTGGTATAGCCACCTGGTGAAAGTGAATCCAGGCGATACGATCTTTGGCGCGATCACCTCCAGGTGCAAGAAGGGATTGAATTACTGTGCCGCCTGGAAAGTAATCACCGAAGATCAGACTACTGGTAAGAGGACAATTCTGAGTAAAACTCCCGCGGCGGGACAAGTGTGGAATTGGGGATTCAGCGCCGTGGCCGAGGTTTATGGCGTAACACAGTGCAGCGATTGGCCGGCCAATGGCAGTCTCGTATTCACAGTGCAAGTGTACGACCAGAACCACAAGCTGATCTCGGACCCGGGTTGGACAGGAAGTCCCGCGGCCGGGGGAACAGACCCGGGTTGTAACTATGGCCTGAACGTGACCGACACGCAAGAGACACTTGAGTATTAGATGGGTTGAGCGCAGTGTTTGCGTGACGTGTAGTTAAAAGTTAGCGGGTAACCCGTCACCGTCGGCGCGAGTGATGTGAAACGATGGCCGATTTTCCTCGAGCGGCTGCAGTAATTCCGTTAGTTGATTGGAGGCTGCAAAGATGAAAGTTGAAGGGCCCTTCAGAAAACCTGTCCTTTCGAAAGCGCGGCACCATACGCGATGGCTTTGATTGGAAACGATCAAATCCACGCCGTCTTTTTCCAGGGCTTGAGTCGCTGCCCGCACCACCGCTGCCGCGTTTTCCGGCGATGCCCAGCAATCGACGATTGAGCCGACGCGCATTCGCCCGAACTTCGGATCTTTGCGCCGCTCGCCGATAATTGCCCAGCCAATCGCAGCGCCATCCCGGCTGACGCGCAATCGCCTGATGCTCGTGACATGCCCTGGATACAGAAGCCGCAGGGTGTTCGCATCCCGTACCGCGGCGAAGCTGACATTGTCCTTTGCTTGGTCCCAGAGTTCATCGGCCCACTCCGAAAATTCGGCTACTTCCTCCGCAGCGAAATCTCCGCGGCGGCCACGCAGCATCGCAACCCCTTGCGCCGACTTGATGGCGAGCCATCCCGTGCCGGAAGCCGCCGCGATGTTCATTAGGATTGCGCGCCATCGCGCCTGCCGCAGCGCCTGCATCTCCAGAAGAAACTTCGTGGGGTTGACCGCCCGAAAATAAAACGGGATCGGACTCAAGCTGAATCCAAGCGCCTTGAGCATCTTGGGCAGCGGACGTTCATATCCGCCCATGCCGAGTGCGTAAAGAAGCGGCTGCCGCCTCAGCGCGTCCCGGGCAAGCAGCGCGCCAACGCTCGCATAGGACCGATCGATGATTCCCTCAGAAAGCGGATGGTGGTAGCAGGCCACTCTCTGCATACCCTTTCCGCGGATGAAAACCATTTCTTGCTTAAGACCATAGGCTCCTCGCACCGACGACCCTTCGACAGCCACAAAGAACTCGTTCCAGACGGGGTTGTTACTGGAAGGCGGAAGCCAGCGCGGGATGGATGTCTTCGAAAATACTAGATTCTGATCTTCCGACGACCGTTGCAATCGTCGATTAAATTCCTCGACCGCCGGTTCGTGCTCCTGGCCATAAGGCTGGATGACAATCGCCAAAACTACCTCGGGAGGGATTGCAATTTACTTTCAATCAGCCGAGCGGTCTCGCCGATATTCTTCATCTGCTCAATTTCTTCTGGCGAGAGTTGCAGCCCGAACTTTTCCTCCAGTGCGAGCACCAGGTTCAGATGCTGGATCGAGTCCCAAGCCTCGAGGGTCTGCGGCGAAGAATCGGCCGTAATGCGTTCCGTCGAAACCCCGAAAAGATCGGATGCCATGGTTCGAATCTGGTCGAAAACAGCAGCGGTCAATCGTGTCCTCCATTGGGCGTGATTAGTTTAACCCATTCGGGAAAGGGCACTCCCTCTTGCGTGAGATTGAGCGACCAGAGCGTACCCTCGTGAGTTTGTTCCACGAGTTCAAATTTGTGTTGAGAATAGAAATCGCGCGCCGGGGCATTTTTCTTCGTGGGCAGAAACCATCCTACCAGCCGTTTGCATCCGCGTTCGACGGCGCCTTTGGCAATGTGGGCAAGGAGCGCGGTCTCGACCGTGCGCCCGATGACGCGGCAGCTCAGAAGAAAGGTGTCGATTTCGCACTGATCGCCTTGGTCAAGTACGATGGCGACGCCCACGAGGCCATGATCGCCGAAACGATCACGGACGCGGATGGAACGTATATTCCATTCCTTCTTCCCGGCCATTTCCGCAATTTGCGCCTCGCTATAGCGCCGCGTGGTCAGGTTGAACTGGTTGGTCTTTTGCGTGAGTTGCGCGACGCGCCCAAGCGTAAGGTCCGACACAGGATTCAGTTCGGCTTCCTGCTCCAGGAAGCGGAAGAAATCTTCTTTCGATCGGAAACTTTGTTCAGCGCCAGCCCGCTGCCGCTGTTCGGCGTACATGGCTGTGCGCTGCTGGTCTTCGACAGAAAGCGCCAGGCGCTCGAAGACGGGACAGTCGCGTACCGCGGTGGCGTAGTCGAGCGGGTTCTGAGGGAGATCGATGACCGTGACTTCGGGCAGAGCGGCGCGAACCTGTTCGCGCTCGAAGGGATTGTCGTCAAGAAAGGCGAGCGAGTCGATGCCGATGTTGAGTTCTTGCGCAATCTCGCGGAGATTTTGCGATTTGTCGGTCCAGTTAATACGCAGGGCGGCGAAGTGCTTGGAGCGAAGAAGCATGCCAGGATGCTTATCAAGCGCTTCCATGGCATCGTCCAGATTGTTCTTGCTGCAAGCGGCGAGCAGGATTCCTTTTTTCGAGAGATCAAGCAGAGCGCGTTGTAGAGCCTGAAACGCAGCACCGGGATATTCGGCACCGACCTTGATGCCAGTCATTCCCTCTTCACCGATGACGCCCCCCCAAAGAGTATTGTCGAGGTCAACCGCCAGGCATTTGGCGGTGTGCCCGGTGAGGGGTGCCAGGAAGCGCATCCACTCGCGCGCCATGTGGAGCAGATGGTCGGCGGCGATGGGCAGACGAGCCATCAGCCATTTGCGTTCGTCATGCCAATTGCCGCTGCCATGGCGGGCGACGAGAGCGTCGTAATCGAGGATGTAGACGCCGCGAAATCCTTCGGCTACGCGGCGCAGTTCGCGGTTGATCTGGCGAATGAGCCCGGATTGCCCGACTTCGGATTGGCTGTCGAGCACGCCAAGACTCGGATGCCTGGGACGTTCGAGCGAGTGGATAACGAGTGCGGCCTGACTGTGCTGACGGAACGAGGTTACCCACTGCTCGTAGCCACTTGCGACGCGGCCCGCAGCCTCGCGCGCACCTTCGGACGACAGATCTGCGAACCCGTCGACAAGATCCGGCGCGACGTCCTCGGTGCGAACTGCAAGGACGACAGCGTCGGGCGCGAAACGGTAGAGAGCACTGCTGGCGTCGACGATGTCCTGCACATAGGTGTTGAAGTCGCCTACATGAACTTCGACATCGATGCCGTAGGTGAAGGCCTCGGCGCGCAGCAGCGGAACGATCGGCTCGACCGTGAACGACCGAAGAATCTCGAGCTTGAGCTTCGCGAGTCGAAGCCTGTCGCGGAGTTGGTCGACGCGCGAGTTAATGAAGCTGGCAGTGGCCGAACCAGGTTCGCGGCGCCAGAGTTCGGAGAGGCGGCGGGAAGCCGCGTCGGACGAGCCTTCTGCGATCAGGCGATCGACCTCGGCCCGCAAGTTCGGCGAATTGTGTTCCTGGGACATCGTCAGTGCTTCCGATATTCGATCGGCAGGCCCAACATAATAATGGCCAACAGCTATGACGCTTCTGTTCTCTTGCCCATGCGGCCGGTATTTGCGATACGGGCCAGGGGAGTATCCGATTTCAGCCAAAGCTTGAAGTCAAAATACAGTGGATAAAGAAAACTCATGAAGCGCACCGGAAACGACGGGTGCAACTTCTCAGGAGGCGTCTCGAGTGTGTAGCCGGTAGCTTGGAGTAGTTCGCCGTCGAGACTCTCAATGTCGCGGATCTGTTCGGGCTTGAACATGGTTTTCCAGCGCCCGATGGTTTTCGCTTCCGCCTCCTGTCCGTCGCCGCGAAACGACGAGTTTGGATTCTGCACGGACCCAAGCGCAACCTTCTGAATGTGGTCGTAATCGAGATCCTGCTCGATGAACTTGCCGATGCGCGCCAGCGCTTCCCGCGGATTCTGCACTACATCTTCGTAGTGCACTTCCATGTAATCGCCGCCCATGGCTTGTCCATAGCGGCGTCCCTTGCTGACGATCCAACGCCAGAAAATCGCGGGCGCAAGGCAGGCGCGGGCGCGGTCCCAGGGCAGCGGGCGAATCCATCCGATACGGTGCAGGGAAGCGGTGACATCGCGCCCATCGCGAATAATGTGAACGATCAGCGCATCGGGGACAACTTTCTTGATCAGCGGCAAGTAAAGCAAGTGAAGAGGCGTGCATTCGGCCCAGCGTGGGACGCCCTGTTTGCGGGCGACTGCCTCCATCACGATCCGCAGGAAGTCACCAGCATTCCGGCAATCCTCCATCACTCGCTGATCGATTTCTTCCGGCTTCAGACCGGTGCGCTCGAAGAGCATGCTTTTGTAGTACGCGTCGAGTAATTTGCGGCGATTGCCACGTCGTTTCAGGTTGCCGAAACGCAGGCCCAGAAGATTAAAAGCATTGCTCTCGGCATAGTAAACGGCGAAGCCTCCGGCAGAGAGCAGCGTGTGATAGAGAAACTTCGTCCCGGAGCGTCCGCAGCCGAGCACGAAGACCGGGGCTTTGGACCGAACATTGGATCCCACACCGGTGTCTGGCGCCGAGCCTCTGTTCGTTTTCTCGAGAGTTTCAGCCGCGGGATTCATAAACGATTTTCGGGAGCTGGGCGAGTCGGCAATTGGCGCGGGTCATCCGCAAGTTCCAGAGCGGAAACATTGGCGAAGCGGCCCACCGGAGTATTCATCTTAAGCCAGAGCTTGCTTCCGAGGAATGCGGGATACATCGAGCGCATCGCCGAGAAACGCAAACTGACGCGCCGTTCGGCTGCGGGGAGCGACAGCTGGTAACCGTTTTCTTCGAGGCAGTCGCCGACCGTGCCTTCGATCGCGGCCACGCTCTCTGCGGAGAGCCGTTCCTTCCAACGCCCAAGCGGATGAATGTCTGCTTTGCTGCCCTCTTCGCGAAAGGACGAATTGGTTTCCGAGAGGCGTCCGAGACCGGTGCGCTGAATCTGATCGTAGTCGAGATCGTGATCAATGAAGCTGCCCAGTTTGCCGAGCGTCTCTCGCGGATTGGTGACCAGGTCTTCGTAGCGAATCTCGATGTAGTCGTCGGGAAAGCGGCGGCCGACGGCGCGTCCGTGGCGCACCATCCACTCCCAGTAAAGGGCCGTGGCGACAAGACTATTGGTTTCGCCGTGATCCCAAGGCAGGGGAGCGAATCCGCCCATTTTCTTGAGCGAGAGAGCGATATCGCGGCCGTCGCGAACAATATGCACGAACAGCGCATTCGGGATGTCCTTTTTTACGCGCTCGCTGTGCAGAACATTGTCGGGGTCATAAACCGCCCACCGGCCGACATTCTGTTGCTGCGCGACCGAGTCCATCACGACCCGAATGAAGTCCCCGCCGGTCTTGCACTCATTCAAAATGCGGTCTGAGAGTTGCTCGGGCGCCAGCCCCGTGCGGCGAAAACCCTTGCTGCGTAGCCATGTGGCGACGATCTTCTCGCGATTGGCGCGGCTGCTCATGGCCCCATACCGCGGGATCAGAACCTTATAGATCGGCAAATATCCGCGGTAAATGGCGAAGCCGCCCGCTGACAACAACATGTCATAGAGGAGATTGGTGCCAGAACGATGGCAACCCATCACAAAGACAGGGAAGTTCTTGCGATCACTTGGATTTAGCGCCGCCACCTACTGAAAATCTTACCACGCAAGATCGACCCGGTCGTTTGAAAGGCCTGTTAAAACTGGGGTTACGGAAGTCACTCCAAATCTAAAGCGCAGTCTATTCGACGCCTGCCAGCGCGGTCTCCAAGCCCTCGATATCAGCGCCCACGTCGCGTCCATCGGAGGCTGCACCCGCGCCCGGAGACTTCCCTTGGCATCCGGGACCTTTCTCATGGCAGAGCCTGGGATCCTTGCTGATCGTGCCTTTCAAGTCGCGGATGCCGGCAGCTTCCGCAGACGAGACAATGAAGTTTCCCTTCGGCCAGCCACCCTTATCGTCTGTGATGATGAGGTTGTGGTCGAACCGATAGGGATTAAAACACGCATCCAAAAGGGCTGCTGCACCGAACCTCTGGCTGCGCGGGGCACAACTATCCTTACCTCCTCCCGCAGCTGCGAGAGGAGAACGGCGGCCGCCTCCTATTTCGAAAACGCTATTGGTAATGGTGAAATTCTTGAGTTTTTCGGCGTCTTCCCCCTTCACCATAATGGATGCGAGCACGCCGGGAACAAACGCCGTGACGTGATCGATCTGGAGATCATGAACCGGAGGAGCAGCGGACAGCAACACCATGAACACCCCCCCGCCTCGATAGTCTTCCTCGTGGACGTCGTCGGCGACAATGTCGTGAATGCTGTAAATTCCGCCATCGGCGGCAACGCCCTTACCCTTGGTCGCGTGCGAGTTCGAAATCTGGAAGACCCCTGCCACGTTGTGAATGCGGTTGTAGCGCAGAGTAATGTCATTGACGCGGCAGATCGGACAGTTGCTCGCCTGGCTGCGGGCGCTCAGCAGCATCGAGAATCCCCTTTGGCTGAAACCACCCCACGAATTCTCCAGCAGATTAGCCTCGACCAGAACGCGGATTGCGCTTTTCAGTTCGAAATGGTTCTTGACGATGTAAGGGTCTCCCTTGGGGCTCGGCGTGTACCCGGGCTCACCTTCTTTCCAGATCATCGGGCGATACAGATGGTTGCGGCGGATCTCGATATCGGTCGGGTTGCTCTTGGAAGCGGCGCCGCCAAAAAGAATGTTCTCACCAGAGGCTTCAAGAAAGTTGTTGTAGATCTTGAAGGTTCCGAAGGGCTCATCACTGTGTGCGCCGCCAACCGCTGTGGCGTCGGTGCATTTGCCGGAGCGCGCGATGCAATTGAAGCCGCTCACGTAGGAATTGATGACCGCGACGAAACGCGCGCCCTCCACCATGCCGACACCATGCGCAAGTTCAGCGCCCTCGGCGGGGTGAATGTAGTTGCGATCGAAAATGACGTGATCACTATGCTCGGTGCTGATCAGCCGCATGATGTTCGCATCGGCGCGACTCGTCCACTCGATGCCGATGAAGCGCAGATGATCTCCCACCACTGCACCCGACGGGTCCTTTACGGCGAGGGTTGCCAGAAGCTTGGCAGCGCCACCGGCGGGTTGGGCGAACGCGGGTCTGCCGGGAAGACTGGCGACACCTGCCCATGCGGGAGAGACACGCGTGCCCTCCCCAGGCAGTTTGGAGTCCGGGGTATCGGTTCGAATCGTGATGTAGTGGTGATCGTCGCATTTTTTCGAGGGAAGGCTCGCGACTTCGTAGGTCCCGCCGGCCGACAGCAACAAAGTGTCTCCGCATTTCGCGTCGTTGATCGCTTCGGCCAGATCTTCCTTGGCGGCAACGCGAATCTGCTTTCCGGGCGAGGGCGTGCCATCGAGGCCCGTGTAATAGCAGGTCTTGGGCAATTCAGCGGGGCCATCCTTGTCGCCAAACTGGGGCACGTCGCCTTTTCCGCAGTAAGCATTTTCACCGGTCGGTGGTGCAGTTGCTGACGCCAATCCCTGAGACAGGAACACGAAACTCAGAAGGAGCGCGAAAAACAGGATTCCGACAGATGAAGAGGAAAGCGAGCCAAAAACTTGCAAACGAATCCGAGCCATTTTTTCTCCTGGTCATCCGCACGTGTCGATTCAGGAATCGACCGCACAGAAGCCTGCGGTTTTCAGTTTACTAGGCTGCGCTGGTGGCTGCCACGGCCGCTATGCCAGGAATGAAAATATGGAGAAAGAAAAAGGGTCCGCGCCAGGAGACACGGACCCTTGGAGTGAAACATATACCAGAGCTATTGAACTCCTGCCAGTGCGGCATCCAGTCCCACAATATCGGCTCCCAGATCTTTGCCATCCGTGCCCGCATTCTTGTAAGGACTGGTGGAGAGGAGTTCGTAGTTTCCCCCATTGCCGTTGTTGTAATTCACAAACTGAACGGCCGCCGGCGTGGCCGGGAAGAAGTTTTCCGTAGGCCATGAGGATGGTGGAAACTGGGGCGGACTTGCGATCAGTCCGTTGTTCTGGAACGTGTAGCTGGTGAAGCAGTTCACAATGCTGCTAAGGGGCACATCCTTGACGGCACAACTGGTCTTGTTACCCAAGGCATTCCAAACCGGATATCGGCCAGTCAGCACCAGGTTGTTGGTGAAGACCAATGCGTACATGGCCTGGTTTTCTGCCGCGTTCCCCATGGTTGTAAAGTGAGCGTTCGCATCGGGAAACGCAGTGATGTGGTTAATCGTGACTGTGTTCAGCGGATTCTTGGGCCAGCCGTTCACAATCTCGAAGACGCCGCCGCCGCCGACATAGGCGGTGCTGAGATCATCCATGACTATGTCATGAATGCTCCAGCGCGTGCCAGCGAGAGCCGGGGCTCCCCCCTGTCCGTTACCGGATATAGAGGTCGCGAGTTCCATTCCACCACCCGCATGCGAGATCTGGGTGTAGCGGATGGTCACGTCGGTGACTTCGCATATATCACACACGTTCTTACCCGAGCGCGTGTGCTGATTCTTAGGAGTCAGCAGAATGCCAAAGCCGGTTTGGCTGAAGCCGCCCCAAACGTTGTCCATCAGGTTGGAATCGACGAGAACTCGCACGGCGTTCTTGAGTTCCATGTGGTTCTTGACGATAAAAGGATTGCCTTCCGGGCCGCCGACGAAGGGCGAATTCCCCGGCATCCATTGCCATGGTTTCCAGAAGTGGTTGCCAATAATCTCGATGTCGGTCGGTGTCATAGTAGCCGCTCCGCCGCCGAACATGACTCCCTCGCCCGAAGCTTCCAGGAAGTTGTCCTGGATTTTATAGGGACCGTCTTGCGTATCGCTGATGCCGGCACTGACGGCATGCGCGTCGGTGCAGGATCCCTTGTCCGAGATGCAATGGAAATCGTTGAAGTAGGAATCGATGACCGCAATGTAGGTGCCGCCGCTCATTGCGAAACCATCGTTGGTTTCATCCTGCGCGTTGCCGTGCAGCCACGAGCGGTCCAGAATAATGTGGTCGGCGGTTCCCACCAGCTCCATCAGGGCTCCATTGCCCCTGAGTCCGTTAGCCCGAGTAATTTCGAGGCCAACGAATCGGTAAAAATTCGCCCCGTTAGCGATTTGAAACGGCCCGTTTCCTGTCTTAGCCATTTCGACCTTCGCCAATACATTCTGTGGATTCTGGCAGCTGTATGCCGGACGCCCTTGCAGGGAAGCAACTCCTGCGTAGCAGGGTGTAACCCGCTGTCCTTCAGCGGGAAGAGCGCTGTCTGGGGAACTCGTGCGAATAATGATCCAATCACCGTCCGTGCAATTTTTGGCCGGCAATGTGAACGAGCCGGTGAAGGTTGCGCCCGCCTGAAGTTGAATGGTGTCTCCACAGGAGGCGTTGGTCAAAGCCGTTTGCAAATCACCGCCGGCGTTGACGCTGACAAGGGCTCCCGGTGCGGGCGAGTCAGACATGGCGGTGGCCATTGTCACTTTGGGCAGTTGCGCCGGACCATCATAACCAGTACTGGCCGTGACCGTGAGGCTGAATGTACCGGTCGCGGTTTTGCCGGTGGCATCCGTCACCATCACCGAGAAATTTGACGTTCCGATCGCAGTCGGCGTGCCGTTCAGGTCCCCGCTGGTATTCAGTGTGATTCCTGGGGGAAGACTGCCGGAGGTCAGGCTCCACGCGTAAGGCTGCGTTCCACCGGAGGCCGAGAAAGCAGCGCTATAAATTTGTCCCTGCTGCCCTTGGGGAAGACTTGAAGTAGTGATTTGAAGAGAGGATTGTCCCTGTGGGTTAATCGTGACCGCAGCGCTGGCGGACTGACTCGAATCCGCCTGACTGGTCGCTGTGACCGTTGCGGAACTGGTTGACTTCACTACGGGCGCGGTGTAAAGGCCGTTACTGCCAATTGAACCCGCTGTAGCCGACCACGTAACCGCAGTATTTGCGGTTCCCGTGACGGTAGCGGTGAACTGCTGTGTTCCGCCTGAAGACAAGCTAGCGGTCGAGGGAGAAACGCTGACCGTAATCCCACCGCCCCCGCTGCCATTCTTGATGGCCATCGCGTATGGCTGCACTGCTATACCGGAGCTTGGTTTGTCTGTGACCGCAACCACAAACGTGTAGTTGCCTGCGGTGGTGGGCTGGCCGGTGAACGATCCGGTTGTCGAATTCAAAGTGAGGCCCGGCGGCAACGTGCCAGACTGGACGGAGAACTGATAGGGCGAATTCCCCCCGCTCACCGAGAGCACAGCGTTATAAGACTGATTGACTGCGCCGGGTGGCAGTGAGCCCGAGAGCACGAGGCCTCCACTCGATCGACCGGAAGCTTGAGCCACCGTGCCGCAGGAGATGGTGATCAAAGTAATCACCAACAGGAGCATCAGTGCGCCGACTCGTGTTACAAACCGCTGCGAAAACCTTCCATGATTGCTAGAAATCCCGACTTCAGACATCAACCTAAACATCGCAAGACCTCGACCTTACAAAATGGGGGACTAAGTCGATCAAGTCCACACGCTGAATTTACCCAGATAGGCCGGTGTATCCCAGATGCCATAAGTTCACGCGATAATCCACTAGTGCATGTGGACCCGACATGTACGGTTTCGCATGGGGCAGTGATCCACCGGTTGCATTTGCGAGAGTTGGCCGAAACAGGCGCGGGACAAGGTGTTTGGTTGAGTGGCCTGAAAATCTGCGTGGGCAGGATGTTGTAGGCGGCAAGAAAAAAACCGCGAATTACAAATGTAACCGCACTAGGTTACTAGCGGGATTCCCCCAGTAAAATCGAGCGGAGCCGGTCATAGGCGCGGTTTCCCAGCAGGCGCTGCATGTTGCGGCGAGTCTGATGCTGGAGCCGCTTTTTCCACAAGCCGCGCCCCTGGCAGATGTCGCTGAACTGATGCATCGAGAGATCGCGGAGCATGGCGACGCGGCCCAGGTGATCGGTGCTGGTGGCCGAATCGTTGGAATGGAAGTCGCTGTTGGCGACCGTCTTGAATCCGGCCCGCCGCGCCATTGCCAGCGCGTGCCGGTTGTATCGTCCCCCTGGGCAGGAGAGATGCTCGATCGCATGCCCGAGGATCTGCTCGATCCGAATTTTTGCATCCACGATCTCGCGTTTCAATTCCGTCTCCGGAAGATCCGAAAAATAAGCGTGTGTCATCGAATGACAGCCGATCTCAAAACCCTGAGAGTCAAGGTTGCGAACCTGTTCGTCGCTCAAGTAGCCGGGCGTTCCCAGAAATCCCGCGGTCAAATAAAAAGTTGCGTGAAAACCAAATTCGCGCAGCACGGGAGCGGCTGCAATCCAATCCGTTTCGCAGCCATCGTCGAATGTGATGCAGATACCCGGTTCTGCGGGAAAACGCAAAGCTTCACTGACGCTCAGGCCGCGAAAGCCGGACTGCTTCAGACATTCCATCTGGCTGCGGAAGTTCTCGAGCGGCAAAATGTAGCGCACGTAACCGGGTTCGGACTGGCAGAGCTTGCGCCCAGCCAACTCGAGTTCGTGGTACATCAGAAAGGGGATACGCGCCATGATGGCAAAACTCCCAAATCAGGGCCGGTCAGCCTTTTTTGTCGGCGGCGATGGTTTGCGCTTGACGGTCAAGCATCCCGAGTAGTGGATCGCGAAGGAATGGACCGCCGGCGAGCAGGCCGGAGATCAACGGATCCTTCTGATTGCAGCGCAGCGCGGACTGATCGAGTTTGAGCGTCCAGCCTCCGGCGCTTTCAACAAGTGCGGCTCCGGCGGCCACGTCCCACTCATTTTTCGGAACCAGAGTGAAGGTGAGGTCGGCGCGGCCGGCAGCGACGAGGCCAAGTTTGTAAGCGACCGAGCCCATCGGACGAATCTGGAACTCTGCGGATTCGAATTGTTTCCACTCGCCACGTTTCACTTCACTGCGGCTGGCCAGCACAAGCGCCCCGTGCAGATCCTTGCGTTGACTCGGTTGGGCGGGCTTGCCGTTATAGGTGACGCCGGTGTCGCGGGAACCGAGAATAAGTTCGTCGGTAGCTGGATTGCAGATTCCGCCGGCGACCGGAATACCATTTTCCACCATAGCGATCGAAACGCAGAATTCAGGAATGCCCTGCACAAATTCGCGGGTTCCATCGAGCGGATCGACGACCCACACGCGCTGCTTATCCAGTCGCGAGAAATCGTCAACTGTTTCCTCCGAAAGCCACCCTTCGCCGGCGCGCAGCAAGTGCTTTTTGAGGACAACGTCCACCTCACGATCGGCCGCCGTTACGGGATCGTCCCCAACTTTAAATTTGGCCTCGATAGCGCCGGGAGTAAAGCCGTTTAGCACCGTGCGTGCCGCTTCAAGAGCGGCCTGGATGCGTTCAAGAGTTTCCGCGGATTTCGAAGAAGACATCAATGCTCCGTTGGTAAATTTGGTGTCAGGTCTGAGGTGTCAGGTTTTTCTGCCCTACTTCGTTCCCGCGCCGCCAGTCGCCAGATGTCTGACACCTAAGGCCTGAGACCTAAGACCTGAGACCTAAGGCCTGAGACCTAAGACCTAAGACCTGAGACCTAAGACCTAAGACCTGACAACCGACACCTGCTCTTCTACGCCCAGAGCATTCTAGCGCCGGTCATCAAAAGCACGGTACACAGAATCCGCCGCAACCAGGTTACGGGAACGCGCGTACTCAGATGCGAGCCCAGAATGCCGCCCGGAATCGAGCCGATCAGCAGGGCAACGACCAGGTGGGAATCAACGTTGCCTGCGCGCCAGTGCAACAGGCTGGTGACGCCGGTCAAAATCACGGCGTGAGT
The DNA here is from genome assembly GCA_050010155.1 of Terriglobales bacterium. Taxonomy (GTDB): domain Bacteria; phylum Acidobacteriota; class Terriglobia; order Terriglobales; family Acidobacteriaceae; genus Acidiflorens. The sequence goes on from JBEKLO010000023.1 coordinate 15,425, forward strand.
AATGTCGGTGCCCACCATGATCTTGGGCGCGAACGAATAGAACAGAAGAAGCAACATCATAATGATGCTGCCTGATCCGACCGAAGTGATGCCGACCAGAAATCCGCCGACCAGCCCGATCACGCTCATAAAGGCAAACGATTTCATGGTGGGCTGGCGTTTGGCGAGATGGTCTTCAATGCGTCTTTGGAATAGCAGGAGCGCCGGAATAATGACCAGCAGCAACCCCACCGCCGATTTGATGAAATCGTTGACGTGGGCGCCGTAGACGGTACGCAGATGGACCAGCAACGTCACACCCAGATAAGAACCGGGAATGCTTCCGATGGCCATTGCGACAACGACTTTCTTGCGCACTGTGCCTTTGGCAAGATGCATGATGCTGGCGGGAATCTTGGTGAAGAAGTTAAAGAGTGCGTCGGTGCCGACGGCAATGATGGCGGGCACGTGCAGGCCGAAAATGAGCATGGGCAGCAATAAGACTCCGCCGCCCAGACCCGTCAAACCGATCAGCGTCCCCACAGTGAAGCCGATCAGAATTTTTAACAGCGAGAATTCCATGCCATCTTTCGATGCGTTCCAGGTGCCGGTTCCCGGTTCTCAGTAAACCATGGTCAGGTTAAGGAATTGAGAACGCTGAGAACCGGCCCTGAGAGCCGTTTTCAGAGGCCATTATCTCATAAAGCCCACTGTAGTAATGGGCTTTATTGACATCACGAACCGTTGCCGTTGGCGCCGACGAAGCCCTCTCGCTCGAGGTGCAGAATAATGGTCTGCGCCGCTTCCTCGGGGCTCAGCTTGGCGGTGTCGATTACCACTTCGGCATCGGTGGGTGCCTCGTATGGATCCGAGATGCCCGTAAATTCCTTAACGATGCCCGCGCGGGCTTTGGCGTACAGGCCCTTGCGGTCGCGCTCTTCGCATACTTCGAGCGAGGTAGCGCAGTGCACCAATATGAAGCCGCCGACCGGCTCAATCAGCTGCCGCACATGCGTGCGGGTCGCCTCATAAGGAGCGATGGGAGCGCAAATCGCGATTCCGCCGTTCTTGGTGATTTCCGAAGCGACATACCCGATGCGGCGAATGTTGATGTCGCGGTGCTCCTTCGAAAAGCCGAGCTCCGACGACAGGTGTTTGCGCACCAGATCGCCGTCGAGCAGCGTGACCGGACGGCCACCCATTTCCAGGAATTTCGTGATCAGAGCGTTAGCGATGGTAGATTTGCCCGATCCGGAAAGTCCGGTGAAGAAGATCGTCACGCCTTGCTTATCCCGTGGAGGATAGCTGCGGCGCAGCTCTTTCACGACTTCCGGATACGTGAACCATGCTGGAATGTCGCGGCCTTCGTTCAATCGTGCCCGCAGTTCGGTGCCCGAGATGTCGAGTACCTTGGCGCCGGCGGGAACTTCATCTGCCGGTACGTAACGGTCCTCGTTCTGGAGATAGACCATCATCTGGAAGGGAACCATGGTCACACCCATCTCGGAGGCGTGTTTGGTGAAGAGTTCCTGCGCCTCATAGGGGCCGTAGAACGGCTTGCCGTCTTTGTCCTTACCGGGACCAGCGTGATCGCGGCCCACGATGAAATGACTGCAGCCATGATTCTTGCGAATCAATCCGTGCCAGATCGCTTCGCGCGGTCCGCCCAGGCGCATCGCCAGCGGCAGCATCGAGAGCTTCACCGTGCCGTGCGGATATTTGGACAACAGCAACTGGTAGCAGCGCGTGCGAACGAAATAATCCACATCGCCGGGCTTGGTCATGCCTACCGAAGGATGAATCAGCAGATTCGCTTCGACCTGCTTGGCGGCGCGCATCGTCAGTTCGACGTGGGCGCGGTGCATAGGATTGCGGGTCTGGAAGGCGACGATCCGCGTCCAGCCCAGCCGGTGGAATTCGGCCCGCAATTCGGCGGGGGTCAGTCGCAGAGCACGGAAATCGTAATGCGACGGCGGCTGGACTCCTTGAATGCTGCCGCCCACATACCACGGGTTCGACTTGTTGATAGCGTAGTCAGCGCCCGGGTGCGCGCTGCTTGTCGAATTGAATACAGCTTTCGCCTCTGCCGTGCGGTCCGGTTGCCATACGTCCCCTACGGTCAGGACGGCCAGCATCACTCCTTCAGCATCGCGCAGGGCAATTTTGCTCTTGCCCGGCGTCAGCTTCTTAGCAAACTCTTCGGTTACATCGAGCGTGATCGGTATCGGCCAGAGTACCCCACTGGCCAGCCGCATGTTGTGGCACACGCCCTCGTAATCGGCGCGGTTCATGAATCCTGAGAGCGGCGAGAAGCCCCCACTCATTAGCAGTTCGAGATCGCAAAGTTGTCGTGCCGTGAGATCCCACGAGGGCCACTCTTTAGAATGCCCTTTCAGTTCCGCGGCAACTTCTGCCGGTACTTGCAGTTGAATGAGTTCTCCCCCGTGTGGAGAGATGAGATGGCTCGTCGAAGCGGTCAATTCTGTGATCCTCCCGATGCGTAGATCAAGTTTTTCTGTGGAATTCAAATCCCTGTGAGTCAATGTCAGCTCCCCAGACTCGCCTCTAGGCTCGCGGGGGGCGGCGAGGATTGGTCCGACAGGCAGAGTCCCTAATGAATCGATTTATACGACAGTTAGTGTAACCCTAAGCAATGAGCAATTACAATTCCGAGATACACCACAAATCTTCCTGTAAACTATTGAAAATACATGGCAAATCTGACTCCTGGGTGACTCTTCAACGAGTGCGAAAGAAATTGCAACATTTACCTGAGACTCGTCCGATTATGTTCCGAATTCCCCATCCCGAACCTTTAAGGATACCAGTTACCTTTAGCAGCACCCGCCCCGGTGGACTTCCGCCTAACCGCAAAGAGATGCATACGGAACCATTGCTGGCCGCGTTCCCCTGCTAAGTCTTGTATTTACTTAAAGAAACAGGATGGAACCTTAATTCTTAAGGTAGCCCAATTGCACACCACACCGGTTTGTGGCGCGAGTAGCGCAAAGAGCGGAGTTCGGCTTGTTGCCTTACGAATAGGGTTACTTGTGGAGTCCTGCGACCCAAAATTGGGATGCTACAATGCCGTATTCGTCCCACAATGTTCGGATGGTTGCTGATTGCAATTTCGGGGTGACACCGGGCGTCTGCAAAGAGTAGCCGCTCATCCTCCATTCGGTCGCATCCTCCGGAACTGAGAGCTTTTCCCCCAAACCAATCTATGAGCAAGAAGATTGTCATCATCGGAGGAGGACCGACCGGACTGGGTGCGGCCTACCGTTTGCACGAACTTGGCTATGAGAACTGGGTGCTCTACGAGAAATCCGACGACGTCGGCGGCCACGCTACTTCGCACGTCGATCAGCACGGCTTTGTTTGGGACGAAGGTGGTCACGTCATCTTCTCGCACTACAAGTATTTCGACGACCTGATCGACAAGGTTCTGGGTAAAGAAGTTCACGAGCGCATTCGCGAGAGTTGGATTGTGCAAGGCGACGATTCCTGGGTGCCTTACCCCTTCCAGAGCAATCTGCGATACCTGCCCAAAGAAATTCAGGTAAGTTGCCTGCTCGGAGCGGCCAAAGCCGCAGCCAACGGAGGCGGCCGCGAGGCGGGCAATTTTCGCGACTGGATCCTGGCCACGTTCGGTGAGGGAATCGCCGAAGCCTTCATGTTTCCGTACAACTCCAAGGTTTGGACCACGCCGCTCGAACAGATGTCAAAGCACTGGATCGCCGACCGGGTTGCGGTCGTGGATTTCAAACGTCTGCTTGAGAACGTCCTTTATGAGCGCGACGACGTAGGCTGGGGACCGAACAGCAAGTTCAAATTTCCACTGCACGGAGGAACCGGCGAAATCTACCGCCGGATCGCTCGCCACTTCACCGCGAAAGTGCATACCGGAAAAAAACTGACCGAGATTGATCCCGTCCGCCGCCAGATCTCTTTTGCCGACGGTACTGGCGACACCTATGACGTGCTGATTTCTACTGCGCCACTCGATCTGTTCGTGAAAATGATGAAGGCGCCGGACAGCAAACTGTCGGATGCCACCACAGGTTTAGAACACAATAACCTGTTGGTCGTCGGGCTGGGCCTGAAAAAGAAAATCGAGACTGGACGCTGCTGGATCTATTTCACGGATTCCGCCATGCCGTGTTATCGCGCAACCTATTTTTCTCACTACTCACCAAACAACGTTCCTAACGGCGACACCGAACATTACAGCTCTCTGATGTGCGAAATATCGTTTCGCGTGGGCGAAACGCCGGATCCGGAGAAAGTTTTGGAGCAGATCACGACCGGACTGATCAAGGCCAAAATGCTGGAAGAGACGGACCGAAGCCGTGTCGTCTCGCGTTATCATCGCATCGTGGGTTATTCCTATCCGATCCCAACCCTCGGCCGAGACCGGGCGCTGGGCGTGCTGCAACCGGCGCTGCTGGAGAAGGGAATCTACTCCCGCGGGCGCTTTGGCGCCTGGCGCTACGAAATCGGAAACATGGACCACTCGGTGATGATGGGAGTGGAAGCGGTCAACAACATTCTCACCGGGGATAAAGAAGAAGTGTTTCACAGCTCGTAAACAAAAGAGTTCGTAAGCAATCAGGGAAAGCATGCAGACAGCCGAATCCAGCCAAGCACCCCAGGTCAGCACTCCCGCCCCGACGGTCAGCGTAATCATTCCGAGCTACAAAACCGCCGGTCTGATTACCGCGTGCCTCGATTCGGTGTTTGCGCAAACCTACAAGGATTTCGAAGCCATCGTAGTGAACGACGGCTCTCCCGATACGGTGGAGTTGGAGAAAGTGCTCGAGCCGTACCTCTCGCGATATCTCGACCGGATTATCTACCTCAAGCAGGAAAACAAACGCGCCGCCGGAGCGAGGAACAATGCCATTCAGCACGCCCGCGGCGAATTTGTCGCCTTCCTCGACAGTGACGATACCTGGATGCCGGATCACCTTGCATCACAGATGCAGTTGTTCGCCGCCGACCCGTCGCTGGGTCTGACCTATTCCAACGGATGGGTGGGACTCCCGGGCGAGGAGCGCGAATTCATGGAGCGCTGTCCCTCCGCGGGCGAGGCAACTTTTGGCTCTTTGCTGGTCGAGCGTTGCCAGATTCCGATTTCGACCGTGGTCGCGCGCAAGCAGGCCATTGTGAAAGCCGGCATGTTCGACGAAAAGCTTGCCCGCTGCGACGATTACGATATGTGGGTGCGCACCGCGTTCCACGGCGCCAAAATTGCCTACTCACGAAAGCTGCAAGCGCACATGCCCGTCGGGCGCCCCGGTTCGCTCAGCCAGTCGCGGGCAAAAATGGCCGAAGGGTACAGCACGATCCTGGAAAAATACAAACAAACGCTTCCGCTCAAAGATGCGGATCGTCAGGTAGTCGAGAAACGCGCGGCCGAAATCCGAGCCCGGTATTTGCTGGAAGAAGGCAAAAATAAACTGGAGCACCGTCAGTTTGCAGAAGCTCGAAAATTGATTGCGGAAGCCAACGGCTATTTTCACAAGTTGAGCTTGAGTTGGACCCTGTTCGGCCTGAGCGTCGCGCCCGGAGCTACATGGAAACTCATCTCCCTGTTGCAGCGCATTCGGCACGGATCGTCCGCATGAGACATTCTTGTGCCCAAGCGATTGGTTCAGCAGAAATTCGTTCCCGCGGGGAACAGAGGTAGAAACTGAAATGTTGCGACACATCAAATCCGGAATAAAACGTGCGCTCGGGCAGCATCGGCCCGGCCGCAGCCTGTTGATTCTCCCAGATGACGTTTTTCTGGTTTCGTTCCCGAAATCCGGCAATACCTGGACCCGGTTTCTTCTCGGCAATCTCATGTTCCCGGACACACCGGCCACATTCGCGAATATTCACCGGCTAATTCCCGATCCCACCGGTACGAGCAAGAAAGATTTTGACGAGATGCCGCGGCCGCGCATCATCAAGAGTCACGATTGCTTTGATCCGCGATTCCCGCGAGTGATTTACATTGTTCGCGACCCGCGTGACGTGGTCCTTTCGCAATACCACTATCATCGCAAGCTCAAGAAAATCGCCGACGATTCCCCCATCGAAACCTTCGTCGGACGCTTTCTTGTGGGCAAGACTTGCCCGCATGGATCCTGGGGGCAAAACGTCACCACCTGGCTGGCCACGCGGCAAGATCCGGCGCGTTTTCTGTTGCTACGCTATGAGGACATGGTGGCCGACACCCCTCGCGAACTGCAGAAGATTGTCGCCTTTCTGGGCAAGACCTCCAGCGCCGAGCAGATTGCTCAGGCCGTGGAACGAAGCTCGGCGGGCCGAATGCGGAAACTCGAACAAGCGCAGACCGACCAATGCGAACTGACCAAAGGGTCGCGAAAAGATCTTTCCTTCGTGCGTGCGGCGGGTTCCGGCGGTTGGCGCGCGGAGTTGCCCCCTCCGATGGTGGAAAAGATTGAAGCTGCCTGGGGGCCGGTGATGCACTATCTCGGCTACGAGCTGAGCACGCAGGCGCCGTCCGAATCGCGTGATTACGAGTCTCTCGGACTTCTCAGCACTCCCCGCTGATGGTCACCGTCGCAAGTTGTCGCCCGTTACATTGACGGTGAACTGTGTGTTCAGTGCGTCTACGGCAGCGGTGATGGTAACCGTCCCAACCGAATTCCCCGTCGTGTAGTTTACGCTGGCTTGTCCGCTCGCGTTGGTCGTCACCGAGGCGCTGCTTAAAGTTCCAGAGGGCGCAGAAAACGTAACCGAAACTCCCGCGATTGGGTTCCCACTCTGATCGGTGACCTGTACCACCAGAGGCTGCGGCAGTTGAGTATTCACCGGCGCCGTCTGGTTATTTCCGGAAACCACGCCCAGGTTTGCTGGAGCATCGCCCGTGGCAGTTTCTACGAATGTTTGCGACTTGCACGTGGGGCATTGGGATGCCGTCGCCGTGGCTGAAATTTTGTATGTTCCGTCCGTGTTCGGCAGTTGGTAACTGACCGCTGCGAATCCGAGATTGTTCGACACAGCAGTACTCGGATTGAGGGTGCCCAAGCCGCTCTCGTCCACAAACGTTACCGTAACGCCCGACACGCCGTTCTTATAGGAATCTAAAGTAGCGACACTCAGCTGGGTAGGAAGGATCGATCCCGCTTGTCCCGTCTGCTTATTTCCCGCATGAATGACCATTTGTGTCGCCGGCCCCGGGGTCGCCGTTTCCGGGATCGACAAACTCGCAGCCTCCAAAGAGCTCGCCGTCAGGGTGTAAGCGCCTGCGGTTTTAGAAAAAGTGTAGGTGGTCGACACATTCCCGTTGGGATCGGATGACCCGACAGGATTGCTGAACGTGCCTTTCTTGCCGCCATCGCTGAAAGTTACGGTCACGCCCTGAATAGGCGCCCCGCTGTAAGGGTCAACGACTTGCACTTGGATGGACTGAGGGAGCGTCGTAAGTATGGGACCAGTCTGATTCGCGCCGGTGACCAGATTCAACCCTTGCAGCAGCCCGTAGACCTGGAGAGTTGTTAGCGTAGCCACATAGACCTTGCCGTTGGCGATCGTCTGTGTAGCGAAGTGAGCGGTCTTGGGCAGCGTGTCGCGGACCCCGCTCTGATTGGTGTTGTAAAGCGGCTCCAGGTTGGTCGCATCGAATGCATATAACCCACCGCCGCTCATTACCCATAGGATGCCGTTGGTGTTCCCATTCGCCGAAATCGAGGGAGAATGACTGCCCACGTATTCCCGAGACGTTTGCATGATAGGCGCAGTCGAAACCGGGGGATAGCTGCCGGTATTGGTGAGCGCGAACGCCTTAATTTCGTCTGCATCGGCGGCGTAATAGAGCATCCCGTTCCAATAGGCGGGCGAGTCGAACAGGTGGCCGACCTCGCCATCTATTTCCTGACCGTTCGTCTGTCCTGCCGACAGCTGCCCATCATTACTGGAATACCAGCCCATGTCGTCGCGATTGAGAGCAAAGAGGGTGCCCGTCTTGCCGCCAGCAACCACAAGGTGCGTAGCTGGACCGTTCTGATCGGGCAGAACTACCGGTCCGCCGGCGCTTAAATCCAGATCGTGAACGTTCAGATAGGCAACATCATCGGGCGTGAAATAGTCGACCAGCGACAGCGAATTCGCTTGGCCGATGGTATTGGTCAACTCCAGCACGCTGTTACAGTAACTCTGTCCACCCGTCGGCACATTGTAGCTGGAACTCTCCGCAGTCACGACGAAGATGTTGCCGTCTTCGTCCGCGGCGATTCCGTTGCCCGTCTGCCAGATCGAAGCGAGGCCTAGATCCGCCGAAGTGTTGAACGACCCTACTTGCTGCAGAGTGTTTTCGTCGTAAGCCAACAGCCACCCGGTATTGTTGTCATTGCATCCGTTCGAGCCAAATCCCGCGTAGACCACTCCGTTAAGAAGCAGCAGTCCGGGCCGGTTCAACTGATGCAGGCTGCTGAAGGTGGTCAGATGCCCATTATTAGCGACACTGGACGCAGTAATCTGAACCGGTCCATTGTATTTTTCTGCCCCGCTCGTGATGTCAATCGCGTGCAGATAGTGGTAAACCGTTACCGTGCCGTTGACGTTCATCATGGTCTTGGCGATGACGTACAGCGTGCCCGTTGTGGTATCAATCACCGGGGTGCCGGCAATCCCCTCTTGTGTGAAACCGGTGGTCTTGCCGCCCGAACAGGGCAGATATTCGCCACTGGCCGTGGAAAGCCCAGGGGCAGGGCCGTTCGCAGGATTGTTGTCAATATCTGTGAAATTGATCCACCAGAGAGGATTCGCGTTCGAGCCGGCATTGCTGTCGGCATCGAAGGCATAGACCGAATCAGCCATGGTCGCAACGTAGACGACGTTATGCGTCGACACTTGTCCGTTCACGTTGATGTTCACATTAGGAACATACAGCGGTTGCGCCAGCGCCTGGTAGTCGATCGGATAGTTGAAAATGGAGCCGAACTGGTTCTTGTTCACGTTGCTGGGCGTCAGCATGGTTTCGCTGGTGTTGGCGCCCGACCGCGCATTGTCCGAGCGGCTGGTCGGAATCGCGACCTGGCCGGAGCAGACACCAATCAGCGCGACGCACAGGAGCGTCATCGAGAGGAGACTGCAGCGGGAAATTGAAATCCTTCCCCTCTCCCCGGATGGAAGAAAATGGATCGAAATCATGACTACTCCTCTAGGAATTCGCCACTAGGCCTGTCTTGGGAACAGCAGTTATCAAGCCGAAAGAACACCGGGGAAGCGGGATTGCAAGCACTACTTTATAGGAGTCTTTCCCATATCACAAGCCCCGCCTGACGCCACACTCATTCCATAACAGGAAATCTTTTGCACCTATTTGCGCAAAGTTTATCCGTCCAGCCGCTTCGTTGAACATCCCACGAAAGTGGGGGTAAGCCTCTTTTTCTTCGGGATATAAGCTCCACTTTTGAGGCGTGGATTCGGCGTTACAGAGGCAGCAAGGTCCGCGACCGGCCCCTCGCTCTTGACGACCGTCAAACGTTTTTTTCTTTTGAAGAAATTAGATTACGGCGCAAGCGATACTATTCGAAATCGGCCCGGACGGCGAAACAACGGTTTACAGCGCCCACACATTCGCAACGTACGCGAATGTGTGGGGCACCCGGCCGATCCACCCGCCCCGCCCACCCTTGGGTCTCCGGAACAGACTTGCTTTATGTTCAGATCTCGCCGCATGACAATCGTCGAAACTCCAACTTCTTATTTCGCCTGCGCTAGCTTCGTAACAACCGCGGCAACTTTATCGAGTATCTGGTTCCAGCCCTCCAATTGACCGCTATTTTTCGCGCTCTCCATGGGCTCATTTCCAATGTGGGTGAGTTTCGTCTGGCCGTTTCCGAGATCCTCAAAGATGGTCACGTCGTACGCACCGTCTATGGCCTCGTGTTCTATTCCTAATTCCGCAGGCTCAATTTTGTTTCCCTTCGAGTCGGAAAAGTACATGGAGGAAACGATCTTCTCCAGGGGAACAATCTCGTGGTATTCAACCCCATTCCAGCACTCCTGCCCATCGGGCGTTTTCATGCAGAAGAGAGATTTTCCTCCAACGCGAAAATCCATCTTGCAAACGGGCGCAGTAAAGCCCTTCGGTCCCCACCATTGCATCACGTACTTCGGGTCTGTCCACGCCTTCCAAACCAGTTCGCGTGGGGCGTCAAAAACTCTTGTGACGACCATCCGCTCAATTTCGCTAGCCATGTTTTTGGTCATCTCTGGCCTCCTCTTTCTTCTTTCTTCATTTGATTTACAACTGCATCCAGTTTGTCGAAACTCTCTTCCCAGAATCGGCGATAGCTAAACGCCCAGTCGCTGACGGTCTTGATCGCCCCTGGCCTGAGCGTGCACACACTCTCTCGTCCACGCTTCGTCTTGATCACAATCCGCGCCCGCACCAGGTAGGCAATATGTTTTGAAATCATCTGCTGCGAAAGCGCAAACGGTTCCGTCAATCCATGCACAGAGGCAGGCCCATGGGAGAGCCGTTCGATCATTGCCCGCCGGGTTGGATCAGACAAAGCCGCAAACGTTGTACCCAATCTATCCACAACCATATGGTAGTGGATGCTCTTGCAATGTCAAGTGTGAATTTTGCGATCCCTGATTTCTGTTCACGGATCCCCAATGTGCCGAGCGTTGGCCGGCAAGAGCAGTTGCTTGACAGGGTATCGGTCGTTACGCAAATAGTTCCACCTACCGCGAAATGTGTTTACAATTAAGCCATGCAGGAGCCATTTACCCGCGACCGCATTATCGAGGCTCTCCAGGCGATGCCGCCAAATGCCACCATCGACGATGCCATTGAACAGCTCGTATTCCTGGGCAAAGTCGAAACCGGATTGGCGGAGCTTGATAGGTCGGAGGGCATTCCGCACGATCAGGCCAAGCGTCGCTTTGGGCTGTAATGCGCATTCTATGGTCGCCACAATCGCTGCGCGATCTTGACGTTATCCGCGAATACATTGCCAAAGATTCTGAGCATTATGCAGGTCTGACCATCGCGCGAATCTTCTTTGCTGTCGAGCAGTTGATCCGTTTCCCCCGCTCGGGACGTATTGTGCCGGAGCGAGACGAAGCTGAAATTCGCGAAGTCATCGTTGGACGTTTTCGCGTTGTGTACCGGGTTCAAGATGACTTGATTGAAGTGGCAACCGTATTTAGGGCGGCCAGAGAATTCCCAGAGAAATTCCAAGGTGTGGGCCGTGTGGCCCATCCAACGCCTGCTCTGAGCCTGTCGCATGGGCCCCCGCTACACTAGTAGAAGCACGGTGCCGCGAGTTGTTCTTTTCAATGACCTCTCAAAATGATCTCTTTCTCAAACATCAATAAGCAGTATGGCAAGCAGTTGCTTTTCGTCGATGCTTCGTTTCAGTTGAATCCCGGCGAAAAAGTCGGGCTGGTCGGTCCCAATGGGGCGGGCAAGACAACGCTCTTCCGGATGGTGGTCGGCGAGGAAACTCCCGACGATGGCACGGTGTCTGTCCCCAAGAAGATGACGATCGGCTACTTTCGCCAGGACGTCGAGGAGATGCAGGGGCGTTCGGTGCTGGATGAAGCGATCGCAGGCAGCGGACGCGTCGGCGATCTGCACCACGAGCTCGAAGCCTTGCAGTCGGAAATGTCCGACCCCGACAAGGCTGATGACATGGACCGCATCCTTGATCGCTTCGGTCACGTTCAGGAGGAGTACGAACATTTAGGCGGTTACGCGCTCGAATCGCAAGCCCGTACAGTGCTCCACGGTCTGGGGTTCAAAGACGATCAGATTGACGGCGATGTGGGCGCTCTCTCGGGCGGATGGAAAATGCGGGTTGCACTCGCGCGCGTCCTGCTCGGAATGCCAGATGTGTTGCTGATGGACGAACCGACGAACCATCTCGACATCGAATCCATCATCTGGCTGGAGCAGTTTCTCAAGTCATTTCCTGGCGCGCTGCTCATGACCTCGCACGACCGCGAGTTCATGAATCGCCTGGTCTCGAAGATTGCCGAAATTGATGGGGGCGAAATCATCACCTACTCGGGTAACTACGATTTCTACGAGCGCGAGCGGGTGGTGCGAGAGAGCAACCAGCAGGCAGCATTTGCCCGGCAGCAGTCCATGCTTGCCAAGGAGCAGCGCTTCATCGATCGTTTCAGGACACACGCGGCCAAAGCGGCCCAGGTGCAGAGCCGAATTAAGGCATTGGACAAGATCGAGAAGATCGAACTTCCCAAAAAACGACAAGTCGTGAAATTCGACTTTCGCGTTCCTCCGCGATCCGGTGAACAGGTGGCCGTCCTTGAGAATCTGCACAAGAGTTACGGCCCGCGTGTGATTTACGAAGGATTCAATCTCACCATCCGCCGCGGAGAACGCTGGGCCGTCATGGGAAGAAACGGCGCGGGCAAGACCACGCTGCTCAAGATGATTGCCGGGGCCAGTGCTCCAGATGCGGGAAGCGTGCGGCTCGGCGCCAGCCTGTATATGGGCTACTTCGCGCAACAGGCTTTGGATGTGCTCAATTCCGATCTCACCGTTGCCGAACAGTTACAACAGGATTTTCCTCAGGACAGTATTGGCTCGCTGCGCAACCTGGCGGGAGCATTCCAGTTCTCGGGCGAAGATGTAGATAAGAAGATCCGCGCACTCTCAGGCGGAGAAAAGTCGAGGCTGGCGATCGCGCGCATGCTTTACAACCCGCCGAACTTCCTGGTGCTCGACGAACCGACGAATCACCTGGATCTCGCGACCAAGGAAATGCTGGTCGCCGCCCTGAAGGATTTTGAAGGCACCATGATCTTCGTATCGCATGACCGCATGTTCCTTCGCGGTCTCGGCTCACGTGTGCTGGAACTGGGCGGTGAGAGCGGCACGGAGAGCCATCCCACGGTTTATCCTGGCTCCTATATTGAATATGTCCAGAAGCTTGGACATGAGGCGCCGGGGATCTACTCGTAGGCCTTGTCTTATGCGATCCCGTTTATCCATGCGGGTTCCAACCCGATTGCGGGCGGGCGCCCACACCTTGAAATGCTCGTTACTCGCCGTCCTCGCCGGGTTTCCTGCGCCTCATCTGCATCTCAGCCATTCCCGTATTTCGTCCGCTCTCTCGGCTCGGGACGTCGCCGCCCCAGTTTCAAGTTGTGGACGAACAGATTCGGACTATCCCTTCAACGCCGCAGCAGCCTTTCGTGCAATCAAAAGAAATCCTTTCGTGCGGGCGTTTTGCTCCAGTGTTGTCAGCCGTGCGCGACCGGCCGCCACGTTGCCCGACTTGACATCCAACTCACCCAGGGCGAGCCGGGCGTCATACTGAAAGAAGAGCAGGTTCGCTTTCGTCGCCTCGGAGAGCGCCTCTCCGAGCAGTCTTCGAGCCGCTGCCAGATCTCCAGACGCCGCTGCGATTCGCGCGCTCTCGATCACTACCGGAAGATGCGCCACATGATCGTCAGCCTTCACCAGTTTTTCCGCCTGTTGAATTTCCGCCTTCGCCTCGGCAAGTTTTCCCGACTGCAGCAGGCAGCGGGCCGTCAGGGTGTGCGCACCCGCTTCGTAGTCGGCCCGGTTCCGAGTGTGGAAATCAGCTACGGCATTGCGTGCCGCAGCCAGCGCTTCCTCTGGATGACCGTCCTCTAACGCTAGTCGCGCCAGCGACAGCGAATCCTCGGCAGCAGTTCCTTTTTCTCCTAATTGTGTCCGTATGGCCAGCGCGTCTTCATGCGCTTTCCGAGCTGCCGGGATGTCGCCTTCGTACAACAGAAGATCACCTAGCGCCGACAGCGTGTACGCCTCAGAATGCCGATTGTGCAGGTCGCGTTTGATCTGCAATGCCTGTTCGAACATTTTCTTTGCTTCCGGCAGGTCACCCTCGTCCAGATACAACTCGCCGATGTTGCCCATGGTCATGGCAATTTGGAATTGGCTGCCCGTTTCCCGGAAGGCCGCGAGCGCCTCTTCGTATTTCGCTTTCGCTCCCGCTTGGTCGCCCTTGTCAGCCAACACATTCGCAATGCTGTTGAGCGTATTCGCCTGGCTATCTTTGTCTCCGATCTCACGCTGAATCCTGAGTGCTTCTTCGTACAGCTTCTGTGCCCCTGCAAGATCGCCCTGATCGTAAAGTCCGATGGCAATATCAACCAGACAGGTGGCCGTATTTCGTTGCGAGCCCACCTCGCGGAAGACCGCCAGCGCTTGCTCATTGAGTTGCCGGGCGCCGTTTATATCCCCATGTTGATAGAGGTTGTTCGCTAATCCCATGGTCGCACCCGCCGCGCCCAATCGATCTCCCGCGTCGGTGTAAGTTCGCTGTGCATCTCGCAATGCAGCGTTCGACTTGTCAATCTGATCCTGATAACGAAAGGCAGCTCCTTCCTGATTGAGCGCCTGCGCCAGCACCAGTCGCTGTCCACTGGCCTGCGCCTTCGCCACCGCCCGCGCCGCTGCTTCCCCCGCTTCCTTGTATTTGGAGAGACTGTAATAAGCGCTGCCTTCCGCCAGATCGAGCCGCGGATCTTGTGATGCCGGAGCCGGCAACCGGCGCAGTTGCTGCAGCGTGACCAGCGCGTCTTTTGATTTCGCCCCCGTGCTTTCAGCCAGCGCCAACAGCAATCCGTATTCAAGATTGTCGGGAAAGAACTGCGTGAGCGTGCGATAGATGCCGATCGCCCCTTCCCAGTCGTGGTTCGCTTCCAGGTAACGTGCCTGGATCGCCAGCTTGTCCTCGCGGCCCAGTCCCCCCGACAAATCGAATGCCGTCTTCGCTTCCGCCGCGGCCTTACCGTCGTAGCCGAGAGCGGTCCAGGCCGTTGCCAGCGCCGAATGCGCCAGCGCGAAGCCCGGTTCGAGTGCCAACGATTTTTGCAGCAGGTCTCGCGCCGCCAGAGTGTCGCGGGCGTGGAGCTTCGCCAATCCCTGAGAATAGAACCGAGCCGCTTCCGCATTCGACGGCAATGACGCTTTTACCGCCGCTGCGTCAGTCGCCGAAATTGCGCCTGCTCCTAATTTCTGCCGAAGTTCCGCGCCCGCCCGGCTTACCAGATCGTCAATTTGATCCTCGCGTCCTTTGACGGATATCGATGCCAGTGTTTCTCCCGCAACCGCGTCCTGCAACCTCAAATCGAGTCGGACCTGATCCTTTCCCAGCGGAACGTAGGACCCGACCACAACTTCATCGGCGTTCAGGGTTTCGCGGATCTTCGTCAGCGTTTCCCGGCCATAGCTGTCGGCATCGGGCAACGCGAGATTGGTTTTCATTCGTGCTACATTTTCGCCCGCAACCGTCCGCAATTCCTCACCCGCGCCTAGTTCCGTGGTCAGCATTTCCGCAAGTGCAGTCGAGAGCCACGCCTTGTCCGCCTGCCCGGAAACGTTTTTCAGCCCCAGTACGGCCACTGATCGCCGCCCATGAACTGATAAGCCCGTTGTTCCAGTCGTTGTGGATTTGTCGCGCTCGAACAGTCGGTCGCGAACTCTGAAAACATTCAGGCCGATCCCCAATCCTGCGAGAACAACGGCGGCGGCAATAATCGCAATTGCGATTTGCGATTTCTTAGGTGGCCCAACTGGCAGCAATGCCCCAAAATCCCGTGCGGGCGTGGTGGAAAGTCCCTCCAGCGCCACTCGCAATTCGCGCGCCGATTGATACCTTTGCGATGGATCTTTCGCCAACGCTTTGCAAATGATGTTTTCGAGACCGGGAGAAACATGTTTGCTTGCCGACCGCGCGGGCGCTGGAGACTCATACAAAATCGCGCCCACCAACTCCGCGCTCTGAGTCTGCGGAAATGCCCGCCGTCCCGTCGCCATCTCGTGCAGAACTGCGCCGGTCGCATAGATATCGCTGCGCGGATCGACCGGCAATCCGCGCAACTGCTCCGGCGACATATAAGGGACCGTGCCCGAAACCGTGCCTGTGTCCACCGTAATGCTGCGCGTCACATCGCCGCCGCTGGCTGTGGGAACGTGCTTTGCCAGCCCGAAGTCCAGAATTTTCAGCCGGCCGTCAGGCGTTACAAATAGGTTTGCCGGTTTGAGATCGCGATGAATGACTCCCTGGTCGTGCGCCGCGGCCAGGCCTTCCGCCAGTTGCGTAGCCAGGCGTACGATTTCGGGCTGCGGCAACGCTCCGCCATGCAGCCGTTCGCTCAGCGGTTTTCCTGGAATCAGTTCCATCGCCAGGAAGTCCACGTCCTCCTGCGAACTGAACTCGAAAACCGTCGCAATATTCGGATGATTTAACTTGGCAAGCGCCAAGGCTTCTTTCCGGAACTGTTTTCGCGTAGCGTCATCGGCAAGCATGCCCGCTGGCAGCACCTTCAACGCGACATCGCGGTCCAACTGCTCGTCGTGCGCGCGATACACCACGCCCATTCCGCCAGCACCGATTTGCTCGAGGATGCGATAGCGGCCGAGAACCTGGCCAACGAACTCGGAAGGTGGCTCCATAGGTCAAAGAATGCTAGAACGTGTCGATGCCAATGTCCATGCCGGACTTGTCGGACTCAACCTTGTCGGCGACCATCGAAATCCAAACCAAAGCAATACTCTCCTGGATCAGTCCGTCTTTGGAGGGGTAGCTATGCCTCGCAAGGTGCTCTCATGGAGGTTATGGACGCTGTTGAGAGTACGTTGGGTCCGAAGGTATACCGCAACAACTACGTCGTACACTACGTGGTTGCGGCGCCTTTTTTCGCGAGGGGTCTGCGCTTGGGTCGCCGCGGAAAAATCTCCATCCTTCACCTGCGAGCGGCGTTACAGCCGAAAAAGCGGCCAAAGAGAAAATCCAGTAAACTACTGAAAACACAATGCGCCCGGATGGCGAAACTGGCAGACGCACGGGACTTAAAATCCCGAGTCCTTAACGGGACGTGACGGTTCGATTCCGTCTCCGGGCACCAATCAACTTGTGCCGTTGCTATTTCGGTTATTGCTCAGGGCAGGCAGCGCGGTTTTTTATGGGAACCGCAACGCCCCCATAACGCGGCCGTCCGCCGTCTCAAGCCAAGCCCGTCAATTGCGAAATACTCCGGTTGCGAATACTTGATAGGGTTCGGAACGCTACAGCTCACTCCAACAGCCATTTCCCGCAGGTGGATGTTTGACTTTCGGCGACACGATATTTGACACGACTCCCAAAATTGTGAAGAATGCCATTCTTTTCGGGAGGAGTTACATGCGTTGTGCGACGTTGGTATTAGCGGCTGCTCTGGCGGCGGTGGTGCCAGGAAGAGCGCAACAAGAGTCAATGGCGCCGGGGGATTGGCTTGCTGGAATCACGGCCGGCAGAAACGTCGTCGTCGATATGACGTACTCGGTGAACGAGAAGTTTCCGTCATGGCCGGGGGATGACCGCGCGTTCGAGGCCAAGGTAAACGCCACGATGGAGAAGGACGGATACTTCACCCGCAGCTTCTGGATGCTAGAGCACTATGGAACGCACATGGACGCTCCGGCCCATTTTCCACCGGGGAAGATTACGCTGGATGAAATTCCACCCGCGCATTTTTTCGGACCCGCGGTTGTGATCGACATTCGCGACGAGACGGCCAAGGATCCCGATTATCGGCTCACC
This sequence comes from Terriglobales bacterium, assembly GCA_050010155.1. Taxonomy (GTDB): domain Bacteria; phylum Acidobacteriota; class Terriglobia; order Terriglobales; family Acidobacteriaceae; genus Acidiflorens. Next base: position 32,971 of record JBEKLO010000023.1, read on the forward strand.
GTCGCGCGGGTTAAGAAGTGGGAAGCGGAGCACGGGCAGATTCCGAAGGGCGCGATTGCGGTGTTGCGGACGGGATGGGGTTCGCGTGTTCCCGATGCCGCGCGCTATCGCAATATGGATGCGAACAAGGTCATGCACTTTCCGGGTTACTCGGTGGAATCTGCGAAGCTGCTGATCGAACGCGGCGTCGTGGGTCTTGGGATCGACACGCTGAGCATCGACTACGGTGCATCGAAAGACTTCGAAGTGCACCGCGTAGACCTGCCCGCAGGACTCTACAATCTTGAAAACCTGGCGAACACAGAGTCGCTGCCAGAGTGGGGCGCGTATTTGATAGCGGCTCCAATCAAGCTCGCAGGCGGGTCGGGCGGCCCAGTCCGTGTGTTCGCGGTGTTACCTCCGAAGTGAACGCGGAATATTCTTGCTGTGGTAGCTTCGTGAACTCCACTGCAGATCCTTGCGCGAGCTGTTCTGCTACGGGATAGTCATGCGACATCACCCGCGTTTGCGCTAACCGTCCCGGTCGCGGTTCTCAGTTAGTGCAAACGCTGGTTGCAGCAGTGAGGAAATGAAACTTTAGAAGTAAATGGCGAGCTCTCGTATTGAAGGGACTGATGTTCCTAGCTTCTTGGTTATCTCCAGATATTGCTTAGACTCCTCCCTGGAGAGCGACGCCATGAGCTCCTGCTCGGCTTGTCTCAACAACTGAGAAGCCTGATCGTAGACAGCCCGGCCTTTCTTGGAAAGGAGCACAATGTTTTCCCGGCGGTTGTGCGGGTTCTGTACGCGCCTCGTATACCCCAGCCGATCCAAATAGTCGATCATTGCCATCACGACATTGGGTGATAGGCCCATCCGCTCCGCCAAAGCGGATTGGGTGGCGGAATGATCTGAGGAGGTAAGAATCGCGAGGGCCGCATAGTGACGAGTGGCAATCTTGAGGGGTGCCAGCTTCTGACGAGTGATGTGCACCGACCGAGCAAACAGCTTCCAAATTTCGAACACGTAGTTTGGCCCGATGTTAGGCGGAACATCGAAAGCGAGATATACCGTGTGCTCTTTTCTTGCCATGGAAGTTTCGATCGCTCCCGCAAATCGTGAAGCCTACTCACCATACCTTCGCTCCACTCCCGAGTTGCGGATTCTAGCAAGAACTGTGCCTAAGCACAATCGTCTCTATGACTTGAGACCATAATACGATTCAATGATTATCCCTATTGACATCGCACTGGTGACCAGCTTATCGATTATGTTTTTTTGGCTATCATCTGTCAGTGACTGTACTCACAAGCCACTGTGCTCAGAACCTTACTAGCGCAAGCTCACCCTCGTGGTCTTTCCACTATCTAATGATCACGTGTAAGGATTATCGTTTAATGCAAGGTATTAACGGGCCTTGTCCTCAATTCGTTCGAGTCGTGAGCCGTATGAACAAGTCACGCCCGTCGGTGTATGCCGCGCAGTTGCGGAAGATATTTGCCATTGTGTCGGCAGCAACCGCAATCCTGATTGTCTCCGAATTGTCTACCTGGGTCATCCATGATAACGCGGCCGTATGGCTCATCCGCACAATTAGAATCTCACTCGAATTGTTCTTCGCTGCGCTACTGAGTTTCACCATTCTCAAAAAGGAAAGATACTTTCAGTCCAACTTGCTTAAAGAGATGGAAGAGCGTGAATTTGCCCAGGACCAGATGCGACTGGCGATGGAGACGGCAAGGATCGGTTACTGGGACTGGGACGTCGTCAAAGACAAGCAAGTCTGGTCAGACATTTGCAAAGCCCTGCTTGGCTTGCCTGTCGGGAGCGAGGCGAGCTTCGAGGTATTGATGAAGAGAGTGCACCCCGACGACCGGGAGAGAATGCGGAACGCAATTGACGGTGCGATTAAGGAAAAGAAGGCCTACGCTGGCGATTTCCGCGTCATTTGGCCGGATGGAACCGTTCACTGGCAGTCTGCCAGGGGCCGCGCTTTCTACGACGAAATGGGTCGCACAACCCGCATGATTGGGGTCTCGATGGACATCGAGGAACAGAAGTCAGCAGAGGATCGTCTGCGTTTACAGGCTGCCGCTCTCGAAGCTGCCGCCAATGCCATCGTGATCACCGGTGCAGGTGGCAACATTCTTTGGGTTAACCAAGCTTTCTCTAATCTCACCGGGTACACGAAAGAGGAAAGCATCGGGCAGAATCCTCGTATGCTGAAGTCTTTAGAGCACGACAAGTCTTTCTACGACAATCTATGGAAAACGATTCAATCAGGACAGGTTTGGCGTGGTGAACTCAAGAACAAGAGGAAAGACGGATCTCTATACACCGAACAAATGACAATCACTCCTGTTCACTCGCCTTCCGGAGAGATCAATTTTGTTGGCATTAAACAGGATGTGACAGAGAACAAGCGGTTAGAAGCGCAGTACCGCCAAGCCCAGAAAATGGAAGCTGTGGGCAGGCTCGCGGGTGGAGTCGCGCACGACTTCAATAATATCCTCGGTGTGATCATGGGTTACAGCGAGATTTCTCTCGGTGAGCTGGAGCCCTCACATCCACTGGCCAAAAATTTCTTAAAAATAAAGGTTGCGTCGGGTCGCGCGGCATTACTGATTCAGCAATTGTTGACATTTAGCAGGCAACAGGTTGTCTATCCGAGAGCGATCAACCTCAATAAGGTCATAGAAAATGTGAGCGAGATGCTCCGACGCGCAGTGGGCGAGGATGTCACGACTACGATCCGCCCCGCCATGTCGCTGGGCACTGTCCAAGCGGATGTCGGGCAACTTGAACAAGTACTAATGAACCTTGTTGTGAACGCTCGAGACGCCATGCCCGATGGCGGTCGAATCACCATCGAGACCGGGAATGTAGAGCTCGACGAGAACTACCAACGTGAACATGAACCAGTACAGCCGGGCCCTTATGTCATGCTGTCGGTTGCCGATACCGGCGTCGGTATGGACGAGACCACTAAAGCACGACTCTTTGAACCTTTCTACACGACGAAGGAACCGGGCAAGGGGACGGGACTCGGGCTCTCGACCGTGTACGGAATCGTCAAGCAAAGTAGCGGATACATTTGGGCCTACAGTGAGGCCGGGATTGGCACTACATTCAAGATATATCTCCCACGGATCGACGTTCCCGCCGAAGTGATTGCCCGGTCGGAACAGAAAGTGCGGCCACGAGGAGGATCGGAGACGATTCTGCTGGTAGAGGATGACAAGGCCTTTCGGGAACTACTGCGCTTGTCCCTGCAAAGCGCCGGGTATGAAGTCTTGGAGGCTGATGCTCCTGAAAAAGCCCTTGAGGTGGCCCAGAACAACAAAGGCGATGTTCATCTGGTTTTGAGCGACATGGTTATGCCCCAGACAAACGGCATTGAGTTGATTCGAATGCTGAAAACTTTGCATCCCGAACTGAGGGCGATACTGATGTCCGGCTATGCTGCGGACGTCCTCGCTCGGTACGGTACCGTCCCGCTCGATACACCACTCATTGAGAAGCCATTTACGCTAGATTCACTCCTTTCGAAAATCCGGGCCGTCCTCGACGAATAAGACTCTCACTATCTTGAACTCAGCTCGCGGCACCAGCCGAGTCTATCGAGATAGACGAACTACTGGCGCGGAGGGCAGCGATGACTTTTGTCACGGCCAGCGCAAAGGCGCGACCGACGCCAATCCGCCGCCGAATTCAAAAAGTTTTGTGGGGGCGTGCTCAGGCTATTTCGTGAGCACGTAAGGCCCGCCGTTCGTCGCGATAATCACAAGATTCATGATCACCAGCATCAAGTCGTAATGCCATCCTGATTCGTTTTCGCCCCAGAACCCGGTATGCCACACGGCGATTTTCTTGTAAATCGCTCCCAGCATCACTAGGATCAGGCCCAACGCCGCAAGTTGCGTGAAGACTCCGAACACGACACCCAGACCACCTGCCACTTCTGCAACTCCGAGGAAAAGCGTGAACCCCTTGCTCATTCCGATGCTCTTGGCACGCTCCTCAGCATGGGTCGTATGACTCCAACCGCTGGAAATGAATATCGCGCCTATCATCAGTCGCATGAACAGCAAAGTCGCTGGCACGAACCGGCTCAGGTCCACAAAAAGCTTCATGCCATCACCTCGCCCGCCGCAGACTCGAGACCGGGAAGTCGCTTTCTTCGGCCCTCATTCGGTTGCACGGTTGCCGTGGGCGTAGCGGCGGGAGCTTGCGAATGCCCCGTAACTTTGACATTCTCCAGCCAGTATTTGTCGGGTTCTACGACGACATCGGCGGTTATCGAGTCCCCGGCCTGTAGTTGATCCAGCGCGGAAGGAGGCTTGACGCTGTACGGCATGATCATCGCGTCCATGAAGCCGGCGATAGGCTCATTGTTGATGTTGGCGGTGCCTGCTTTCTTGTCCACGGAGACGACCTGGCCCTTGAGAGAGTAGCGCTTGGTAGCGGCTTGCCCGCCGGCGGGTTGCGATGGTCCCCGGTTGCAGGCGGCAAAGAAAGCGAGCACGGCGCTCAGGCAGCACAGTGCCAGACGTCGCAAGGAGGAATTGAGTCGGCTATTCATATCCGGTTTCTTCCATTATCTCCGAAGATGGTTCCGACTTCAGCGTGGTAGCAGTATCAGACTAAAACAAATGCCAACATTGTTTGGGGATCGTGCCGAGGCGAAAATTCAGCGCGAGGTTGGCAGGGCCGGGAAGAGGAGACGGGCTCGGTTGCAAGTGCGAAGGCAGCACAGTTCCGCGGCGGAGTCGTCAGCCGGACGCCGCTTGCGTCTTGTCATCTTTCTTAACATCAGTCTTGATTTCCGACGCTGAACTGACAACCACGCCGACTACGTTCTCGTTCAGCACATCGACGATTTTCTGCGCTTGTGCGGCGCTGATTCCGTTCAGCAGTTCGAAACCAAGCTGAACACCCTTCAGCGCGGAGATGGTGTCATGGTGGAGGCGAACTTCGATAACGGTAGGTCCGCCTTGCCGGCCAACCCCAAACCCTACACTCGCTTTTTCGATCTTATTCGTTGCCATGAATTCCACCTGATGCAGAACATTACCTTTCCGCGCCGCCCTCACTCGTCGGGAAAGAGGTCTGCAGCCCCTCGCTATTGTCGACGGACTTGTCGGTCGTTCCAAGTTACCGACGTGTGAGACCGGCCACAATCAACGGTCATTACTCCGGTAACTTTCCACAAGGCGCTCCGGTGCCCCAACATGGCAGAAGTGCGTTCCTCGCTCGGGCCAACGGCGCTATTCGCGCCAAGAGGTCGTAGCGTGGATGAACGGGACAACGACCATGAATAAAATCGCGAAGGAAAGCGTTCTGCTGCTCTCGTTGTTCATGATTGCAGCAATGGTGCAGTTCTTCGCGCAGTCGCTGCCCATGGCGCTGTGCTTTTACTTCTTGCCGACCTTGTATTCCGCGTATTATTTCGGACGCCGGCACGCAACTCTCACCGCATTCGCTTGCGTCTTTCTCGTCATTCTGTTGGACTTCCTGAATAACATGATGCCCGCACACCGCGTGCTGACGTTGCCTGGAGAACGGCTCTTCAACTTTGCCATCTGGGCGGGAATCCTGACGGTTGTTGGCTATGTCATGGGAACACTTTATGAACGCAAGGAAGCCATGACTGCCGACATCCGGGAAAGTTTCAGCGGCCTGTTGCTCGTCCTGCAGCACTTCATAGCCAACGAAAAAATCGGCACCGGTGAAAATCAACGCGTCGTCCAGGCCTCGGCCAGAACGGCGGAAGCGATGGGCCTCGGTTCCGATCGGGTCGAATTGCTGCGCACAGCGGTGTTGCTGCGGGATTTGAGCAAAATTGGCCTCAGCAACGACATTCTCTACAAGGCCGCCGATATGAGCCGCGACGAAGTGGTGGCCAGTTTCCGCAAGCCGCACAAAACGGATGCCCGTACCCACGCCACCGGCAATACCCTTCGGCGCGTCATTCCGATCATCGTCGCACAGCAGATTGTGCAGGAGCAGGGAGCCCGTTCGGTCAACGTTCCGGTCGAAGCGCACATTCTGGCCGTCGCCGATGCGTACCAGAAACTGATCAGCGGCGCCGACGGCAAGGCGATGTCGCCATACCAGGCCGAGCAGCAGATTCTGGCGGGAGCCGGCCAGAAGTTCCACGCCGGCGTGGTGGACGCTTTCGCGAAGGCCATGGGTGAGCAAGCGAAGGGCGCTGGGGCGTAGAAATCTCAGTCGGTAACGCTACCGGGTCACCGCCAGCACCGAAGTCTCGGAATAGGACTTGGAATCGACTTCCGCCCCGCTCGCACCCGTTCCCCGTCCTTCCTTCGCGCGCAATTCCTGCCACATCGCCACCACTCTCGATTTCAATTCTGCCGTTAACCGTTCATAGGCGGCTTCGCTCGCTTCACTCACCGGTGGAGGTTGAATCGGTTTCCCGAATACGACCTGCAGATCCGCAATCTTAGGAAACTTCTTGTGGCGCGGCCACGCTTCGTAAAAGCCCTCAATCGCGACCGGAACAATCGGCGCCTGCGTATGAATCGAGAGAATCGCCGCTCCCTTGCGGAACAATCTTGGCGTGCCATCGTCTGTGCGCTCGCCTTCGGGGTAGAGCACCAGTATGTGTCCCTGGCTCAGCCCATAGGCTCCGGCGCGCATGGCCGGCATCAGATTGGCATCCGGATCGAGAACCGCCACCCGCAGCCACCGCGCGAGCCGCCGCAAAAATCCTTTGCCGAAAATGTCGCTCGTGCCGACCGCAAATGTGTCGCGAAATAGCCGCCAGGGCAGCGCCCCCACCATCACCATCGGATCGACATAGCTTTGGTGATTCGGGCAGATCAGAAAAGGGCCCTTTTCCGGCAGATTCTCCAGTCCGCGCATTTTCAGACGAAAACGGTCGAGCGCGAAAAGATAAATCAATCTTCCTACCAGAAAGAAGAAGACCTCAGCGAAAGTATTGTGGCCCACTAATGCAAGTACGTCAGGATCCGTCACCGGCTCGCTCAAGATCGTCGACCAGGCGGGTGCTGCCGTGCCCGCGTGGCCCTCGCCGCGCCCGGCGCTGGCCAGAATGGCATCGACCAGATCGCGCACCGTATAAATTTCCGCCAGTTGCGATTCGGGTACGTCGCCGCCCATGTGCTGCTCGAGCGCGGTCAGCAATTCCACGCGCTGCATGGAATCCAGCCCCAGATCGAGTTCAAGATTGTGGCTGGGCCGAATCACCGCAAGTCGGTTGCGCGCAGCTTCTTGCACGATGATCAGGGTCCGTTTCACGTCCTCGCGCTCCAGCCACACTCGCTCGTCGTCGCTGAGCGTGTCGAGCGGCGTCTCGGCGCTAGGATCGGAATTAAGATCGGAATCCCCGTCGTGCTTGAGTTTCAGCTCCCGAACCTTCTTCTCAATTAGGAAGCGCTTCAATTTGCGCGTTGTCGTGCGCGGCAATTCCTCCTGCCAGATGTCATAACTTCCCAGGCGTTTGCTCGACGCAATCTTGTGAGAGAGCGCTTCAATGTCGATGCGGATGACTTCTTTGGCATTAACGATCTTGTGCTCGCGCAATCGTTCAAAGTTGGGCACGACCACCGCATGAAGCCGCTCCGACATCGGATCTCCGGGACGCCCCTCCAGTGCCATCACGCAAATCTCCTTCACGAACGGAGCCTTCAGGTAGTGGGCCTCGACCTCTTCGGGATACACATTTTTTCCATTCGCAAGCACGATGATTTCCTTGCGCCGCCCGGTGATAAACAAATTTCCGCCGGAATCGAAGTAGCCGAGATCGCCCGTGTACAACCAACCGTCGCGCAGAACCTCCGCCGTCGCCTCCGGGCGATTCCAGTATCCCTTCATCACCAGGGCGCCGCGGATGGCAATCTCTCCCGCCGGCGGCGTGCCGTCGGCCACGGGTTGCGGGTCCGCGATCCTCGCTTCGACCCCCGGAAAAGGACGTCCCACCGAGCCAAACACGATGTCGTCAGGAGGGTTCAAAAAGGCGCCGCCAGTGGTTTCGGTAAGGCCGTAGGCGTTTAGAACATCGATGCCGAAGGAGTAAAAATCGCGGGCAATGGAAGGATCAAATCGCGAGCCGCCCGTAACCAGATAGCGCATGCCAGTCCCGAACGTGGCATGAATCTTTCCAAAGAAAAGTTTCCCAGCGTTGATTCCGATTCGGCGCAGCGCACGGTTAAGTGCCATCAGCACACGCACCAGACGCAGCGTAAACGCGCCGCGTTTGTTGAGTTCTTTGAAAATGCGCTCGTGAATCAGGTAGAAAAACTGCGGCACAACGCAAAATGCGGTGATATTCCGTTCCTTTAAAGCGCGCAGCAATTCGGTAGTGTTCAGCGTCTCCAGGTAAACGACGCGCGAGCCATTGAATAGAGGCAGAAAAAGATTGGCCATCTGCGCCAGCACATGAAACATCGGCAGAATTCCAAGCAGAGCATCCTCGGGCCCGATCTTGACCACTCCGAATACCGCATTCGCCTCGCCGACCAGGTTGGCATGCGTCAGCATCACACCCTTTGGATCGGCGGTGGTTCCCGATGTGTAGAGAAGCGCGGCCAGATCGCTCTCAGCCGGCACGATGGGCTGAAATCCAGCAGGACCCGCCGCAAAAATAGAGTCAAGGTCCGAAGCGAACGCGTCTACTAGATGGCTGGGAGCCGCAGAGACCAGGGTCGCCGCATCCACTTCGGATCCCGTCGAAGTCATCACCAATCCGATGCCAAGCCCCTCGACTGCCTCCCGAGCCACCGGATGATGTTTTACGTCGCAAAACAACAGCGAAGCGCCGCTGTCGATTAATAAGGTTTTGACTTGGTCAGAGTGAAAAGCCGTGTCGAGTGGAACCGCCGTTCTACCGGAGGCGATGATCCCCAAATACGCCGCAACCCATCGCGGATGGTTCGCCGCCAGAATCGCAATGCGCGCATCCCGCGGAACCCGCGTCGAGAGCCAGTTGGCGACGCTCTCCGACATGCGTGTGAGTTCCGCGAAGGTAACACGCTCCACCGTCTGCTCGCGCTGAATCTCAAGCGCAATATTGTTGGGAAACTTCCGGGCCGATTCCTGGAACCGCTGATAAAAAGTGGGCATGATCCGGAGAAAATCTTACAGGAAATCGACGTGCCTGCGTTGCCGTGTCGCTAGGAAGGTACTGTTGTCGTGTTGCAGCGGCCTCGAAATTGGCTGCTCTACAGGCTTCGGAGTCACGATGTAACTTCGGCGAAGGAAATAGGACGGCACGACGTTGGCCGTGTCGCGAGTCGCTGAAATTAAGTTTGTGATTTGTTAGACGGTACTGTTCATGGGAGGTAAGCGCAAGCCCTTGGACACCTCATATTTCCACCTCGCCTTCGAGATAGAAGACACAGGTCCCTTCCAGTTCAATACGCTCGCCGGCCAAGTTGCAAACAATCTCTCCGCCACGCCGGGAAGCTTGGAAGGCATGAAGCTTCGTTTTCCCAAGTCGCTTCGCCCAGTACGGCGCGAGCATGCAGTGGGCTGCACCCGTCACTGGGTCTTCCGGGA
>JBEKLO010000024.1:0-40481 GCA_050010155.1 Terriglobales bacterium
GGCATCGAGAACTTCGCGCCCGAACGCACGCTCACCAGCAGAGGATTGTCGCCTTTGCCGAGCTTTTGGCCTTGAAGGCTTTCCAGCTTGGCCAGCGCTTCTTCCATCTGGCGATCGACATCTTTCGAGACCGCGTTGTGGCGCATGTACTCTCGGCAGGCCTCGGTCTGGATGGTGAAACCGGGGGGCACGGGGAGTCCAGCGTTGGTCATCTCAGCGAGTCCAGCGCCCTTGCCGCCGAGAACGTCTTTCATCTTGCCATTGCCGTCGGCCTTGCCGCCGCCGAAAAAGTAGACATACTTCGTGGTCGCCGGTTTCGAAGCTGCTGGTTTCGTTTCCATGATTTCGGTATCGGGGAGAGTTGTCGTTGCCATATATGGTTCCTCTTCTTCTTATTATCTGTTATTTCGTCGATTCCTTGCCTTCGGTCACGATCTCGGAGAAATCGGAAATCGTAGAGAATTCTTTAACGAGCGATTGCAACAGAGCCAGGCGATTGGCGCGGAGAATCTCATCATCGACCATGACCAAGACCTTGTCGAAAAACTTGTCGATCGCGGGACTCAGTTTGGCGATCTCCAGCAACGCGCCTTCATAGTCGCGAGCCCCGCGCAGCTTTTCGACCGTCGCTACCGTCTGCGGGATCAGCGCTGCGAGTTCCTTTTCTGAGTCTTCCTGCAAGCCCGCGGGATCGACGCGCATGGCAATCACTTTCGTCTTTTCAGCAGCCTGGCGCAGAATATTCTTCATGCGCTTGAATGCGCTCGATATCGATTCGAAATCGGCCGAGCCGCGCACTTTACTCACAGCCTCGGCGCGAGCAGCCGCGTCCACCACATCGTCGGAGTCGATCGCGAGTACCGCGCTGACAACGTCATAGGCATAGCCCCGCGCATCCTTCAAATAGAACTCGAGGCGCTCGCGGAAAAAGCTGCGCACCGACTCGGCATAGCCGACGTTCGAGAACTTCTTTTCCGCCTCCGAACCCGCGTAACGAATGCGCGCATCCGCCATGATCTCCGAAAGACGCAACGGCAGCTTATGTTCGGCAATCGTCTTCACGATGCCATTGGCCTGGCGGCGCAGCGCGAATGGATCCTTCGATCCGCTAGGGATAAGACCGAGCGCGAACATTCCCGCAATCGAGTCGGCCTTGTCGGCGATCGAGAGCACGGCGCCCTCGACCGTCGCGGGTGCGCTGTCCTCCATCGACTCGGGCTTATAGTGATCGTAGATGGCGCGTGAGATCGCCAGTTGCACGTCCGGCCTCATCTCGTCGTCGAGTTGCTGCACGCGCGCGTAGAGTCCGCCGACAATTCCCTGCAGCTCGGTAAACTCCTTAACCAGTTCAGTAGTCAGATCGGTTTTCGAGAGCAGCGCGGCTTTGTGGATGACCCCGGGGCGAACGGCCATCCCGCTCTGCTTCACGGTCTCAGCCAGCCAGCTCGCCATGCGCTGCACGCGCATCGTCTTGTCGTAGTAGCTGCCAAGATCCTTTTGAAACGTAACGTTGCGCAGCAGATCGACGCGCTGCCGCAGGGTCTGCTTCTGATCCGTCTGCCAGAAGAAGCGAGCATCGTTGAAGCGCGCACGCAAAACACGTTCATTGCCGTGGCGGATTAACCCCTCGGAATCGCCAGCCGTGTTGAGCACGGCGAGAAAATGCGGCAGTAATTTTCCATTGGCGTCTTCGATCGCAAAATACTTCTGGTGGTCACGCATCACCGTAACCAGCACCTCTTCGGGAAGGTCAAGAAACTCGGGATCGAAGCTACCCAGAATGGCCGAGGGAAATTCCGTCAGATTGACCACGGTCGCAACCAGCGGCTTGTCTTCGCGCCAGCGCGCTCCCGGGATAGTACGCGTCGCAGCGTCGAGTGCTTTGCGAATTACCTGCTCGCGTTCGGCCGCGCCCAGAACCTTCGCGCCGCGCAAGGTTTCGACATAAGCGCCGGGCTTGGAGATGGCAACGGCACTGTTCCCGATTATCCGGTGTCCACGCGTAGTTTTGCCCGCGGCGATTCCGAACAATTCCAGCGGCACAACCTGCTCATCCAGCATGGCAACCAGCCAGCGCACTGGACGAACAAAGACTTCTCCGCGCTTGCGCCAGTACATATTCTTCGGCCAGTAGAGCGTGGAGATTTCCTTGGGCAAAGTCTCGGCAAGAATTTCGGCGGCGGTGCGACCTTTTCGCGTTACCGTGGCCGAAAGATATTCTCCCTTGGGAGTGCTGACCTTCTCCAACTTGCCAACATCCACGCCCACTTTCTTGGCAAAGGCATGCGCTGCCGGGGTCGGCTGCCCATCCTTATATGCGACCTGCGCGGACGGCCCGTTCACCTGCTCGGTAACGTCTGGCTGGGAGGCGGGAATACCCGACGCCAGAACGGCCAGACGCCGCGGCGTATCGAGATGCGTAATCGATCCAGAGGGTTCCAGACGCTCGCGTTGCAGCAGGGTGCTCAGTCGCTCTTGCAGTTCGCGCGAGGCGGCGTCAATCATCCTCGCCGGGATCTCTTCGCATCCGATTTCTAATAGAAAGTCTGGCATTGGGCAATGTCATTCATGTTCGCAAAAGTACGGCCAAGTAAATGTGAGCCTCGTCACACGCAAGATGTGTGAATCGGCGCGGGCTAGAACATTTACTACAGGGAAACAGAGGTCCAAAGTAGCTGCTCACCCCACTGGAGTCAGCTTGCCCTTCTTTTCCTTGGCTCCGGACTTCGGACCTGAGTCATCGCTTCCCTTCTTTTTCTCTGCAGGGTACTGCTGATCCATCCAGGCTTTGGCTACGCCCACGGCCAGCGCCCGCACCCTCGCGATCACACCAACTCGCTCAGTCACCGAAATTGCGCCCCGGGCATCGAGAATGTTGAAGTAGTGAGAGCACTTCAGGCACAGATCGTAGGCACCGAGCAGCGGGAAGCGCGACCGCTCGCGTGCGAGAAATTCCCGCGCGCTGGTATCGCTGTTCTCGCTTTCAGTTAACTCCAAAGATTTACGCAAGGCACCGTATTGGTCGATCAGCTTCTTGCACTCGGCCTCGCACAGTTCAAAATGCTTCCACGCGCTCGGGAGGTCGGCCGCCTCGAAGTTATAGACCGAGAACTGCTGCTCGTCGGCCAGGCGGACTTCTCCATACTTCACTTCCCTGCCCGTCTCCGGATCGCGAGCCCACACAATGTCGTAGATCGAATCCACATCCTGCAGAAACGCGCAGAGGCGCTCCAGACCGTAGGTGAGTTCCACGGAGATGGGGTCGAGGTCAACGCCTCCGCACTGCTGGAAATAGGTAAACTGCGTCACCTCCAGCCCATCGAGCATGACCTGCCAACCGATGCCCCAGGCGCCGAGCGTCGGAGACTCCCAGTTGTCTTCTTCGAACTTGATGTCGTGCTGCCGCAGATCGATGCCGATCGCGCCGAGCGACTCGAGGTACAACTCCTGCACGTTCTCCGGCGGAGGCTTCAAAATCACCTGCAACTGCAAATGCTTGAACAGGCGGTTGGGATTCTCTCCATAACGTCCGTCAGCCGGACGCCGCGACGGCTGCACATACGCCACCTTGTACGGGTTCGGGCCGAGCACGCGCAGGAATGTTTCCGGAGCCATGGTGCCAGCGCCCACTTCCACGTCGTAGGGCTGCTGGATAACGGCTCCGCGCTCAGCATAGAACGCCTGCAGCTTTAGGATGAGCTGCTGGAAGGTTAGCGAATTGGATTTGGATGAGATCACTCGAGCTTTCAACCGCACACAGCTGCGTGCTACGAGCTACGGGCTGCGAGCAAACGAAACCATCGGCCCGCTCGAAGCCCGAAGCTCGCGGCTAGCAGCTAAATTTTCTCCAGCATTCCCGCCGTCACCAGCTTCTTCTCGATGTGCCGCTCCAGAATCTGGAGAAGGAACTTGCGTAGATCGGCACACACCGCTTTCGGCCAGTCAATCGCTGCAAACTCCGAAACGCGCGAGCGCAACATCTGCGCCGCAATCTTCCTCGACTCTGGCGACAGTTCCGACGACGCGATCCGCTTGTCGTCGACACAAACCAACCCATCGGCAAGCGCGTGATAGAACGCCCGACTACCGTCCAGCGGACGTCCACAGACCATGCACTCCGCAAACTCCGGCAAAAATCCCATGAGCCGCGTCATCCACAGCTCAAAATAGGTGAGCGCCATCCACAACTTGTCGCCGCGCAGTTCCTGCAAAACCGCCAGGCTCAACCGAAACACCGCGTCGCTTGCCTCGCGGTCTGGCATCAACTCGTCGAGCAACTCGGCAACGTGCGCCAATGCCGCTGCCCGCGGATAACTGACCTCGCTGGCCATCGGCGACTCGATCACTTCGCAGGAATCGAGCCGCGCCAGTTCCTGTCGCTCGCGGTCGTCGTAAAACGCCCGCACATAGGTGAGCGGCTCGAGCGCCCCGCCAAAGCGGCGTCTCGACTTCATGGCGGCGCGCGCCACACCCTTCACTTTACCTTCCAGGCGGGTAAAAAGCGTAACCAGAAGGTCGGACTCGCGCAGCGGATACGTGCGCAGAACGATCGCTTCCGACTCCTTCAGCGCCATGGAAGGTCTACAGGTTAATCAATGATTGTAATGGATGGAGCTGTTAGCCGTCAGCTTTCAGCCGTCAGAAGAAGCAGCTCGTCGCCGAATGCACTTGATTTCACTGATGGCTGACGGCTGATGGCTGAAAGCCCTTACCGCCCGAAGTACTTCGCGTTCCGCTCGGTATACTCTTTCCACTTTTCCGGCAGGTCATCGAGCGCGAAGATGGCCGAGACCGGACACACCGGTACGCAGGCGCCGCAGTCGATGCATTCGACAGGATCGATATACAACATCTCCTCGGTTCCAAACTTGTCCGAGTCCTTCTTGGGATGAATGCAGTCCACCGGACAGGAGTCCACACAGGCGGTGTCTTTGGTTCCGATACAGGGCTCGGCAATTACGTAGGCCATAGAATCTGATGCTCCTCGTGCGCACGGAGTTTGACGAAGATGATTCTAGCAAGAACGCAGCCTACGGTACAGACAGCATCAATCAGCAGCAAGTTCCCAGGGTCGAAGAGCGCATAAGCGACTTTCAATCGGCTGGAAACGCAATCGTCTGTCCGCTGGCGCTCGCTTCCACCTGCGGGAGTGCACCCGCCGGAATCCTCGCGGGCAAGCCTTGCCACGCACCCGCCTTGAAGCCTTCCCTGACAAGCTTGAAGATGGTTCGTCGATTTTGCACGACCACCTTCAGCCATGCCATTTTTTCCATCATAGGGAAATAAATGCCCCGGAAACAAATTCGGGCGAGAAAGATGTTGACGCGATAACCCAGCGGCTGGTCGCTCAGCGAGTCGACCGCTGCCGCCAGCGCCTCCGGACTATACGCCTTTGCCCAGCCCTGATTCACCTCGTCATGAGCTTCTTCAATGGTCATCTTCAGCGGCGTGTGCGCCATGGTAAACGGAATGAACTCCTGCCAGTGCTTGGGCCTCGTGAGCCGGCCAGCTTTCTCCAGCCTTTTGTAGAGTGGGGTTGCAGGCAATGGAGTGAGCAACCCAAAAATCGGCAGACCCGGAGGCCATGTCCCAACCTGTCCCAGCGTCCGATCGGCGACTCCGACCGTGTCATTGTCCATGCCAAAAATAAACGACGTAATGGCGTACACGTTGCGCGACGCCAATCGCTCGAGCACCGCCGCATACTCGCCCGGCTTGTTGAATCCCTTGTTCACGTCTTTCAGATTGGCAGGATCAATCGATTCCATGCCGATAAAGATCCATTTACCACCGGAGGCCGAAATCAGGTCCACCAGTTCTTCGTCGCGCAACAAATTCGCGCTGATCTGCGCTACCCAATTGATCTGCGCCCCAGCGGCAATGATGTCGCGCAGCAGAGATTTCGTACGCTTGATGTTGATGGCAAAATTATCGTCGATGAAGAAAACCGCCATCTGGCCTTTCTCGCTGCGGGCGCGCGCCTTCAACAGCAGCAGTTCATTCACCACGCTCTCATTCGTGCGAAAACGAATCTTGTCGCCGAAAAACCCCGTTACGGTGCAGAACTCGCAGCCGTAAGGGCATCCGCGTCCCGATTCGACGGGAATAATACGAAACGATGACCAGCCTGTCCCTATCTGCCGGAGCAGAGCCTTCGCGGCCTTCGGCACCAGATTGAACTGCTTCAGATCAATCTGATCCCACGGAATCACCGGGTATTCGTTCAGCGACGGCTTGCTCTCCTGGCCAAAGGCGTCCACCGGAGCATACACATCTTTGAGTTGATGGCGGGCGGCGTCTTCAACGATCCGCGGCCAAGTCGCATCGGCTTCGCCCAGAGCAACCGCGTCAGCGTGTCGCGGGCCGCCATCCCGTCCGAGCGCTTCGTCAGCCATTTCGGTCACGTGCGGTCCGCCCATCACTACCGGAACTCCCGTGGTCCGTACCGCATCCGCCATGCGATACGCCTTCGCGACCATGCGCGTCATGGCGCCAATGCCAACCAGGTCAATCTTGTTGTCTATTACATACCGCGCGATCCCAGCTTCATCCATGGCTTGCGCATTGCCATCCACCAGCAGAACCTCATGGCCCGGCGGCGTAAGGGCCTGCAGCAGAAACATCCATAGATGCGGCATAAAATTACGCGTGACCCCGTTGTCGGGGTTATAGAGCAGGATTTTCATGATGAATTCGCGATTCCGCAAAGCGCCGCTTTGCTGGGTGCTGGGTTGATAGGAAAAATCAGTTACGCCAAGGCGTCAGATTGCCCTGATGCTATTCGGTTGGAAACGTACGTTTGAATGTATCCTAGGGTACAGTGTACACCCGAATCCGTATGTGACGCATTTTCAGGGCAGAGCTCCCGAAGAACCGAAAGGCAACAACCCCTCAGGAAACGGCTTTCTAGCCTGCGCAGCGCAGAGTCAAGTCAGATTCTGAATGGCCACAAATGGCTGGACACACCAAGACTTGTGATTTCTCCGACAGTGTGCGCAACATCTCCGCTCGAGGGATAGCGATAGACCGCGATACCTTCTATGGCCGGAATAGCCAAGTCTCAGCGGTTGCCAAATCGTTATTCGGATAGCCGCCGGCCAACAGCACACTACCATCCCGTAGTTTTGTCTCGGTCATGAAGTGGCGTATATCGCGCATTTGGCCCCCCGCCACTCGGAATCTTCCGCGCGCCGGATCAAAGACCTCGACGTCCCGGCTACCGCCGGCAATGATCAGTTCGCCATTGTTCAACACAACCGATTCCTCGGGCAATTTGAAACGCGCATCGTTCAGCGGAGCTGCGGCAGAAAATTTCCCCGTCACCGGATCATAGATCTCCGTGCTGCTCAGTTGGCCATTCCAATCACGCTCGTCCGAGCCTCCGGCAATCAGCACCCTCCCATCCGGCAGCAGGCCGGCGGTGTGCTTGTAGCGTGCGGTAAGCAGCTTGCCGGTTTCGCTGAAACGTCGCGTTTTCGGATCGTAGAGTTCGGCGACTGCAGCCAGCGTATCTCCGCGCCCGCCCGCAATCAGCACGCGCCCGTCCTTCAGTAGAGTCGCAGTGTGCGCAACGCGTGCATAGCGCATGGGGCTGATCGCCTGAAAAGAGCCCGTGGCCGGATGAAATAACTCCGCCGACGAAATTCCCCCGGGGGAATCGTGATCGCCGCCGCCTGCGATCAGAACATCCCCATCGGCCAACAAAGTGGCGCTCGGGTTGCCGCGGCGCGTCGTCATATTCGCGATCTGCGTGAATCGGCGGGTGGCGGGGTCGTACAGCTCGGCGGAGTCAGTGCAGCCGTGCCCGATCCAGCCTCCTGCAATCAAAACCTTGCCCGATGACAGCAGGACGGCCGCATGTCCCACACGCGCAATGGTCATATCGCTCGTGCGCTCGAATCTGCCGATAGCCGGATCGTATAGCTCCGCCGATTTGTAGAAGTCCTGATTGCGGCGCATGCCACCCGCGATCAGCACCTTGCCATCTGGCAAGAGCGTAGCGCTTTGGTCCGAGCGGGCATCCAGCATAGGCGGACCGGACGTCACAGAGCCTGTTGAAGGCGAACTCGGGGCGGCAGCGTGTAAAGCAAGGGCAAACAGAAAAAGCGCGGCGAACAGGAAACGCAGTTGGAAACTGAACCGTTGCATAGCTCCTCCCGACGGACTAAGCGGTCGACGAGCAGGACGCTCGTCGCTCCAAAAAGTATTAGCGGTAAGACGGCTACGCAGTGTTTTGGTGAGCAGGATGCCGCTTAGCGTCTCATTCGCCACTCTAGCTATTTAGGCGGTGACCAGTTCGCGTTGCTGACTCGGCTCGTACTCGACAATGTATCCCGCCACGGCGCTCGCGGCTACGGTCAGCGGTGAGGCCAGGTACATCTGTCCCGGTCCGCTGCGTCCGGGGAAATTTCGGTTCTGTGCGCTGATCACGACCTGATCGGGACGCGTCGATACCCCCGGCCCGGCATTGATGCAGGCGCCACAACTGGGCTCGATCACGTGTGCGCCCGCCTGCTCGAAGATCTCGATGTAGCCTCGGCGCTTCGAGTACTCCCGCGTTTCCTGGGAGCCGAACTGGATCCAGAACTCGACGTTCTTAGGTATTCGCCGACCTTGCCGCAGCGCATCGGCAAGAACCGACGCGTACATGTCCATGTCTTCATTTTTCCCGGCTGTGCAGGTTCCGCCATAAGCGATCTCAATCGGCACGCGCGCGCTGAGTTCGCGAATATATTTGCCGTTGCCCGGGTCGCCCGGAGTCGCAACCATGGGCGTGATCTCCGCCGCGTCGAGCTCGATCACCTCGGCGTATTCGGCATCCGGATCGCTCGCAAGGCCTTCGATCATCCGCTCGATATCGGCACGCTGCAGCCCACGGCGCTCCATGAGAAACTCGACCACTTTTTCATCCGGAGCCACAATACCGGTAAAGCCTCCGATTTCAGCCGCCATATTCGTCATGGTGGCGCGCTCGTCGACCGAGAGCGCCTCCACCGCTTCCCCCGCATACTCCATGACTTTCGCCAACGCCTTGCCGCTGCGGACGTAATCGAGCGAGAGAATCTTCAGGATGAAATCCTTCGCCGTAACGTTTGCCCGCCGCTTGCCGCGAATGACAATCTTGACCGACTCCGGCACCTTGACGCGAACGTCTTTCGTAATCCATGAGTTGAATACGTCCGTCGTGCCAATGCCAAATGCGATGCATCCAATAGCGCCGACGTGTGGCGTGTGCGAATCGGAGCCAACGTTCACCTGCCCGGGCAACGCGTAGGTCTCCAGCATCACCGAGTGGCAGATACCCTCCGAGCCTTTGCGATCGGTAAGTTCACCATGCAGCTTGATTCCCTGCTGCTTCGCGAAATCCTCCTGCTTCAGCTTGAGTTGCGTCGCCAAGTCGAGCAGCCCCATTTTTTTCTTTTCTTCGGAAATCACTTCGTCGAGAAAAGTGAGATGGTCGCGGAAGAAGCAGATGCTCGAGGCATCGTTCACCGCAACATCTTTCCCGACATATTGCTCGTAAAAAATGGACGCCATAGGCGTCACATATTCATGGCTGAAACGCAGATCAACGCGAGTGAAACCGGTGTCGCCGGGCTTGACCGCGGCAACCCCGACTTTGCCGTCGGGCGTAACCATGTGTCGAGCGAATATCTTCTCCCCGACGGTCATAGGTCGGGTAGTATATCGGCGCACGTTTCCCGCAAGTTCCAGTCCGAAAAATGTCTCGATGGGCGGCAGAAACACTTTCTTCTGCATCCGCGCCACGTTAAACGAGAACAATCCGCCGTGTTCAATCACTTGCTTCGTGATCTCGTCTTCTCCGGCGGTAAATTCACTGAGCGCGATTTCTTCTCCGGCGCGAATCCGGTCGATCAAGGAAAAATTAGTGGAAGTCAGCAGCCCCAGGTTCTGGCAGTTCTGCTTGTAGATGCGCTCGATATTTTCGCCGATCGCAACCTGAATCCCAGCGCACATTTCGGCATAAGGAGACTGCTCGCGGCTCGAACCTTTACCGCGCCGTTTGCCACTCACCGAGCAAACAAAACCGCCGCTCTTGACGTCGCTGCGGCCAATCGGCAGCACGTCGCCGCAGCGCAAACCCACGTACGGAATTTCGCCGAGCGTACGGTCAAAGTAGAAGCAGTAGTGGGCCGGCGTGATCTCGTCGGTCGAAATATCGTCGCGCAGTTTGGGATTATTGGCCGGATTTTTAGTATCCCAGGGCAGATCCCAACCCGAAAGTTGCTTCTTGATCAATTCCGGGTCTTCGGTGAGAAACAGAATGCGCCCGTGCAACCGCACTTTGTCGGGACGCTTTTCGATCCGGCGTTCTAGCAGAGACGAACCCACGCCAGTCATTGTACCGCTAGCCAACTGACGGTACGTCGACGCGACGTCGACAAACTATCTGGCTCCTGTGCCCCCCAACCTGTCATGCTGAGCGAGGATTGGGCGTCGCGGATGTGGGTGAGGTCCAACCGCTTGAGACTCAGACTTGGATCTTCTAAGTCTTTATTCCAAAATACTTTACGAATAAGTCTCTTAGATTCAAAGATTTGGCTGGAATTTCTGTCTAAGACTGTGATTCTACAAGACCGCGATCACATTTCTTTTAACTGGGATCGTTCGTGACTGTAGGTCACCGGACTGGGCAACTCCTCCAAGCCGCGGCCTGCCATGATCTCTTGAAACTCGTGCAGCAGAACGTCGTGCATCAATCCGTTTGACGCCAGCGTCTCTCGGCTTGCTATCTGGAACGGGCCGCCTGTGAAATCGGTAACCTTCCCGCCGGACTCTTCTACTATCAGGACGCCTGCGGCGGTGTCCCAGGGGTTGAGATTGAATTCCCAGAAGCCGTCATATCGGCCCGCCGCTACGTTGCACAGGTCCAGCGCGGCCGAGCCTGCCCGCCTTACTCCGTGGGTGCGCAGGGTGATCTGGTGATAGAAATAAATGTTGGGGTTTTTGTGGCGCTTATGGCTGGGAAAGCCGGTTCCGAGCAGGCACTCTCCCAGATTCCCCACGGTCGATACGTGGATCGGTTGCCCGTTCAGCCGCGCGCCACTGCCCAGCTCTGCGGTGAACATCTCGTCGCGAGTCGGATCGTAAATAACTCCGGCGACTCGTTGGCCGCGGCGCTCCACGGCAAGCGAAACGCAAAACACCGGGTAACCGTGGGCAAAGTTGGTGGTGCCATCGAGCGGATCAACGTACCATTTGTGCTCGCTGCCGGTTTCAATGCGCGCTCCTTCTTCTCCCATCACGTCGTGAGTGGGAAACTGGTGGCGGATTCTTTCGAGAATCAGCGCTTCCGATTTGCGATCGGCTACCGTGACCAGGTCGACGTCACCCTTGTATTCAATCTTTACCTTGACGTGCTGCCGGAAGTATTCCATCAGCAGGCTGCCCGCTTCACGAGCCATGGCTTGCATCGGAGAAATCAGGTCGAGAGATGAATGGGATGTCATGAGATTTTATGAGGTAGCGTCTGAGCACTGGGTACTGGCAACTGGGTAGTGGCTACTTCTTCTTCCCGTCGTCTGCAATGTAGACAATCTCGTGCTTGAAGATGAAAAGGTTCGGACCATCCTCGCGGGTTACGCGCACCATGTTCTTGTCGTAATACTCAATCCAGCCGCGGACAACTTCGCCGTCGGCCAGTTTAAGACTGACGATCTTCTGCTTTTCGCCGAGCGCTTTCAGATAGGCCGCCTCTTCGAAAGTCTCATCCGGAGGCGGAGTGCGCTTCTTGTTAAACGTGGGATTTCCTGGCTGCAACGGCATCCAGTCATTTTACATCGCCGGGAGGGAGGGGCAGGCTTTCTTTGGTAATGGGTCAGCTTGAACAGGAGGAGGAGCTAGACACCGCTTCGGATAATTGTTCCTGAAGAAGTCCTGCCAGGTAAGCGGCTAATACGGAAACGTCAAAGTGCCCTTGATCCCAAGCCCTGTCCGCAGCTTGCAATGCGGCGTAGTACGGCGCTCGATTGTCCCTGATCCGTTCTGGGACAGTTTTCTTGCCCGGAAGCAAGCGCCCGTGCCTCAAGCAAATCAGATAGTAGCAGGCCGCTCGCGCGGTTCTCCCATTACCTTCCACGAATGGGTGAATCCAATTTAGCCTCCACAGAGCATATGCTGGAAGCCAAGTTGGATGCTCCATAATTGTCCAATTTTCATGGACGACAGAAAAGAATCGATCCATCAGGTTAGGAACGTCCTGAAAATGCGGAGGAATATGGTTTCCCACGTAAATCGGCTCTTCTCGGTAACGCCCTCCAAACTGAGAAATATTCGATACAGCGGCGTAATTCAAGGACCACAGAGTATATTTATCGAAAAACTCGATACCTTTTTTTAGACCGATTTCGATGCAGTTAGATAACAAATCGTATTGGCGCAAGAGATTTTGCTGTTGGATCTTGGCGTAAAGCTCTGGATCGTCTTTTTCTCGGACGGACACAGGAATGGGTTACGGAAGAAGCCTTATGTGCTTCGACGCAAACCGCACGCTGTCTTTGGTGATGAGATCTGAATCGGGAGCATTACCGAACGCAAAACTGACTCTTTGCTCCTGCAATTCCTCCTCGGTCACCGGGACATTGCGAGACGCCTCTAGGAGGCGCATCAATTCTGGATCAGGTGCCGCAACATTCTGGAATTGTTTACGATCAGCCATTTCTATTTCCCTTCGCCTCGTTAGATGAGAGGAGTCATCATAACGCTGCACGGCGTTTTCTGGAACTGTGAATTTCTTGGGCGGTTTCCTATTGTGGCACTACACGCCAAAAGGGCCCAACAACCTTCAACTACCCTTTCTTTGTACCGATATAGAATGCCGCTTCCTCCGGACGCACCACCCGAGGGATCCACAAGGGACGGCGAAGTCCGCCGGGGCCGGGAGCGGGACGGGTGAGCGCCTTCCAGCGCTGATAGACCGCGAACGAAAGATTCGTGTCGACGAAGATGTCGCCGTAACGGTCGTTGGCGCCGGCCCGCTCCACGCGCACCATCTGGTGCCAGCAATGCATGCCGGTGATGGGATCGGGATGCACCGGGAAGGTCAGATTCTGGTGCACGCCGGCGTCGCTCCACCAGACACGCTGCGTGTCGGGATCGGTGGTCTCGTAGGGCTCCACTCCAGAAGTTTGGCGCATCTTCCATTGCCCCTTGCCCACTTCTTTCAGATCTACCCAGGCACTGGCCATGCGTTCGACATGATCCTCTTTATTGAGGCGCCAGCGGCCCATGTGATGAGAGCAGGCGACCACTCCGGGGGCAAGGCCTTCGGTGACCCACGCATGCAACACGAAGAAACCGATCTCCGTGTGCACTTTGAGCAGGTCGCCGGTGCGAACGTTGCCGAGTTTCCTGGCGTCCGTCGGATTCAGCCACAACGGATTCTTGTGCGCCATCTCGTAAAGGAATTTCGAGTTGCCTGATCGCGTGTGAATGAGATGCGGCAGGCGGAAAATCGGCAGCAGCGTGTACACAGGGCCGTTCGCATCCTTGGGCCACTCCACGCGGGGCGTGTAGCGTTTGTCGAAGGCGGGATCGGAATTTGGATCGGGATTTTCTGCATCCTTTGATAGCGACGCCGCCTGCGCTGATTTGTGAATGTGGCTGCGATAGTATTCGGGGAGCGCGAATTCAGGCCACTTCCAATCGGCCATCGTCTTCGAAAACAACTCCAGTTTGCGCGAGGGCGTGTTGTAGCCGACGACTGCCTGACCGTTGACCATCACGCCGACTGCTTTGCCGCCCTTGGTGACCACTCCATTCGCTTCGACTTGCGATCCGCTGAGATCGGCGGGAGCTACCGGCTTTTCGTTCAACCTGTGGACGTCGGTGGTCACTTCGTAGGCTCCGTACTTACGCATGTATTCGAGCGGCTTCAGGCCTTCTTTGGCGGCGGCTTCGGGCAGGCCAGGAACTGAGTTCTCGAACATCCATCCGTAATATTCGTCGACCGTCAGTTTCTGGCCGGGGTGGTAGGGAGATTCAAACCACTGGCGGATTCCCATGGAACCATCGGGATCGATTGCCCATGAGAGGTTGATCCAGAATTCATCTTCTTCCCAAACTTCTCCGGGATTCGCCTGATAGGTGTAGTCGAACTTCTTCCCTTCCCGTTCCTGCAGTACGCGCAGGACGGGCTGGCGAAAGCCGATCCACTTTCCGGCGTAGGACTCCTGGCTCATCAAGTCATGACGCTCGGAACTGAAGCCCATGGGCAAAACATAATCGGCGAACCATGCGGTCTCGCTCCAGGTCGGCGTTAATGCGGCGTGCAGGCCGACTTTTTCCTCGTCGCGCAACATTTCGATCCAGGAAAATCCGTCGGGATACGTCCAGACGGGATTGAATACCCGCGTGAAATACGCTTCGAGACGGCCGCGGCCTTCTTTCAGGAAGTGCGGGAGAAGCGGAGACAGTTCATGCGTACAAAGCGGCCACTCCAGCGGGTAGAGCAGTTCGTTCCAGTTTTTTTGCGGCGGCGGATTTTTGTAGGGGCGCGGAACAAATTTATTCCATGCATTCAGATTGTGTCCGCCCGGAGTTCCGACCGAACCGGTCAGCACGTGGAGCAGCATCAAGGCTCGTGCCGATTGCCATCCTCCTAAATTGCCGGAGGCGCTGCCTCGCCACAGATGCGATGCGAAACGGCTTCCAGCCGTCGCGATTTCGCGCGCGGTTTTGACGATGATCTCTGCCTTCACTCCGCTCTCTTTTTCGGCAAACTCCGGTGTGAATTTCGCGTAGTGACGCTTCAGGGCTTCGACCAGCGCCTCGAAACTCTGGCCCTGGGCGCGAAAGCCATCGACTTCTAGTTCTTCCCAGTTCGTCCAGTTCTTGACGAACGGGGCGTCGAAACGATTTTCTCCGAGGATGACCATGGCCATCGCCAGCAGCACCGCGGCTTCGGTGCCGGGATAACTCGGCATCCAGTAATCGGCCATGCTCGCGGTGTTCGAAAGGCGCGGGTCCATGACGGCGAGTTTCGCTCCGGCCATTTTTCCGTCGATGATGCGCTGGGCGTGCGGATTGAAATAGTGGCCGGACTCAAGATGCGCGGAGAGCAGAAGGATGAAACGCGCATTGGCGTGGTCGGGCGACGGGCGATCCGCATAATGCCACAGCAGATAACCGAGGCGCGCCGACGATGAACACACATTCGTGTGCGAGTTGTGACCGTCGATGCCCCAGGCTTGTAGAGTTCGCTCCATGATGAAGTCGTGGCCGGGGCGGCCTACGTGGTACATGACTTCTTCGCCACGATTTTCCTGAAACGCCTTGCGGATGCGAGCGCCGAAAGTTTCGAGCACTTCGTCCCATGACGTTCGGGTCCATTTTCCGCCGCCGCGCGGACCGGTGCGCTTCATCGGATAAAGGATGCGATCGGGATCGTGAATCTGGGTAATGGTGGCCGGGCCTTTTGCGCAGAGGCGTCCGCGGCTGGCTGGGTGCTTCGGGTTGCCTTCGAACTTCGCAACTTGGCCGGTTTCCTTATCGACATAGGCGAGAAGTCCGCAGGCGGATTCGCAGTTGAAGCAGATGGTGGGAACAAGCTGGTAATGCTTTTTGACGCGGCGCGGCCAGGCATTGGGATCGTACTCTACCCAGTCGTCCCACTTCTCGACCGGCGGACAAGAGGAAAGATGGCTGCCGTCGCGCTTGAAATCGGTCATTGCTGAGTCTCCATACTCCCTTGACGGGCGAGGGCGCCCGTTCCTCCAACGAATCTAGCTGTTCGGCACGCTTTGGCCGGCCATCACAAAACACCATTCGAAAATCAAGAGTCCAGCTAAAGCCAGTACGCTGGCTACTCCGGCGGCAATGCGGTTGGGCGCGCCGAACAACAATGGACCAGCCAGCAGAACCAGTAGCGGAACAATTGCGCCCAGCACGACAGCACCGCCCCAGAATGCGCCGGCGAACGGTCCATGGGTCATCAGTCGAGCCGCATAGCGCGAGTTGTCGGTGGTATGGGGCATGGCAACCTCGCCGAGGAGCATGAGCAAATGCAATCCCAAGCTAATGACCAGTGTCGGCACGGCGACGGATAGGGCTTGCGCCGATCCACCGGTCGAATTCGGAAGCAGGGCCAGCACCGCCGCGCCGCAGAGTAATGCCTGAACGATCAGATGGGCTGGCAGGAGCGGCGTTTGCCACAGGTCGCGGCCTTCGCACTGTCCGAAGAGAAACGCGGTATAGGCGGCCGCGGCAAATCCTACTAGTACCGTCGGCCATAACAGAATCGAGCTCGCTAGCGAAAATCCCGCAACCGCCGCCAACCAGAAAACACCACACAATCCGCTGTATGCGATCAGAATGAACGCGCCCCGCGCCAGCCACGATTTACTTTGCGGAGTGAACACTACGCGGAGGAATCGCTCTTTGTGGTCGAGATCCCAAACCAGCAGGACTGTAGTGAGAGCTGTAAACAGGAGCGCGATCGTCGCCAGGGCGATATCGCGGACGCGATCGCCTGACATTCTTCCGAGGGCCATGGCGATGGCCGGAACGGCAAGCGCGCCGGCACCGATCGACTTGGTCCAGCAATAGGCCGGAACTTGCCATCCCCAGGGACGCGCGTGGGAAACGTCATAGGCGGCCAGAGCGTCCTGCTGCAGCAAGGGACTATCGAGCGTGTAGGCAGCGCCGCCGCCGAATACAGCTGCATTGCGCTGCGACCACATGTAAATCGACTCGTGGCGCGCCGCCGTGGGCACGATCGCGCTTTCATCGGCATCGATGTAGTAGAGCTTCGGCTGCGTTCCCTGCTCAGGCTTGCGCACCCGCACCGGCTCGCGCGCCACCAATTGCGCCGCTTCGCTTGAGGGGTCGCTCAGATCTCCGGCGATGATGGCATGTTCGGGACACACGATGACGCAGGCGGGTTCCAGTCCGACTTCGGTGCGATGGGCGCAGAAATGGCACTTGGTGGCCGTGCCGTCATCCGGATCCATATAAATGGAATCGTAGGGGCAGGCTTGCATGCAGGCTTTGCAGCCAATGCAGCGGTCGGCATTGAAATCGACAATGCCATCTTTGCGCTGGTACATCGCGGTTACGGGACAGATGGTGACGCACGGTGGCTTCTCGCAGTGGTTGCAGCGCGTGACTTGAAATACGCGGCGGGTGTTGGGGAACACGCCTTTCTCGACGTACTTCACCCAGGTCCGATTTACGCCCAGCGGCACCTGGTTCTCGGTTTTGCACGCCACCGTGCAGGCGTGGCATCCGATGCATTTGCGATTATCGATTACGAAGCCGTATTTCATCCGTGGAAATCCCGAACCCGGAAAAATGCACTTCAATCATACTTGGGTCCGAGCGAAAGGGGAGTTACGTTGCTGAGGCTTGCCGGGTGGAGAGCCGGGCATCGCTGCCCGGCCCCCATTTTTCCACCGCAGTACTTTAAGTTAGAGCTGTGAGTCGTTAGAACCGTGAGTCGTTTCGTTCGTCGTTTCGTTAGTCGTGGGCCTGCTCGATCAGGTGATCGACGATGCGGTGCGCTTCGTCGATGTGTTCCAGGGCGCGATGACGCAAGCCATGGGCAAAGCCGTCATCTTCTTTCTCCTTGATGTCGTGATGGGCCGAGTCGAGCAACTCCAAGGCACGATGATAGCGGCCTCTGCCTCCCATGTGATTGTCGACGGCAGGATGGTCATTCAAGTTCTTGCCGTCATCAATCGCAGCGTGCTTGATCTCTGCGATCGCCTTGTCGATCTCTTCGATGGCGTGATCTTCTTCTCTATCCATGCGGCCGGACCACGTCCCGCGTTCCAGATGAGCGCGCGCGGCGCGGAGGTCGGTGAGTGCGTGCAGGTAGGCGGGATGTCTCCCGGGATCATCGGCGAAGGTCATGGTGGCACAGATAGCAAGCAGAAACGCTATTACGGCACAATGTCGAACAGTCTTCATAGTTTCCTCGAATAGGCCTTTCGGCAGAATGAACTCGTTTGTAGTTAACCCGGAATTGCGGTTTTAGACTCGCCAAATCTTAGGCTTCGGCAGGCGTTGCGCGGAAGTTACTTTAGTTCATGATTTAACGTTGTGCATTGAACGGCGTGCGCTGGGGGCGGAAATCGCACCGCTAAATCTGGTAATCAATATCTTCAATAATGCGCTGCATGGATTCGGAAACGGGCTCACTTCCACCCGTCCCTTCCAGCACGCGCACGCGTTCCGCCAGGCGGTTTACCTCAGACGCGACTGCCGCTAAAGCTTCCGAGAGAGGGTCATTAATCTGCTTGGGATCGGTAATGACGACGCGCTTGCCCTCGCGAAAAATTATGTGTCCGGGCACGCCTACGACAGTGGAGTCATCGGGCACGTTGCGCAACACGACAGATCCGGCACCAATCCGGCAGTTATTTCCCACCGTGATGTTGCCGAGAATCTTGGCGCCGCCGCCTACAACCACGCCGTTGAGAAGCGTGGGATGCCGCTTCCCGTGTTCCTTGCCGGTTCCGCCGAGTGTCACACCCTGGTAGAGCGTAACGTCCTCGCCGACAATCGCGGTCTCGCCGATCACTACCCCCATGCCGTGATCGATGAATAAGCGCCGGCCGATCTGCGCTCCAGGATGGATTTCAATGGCCGTGAGCAGGCGCGCGACCTGCGACAACCAGCGCGCCAGCAGCCAAAAACCGTGATTCCACAGCCAGTGATTCATGCGATAGAACCACACCGCATGCAGGCCGGAGTAACAGAGATACACTTCCAGGCGCGACTTCGCCGCCGGATCGCGCTCCAGCACGGTGGCAACGTCCTCGCGCATTAAAGACAGCAGATGCGGCATGAGTCTGATATTTCGAAGATCAGGCCGGAACTTGCGATGTCGGAATCTGCAAAGCCTGGTTCCGGAGTGCTTCGAAGAGGATACTACTGAGGTAGCGCTCCCCGAACGACGGCAGAACCACAACGATCAATTTCCCCTTATTTTCCGGACGGCGGGCCACCTGCAACGCCGCGACCACCGCCGCTCCCGAGGAAATGCCAACCAGCAGACCTTCTTCGAGAGGAAGACGCCGCGCCATGTTGATGGAGTCCTCGTTGCTGACGGTGATGACCTCATCGACAAGATCGCGCCGCAAGATGCTGGGAACAAAACCGGCACCGATGCCCTGAATCTTGTGGGGCGCTGGCTTGCCGCCGGAAAGCACTGGGCTGTCCGTGGGCTCAACGGCAATTGCCTTGAAAGAGGGCTTCTTCGCCTTGATGTATTGGGAAACGCCGGTGATCGTACCGCCGGTGCCGACGCCGGAGATTAGAAAATCGACGCGGCCGTCGGTGTCTTCCCAGATCTCAGGACCGGTTGTTTCGAAGTGAATCTTGGGATTGGCCGGGTTGTCGAATTGCTGGAGGATGTAGCCGTTGGGGGTGCTGGCGAGCAGTTCCTCGGCTTTTAGAACCGCTCCCTTCATCCCGCGAGGACCGGGTGTGAGAACGATCTCGGCGCCCAAGGCGAGCAGCAGTATGCGCCGCTCCGTGCTCATGGTCTCGGGCATGGTGAGAATGAGCTTGTAGCCTTTCACCGCGGCTACGAAAGCGAGAGCGATTCCGGTGTTGCCGCTGGTCGGCTCGATCAGAACGGTCTTGCCGGGATGAATGCGTCCGGCCTTTTCGGCATCGGCAATCATGCTCACCCCGATGCGGTCTTTCACGCTGGCCAGGGGGTTCTGGCTTTCCAGTTTCGCGACCACCTCGGCACCCACTCCCTCCGTAACCCGGTTCAGGCGCACCAGGGGCGTGTGGCCAATCAACTCCGTCACATCTTTTGCGATTTTCATAAGCTCCATTTTACTTCCGGTTTGGCTCTCCCGATCTGGGACTGGCGAATC
The DNA here is from genome assembly GCA_050010155.1 of Terriglobales bacterium. GTDB lineage: Bacteria > Acidobacteriota > Terriglobia > Terriglobales > Acidobacteriaceae > Acidiflorens. The sequence goes on from JBEKLO010000024.1 coordinate 19,851, forward strand.
GGAAGTTGTCGCGCCATTAACACTACTAACCCTACTACTTTACTTGTATATGATGCTGTGATGCAAATCACACTCGTACGGGACACGCCGAATCGCTCTGGAAATACCGTCCCGGCTAGCGCGGACGCGCCTTGCGCCGTCCCACCCGCGCCAGGATGCGCCTTACTTTTTTGGGAGAAATCGAGAGCCGCGCCGCTACTCGCGACACTTTGCGGCCTTCGCGCTCCCACAGTCGCGTGATCACGATCTCGGCAAACTCGTCGCTGATTTGCCGGAATGTCTTATCACCCACCGCACCCTGCGACCACGCCTTCAGCGCCGGATGAACGCTCCCCTTGCGCAGGATTTTTGCGCTCAACGTCTGCAGATCCTGCGCCATGTTGTTGTCGGGTGGGTTCGTTCCGCAGGATGCGCGCGCCAGGTCATAGGATTCGCGCGCCGCTTCTGGATTGTCGAAAAAGGAATTGCACTGGGTTAATCCCTGCCACAGATGGGCATTCGCGAGAAGCAGATGATGCTGCGTATGTTTCGCCAGGTCGATCGCCTCTTGACTGAACTCCAGGGCGCGACGGGCATGGCTCCCCGGATCGGCGCCCTCGCCAATCTCTTCCTCCACCTTCGCATTGGCGATCATGCACTGCAGAATGCGCGCCCGGCCCATCAGAATGTAATCCTGCTTCGCCTCCGCGACTTCGTACGCCGAGGCCGATTCTTCCTCGGCGCGCTGAAAGTCTCCGCCATCAAGGTGGATATAGGCGGCGTTCAGATACACGGTGCCGGCTCCGTGATGGTTGGGACGCTGCTTGTAGATGGCTTGAGCGGCATCAAGGTGCTCGAGCGCCTCGCGGCGGAGTTGGGTCAAGCGATCACGATAGTCATGACTGGTTGCACTGGGCTTGGCTTCATGCCCGGTTGAGGTCTTGCGGCGGCGCTGCACCTCGCGGTCGATTCTCTTTTGCAGTTGCAGAGCGATCCCGCGCTTGGCTAGCGCCATATTAGCCAGCGATCGCGCCAAGTTGAGATGCCGTGGATCGCGCTTTCCATAGTCGCGAATGGCGCTCTCGAAAAATTCGATGGCTTTGTCGAAACGGCCTTCCCGGCGCGCCATGCGCCCGTAGAACGATTGAATGTTGCCCAGCGTCACATAGTCATCGGTCTCACGCAGCACATTTTCAGCCTGCTGCGAAATGCGCACCGCTTCTTTCCATTTACCCTGCTGGAACAGGAGCCATCCCTCGAGCACTCGCATCACCGCTGCCATGCGCGGATGCCCTAACTCAAGCGCCAGGTCTCTGCCCTTGCCGGTGTAGATCAAAGCTTCGTCGTAGTCGCCTCGTCTGCGCAGGCAGCGACCCTTCCAGAAATAAACGATGGCCAGCAGAAAGCGGTCGTCCAACTCCTCCTTCAGGCTGAGAACGAAGTCAAAGTGAGTGATGGCCGGCTCCATCGCCTCCTCTACCATCGCAGCCATCCCTTCGGCCATGCGCAGGCAGATGTAGTCGGCGATGGAGAGTTTCGACCGCGATCCTGTTTCATTCAGCGCGAAGCGTTTCAGAATCTCCCGCAGCGGCGCGCCGGTAAATCCTATGTCCGTCCATATCGCGAGTTGCGCTACCAGGCGGGCGGCGTTTTCCTGAAAGGGAGCCAGTTTGGTAATCAGATCCTGGTGCGAGCGCAGACAGGCGATTCCGCGCTCAACCTCGCGCGCGGCAACATGCTCCTGGAGTTGCGAGAGAAAGCCTGCGTCAATCGGCAGGCTGGCCGGAGAAACTCTACGTGCGCCCATCGCCATTCCGCCCCTCGCCATTCAGTGACGTTCTAGTCCAATAAATCGTAACTGGCAAGGGTCAAAAACTCGGCAAATTTGCGGTTCGTCGTCAGGTCTTCCAGAAGTCGGGCCGCCTGCTGCAACTTCTTATCGTTGTTGCTGCCCAACTCGGCCGCCCGCTGGTGGATGATCTCTTTCACCATGGCTTCGCTGACGGGCCTGCCGTCTTTGAGGTGCGCGCTGTACCTCAGCCACTGCCAAACCTGCGCGCGAGAAATTTCTGCAGTCGCGGCGTCCTCCATCAGGTTGTAAATCGGAACACAACCCAACCCTCCGAGCCATGAATGCAGGTACTGCATTCCCACGTCAATGTTCCAGCGCAACCCAGCCTCGGTGATCTCGCCCTTGGGAACCTCGAGCAGGTCTCGCGCTTCGACGGCGCGATTGGTTCGGTGCTTCGAAATCTGATTCGGTTCGGGCATGTACTTGTCGAAAATTTCTTTTGCCACCGGGACGAGGCCGGGATGCGCGACCCAGGTGCCGTCATGGCCGGCTTGCACTTCGCGGATCTTGTCGCGCCGGACTTTGTCGAGCGCCTGCTCGTTGGCGGCCGCATCATTGCGGATCGGAATCTGTGCTGCCATTCCACCCATCGCATGGATGCCGCGGCGATGGCAGATTTGTACCAGCAATTCGACGTAGGAGCTCAGGAAATGCGTTTCCATCGTGACCAGCAACCGATCTGGCAAAACAAATTCACGATGCGCCTGAAACTTCTTGATGTAGCTGAAAATGTAGTCCCAGCGCCCGCAGTTCAAACCGGAGGAGTGGTCGCGCAACTCGTATAGGATCTCGTCCATTTCGAACGCGGCCAGGATCGTTTCGATGAGGACGGTGGCGCGAATCGAACCGCGCGGAATTTTCAGCTCGTCCTGGGCGAAATTGAAAACATCATTCCACAGCCGGGCTTCGACGTGATTCTCCAGCTTCGGCAGGTAGAAGTACGGACCGGTACCTTTGCTGAGCAAAGTCGCAGCGTTATGGAAAAAGAAGAGGCCAAAATCAAACAGCGCTCCTGAAATCGGCTTCCCTGCGACCAGGAAATGCTTTTCGTCGAGATGCCATCCGCGCGGCCGCACTACGAGCGTGGCCAGATTGTTGCCGAGTTGATACTTTTTTCCTTCCGGACTCTCGTACCGAATGGTTCCGCGAATCGCGTCGCGGAGATTGTGCTGACCTTCGATGTTGTTGGCCCAGGTCGGGGTGTTGGAGTCCTCGAAGTCAGCCATATACACGTTGGCGCCCGAGTTCAACGCGTTGATGATCATCTTGCGATCGACCGGGCCGGTTATCTCCACGCGGCGATCGAGCAGGTCTTTCGGGATCGGCGCCACTTTCCACTCGCTCTCGCGAATCTTGGCCGTCTCCTGCAGAAAGTGGGGAAACTTGCCGCGATCGATTTCCTGCTGCACGGTTTGCCGTCGCGCCAGGAGTTCCTGACGCCGGGGTTCGAAACGCGTCGCAAGTTTCAGCAGGAAGGCGCGGGCTTCAGGAGTAAGAATGCTGTTTTCCAGAGCGGATAGGTTCTGGCTTTCGAGAGCGTCGTTATGAAGGGAAGTCATGGCATTCATAAGTGAACATCATAGGCCGTAGCCGGCGCAAGCCTTGCGCACGATTTTGCGCACTAGGTCATTTTGGCCCAGTGGGTCCAGGCGGACTCCAAGGCTTGCCCGGAGAGGTCGACCCGGGGTCTACTGCGCGTAGAGGCAAGGTCTGGACGCAGGTCTGGACACAATTTTCGAGTGGGGATGAAACCGATGACGACTTCGAATACCAACCGATACAGCAGCAACATCGACGACACAATCGTGGACTCCAGAACAAGCTACAGTGCTGCCGCCTCGGCTCTTTATTATCCATCGCTGGCGGGAAATTGCTGGGATGACGAACTGCTCCCTTCGGGCGACTAGTGGCGAATGGCGCCGATCAGTGTGGGATCGGCGCTCTTGTCCAAACGGCACGCCAGAACTGGCGGACCACCCCTTAGCGGCGCGACATCGCGCGTCTGCAAATCCAACAAGATTGGTCAAGAGAAACCTGAAGCGGCGGGTGTGCTTGGTTGAACAGCTGGATCAAGACAGTAGCCGTTCCGGAAGAAGAGTAGGATGGCTGCAATACGGATAAGCGGAAGTACAGAAAAAGTCATGGAGGCGGAACGTGTTGATCAGCGCTGAGAACCAGAAATCCACGATGACGATGTTCGACCAACAGGTTGCAGCCGCGAAGGAATGGTTCGCGAGGCCGCGATTCGATGGGATCATCCGTCTGTACTCCCCGCGGCAGGTGGCTGAGCAGCAGGGCACGCTTTCCGGCGACTACACTGTGGCACGCCAGGCGGCTGAGGAGTTCTACACGCGATTGCGGGAACTCTTCAACGAGCACCAACAGATGACGACCTTCGGTCCTTACTCGCCGGGGCAAGCGGTGATGATGAAGCGGATTGGAATGGAAGGCATTTATCTGGGCGGCTGGGCCGTATCCGCGAGGGGATCGATGGCAGAGGATCCGGGGCCGGACTTGGCCAGCTATCCGCTGGGCCAGGTTCCCGATGAAGCGGCTGGAATCATACGGGCGCTGCTCACTGCCGATAAGAACCAGCACTTCGCGCGCGCACGCATGACTGACGAACAGCGTCAGGCGACACCGGCCGTGGATTTTCGGCCATTCATCATTGCCGACGCCGATACGGGGCACGGCGGCGACGCGCATGTCCGCAATTTGATCCGACGCTTTGTCGAGGTTGGGGTCGCGGGCTACCACATTGAAGATCAGAAACCCGGAGCAAAAAAGTGCGGCCACCAGGGCGGCAAGGTGCTGGTTTCGGTGGACGAGCAGATCAAGCGCCTCAACGCGGCGCGCCTGCAGCTCGATATTATGCGGGTTCCGGGCCTGGTTGTGGCTCGAACCGATGCCGAGTCCGCGACCTTCATCGAGAATCGGAGCGATGAGCGGGACCAGCCCTTTATCCTCGGCGCCACCAATGTAGACCTCCCCAGCTACAAGGCCGGCTATCTCGCCATCTTGCGGAAGCTGGCAGAATTGGGCGTCGAAGAGGTCCGCGGTCACTTGCTTTTCGCCATGTCCGACGCCGAGTACGCGGCCGCCTATGCTTGGCTGGAGCGGGTCGGCGTTATGTCCATCCTGACGGAGCGCGCTCCGGCTCTCAGGGAAATGTCAGCGGCCGAACTTGACGCAGCCCTCGACAAGATCGACACACGGTATGTGGAAGCGTGGCAGTCGGAAGCGGGGATGAAGACCTACGGTCGTGCGGTCGCCGAGGTGATGGAGTTCCGCGCGGCTGAGGGTGAGCGTTTCGAGATGAGCGTCGAGGAATGGCTGGCCTTTGCGAAACGAGCTTCTTTCTACGAGGCCCGAGAACGCGCCAAATCGATGGGCGTCCACGTGATTTGGGATTGCGAACTACCCAAAACTCCCGAAGGTTTCTATCACATCCAGTCGGGAATCGATTACGCCGTCGCCAAGTCGCTGGCCGTGGCGCCCTTCGCCGACATCCTGTGGATGGAAACGAAGACGGCAGATCTTGAGGACGCCGAAAAATTCGCCCACGCTATTCATGCGCAGTTCCCCGACAAGATGCTGGCCTACAACCTCTCTCCCTCGTTCAGTTGGGATACGACGGGCATGAACGACGAACAGATGAAGCGGTTTCCGGAGGAACTGGGAAAACACGGCTTCGTCTTCAACTTCATCACCTACGGCGGCCACCAGATCGACGGTCTGGCAGCCGAGGAGTTCGCGACCGCATTGAAGCAGGATGGCATGCTGGCATTGGCGCGCTTGCAGCGCAAGTTCAGATTGCTGGAGTCGCCGTATCGGACGCCTCAGACCCTGGTGGGAGGTCCGCGGCTCGACGCCGCGTTGATGGCTTCCTCTGGACGCACCGCGGCAACGAAGGCAATGGGCAAAGGTTCGACGCAATTTCAGCACCTGGTGCAGACCGAAGTCCCAACCAAGCTGCTCGAGGAGTGGCTTGCGGACTGGACCAAGCACAACAACTATGCGGAGAAAATTCGCGTCCGCCTGCGTCCACACACAGCCGGTTCGGAACTGTTGGAGCTGAGTGTGCTGAGTGAGCCCAGTGGGGAGAAGCTTGCCAGTATTGTCTTCGCCTACATCCTGGATCGTCACGGACGCAGCATCATTTCGATTCGCGACTCCAACACGCTCGCTCCGGTACGCAAGAAGCGGCTGATGACGGTGTCGCAACTGTTCCTGATCCACCGTTACAATGCCAGCTCGGTGCACTATGTAACCCCCACGGAGGACAACGAATTTCAGACACAAAGGATGAAGAGCGTGGGGATCTTCTCGGATGTGCATACCGAGATTGGCCAAATCATTGTCGCGCAGGTTAACAAGGAACGCGTGGCGGAACTGCTGATGCCTGACCGTGTGGTTCTTTTGGAGATGATTCGGAAGACGTCGCCGGCTGTGCGCGGGGAGAAACCGGCGAACTGATGGCGTCGGGCACTAGATGATGCCGCGCCCTACAAGAATACTCTGTACTTGACTTGGTAGAAGGATCGTTCTGCTAAAGGATCAAGCGCTAGTGGCGGCTTTTAAGCGGCCGCGCTTGTCTTCCCGAAGTTGCGCGGCGGAAAAGGCGGACCCGCAAGTGCCGCATCTCCAACTGGTAACCGCACTGGTCACCAGGCCTGGAGCGTGAGTCGACGGCGCCTGGTTCCCACGCACCGCGAGAACCAACTCACCACCACACATCGAACATTCACGTTTATGCATGACTTTGGGTTCCAATCGCCACTGCTTGCGGCAGGTGCGGCTTTATAAGCCTAGGCTGTCACTCGGACGGATACTAACTCTGGGCTGCAGTGGGAATTCTGCATGGATTTGACCGCGTCTTCGGCGGTAAATCTCCCCATGACCAGGGCCAGCTTGCGATTGGTTGTTGTTTGGATGGGAAGCCGGTCAATCCGCAGCACGTATTGCGGAACATGCGCGCCGCCACGGTTCACTTTCACAACAAATTTGATATTTTTCATGTTTCCTTCCGGTATCGCTGGTAACAGGCAGATCGGCTTGGGTTTGGAATCGTGTTGATCCCCAGCGGACCGGCGGTGCTTATTCCAACTGCTTTCGAGCAATCGAATAGGAGACTAATTTTCAGTTGGCTAAATAAGAGGAAGAGTAAGAACAGGTTACTTACTCATTATTGATCTTATTCTCATCCCCTGCCGTTGTCAAGCTTGCCGCGATCCTTTGCCGCGAACTGGCCCACGACTGTCGATACGAATCGCCGACACGAAATTGAGCATCCAACCACTACATGGGAAAAAGGATGTCCATCTTCGATGAGAAATACCGAGTCGTTGCCATTGAAGGTGACCGCCTGCTCATTCGGGGAATTCGCAGCGGCGACGTGCTCGCGATCGTCAACCCCGAGCCTGAGACACCGCTTTCACAAGCCGACTATCCACTGGGAAAACTGATCGCCCTGACCGACCCGTCGGCTGCGCCTCTGAATGACTGGAATTGAAAAAGTGTGGGTTGGCAGCCCGGCAGGGATTCGAACCCCGATACGCAGCTCCAGAGGCTGCAGTCCTACCGTTGAACGACCGGGCTCTGTTTTGAATTCTAAATCATTTCTTCTGGGAGCAAAAGCTTAACGCGGAGGGCGCAGAGGACTCGCGGAGAGCGCTGGGACATCTACCCCTTCCACCATTGTTGAGCCGGCATTGTTGACGCGGCTCTCGACTGCTCACCATCACTTCATGTCCCGCGTTAGAATCTGTTGTGAATGGACGCCACGATTAAGGAGTTGCCATGACTAGCAGCGGGATTTTGAACGGAACAGTTGCGACGGGAAATATTACGACCATAGAGAGCAATTACGAAGAAATGGCGCGACGTCCGCTGGAGGCCGAGCACTGCGCTCTCATCGTCGTTGACATGCAGGAGAAATTGCTGCCGCCGATCTGGGAAAAAGAACGGCTGGTGCGCAATGTGCAGTTGCTGATTCGCCTGGCGGGAATTCTGAAGATCCCGGCGCTGGTTACGACCCAATATGCCAAGGGCCTAGGCAACACCGTGCCCGAGATTGCGTCCTTATTGCCGGATACTCCTCCGATCGACAAGACGATGTTCTCCTGCTTCGGCAGCAATGTGTTCTGTTCTTTGCTGAAGCGCTTGCCCGGTCACCGGACGACTGCACTGCTGTGCGGCATGGAAACGCACATCTGCGTGATGCAGACTGCACTCGGAGCGCTGCGGGAAGGCTATCTGGTGCATGTGGCTTCGGACGCCGTCAGCTCCCGGACAGAATTGAACTGGCGGATTGGATTGGATCGCATGCGCGCGGCGGGAGCCATTCTCTCCTCCACCGAAATGATGATCTACGAGTTGCTGCGGTCGTCGGGGGCGCCTGCGTTTCGAGAACTGCTGCCGTATCTGAAAGGTTGAATCGGTCGTTCGCCGTTCGTCGTTCGTCGTTCGCCGTTCGCAAACCCGCTAGCGACCAACGACTAGCTACCAGCGACCGGTTCACCCGTTCCTACCCGGCCGTTGCTTCTTTCTGCTTCACACGCACTACCGTTATCTTTGAGAAGCCTTCTTCAAATGTCGGAGGCTTCAATTTGCCAGCCATCTTGCGCATGACATCTTCCGGGACCGCGCGGCCACGGCGTTGGTGCCGCTCCACACAAATCTCCAGCGGAACATCGAAGAACACACCCTGGACATCGTAGCCGTAATCCTTGGCCAGCTTGATCCAACTATGGCGGTCATGAGGCGTAAGATTCGTCGCATCCACGTAGTTCATGGGGCGACGGGCAATCAACCTCGCCTTCAGCATGGAACGCAGGTTCGAAAATACCAGATCCTGAAAACGCTGCTCCTGCGCGTCATCGAAAAGCAGTTCGCGCAGCAGATCGCTCGAAAGCGGATGAATATTGTGCCGCTTGAACCACGAACTTTTCCCCGAGCCCGGCAACCCGATCGCCAGCACGACTGTTCCTTTGCTGGGGCGAACGGGCGCCGCAGAGGATTGAACCGGCACCGCCTGCACTGCTACCGAAGCCGGGCGCGACATCTCCGCAATCGTTGGCTCCGGAGCGGCGGATGGAGCTGTGGACGCTTCTGTGGCGGACAATTCTCCGGATACTTCTGTGGCGGATGCTTCTGCCGCGGGACTCTCCGCTACTGCGGCTGCCGTACGCGGGCGAGCTCCGCCACGACCTCCGCGGCTGCGACGACGCCGCGACGGGCGTAGTTTCGGTTCCGCGGGTTCGGACGCCGCGACTGGCGTCGAGACTGGCTGCGAATCAAGCTCAGGTTCCCGTCTTGACGGACGGTGGGACTCGGCTGCTGGAGGTTCCACGGGAACGCTAACGGGGGCAACGTTAGGGGCAATGGTAGGCAAGGCGGCCGGCGCGGCCGGCTCATCATCGTAGAATCTCGGCTGCAGGGGCTCCGGAGCAGGCGCATTGCCGGCGTCCTTGGCAGCGCCGCTTCCTGTCTTTTTGCGGCGCTTCAACCGCTCGTTCATCCATTTGCGCATATATCGCACTTGTAGCACACCGGTGCATACTGGAGCAATCCGCGGACGGTGTCGGCCAGGATACCCCGCGGGGAGCATCGGGTCATCGGGTGATCGGGTCATCGGGTCATCTGAGTTCAAAATGCCTTTGACTTTCAATGACGCGATCACCCGATGGCCCGATGACCCGATTGATTACAATAGCTGCCAGGGTAAATCCATGAATCCTATTCATCCCGAAACTCTCCCGGTTGCCGCCGCGCAACTCCCCGCCGTGCCGCTGACGCTCGAAGGCTACGCCACGCTTCACCAGATGATGCGTTTCCGCTGGACCGCATGGCGTTCGACGGCCGAGAACGTCCGCCGCGAGATCGCCGCCGAGGCCGCGAAACTGCTGGGCGAGATGGAAAGCCGAGCCGAGGGCCAATCCGCGCTCTTCTCATTGCTCGGGCACAAAGGCGACCTCATGCTGATCCATTTCCGGCCGAGTTTCGATCAACTGAATCAGGCAGAGCTCGACCTGGGAAGGCTTCGGCTGAGTGATTTCTTCGAACCCACGACTTCGTACTTGTCTGTGATTGAGCTGGGGCTGTACGAATCTTCGCTGAAGACCTACAAGGCGCTCGCCGAACGCGGGGTGGAACCACACTCGGAAGAATGGAAGAAGGCGATTGCGGAAACCATCGCTCGCCAGAAAGAAGCGATGAAGCCGCGGCTGTTTCCGGCGATGCCTCCGAACCGGTATGTCTGCTTTTATCCGATGGATCGGCGGCGCGGCGAAGAGAAGAATTGGTACACGCTTCCGATGGAGGAGCGGCAACGGCAGATGAATGAACACGGCCTGGTCGGACGGCGCTATGCGGGAGAAGTGAAGCAGATCATCACCGGCTCGATCGGATTTGACGACTGGGAGTGGGGGGTTGACCTGTTTGCCGACGATCCGCTGGTTTTCAAGAAGCTGATCTACGAGATGCGTTTTGATCACGTCAGCGCCGTTTATGCGCTGTTTGGGAGCTTCTATATCGGGTTGCGCTGTCCGGCGGAGCGGATTTTTGATTTGCTGGAAGGAAACTTGCCGAGCTAGATCAGTCGTTGGTCGTTCGCGGGTCGGTGGTCGTTCGCGGGTTTGCCAACGACTGGCGGCTGACGACCGACTGACTCTCAAGCCAAACTTAACTGCTATCGGCGAAAGCGAAACTCGTGGCGCTTCATATCCACGCGGGCTCCTCTGAACGTGACACCTTCCATGCGGAGACGAAATCTCTGTTCGGCGGCGCCTTCTCCGGGCAACCTGATGGCACCGCCCGCGCCGACCACGCGATGCCAGGGCAATCCGGGAACTTGCCGCAGAATGCGAACGACCTGGCGAGCGGCTCCGGGCCAGGCGGCAGCTTTTGCGATTGCTCCGTAACTCGACACGGTTCCGGACGGCAAAGCGCGAATGCAGCGGATGATGCGCACGCGCTTGTCGTTCTCTTTAATCTTTGTTTCTTTAGACTTTGTCTCTTTAATCTTTGTCTTTACTTTTATTTTCGTCTTTTTCCTCATGCTTACTCTTCGGCCGCATCCCCGTTCCGATTTTGCGGCGTGATTCTTCCGGGCATTCCGCCTTGATTGGGTTTGCCGGTTCCGAGGCCATGCTGCACCGGGAAATCATGTTAACCTAAGATTCACCGATACAAATTTTTACAGATGTCCGTAAAACTTGGGATTACGATATTGCATCCCATATTTTTACTAACGACCTAAACTACTTATTGGAGAATCTATGCGTCTCGTGCTGAAAACCCTGCCCCTTACGTTGGCCTTTGTATTGGCGCTTGGCGCCGTGGGCCTCGTCACTACCAGCTGCAACTCCAGTAATACGGAGGTTCGCTTTGTTGATGCGATCTCGGGATCGCCTGAAATGGATATCTTCTTCAACTCGGGGAGGGACTTTACCGAGATGACATTCCCCGGCTACCAGCCCTCGTCAGGCTATCGGCCCGTGCCTTCGGGCAATGTCACGATCGAAGGTACGATATCCGGCACGACCACCGAGCAATTCACCGCGAGCAACGTTAACCTGGGCTCGGGGTCGGAGTACACAGTGGTTGCGACCGGGACGCTGAGCGAGCCTGTAATCTTGTCCCCAGCGGACGACAACACGGAGCCAGCAAACGGCCAGGTGAGTTTCCGAATTATTGATGCAGCCATCAGCTCGCCCAGCACTGTCTATGTTTATATCTTGGCGAACAACTCCAACGGCCAAGGGCCGGGAGTTAACAGCCAATCAGCCCTTACCGCGACTATCACGTCTCCTTCAGCGCCCACTACCGCGACGAGCGGGTATGAACCTCAAAGCTTTAACTCCAATAACACGGGTTGGACGGGGTACGTGTGTACGGTGGCAGCAGGGACCCCGATCCTCACTTTCCCGGTCGACAACTTCGGCAGCGCAGCCTACGGCTCGATTCGTACCATTGTTCTGACGGATAACTCTACCGCGACTGGCTTTGATTCCAGCCCTCAAATCCTGTCTGACCTCCATTGATTGCCGGAGGCGCGGCCGATCCGAGCGTCTCGCCGCAACATCAGAAGAAGGAACCGGGCCTCGACCGAGGCCCGGCGCACCACCTGCCAAGCTGCTAAAATCCTCCTTGCTCACCAGCGAAGCGACCCTTGGGAGAATCGAGATGTTCCGTTTGTTAAAGGCCCTGCTTCTGGCATCGGCGATTGCCGCCCTCGGTATCCTTACCGCGAGCTGTAATTCCAACAATCAAACGCAGGTTCGTTTTGTCCATGCCATCCCGGACGCCGGGGCATTGGATATCGATGTCAACGGTACGAAGTACTTCACCAACGTCGCTTTCACCGAATTGCAGCCGGCATCGGGCTATACGGTCGTGCCGGAAGGCCGGGACACGATCCAAGGATTGCTGGCGGGCAGCTCGACCGTGGCCTTCAACCGGCCGAACGTCATACTGCCCGGCGGGAGGCAATACACGGTGGTGGCGACGGGATTTGATACGGGCTTTGAGGGCGAGAACGTTGTGATCTTGAATCCGCCTGACGACAACCGGGAACCGCCCAACGGCATCATCAATTTCCGCGTGATTAATGCCTCGCCGGACTCTCCCGGCGCCTTGGATATTTACATCCAGAAGTCGGGGGTGCAGACTCTAACGCCTCCGGCTACGATCGGCAGCCTTGCTTACGAGCAGACGAGCAAGTACATACCGGAACCCTATAACACCAGCGGCAGCGGATACACGGCGTACGTATGTCCGGCCGGAAGCACCACCCCGATCTTTCAACAGACGTTCGTGGTTGGCGGCCCGAACGAGGGCTCGATTCGTACCCTGATCCTGACGGACCAACAAGGTGTCGAGGAACTGAATCCGCGATTTGTGGAGTTGGACGATTTGAATTAGTCGCGGTCTAGCCGGTTGATCACGAGCGGGCGGCGAGCAGAGCCCGGCGAAGCATCTTACAAACTGCTAGAATCCTTTTTTGTCGCCATCAAACTGCGCTTCGGAGAAAAGACATAGATGTCGCGCTGGTCGAAAGCCCTGTCCCTAAGGTTCATGTCGGCGTTGTTCGTCGCTCTGGCGTGCTTCGCCCTGGCGTTCTTGAGCATCTTCGCCGCCAGTTGCGGGAACACGGGTCCGGCGCGGGTGCGTTTCGTCCATGCCATTGAGGACGCGGGCGCAATGGATGTCGACATCAACGGTAGCCAGGATTTTGTCGACATCTCTTTCCTCGGAGTTCTGCCCAATCAACCGGGCTACACCAGCGTGCCCTCGGGCAATGACACGCTGGAAGCGTTTGCGACGGGAACGAGCACCGAGGTTTTCACGTCCACGCTGGGTTTGGGCGCGTCAGTGGACTATAGCGTGGTGGCGACTGGGTTTTCCAAGACCGGAACAGATGGAAGCAACGTTGTGCTCTTATCGATTCCTGACAACACCCCCACGCCGCCGGCAGCCGACGTTGGATTCCGCGTCATCCATGCCTCGCCGAGCGGACCCACGGTGGATGTTTACATCGAATTGAACCCGAGCAACGGACCTGTGGCACCCATTGCGATTCAGGGTCTGGCTTACACGCAGGCGAGCAAATACGTATTCCTTGTCTACAACCCCGACAATGACCAACCCCCGCCGGGCTTCACGGTGTACGTTACACAATCGGGGAGCCTGACCCCGATCATCGCCGAGCCCATCAACCCGGGAGCGCTGGGGGCAGTTCGTACGCTGGTGCTCACGGACGTGCAGAATGGGAACCCACCGGCCATGAGTTCGTCGTTCCTGGAGCTGTCGGACGCAAATTAAGCGACATTAAACGAGCGAGCGGCGGCATCCTCGTCGTCGAACACTTCAAAAATTGTGAGCAGCTTGGTGACCTGGAGCAGATCGCCCACGCGTTTGCTGAGGCTGGCGAGTTTTACCGCGCCGCCGGCATTGCGGGCAGTGGTGAACAGCGAAACCAGGGTGCCGAGGCCGCCGCTATCGATATGGTTCACTTCGCGCAGATTCATGACCAGCCTGGGGTTGTCGGAGAGCAGTTTCTTGACCATGTCGCGCAAGCTGGCCGATTCTTCGCCAAAGATCAGGCGGCCACTGCAATCCACGATCATCACGCCCTCCAACGCCCGTGTGCTCATTCTTAGTTGCATAAGCGACTTCTCCAATATTTACGGTAAGAACGCGATTATGAGCGTACCCCGGCTGCGGAAGGCATGCAAGCGCCGACATCGCCGGGCGGTGACTCACGTTGATGATGCTCCCCCAAAAACCCTGAACCACAAAGGACACAAAGTGCCACGAAGGTCTTAAATTCCACGGCGGCCAAGCCATTTCAAACCAAATTAGACTGACCCACTTCCGTGGTTGCGCTCATCACTCGGCTGCGGGTGAGACTGTATAATCAGAAATTCCGATGAGCTACCAGGTCCTGGCGCGCAAATACCGGCCGCAGAAATTTTCTGAGGTGATCGGCCAGGAGCATGTCACGCGCACGCTGCAAAATGCCATCGCGCAGGAGCGTATCGCGCACGGGTATATATTCAGCGGACACCGGGGGATCGGCAAGACGACGGTGGCGCGCATTCTGGCGATGGCGCTGAACTGCCGCTCTACCAATGAAACGACGGGGAAGCCACCGCTCGAGCCCTGCGGTATTTGCGATTCCTGCACCGAGATTCGTAACGGCAATTCTGTCGACGTGATTGAAATCGACGCGGCCACCAATCGCGGCATCGACGAAATTCGCGAATTGCGGGAGGCTGCACGCTACCGCCCGGCGCGCGATCGCTTCAAAATTTATATTCTCGATGAAGCGCACCAGATCACGGACGCGGCGTTCAATGCGCTGCTTAAAACGCTGGAGGAGCCTCCCAGCCACGTCATCTTCATGATGGCCACGACCCAGCCGGAAGATATTCCGCAGACGATCCGGTCGCGCTGCCAGCACTTCAGTTACCGCGCGATGAAGTTCGACGCCATCATGGGACAACTGCGCGACATCGTCACGAAAGAAGAGATCCCCGCCGACGAGGACGCGCTGGCACTGCTGGCGGAAGCGGGCGATGGATCGATGCGCGACGCACTCTCGATTCTTGACCAGGCCATCGCTTCCACGTCCGACCACCTGACCGCTGATTCGGTTCGGAGTTTGATCGGGTCGGCTCCGGCGGCGGCGCTTGAAACCGTGATGCAGGCCGTGGCAGAAAGCTCGAGCGACAAAATTCTGGTGCTGGTGGACGAACTGATCGGCGAAGGACACAGTCCTACGCACTTCGCACGGCAACTCGTGCGCTTTCTCAGAAACGTCACGGTGGCGAAGATCGCGGGCAAGGACTCGGGCTTGCTGCAGATTTCTTCCGATGAGCGAGCGCGCGTGGGACGCATCGCCGATCTGTTCAGCGAGGAAGACCTGACGCGGCATTTGCAGATCATGCTGCGCACGCATGGAGAACTTGGATACCGGCAGGAGCAGCGCTTTCACCTTGAACTGGGCTTGCTGAAAATGGCGCACGCGCAACGGTTGCTGCCGATTGAGCAGTTGTTGAGCGATGCAGCGGTGGCGCCCGCAACTCGGCCAGGGATCGTCAAGAACATTGCGGCGCAGACGGACATGCGACGCACGGAGCCGGTCACATCCGCGCGATCGAATTCCGTGTCGCCGTTTGCGGCGGACTCGGCGCGTAAGGGTACGCCGAAAGCGGAGGCTTCCGGAGATCGCGCAGCTTTCGCGGGTGAAGGCGTCCGCGCCACACAGTTGTCGGGCGCGTCGGGCGCTAACGTCGTCATCATGGGATCGGCCGCGCCGGCCATTGCGGAACTGCCTGCGTCCGAAGCGCTGCCCGTTGCCCGGAGGGAAACGGCTGTCGAAACCAGGGCTGAAGTGAATGCCGAGTCTCTGCGCGACGCCGTTCTCAACGCGCTGGGCAACCAGCAAATGCTGGTTTCATTGTTGGAAAACGCGGAGTGGAGACTGGAAGGAAATGCGCTGACCGCGAGAGTTGCGGCCTCCAGCACGATGATCGAGATGTCATTTACCTCCGACGCGCGACGCGTCGCCAGCGCCGCCGCCAGCGGCCGTGCCGGAAGACCGATCAAGATGCTGGTCGAACCGGGTGGAACGGCGCAGACGGTCGCCGCGGCACGCAAGTCTTCGTCTTCGTCTTCTTCTGTACCCAACGGCAGCGCGCGCAGCCGCGCTGAACAAGACCCGATCGTGCAACGCATGAAGGAAAGGTTTGGGGCCGAGATTCGCACCGTGATTGATTATCGGGAGAAAGGATGAGGCAATTTGTAATTTGGTAATTTGTAATTTGTAATTGAACAGCCAAATCCGTGTTGTGCGAATCGTTTGGTCTTAAATTACAAATCACAAATCACCCATTACAAATTCTCTTATGTCTGGATTCAATTTGCAGGAATTGATGGCGCAGGCCAAGCAGCAGTACGAAACGCTGCAGAAGAAGATGGAGCAGACCGTGGTCGAGGCTTCGGCCGGCGGCGGCACGGTCACGGTCAAAATGGATGGGCGCAAGCAAGTGCTCGCCATCAAGATCGACCCGGAAGCGGTGAAGGGCGGGGACGTCGAGATGCTGCAGGATCTGGTGATGGCGGCGCTGAACGAAGCCAGCCGCAAAATCGATCAGGCGATGCAATCGAGCGTTGGCGGAATGCTGGGTGGACTGGGGGGGATGTTGTAATTTGGAAATTTTGTAATTTTGTAATTTGAAGAGCCGGCGGAGGATTTGCTCGCTCCAAACTGCAGATCCCTCGCTCCGCTCGGGATGACAATGCTTTCAGAGGTTCTTCAAATTACGAAATTACCCGATTACAAGATTACAAAAATATCCCTATGTCTCGTTTTGCTGAACCGATGACCCGGCTGATTGACGAGCTCAAGAAGCTGCCGGGAATCGGCAACAAGAGCGCGCAGCGACTCGCCTTTCATATTCTGCGGTCGAGTGCGGATGATGCCGAGGCGCTGGCGTCGGCGGTTCGCGACGTCAAGGCGAAGCTGCGTTTGTGCTCGATCTGCAACAACATTACCGACGTCGATCCGTGCGTGTACTGCAGCAGTCCCACGCGCAATCAAAAGCTCGTGTGCGTGGTCGAGGAACCGACCAACATCGCCGCGGTCGAAAAGACGCGGCATTTTAACGGGGTCTACCACGTGCTGCACGGGTCGATCTCGCCCTTGCACGGGGTGGGTCCAGAACAGTTGCGCATTGCGAACCTGATCAGCCGCGTCGGGGGTGGCGAGATCGAGGAAGTCATCCTCGCGACCAATCCCACGGTGGAAGGAGAAGCGACGGCGACGTACCTGGCGCAGCAACTGAAGCGGCAGGGACTGCGCGTCACGCGGATCGCCATGGGGATTCCGGTGGGCAGCGATATCGAATACACCGATGAAGTCACCATGCTCAAGGCGATGGAAGGCCGGCGGGAAATGTAGCGTCGGCTGGCGGAGAGAGTCGACTTTCGGTGTACGGCCCCTAAAGGGGCATCTCACTCCAATGACTAATGGCATCGCTGAAGCGATGCCCTGATACGAGACTCGAGTCTTCCGGCGACCAGTTCAGCCGACGCAACTCAGACCGACTTCGGTAGTTTGCTCCAGCCAGCGTTCGCATTCTCGTTCGAATTCTCCAGTCGGTCCCCTAAAGTCACTAGATGATGGTAGAGCCGCTTGCGTATAATGACCTGAAATCTTCCATATTCTTCGAGGGCGAGCCATGGGCCGTGTCTTCCGGTTTGCGCAAGGAGCTCTTCCCTGCGTCGGTATGCTGTTGCTGATGACGGGGACGATATGCGCGCAAGATGCGCTCCCAATTCCCACTCCAGCCGCGCCGCATTTCGGCGTTCCTGAGGATTGGAGCACACAGCATGTCATCTACACCCGCAACGGGTCGGTGGAAGACATGCTGAAGGTCCGCAACGACCCGCGCTTCCTGAATAACATTCTGCTGCATTACATCAGGGAACGCCGCAATCAAGTGCGGGCAGCGGCCGGCACTGGGTTGAATGAAGCTGGGTTGAACGAGAGCGGTTACGCAGCAGATACAGAAGAGTTGCCGACGCAAGAACGTGGGAAGTTGGGTGATCTCCAACCTGGGGGTAGTTCAACCGTCAACTCCAAGGTCGACTGGGCGGTTTCGCTCGGTGGGACGGGGGGCATGGCAGTGGGAGAGAGTCCGGCGAAGTACACTCTAAACCCGGGTTTGCCGCCGAGTTGCAGTGACTTTGTGGTGTATACGGATACCGCAGCCCCGAAGGTGGGCACACAGGCCAATCTGGTCGGCTTGACGAATCTCTACTCTGGCACGCCCTTGGGGTTGTGCGGCACTGCTCCCACGTTTCTGTTTTCTTACGCTATCGGGGCGTCGGGCTCAGCTCTTTCACCCACAGTTTCGCTCGACGGCACAAAGATTGCGTGGCTCGAGAATGCGAATCCCGTCGTTCTCCACGTAACTACCTGGGCTACCGGCACTGGACAGGGCACCAACGCCACGACAGGTTCAGTGGCCCCGAACGGCACCGTGTCGACGAGTGGAGCTTGTACTCCAGCGGGCAGTTCCTGCGACGTTACCCTTAGCTACACCACGGCGGCGGGGTGCACAGCGAGTTCGGATGGCGACAGTGATTCCGACATGTATGTTGACTATGCGAGCGACAGCGGCTATGTCGCCGCCGATAACGGAATTCTTTACCGCATCTCGAACATCTTCAGTGGCACTCCCGCCATCGATTATTGCATCACTGTAAATGCGGGTATCGGCGCCTACATGAGCGGACCCGTCTACGATGAAGTGCTAAACGAGGTCTTCGTCACCGATTCCAGCAAGATCTACGCCTATACGGTGGGAGCGTCCAGTTTCACGCTGGCAGCGTCGTACACCTACGCCGCCAGCAAAAAAGGATTCGCCGCTTCCGCGCCTCTCCTGGACGCTTTTAACGGCTGGGTCTACGTGTTCTCCACGGACGACAAGAATGGGGACACTTCGGTGGCGCAACTGCCCACCAGCTTGGCTTCGGCTGTGTTTGTTCCTCTGGGCCCCCTGGGTACAACTCCAAATGTGTACCTGAACTACGGAGCTTTCGATAACAACTATTACAATTACGGGCCTGCCTATGGGACCAACCCCGCGTCCACTCTGTACAGTTGCGGCACCGACACGACTGCAACAGCTCAGGATCTGTTTGCGATCGGTTTCAATGCGACCAGCGGTTTGGCCCTAACGACCCCCGTTATGGGGGCAAACAAGAATGTAAATCCAGGTACTAAGACCGGAATCTGCTCGCCGATTACCGAGTTTTATGACGGGACCACGGACCGAATCTTCGTTGGCTCAGGAGATTATGCTGGCGGGACGACTGGATCCAACGTTGTCACGATGTGGAACGTTACCACGCAACTTACCAGCGCCACCGACGCGGCCACGGCTTCTGCCACGGGCTACCAGGGCGGTACGACGGGCTTTGCCATCGACAACAATGCCAGCGGGGTTGCGCAGGCGGAGAGCATTTACTTCTCGACTCTGGCGACGAGCGGCACTGCCGCAACCTGCGGAGCCAACCTTTATTGCGCCGTAAAGTTGACGCAGAGCGGCCTCAAGTAGAGGGCGTGGCAATTCGACGTCCCCACTGGATTTGGAAATAGGCTCATCGAGAGTAGGCTTCGTGGGAACGCGCTGAGAGGCTGGCTAGGACGTTTTGCGGTTAATATGGCACTGGTTCTGCGTACTAACTTTCCCGCAGGCTAGCGCCTGCGTCTCAAATACGTGCTCAAAGCGGAAAGTGGGCTTCGTATAAGGCCTCTTTGCCGGATTTTTTTCAATCAATCGCTTGTCTTCAGGTTCCGGATTTCCATTCGCCATTCAACACTTTACCCCTAGAGCAGACTTGGCCCAGCGACTGGAATTCTTTTGCCAGGATTATACAATCTTACTCTCTTCCCTGAAAGATGGTTTTGCGACGCTCGCCAAAGGTAGGCGCCGCTGAAGAGACTGTGCATAAATTTGAGCACTCCTGGGGAGCGATTCCGGTTAGCAGGCCGCGTCAATTCCACACCGGTAAGCGACCAACCGCTTTATTGTCTTTAAGTTGCATTAACTCTAGAAACCGTTGCACGGAATCTGACACTGGCCCCAAAGTTGCACTTTCTATTATGTCTCCGCTCCTTCTGAACGCTTTGCTGGCGCGAGGCGCACAAGCGGACGTCAACCGCGTCCGCCAATTCTACGAGCCAGCCTGCGCCGGTTGGCAGTGTAAACGCATCGCCATCGGCGCCTTCGAGACCGGGCCCAACCGCCCGGTTTCTTTTTTTCCGGGAGGAATCCTGTCCTCTTAGTGGCCCGCTGTCTCCAGCAGGAATCCGTTGGCTTCCTCTTCCGCGGCAACCAGTCCTTCGGGCAGGGTTCCTCGGTTGTACTCCGCCATGCGGTTTTTCCACTTGAGGAAATCAGTAATGCTCTCGGGCTCAATGCGGATTTCGACTCGCCGCAAGCTCGCGAGGAGCAAATTCATTTCGTTCCGGAAGCCTATCTCGGAACGGAGGTTCTTTGCGGACGCCTTCACTCGTTCGATCTCCCGTCCGCAGACCTCAAGCAACCCCCATCCCTTGGGAAGTTCCTCGGCGCGCAGCAGACCACGGGGCGTCAGGTAGTAGCGCTCACAGCCGACACCGATCTCCGGCTTTTGCCGGAAAGGCTTGTCACGATCGGCGAGAAAATCTGCACGCGACACCTTGCTCTCGACCAGCACAGAATGGCAGGCCTTTTTCCAACCAA
>JBEKLO010000025.1:0-39657 GCA_050010155.1 Terriglobales bacterium
TACACCGTTCCCGTCGAAGAATTGCGCCAGGAGTTTCGCCGCATCCTCGAATCGACCCCTTTGTGGGACGGGAAAGTTTGCGTGCTCCAGGTCAGCGACGCCTCCGAACACAGCATGCAGATTCGAGCCTTGACGAGCGCGTCAGATTCCTCGAAGGCCTGGGATCTGCGTTGTCTGGTGCGAGAGAAATTGATCAAGTTCCAGCAGGAAAAGTATCCGAACAGTTTGCCGAAAGCGCGAGCTGAAATTCAAACCTTCTCGCCCAACGGCCATCCCATTGAAAGCGCTCCTTTCCAATCGCACACAGCGAATCCGCAATAAGCTGTAGAATGTAGAACGGTTCGCGGAAAACGCTGCGTTGCACGATAATTTGCAATTTTGTAATTGGTAATTTGAAAATTAGTAGTCTTTGAACCCTCGTGCTGAGTTTTGGTTTTAAATTACAAATTACAAATTACGAGATTACAAATTCCAAATGACCTGGTTCAAGCGACAATCCGGCGAACTCGACACCTCAGGCGAGAAGAAAGTCCGCACCGAGGGATTGTGGGTAAAGTGTGACGGCTGCCGCCAGATTATCTGGAAAAAGGATTTGGAAGAGAATCTCAACGTCTGCCCGAAGTGCGACAAACATTTCCGCATTGATGCCCGCACCCGCCTGGCGCAGCTTCTCGACAATAATCAATACGAAATTTTCGACGGCAACCTCATCTCGACCGACCCCTTGAAGTTCGTCGACCTGAAGGCGTACTCCTCGCGCTTGAAGCAGGCAAAGGCGGACACCGGCCTGAAAGACGCCATCATTAACGCGCACGGCAAACTCAACGGCCGCCCCGTGATCGTAAGCTCGATGGAATATTCCTTCATCGGTGGCAGCATGGGAGCCGTCGTCGGCGAAGCCATCACCCGCGCCATCGAGAAGGCGATTGCCGTGCGTACGCCTATCATCATCGTTTCCGCGTCAGGCGGCGCCCGCATGATGGAAGGCGTGATCAGCCTGATGCAACTGGCCAAGATCTCCGCCGCGCTCGCGCGTTTAGACGCGGCGCGAGTCCCCTACGTTTCGGTCCTGACCGACCCGACCACCGGCGGAGTCACCGCATCGTTTGCCATGCTCGGAGATCTCAACATCGCCGAACCCGGCGCCCTGATCGGCTTTGCCGGCCCGCGAGTAATTGAGCAGACGATCCGGCAGAAGCTGCCCCCAGGTTTCCAGCGTTCCGAGTTTTTGCTGGAGCACGGGATGCTCGACGCCGTAGTCCCGCGCAAACACCTGAAGGCATACATAGCAAGGGCTCTGGATTTCATGGTGCAGGCGGCATAAGGCAGCCCTCAGCTGTCAGCTCTCAGTTTTCCCTATTCAGTGCAAGGTTTGACCCTTAAGTGCGCTTTTCTGGATACCCCGGCAACAAAGATTGAAACTGATGGCTGAGAGCTGATGGCTGACAGCTGAGAGCTCATAGCTGATGGCGAACTACGAAACCGCAGTCGCGCAGATGTACGCGTTGGGCCACGAGCTGGCGCAGACGCCGTCCCACAAGTTCGATCTGGCGCACATGCGCGTCCTGCTGTCGGCCCTCGGACATCCGGAAAATCGCTTCCCCACAGTTCTCATTGCCGGCACCAACGGCAAGGGCTCAACGGCCGCCACTCTGGCCTCCATCCTCCAAGCCTCCGGACTAAAGACGGGCCTCTACACGTCGCCGCATCTGGTGCGCATCAATGAGCGCATTCGCCTCAATGGCCATTCCATCGCCGACGACGATTTCGCCATGCTCCACGACGTGGTCGACCGCACCGCCGAACGCCTGGTCACCGAGGGCGATCTGCCCTGGCATCCCAGCTTCTTCGAGATGCTGACCGCCATGGGCTTTGAGTATTTCGCCCGCAGCCGTCCCGACATAGTGGTCCTGGAAGTCGGCATGGGCGGTCGTTTGGATGCGACCAACGTAGTCGATCCCCGCCTCAGCATCATCACCGACATCGCGCTCGATCATCAAAAATATCTGGGCGAAACCATCGCCGAAATTGCGCGCGAAAAAACAGGCATCATCCGTCCCGGCGGAGTCGTCGTGACCTTGCCGCAACTACCCGAAGCCAACGACGTGATCGGAAACGCCATCCTCGATGCCGGCGCGCGCGCCGTCAACGCCGTACCCTATGTCCCGCCCGTGTCACCCAAGAGCGATCCGTGGGCATCCGGTGGTGAATGGCAGCGCTATCCGCTCGACGTGATGGGTAAACAAATCCAGGTCCAGTCGCCGCTCGTGGGCCGTCATCAGCTGCGCAACCTGGCGTTGGCTATAGCCGCAGCCGTAGAACTGCACGGCCAACAGATAGAAGACCAAATAGAAAATCCGGCAATTGCTCAGATCACACCCGAGACGGTCGCACAAGGCATCCGGCAGACACATTGGCCGGGCCGTTTCCAGGTAGTCCCAGCCGCCGGAGATGATCCCGAGTATGTGCTCGATGTCGCGCACAATCCAGCGGGAGCCTGGGCGCTACGCTCGACCCTTTCCGCATACCAGAACGCCGAAAACCCGCGTCAGATCACCATGGTATTTGGCGTGATGCGAGACAAGGCAGTACAGGAAATGACCGAGATTCTGTTTCCGATCGCCGACCACGTAATCGTGACCCACGCCAATAACCCACGCTCGGCCAGCGCCAACGAAATTCGGCAGGCAGCAGCGCGCGTAACCGCCGCCACCGATATCGAAGAAGCCGAAGATGTAACATCAGCCTTAGAGAAGGCAAGGAAGCGAGCCGGCAGCCAAGGTTTGGTCGTGATTACCGGCTCAATTTACGTTGTAGGAGAAGCGATGCGAAAGCTAAACATCCGCATCTAAAGAAAGACCGTGTGGCGCGGGCGCCCCCGCCCGCGTAAATGCCGGGGGACGTGAAAACTGTGAACAAGATCGCCACAACGGCGGAGCCAGAAAAAGAGAGCGCCGAACCTCGCTCGCCGGGACAACCCCCCGCGCCCGTCCCCGCTTGGCCCGCAAAGCACCCGGCGCACCCCGAAACGCGCCACGGCTGGCCAAGCCGCCTGCGCTCGTACTTCATTCTTACGCCGCTTATCTGGTCCTACACCATAGCTCTTGGCACCCTATCTCTGCTTTGCTCGCTCTTTGAGCGTAACGGCCGCGCCCAGCACAATCTCGCCCGCCTCTGGTCCTGGCTCATCATGAGGACGATTCTCTCGCCGGTGAAAGTCACCGGCATGGCCATCGGCCAGAATGCCGCGAACGACCCATCTCGGCCCCGCGTCTACGCCGTCACCCACGCTTCGGCACTCGATATTCCGATCCTCTACGTCTATTTGCCCTTTCAATTCCGCATCATCTTCAAGAGTGAATTGCTCTCCTACCCGTTCATCGGCTGGCATCTGAAGCGCTCGGGACAAGTCTGCATCAACCAGCAGAACCCCTCACTCTCCATCGGCTCCATCAAGTCAGCGCTGCGAAGCCTGCGCGGTGGCACCCCGCTGGTCATCTTTCCGGAAGGCGGCCGCACCCGCGATGGCCAGATTCAACCGTTCCTGCCGGGAGCATTTTTTCTAGCTATCAAAGCGCAAGCCGATATCGTGCCGATCGCGCTCATCGGCACCTTCGACCTGCTCCCGATGAACACCTACCACATCAAGTGCCAACCGCTGGAGATGCGGGTAGGTGAGGTAATTTCCACCGCCGGCCTGACCCTGCAAGACACCGACAAAGTTTCAGCCCAAGTGAAAGCCGCGATCGAAGCTTTGCATTCCGCACCCCGCGCCACGTAGGGCAATGGACGCCGCTAGCGGGCGCGCCTGAAGTAGCAGAAGCAGCCAAATGATAAACTTAATACCTTCAGCACAATACAAGGCGAATCCATGTCTGACAGCATTCATCTCAAGCTCCCCGACGGCAGCACCAGAGAAGTCCCGAAAGGCACCACCGCCCTCGACGTTGCCAAGTCCATCAGCCCGCGCCTGGCCGACGCCGCTCTAGCCGCCAAATCGAACGGCGACCTGATCGACCTCGCCCGTCCGCTCGAAAAAGACACCGACCTGCGCATTCTGACCGATCGCGACCCCGAGGCGCTCGAAGTCTACCGTCATTCCTCCGCGCACCTGCTCGCTGCCGCCGTTCTCGAACTTTTTCCCGAGACCAAGCTCGGCCACGGCCCTGCCACCGAGAATGGATTCTTTTACGATTTCTACCGCCCCACCGCGTTTACTCCCGAAGATCTCGAGAAGATCGAGAAGAAAATGCAGGAGCTGGTCCAGCAGAACCTGCCCTACGCGCGCGAATTCCTGCCGCGCCAGGAAGGTCTAGAAAAATTCAAGGGCGAAGGCGACTTCATGAAGTGCCATTTCATCGAGCAGTTCACCAAGCCCGATGAAAAAATCTCGATCTACAAAACCGGCAAGTTTCAGGATTTCTGCCGCGGTCCGCACCTGCCTTCGACCGGAAAGATCAAGGCTTTCAAGTTGTTCAACATCGCCGGAGCCTACTGGCTCGGAGATGAAAAGAATCCGCAGCTGCAGCGCATCTACGGCACCTCGTTTTTCTCCAAGAAAGATCTCGACGCCTACCTGAACAGCATCGAAGAAGCCAAGAAGCGCGACCATCGCGTCCTCGGCAAACAGCTCGACCTCTTCTCCATCCAGGAACTAGCCGGTCCCGGCCTCATCTTCTGGCATCCCAAAGGCGGCATCATCCGCAAAGAGATGGAAGACTGGATGCGCGAACAGTATGTGAAGCGCGGTTACTCGCTCGTCTACACTCCCCACGTCATGCGCAAGCAGCTATGGCAAACCTCCGGGCACGAAGGCTACTACGCGCAGAATATGTTCGACGCCATGGAGCTCGACGACGCCGAATACCGGCTCAAGCCGATGAATTGTCCCGGCCACATCCTTATTTATAAAGACTCCCTCCGCTCCTACCGCGATCTCCCCGTGCGCCTCGGCGAGCTTGGCACTGTCTATCGCTACGAGCGCTCGGGCGTGATGCATGGCCTGCTGCGCGTCCGCGGCTTCACTCAGGATGACGCCCACATCTTCTGTACTCCCGAGCAGATCGAAAAAGAAATTGCCGATTGCGTCGAGTTTGCCCGCGATGTCCTTAAAGATTTCGGCTTCGACAAATTTCAAACCGAGCTTTCTACCTGGGATCCGAACGACCGCAAGAACTTCGTCGGCAGTGAAGAACAATGGAATCACGCCACTCACTCGCTCGAAAAAGTTCTGAAAGAACTGAACATCGAATACAAAACCATTCCCGGCGAAGCCGCATTCTACGGCCCCAAGATCGACATCAAGCTAGTCGACGCCATCGGCCGCCTATGGCAGCTCTCGACCGTGCAGTTTGACTTCAACCTGCCGCAGCGTTTTGACCTCGAGTACGTCGCCGAAGATGGAACTCGTAAGCAACCAGTCATGGTCCACCGCGCCCTCTACGGATCGGTCGAGCGCTTCTTCGGCGTGCTCATCGAGCACTACGCCGGAGCATTTCCCGTCTGGCTCTCGCCCGTGCAGGTAGCCATGATCCCGATCGCCGAGCGCCACGTCGAATATGCCGAAAGAGTGGCGGCGCAACTGCGCGCGTTAGGCGTCCGCGTGGAAGTCGACGCGCGCAACGAAAAAATGAACGCGAAAATTCGCGAGCACGCCATGCAAAAAGTCCCGTTCCTCCTGGTAGTAGGAGACAAAGAAGCCGAAGCCAACAAGGTTAACATTCGCACCCGAGGCAAAGAGAAAACCGAAGACCTGCCCACCGAGGAATTCGTAGAGAAGATAAAAAAGCTGATCACCGAAAAAGCAGCAACGTTGTAGCACACGGATGGGCGGACGCAATCGTCCGCCCCGCCGAATTCAAGTCAAACTCTCCAATAATCCCCGCGCCACTGCTGAATCGCTTTTTTGATCTCCGCGGCCGCAAGCTTCTCGTTAAGCGCGCGCGCAGCTAACGCCGGCAATTCCGCGTCGGACGCGAAGCGCAAGGCCACGAGCTGCGATTCCGTAAGCTCCCCAATCCTCGGACGCAGCGCCGGGTCCAGCAAGCTCACCAGTCGCAATCGTTCCTCCAGCCGGATAACGCGGTCCTGCACCTTCAGCGGGTAAAGCCTGAGCTTGAACACCGCCATCAGAGCCGCGATCATGAACACAACCAGCCACGCAGAATGCAGCCCCGGCCGTCGGAAAGCATGGACGACACTCGCGATCAGCGTGATCACGAAAACCGGCAGAATGAAAAAGTGGAACAGCGGATCGTATCGGGTGTGATTTGAGAAACTCTGCGCAGATGCGTCAGCCATAAAGAAAGAAGCTCCTTAGGAAATTGGAACCATCATCGCACGTTCAAGGCTCATGTAGGGACGGCCGCCCTCGGTCCTCCAGGCGGGCAAAGCCCGCCGAGCCACCAAACCATCTCTGTGCACTTTCTTGCAGCAAAACTGACTTGTCTTGAACCTCAAATGCCATTCCGTTGCAATCCCGATTGACAGCACGGCCAACCTGCACCATACTCTCCGCCACGAAGCACCTTCTCCTTTTACCCCCAGCTTCGCATCTCTGATGGAGGAAGTTCCATGACGAAGTCTCGCTGTTTCCAGGTTCTCGCTCTCGCGATTCTTGCCTGTGTCATTTGCGGGCAGCAAGCGTTGGCAGAAAGTCCACATCACTTACAAATTCAGGCCGTAAACGTAAATCACGTGAATCCTGACAAAGGTGCCAAATTGAAGGCCGTCCTCGAGCAACTGTCCTCGGGTTTTGGCGTTCTGCCTCCCGTGGATGGTAGCGGCAATGACGAGTGGCCTTGCTTCCCCGGCCAGAACGCAAACGGTGCCGACTGTTCGAGCATCGCAACCGGTGGCGTGGTGATTGGGACGCCAGCCTACACGCAATCGTTTGCCAACTGCGACGCCGACGCCTCCGGAGCCGCTAACTGCGGTCAGGTTTTTTGGTTCTACCAGGATGATACTGGCGATAGCACCGACGACCTCGTCGTTTCCATCGTTGTGAAGCAAGGGAAAAACTACATTCTCGACACCGGCCCATTCAACTTCGGGGCCAATCCCTTCGGCGCGACGCCAGGCACGGTCGTCGTCATTTCTGACGACACCGCTTTCGGCACCCTGGGGCAAACCGGACCAGGCAACGGATTCTGCGCAGGAAGCACGGAAACGTGCTCCAACCCAGTCCCCGGACCAGCCGTCGCAACCGTGACCACCACTGTCGGAAAGTCGACGATCAAGGCCACAATCGACATGTTCTTCCAATAAGTCAGCCGCGACGCTCTACGGCGTTCCGAACCCCACTCTGCGCACCGTTTCATTCGCGCGGCGTGGGGTTTCGCATCTTGAGTCCGCCGACACGAAGCGCCCTCAAGCCTGCTAACCTTCGGTTGAACAAAACGTCTACTACCGTTTACAGTACTGTGGTCCCATTTTCCGGGGTTCTTTAGTCCCTCACCAACAGGAGTTTGCTCGATGCGTCACGCCGTAATAGTGCTGCTTGCTGTCTGCTGCTTCGGTGCGTTTTCGTTCTCCCAAACCGCCGACGAACTCATTGCCAAAAACATCCAGGCCCGCGGTGGAATCGACAAGATCAAGGCCATCAAAACCATCCGCATAACCGGCAAATTCGAGGGCGGCGGAGGGTTCACTGCATCCGTGGGCCAGGAAAACCAACGTCCCGACCTCATCCGGCAGACATTCACCCTCCAGGGTATGACGCAAGTCCAGGCCTACGACGGCACCACAGGCTGGCAGATCCAGCCCTTCGGCGGCAAAAAAGATCCCGAGTTGATGGGCGAGGACGACCTGCGCGACCTCTTGCTCGACGCCGACTTCGACGGTCCTCTCGTCGATTACAAAGAAAAAGGCAGCACCGTCGAGTATCTAGGACACGATGTGGTGGATGGCGACGACGCGCTCCGCCTGAAGGTCACGCTTAAAAATGGCGACATCATTTATGACTATCTCGATCCCGATACCTTCATCGAGATTCGCAAGGAGATTCAGCAGCTTATCCGCAACTCCGTGCGCGACCACGTCGTCGGTCTCGGGTCCTACAAGCCCGTCGCTGGCGTGATGTTCCCGTTCTCCATTTCGAGCGGACCGAAGAACCATCCCGATTCGCAAACCGACACGGTGCAGAAACTGGAAGTGAATGTGACCATCGATCCCGCGGACTTTGCCCTTCCCGCCTCGCTCAAGCCCGGAGCAGGTTCGGCCGCGGAAAAGAAATAAGCCGACTCGCAGTTGGCGCTGAAATTGGCCGTTGGCAATCGGCGGCCAGCAGTCGGTGATATCGAAATCTTTTGTCTCGAAAAGGATTTGCAAACATGAATGGATCGGCCCCCACTTCGCGATTGAGTTCACGTTTTCTCCCGCAATTAATTTCTTCTTTCGCCGCCATTGCCTTGCTCTGCGCCGCCCTGCCGTCTGCCGCGCAAGCACCGTACCGCTTCGACTCCGCGACGGTTTCGGGCTTGCCGGCGCGCAACATCGGCTCCGCCACCATGAGCGGCCGCATAGCCGCCGTGGATGCCGTCGAAGAAAACGGACGCATTACCGTGTTCGTGGGCGCGGCGAGCGGCGGCGTGTGGAAGTCGCTGAACGGCGGCACGACCTACAAGCCCGTGTTTGATCGCGAAGACGTGCAATCCATCGGCGCCGTCGCGATTGATCCCTCGAACTCCAAAAATGTCTGGGTGGGCACCGGCGAAGCTTGGGTGCGCAACAGCGTCTCCGTCGGAGATGGCATCTACAAGTCAACCGATGGCGGCGAAGACTGGACCAACGTCGGTCTGAAAGACAGCGAACACATCGCCAAGATTCTCGTGAATCCCGCAGACGGCAACGACGTGTTGGCCTGCGCCACCGGCCATCTCTGGGACGATAACGACGAGCGCGGAGTTTACCGGACCACCGACGGCGGCCAGACCTGGAAGAAAGTTCTGGCCGGCGCGAATGGTTCCACCGGTTGCGCCCTGATCGCGCGCAGCACGCAGGAACCGAAAACGATTTACGCTGCCATGTGGGACTTCCGCCGCCAGGGCTGGACCTTCCGCTCCGGAGGTCCGGGCAGCGGATTATTTAAGTCCACCGACGGTGGAGCTCACTGGAGCGAAGTCACCGACAGTAATGCCAAGGGTCTTCCGCCGAAGCCCTGGGGCCGCGTCGCCGTACAAGTCGCGGAATCAAAACCGCAAGTCGTCTATGCCAACATCGAAGCGGAAAAAGGCCGGGGACTCTACCGCTCGGACGACGCTGGCGCCACTTGGGCCAAACTTGACGCCAGCAATTACATGGTTTGGCGTCCGTTTTATTTCGGCAATTTGATCGTCGATCCGAAAGATCCCAACAAGATTTTTAAACCCGATCTCCTCTTGCTGCTCAGCACCGATGGCGGCAAGAGCTTCAGCGCGGTCTCGAATTCTGGCCATGGCGACTTCCACGATGTTTGGATCAATCCCAAAAATCCGAACATCGTGATCGCCGGCGACGATGGCGGCCTCTGGCGCAGTGAAGACGGCGGCAACCGCTGGAAGCACCAGATGAACCTCCCGGTCTCGCAGTTCTATCACGTAAGCACCGACAATTCCGATCCCTATCACGTCTACGGCGGCCTGCAGGACAACAGTGCCTGGGTCGGCGACTCGTCTTATCCGGGCGGCATCAGCAATTCGCGCTGGGAAAATATGTACGGCGGCGACGGCTTCTGGATGTTCGAGGACCCTTCCGATCCCAACTACATTTATGCCGAAGCGCAGGGCGGCGAGATCAGCCGCATCAACCGTTACACGCATGAAATGCGTGACATCCATCCCTGGCCGAATTACGGCGAGAAAAAACTGCGCTTCAACTGGAATACGCCGATTCACATGAGCCCCAACGAGAAGGGAACGCTCTACATCGGAGCCCAATTCCTTTTCCGCTCGCGCGATCACGGCCAGTCGTGGGACCGCATCTCTCCCGACCTCACCACCAACGATCCTGAAAAGCAGAAGCAGGAGGAATCCGGCGGCGTGACTGTCGATAACTCTTCGGCGGAGATGCACACCACGATCTATTCGATTTCGGAATCGCCGAAGAATGGTCAGGTCATCTGGGTCGGCACCGACGACGGAAACGTGCAGATTACTCGCGATGGCGCGAAAACTTGGACAAACGTCGTCGGCAATATCGCCGGCCTAGGGAAAAATTCCTGGGTCACCACCATCGAAGCGAGCCGCTTCGACGAACGTACTGCCTACGCCACCTTCGACCGGCACACCTTTGGCGACATGAGGCCCTACGTCTACAAGACCACCGACTACGGCCAGACATGGACCGCCCTTCCCGCAGAGCAAAGCGGCGCGCGCGGCTTTGCTCACGTAATCAAAGAGGACACCGTCAATCCGAACGTCCTTTTCCTCGGCACCGAGTTCGGCCTCTGGATTTCTGTCGATGGTGGCCAGCGCTGGGCGCAATACCGTGGCACGGATTTCCCGGCAGTCCCCGTTGACGACATCGTCGTGCAGGCAAGGGAATCGGACTTGGTTCTCGCCACCCACGGCCGCGGCATCTGGATCGTGGACGATATCTCTCCCCTCCGCCAGCTCACGCCCGATGTCATGACCAAAGACGCAACCCTGCTTCCCGGCCGCCCCTCCATCCAGTATTTCGATGTCTTTGGAGGCTGGGCCGAAGGCGACGAAACTTTCAAGGGACGCAACCGGCCTTCCGACGCGCAGATCACCTACTATCAAAAAGGCCGCCACATCTTCGGCGATCTGAAGATCGAGATTTTCGACCAGGACGGCAAACTGGTGGACACCGTCGCCGGCAGCAAGCATCGTGGCTTGAACCGCGCCGGCTGGGGAATGCGCGTGAAGCCGCCTGCGGTTGCTCCCGCCGCGTCCGCATTGTTTGAAGCGGCGCAAGGTCCGCGTGTGCTCCCCGGCACTTACACCGTGAAGCTGACCAAGGGAGACCAAACCTACACCGAGCAACTCCAGGTTACGATCGATCCCCGCGCCAAATATTCGCTCGCAGATCGCAAGGCGCAATTCGATCTCTCTATGAAGGTCTACAAACTGCTGGAGCACATGACCTATTCCGTGGAGGCGATCGAAGGCGTGCGCAATGCGGCCAATGCCCGCGCCGCCAAGCTGCCAGAGAGAGATCCGCTGCGCCAGCAACTCCAGCAACTCGCCGCTGAGTGCGACAAGCTCCGCTCCAAGATCGTCGCCACCAAGGAAGGCGGCATGATCACCGGCGAAGAACGCATTCGCGAACTGTTGGGACAACTCTATGCCGCGGTGACCCAATACGATGGCAAGCCCACGGATTACCAGGCGGCAAGAACCGAGTCGCTCGGTCATGAATTGGAAGACGTAGTTGTAGATTTCCAGAAGCTGACTGCGAAAGATCTGCCGGCAATCAACTCAGGCTTGAAGAAAAAGAAACTAGACTCCATAACTGTGCTGGCCGAAGGAGACTGGCAAAAAACGAAAGCCGAGTCAGCGGTTGCCGCTGGCGCAGGAATGCGCACAGACGAGGATCGGATAAGGGAAATCGACTAGCGCTATCTCCGCAAAATCAATTTGTCGAGACTGCGCTTGCAGGCGTCGCCACCGACGGCAGTTCGAGCTGGAACGGGTTGTTGTAATCCGAATACGTAGCGCGCGCGTGCTGCCAGTCCATCGTCATTTCGTAAGGTAAGTGATCGTCCAGCCCAAGGCAGACTGTAAGGTGCTCCAACCCCTTGGGGTTTTTCAGAGTTACTTTCCATTCGCGGCAAGGCACATCGTTCACCTTTTTCTTGTCCCCTTTGTCGAGAACGCCACGCTGCATCATGGTCGCAATATCGGGAAAAAGCTTGCTGTCCGTGCCCTGCGCCAAAGTCTGACACACCGCATCTGGAGTAACGGTGCGCGTAGATCGCGTCAGCCACGAATCATCCAGCTTCCGCTGATACACCACGCTGCCGATGTGAAACTCGACGTCATTCACTTCGCCCGGATTCGCGCCGGACTGAACGATACGCCTCTGGTACCGGTAAGCACCCTGCGCGCAAACCAGATCCCATGACATTTCCATGTGCTGCGTGGGCGAGGGATCGATAACCGTGGCGACCCGCGCCGAGCGAACCTGCTTCATTGCGTCCAGAGATTTTTGAAACTCTTTCTCGCCGCTTCCGGGAAAAAACAGATACGTTGCAGCCCAACCCACAAGCACGACGGCAAACACCAGGCGCGCCAGCAACCAAACCCAATAACGTCCTTCCATGACAATATCTCCGGCAGTTAGAACTTCAAGGCAGAGTAGCGAATCGCGAAAAGAAGGAACAGGTTACCGATGTACCTCGGGAGCCGTGGCTACTTGCAACTAAGTGTCTCAGGTGTACGTTAACGGACCAATCCTGACTACTTGTAAGATGCTTTGACTTACCTACGTACCATGTCTGTGGTAATCCGTAACAGAGGATAGCCCACTTTACAATAAAAGATGTTATGTCCTTCTGGTTTATACAAACTCGTTCCAGCGTGACCCTTCTCTTAGTATTACTGTCGGTGGTTGCAGCTGGCCAAACCAGCGCGCCGCCCAGTCCGATCACGACCGCGCAGGATCCAGCGACGCAGTCATCGTCCAGCGATCTCGCCGCCGCCGCCGCACGGGCGCGGCAAGAGCGTGAGCAGCAACGCACCAAGCGTTCCGCAAACTCCGAGGCTGTAAACGATATGGCAACCGAGCTCGCGGATAGCGCCGAACAAGCCATCGCCGCGCCTGTCGGGTATCGCTCGTACAACTTCCAGCCTGGCGACTACTCCATCCTCGTCCCTGCGGATGCGGAAGTGGAAGGCCGGAACTTGTATGGCCTGAAGCTGCTCTCGTCCGAAGGCATGGGTTCGCGCACCGTAGTTATGCTCGGCAATCCGATTCCCAACCGGGGCGACAAGCCCGAAGAAATCTTCGTCAATGCAGCGCGGTCGTACTTACTAAATTGCAATGTCGGACTCGCCACCGCAGGAACAGGAATCAATACCTTCAACCCACTCGTCAATGGACATGCTTCGGCGACAGTGGGTCTAGGCACGTGCCCCCTCAATCAGGAAGTCCTGGGTTCCGTTCAATTAGTGTTGGGTGACGGCTACGTCGTGCCCATGGTGTGCGGCTATCCGCTGACTGCCGAAGATCTGCACCCGGCGCGCAACCGCCCCATAGCGACCGTCGTCAAGACCTACGACCGCGAAAATAATGGACGCCGAGCCTGCGACGTCATCCTGCCCTCGCTTCGCTTTCATGAGCACGGCTCTGCGTGGCATCCCAAGGCCGCAGATGTCGCGCCCAAAAAAGCGGTAGTCACAAACGCCCTGCTCAATTCGAATCCCGGTTCGAATTCCGCGCCCGATGCGGCAAGCCCTGCCGAGCCCTCCTTGGGCAATCTCGCCCGCGTCAACCAGAAGACATCGGAGTCGGAAGTTCTCACCGAACTGCACCATGCAACGCCGGGCTTTTCTTCTTACGATTTCAGGTATTGCTCAAAAGACCAGTGTTTCACCGCCTCCATCCAGATCCCTGTCAAAGCCCGCAAGAATGAGCAATTTCAGACCGCCTACTCCGGCATCTTCGAATTCGTAGTCCCCGTCGGCGACACAGCCGCCATCATTCAGGCCACTGCCGGAGCCCCGTCCGAGACGCGCCTCATGACCCGCGAGCAATTCATTCATTCCAAAGTCAACTGGTGGATTGAAAATGTCCCCGCCGTCAACTTCAGCGGCGCCGGGAAAGCAGAAGTGTGGAGTGAACAACTAACGACGTTGTCGCATATGCCGGCGCGCCTGGCAACCTTCCGCTCGCCGACCACGATTCAGCCCGTCATCACCCAGCTCGCGGCCTACATGGCGCCGGGCCTATTTGTACAGATTCGCTGCAGCGTCCCCGAAAAGGTCTATGCCGACGCGCAGGATATGTGTCAGCACGTAGTGCGATCGCTCGAAACTCCCCTCCCAAAAACCAGCCCCGGTGACGACGATCCAGGGAACGATGATCCAGGTAACGAGTAACAATGATCCGTAAATCTCATCTGCCGCTGTTCTGTTGGAGCATCTCATGCTCCCTGGTGCTGGTTGCCAGCGCATGCGCACAGGACTCGACCGGCACAAACGAACAGACCCCGCTCGGAGATGTGGTCAAGCGCCAACACGAACAGCACTCGAAGCCCGCAAAAAAAGTAGTAACCGACGACGACATCCCTGCCAACCACATGTACCGTTTCAACGGCTATGTAGCCGAATACCGGATCATCCCCGCCATCAGGATTTCGGGAATGGTTCCCATCAGCGATTCGCCACCGGCAACGGCCATCGGACAAAAGAAAGATAAGATTTACATTCGCTTCGGCCCCACTCTGTTAGACGCGGATACCTGCAACGACGGAACTCTCGACTGCGCCGAACAAGCTTTGATCGCGCAGTTCGGCCACGGACAGAAAATCGGAAGCAAGGCCAGGATTCTTTTCGATGCGGACGACTCCGTCCAGGACTTTCCGGCGCGCATCGTGCATTTCGAACTCGACCACGACGTGCGCGGAAAAATGCAGGGCAGCATCGCCTTGATCAGGACCCCAGTTACTATTGTGACGGCCACCTGTCTCTACAGTCTCCAGGATCAGGCGGAAGCGGAACCTGAGTGCGAGACGTTTATTTCCACCCTCAATGTAGATGTTCCCCAGAAAAGTATTTATGTCGAACATCCTTCTCGATAAAGCGTGGCAGATCTGCCGGAAGCTGGCGTGTGCACGGGCATTGCTCGCCGTAATTCCATTGCTCCAGCCAGCGCAAATCGCCGCGCAGACGCCGCCTCCCGTGCCCGCCATGGTTGCAAGGTTCTCTCCCGGAGAAAGCATTCGTTACGAATTTGAGGGCGTCGTACAGATGGTGGCCGGGCACGCCCGTGACGTGACGGTAAATGTTCCCGACGACTGTTCCTACCGCCTGCGAGCCGTACTGAAGTTTGATTTCGACCGGGCCAGCGCGGAAGGCGCGCTCAGCGGCCGCGTTCATTTTAAGGCCGTCCGCTATGACAGCAAAGGATGTGCGTTTCCGAAACAGGCCGACCTAGCCAAGTCTCTGCAGAATCTCGAAGCCAACGGCGCGACGTTTGAGCTCAATCCGGCCGGCGACACCCGCCTGAGCAATTCCCCAGTAAACGCCGAATGTGAAGGCGTCAGCGTCCTGCTGAAGGCAGCATGGGACCTGCTCCAGCAACGCCTCAGCGACCACGCGATTGCCCCAAGCCCCGCTTCCATTCCCACCCACCGTTTTCTTTACTGGCCCGACACTTTCGTCGAGGGCATGGACGTCACCTCTTCCTCGATGCAATACCGCCGCGATGCCACCATAGCCGCCGAGCCTTATGCCTGGCTGCAATACAAACAGATATTCTCGCCGTCCGAGATGCCCGCGTATGTGGAACCCCGCAGCCGCGCGCGCGATTTCACCGGCACCACCTTTGTCACCGGCAAGTCCAACGTGTCGCTGTTGTTTGACCGCGCTGCCGGACGAATCGTATATCTGCGCCGCCAACGCAGCATCGACAACCGCTTAATGCTGAAATATGAACCCAGCCAGACGCAGATTCCCGTAGCGACTTATTCCATAGAGGAAGAGTCCACGCTGCGTTGGCTTCCGGAAAAAAACTCCGAAGCCTGGCTCGCCGAATTGCACAAGTTCGAAGACGAACCCGCTGCCGAGGTGAACCCGATTCCCTCGAGTGGCCCAACGTCGACCGGCTCAACGACCGGCTCAACGACGACCGGCGCCCCATCCGGATCACCCATAGCCGACCTGGCCCGAGCCTCTCGCCAGAACAAGCCGCATAACGAAACCCACGAAGCCACCGATCTCACCGACTTGCTGAACCCGGCTCCGCGCGGCTTTGAACGCTGGCAGAGAAGTTACTGCCGCGGCTCATACTGTTTCGATTTGTCCATAGCCGTGCCCGAACAAACCAAGATCGCCGACCGCACCGACACCACCGTTCTTCTGCTGAGTGGTTCGGGAGAACGCACGATCACCGTGGCCGTAGGCCCGGTGCTTGATCCGCGGCGCGCATCTCTCACCGACGATGAGTTACTGCAGCAGCAAGCCGCCAGATTCGTCGCCAACTATCTGTGGTTCGCCGCCAGCTCCGGAACAAAACTGAATTTTGAAGACGTGACCGTGCACGATCGTCCCGCAGCTTTCAGTGACTTCACCAGCACTGCGCGCGACCTGACTCCAATCCGCGGACGCCTCGTCATGGTGATCGGTCCATACGACCGCCTCACGCCGGTAACGTGCTCCTATGCCGCCGCGCAGCAAGACGCACTCGATGCCGTCTGCCAAACCGTGGCAGGGTCAATTGTCATTCATTAGCCCATCAGCCGCAGACAGGACGAAAAATACGAGTCGCACTTGATTCCGGTTACGCAGTGGATCGCCCTATGCCACGCACCGTGCAATCACCAGTGTGATGTCGTCTTGTTGGTCACTTCCGCTGCTGAATTGCTGCACCGCCCCAACCACAGCCTGCAGTAGAGATGCGACCGGAAGTTGAGAATTGACCACCATCGCGTCGAGCAAACGCGACGCGCCAAATTCTTCGCCCTCTGCGTTCTCTGCCTCGGTGATTCCATCCGTGTACAGTACGAGCGTGTCGCCCGGAGCGAGTTCCACTTCCGCGATCTCGCAACGCCAAGACTCAAACAATCCCATCACCGTGCACGTGGGATTCAGCCATTCCACCTTCGGCGCCTCCAACCCGCGACCTTCGGAACCATTGCCGCCGCGCAGCAGGAGTGGCGGAAGATGTCCGCAATTCGCGTAGCGCAGCTTTCGATTCGAGTCGTCGTAATCCGCAAAAAATAACGTCGCGTAGCTGGCATCGCCGCTGTTCTCATAGAACAACCGGTTGACCGACGCCAGCAGTCGCGGCAGGTCGTCGACTGCAATCGCATACTGACTGCGCAAGTTCGCCTGCAGGTTCGCCATCAGCAGCGCGCCCGATACCCCTTTGCCCGCAATGTCCGCGAGCACGAGTGCCAGACGGCCGGGGGCGAGCTCGAGAAAGTCATAGTAATCCCCGCCTACCTTCCGCGCCTGAATGCAAGCTCCCGTGTACTCGAGCGTCTTCATCGCCGGCAGCTTTTGCGGAAATAGCCTCGCCTGCACCTGCCGCGCAATTTCCATTTCCTGAGCAGCGCGGCGATCCCCTTCCATTCGCGCGGCCATCTTTTCCGCGAGACGGATGTTTTCAAAAGCGATGCCCGCCTGCGCCGCTACCGAATCGAGCAATCGTTTGTCTTCGCCCGAATAAGGTTCCTCGGAGAGCCGCTGCCCAAGAACGATCACGCCGATCAGGTCATTCTCACGGCCAAGAATCGGCACCAGGCATTCTGGTGCAAGCGAGCCCAGATCGCCAGCCATTTCCGCAGTCTGCGGTACATCCCACGCCTTGCCGCGTTGCGCAATTTCCTCGAGCAGCGGCAGCTTGGCCGGAATTTTGTCCACATCCCGGAAAACAAAACTTGCCCCAGAACCAACCGGGAACATCGGCCGAGGTCGTGATGCCAAACTCGTTTCGCTTACTCCGGCTGCCGAGCCGGGTTCCGCCACCAGGTTGCCATCACCAGCGTCCAGGTAACAGGCCAGCGATTTCGGATGCAGCGCTCCTTCAATCTGAACCTCTAACAGTTTCGCGAGTTCGTGCCGGTCCGTCGCCGTGCGTGTCTTTTCCGCCAACTGCTGCAGGATCAAGTGTGTGTCATACGAGCTCCGGAAAAATGCCCGGTCGATGCGCTTCGTTCCTCGCTTCGCCAGAGGCGCCGAAACCCCTGCCAGCACAATTCCAAATACCGCGCTCAGCGCCATTCCCGTATTTGTATCCGCATGAACCAGTCGCGAGAAAACGTGAGTGAACAGAGTGATCGCGCAAGCTGCAACCGCGAACATGAGGACGATAAAACCCCTCTGCACCAGAACGTACCGCGCACTGCGTCGCAGCAGCACTGGAATTTCCATCACCCGGTGTTTCACCACCGCATAAGCGAATGACAGGGGATACACGAACAACACCAGCACCAGCACGGCATCGGCCCAGAAAGAGGGGTGATAGCCGATGAAGTCCTCGGCCATTTTTTCGAGCACGATAGGCACCACGCCAACCACCGTCCCCCAGAGAATCACTCGTGATTTGCGCCGCGCCTCGGCGGGGACCGTCGCCATGAACGAATTTTGCGCCAGCGAGATGATACCCAGCGCAAGTAAGTCGTAGTTCAACCCAGCGTTGAGAAATCCAGCGTTGCGCTTGCCGAAAATGCGGGCTACCGCTTCTGGAAGATGCGCCGTCCCAGTCCCCAATCCAGGGATCACAATCAATACCCCGAACAAAAGTCCCACCCACTTTAACCACGGAAGGCGGCGATCCAGAAGCGACGGCTGCGGGAACACGGCGAAAAAAAGATAGAAAAGCGGAGCTAGCATTCCCGCAAACACCGCGCGAAAAGCAAGCGCAAACGCGCGCAGTGCAGGAGGAATGGTCAAGAAATCGACGAGGTTTGGCGTCGAGGCGACAAAGGCGCAGAACAGCAATGCCAGTAGCCACGCCTTGGTTTCCTCCAGCCTCAAGAACAGGACTGCGAAACCCACCAGCAAAAAAGGAATGGGGATTGATCCCATCACTTGAAGAACAGAGGACCGGGCAAGGCCTTCGGGTGTTCGATCCGATGTCGCGGCGCGAAAGAAGCCATGCAGAACCAGCGGCTTCGGCTCACCGGCACGTTCTACGGTAAAGTCCACCGCGTCGCCCGGCCGGCCGCGGAAATAAGCTTGATCGGAGGCAATGTCGGTGTCTAACGCTCGCCCATCGATGGCGACCACGCGGTCGCCAATGCGCAGGCCGGCGCGTTCCGCCGGACTTCCTTCCATCACATCTAGAACCGATTGCGAGTGCGTTCTCTCGTCATAGTCAGAGTTGTGGTGCATATTGAACCCAAACTCCACCTGCGCCCTCGCGTAACGCACGGCATACATCCACAGGGAGCCATAAGCAATCGCCACTACCGCAAACACGATCGCCAGTGCTGTCAGCAAAGGTTTTCGAACCGACGCTCGCAATGCCCTGCCTCCCGATGCCGTCAATAACGACGCAGTCGATGCTCTACCTTATCATCGTAAGCAGGCCTCGGAGCTTGCTGACGGCTCTGGGAATTTCGGCTAGGCTGGCGCTCCCAAAACCCAGGATGAGCCCGGGTTGTGCCGCCGCCCCAAGGTACGCGGGAGAAAGAGCCCACATCCAGAGATTCTGCCGGGCGGCTCTCTCGGCGATCTCCACATCGCGGCTCCCCTTCGGCAGCGTCACCACCAGATGCATCCCAGCCTCGCTCCCCAATACCTCGACCCTCGACCCGAGTTCTTCGTGAAGGCTGTTAACCAGAGCACTCCTGCGCTCACGGTACAGAACCCGCATCCTTCTTATATGCCTCGCAAAATGCCCTTCTCCAATAAACTCGGCGAGCACTTCCTGGTAGAAAGTTGGCGGACCCAGGTCCATCGCTCGCCGGATCGGCAGAAAACGCTCCATCAAGTCGGACGGAATGACGACATAGCCAAGACGTAAGGACGGAAACAAAACTTTGCTGAACGTCCCGATGTAAACCACGCGTGCGTTCGAGTCCAGCCCCTGCAATGACGCAATCGGCAGACTCTCGTACCGATATTCACTATCGTAGTCATCCTCGATGATCCACGATCCATTTCTTTGCGCCCACTCCAGCAGTTGGAAACGCCGCGACGCACTCATCGTTACGCCAAGAGGAAATTGATGAGAAGGCGTTACCAGTGCCGCGCGCGCCTCCGGAGATTGCTTGATCCCCGCGGCAACATCCAGACCCTCGCGGTCAACTGGAACCGGTACGAGGTGACAGTCATTCAGCGTGAAGACATCTTGTGCCATGCGGTAACCCGGCTCTTCCACCCACACGGAACTCCCCGGGTCGAGGAGCACGCGAGTCGTGAGCTCTAGTGCCTGTTGCGATCCGCTGACAATCATCACCTGCTCCGCATCGCAGACGAGCGATCGCGCGGTTCTCAGATAGCCGGCGATCATTTCCCGCAGCGCTTTGAAGCCCAGGGGATCGCCGTAATAAAGCGACTGTGCGTTCAGATTGCGGCTCCGGCGCGAAACCAGATTCGACCAGACGTGAACGGGAAACTGATCGAAAGCTACTTCTCCCACTCGGAACGCGCCTGCCCCCAGCAACCTTGGCAAACCCTGCACCCGGCGAAGCGCCGTGGCACGCCGCGCCACCGGTCGAGGTCCAGAACGCGTGCCTCCCAATCGCGCTCTCGTCGTCGGTTTGCTCGGCGTGACTTGGTCTGGAAGAAGCCGCGAAACCACAGTCCCAGCGCCCACGCGACTCTCGAAATAACCTTCCGCCAACAGCTGCGCGTAGGCATTCAAAACCGGGAACCGCGAAACTCCCAGTTCGCTTGCCAGCACTCGCGTGGACGGAAGCCGTTGCCCGGGATGCAAGCCGCCGGAAACGATTCCCGTGCGATACGCATCATAGATCTGACGGTGCAACGCTTTCGCCGCCTTTCGGTCGATCGCAATCAGCGGAAGAATTCCCGAAGGCGCTCGCTTCATGGTTGCGGATCATAGTGGCTATGTCGAAATCCCGTCAAGTGGATATTGTCTCCGACCATTTTCAGCCTCATCATATGGAAATGTGAATGCTCGAAATGGAAATGTGGATGCTCAGTCCCATTTGCTATACGGCAAACCCGCGCTCTCGAGCACGCATCACAACCCGATATAGAAAGAGGCTTACGAGTGTCGAGTGTCGGTAAAAGCTTGAGAGAGGAAACGGCGAGATTAGTGGAAGCCTTCCCTATGTTGCATGGTCTCGCCAGACCCAAGGAACCCCGGATCGCCTTCAAGGAAAACGGAAGGATTCTCTTTATCAATCCAAGCGATGTGATCGCCGTCCAGGCCGAAGGCAACTACGTATTGCTCCGCCGCGACTCGATCTCTCATCTCCTGCGCGAGTCAATCTCCGTCGTGGCGGAATTGCTCGAACCCTACGGCTTCATCCGCATTCATCGCTCCGTGCTTGTCAACGCTTCGTGTGTCGAAGAAATCAAGCCGTACTCCACGGGAGAATACGGTCTCCGGGTGAAAGGTGGCAAGGAGTACACGGTCACGCGTACATACAAAAGGAATCTCCAGTCCCTCGCCGCATTCTGGATCGGCACCAGCGCGTTTTTGTCGACCGACAGCACTGATGCCAGCGAGTGATTCAAGAGACGGCCTCATAAATGGTTTGGGACCGATCTTTTTCAACCGATCATTTCTGACCGAGGGTGCCCCATCCTTGCGCGTTTTTTGCGCAAGGGTGGGATTCCACGAAATCGTCTAGCTGGGTTTCTGCCTTTGATTTTGATTCTCGTCTTTGATTTTGATTCTCGCCTTTGATTTTGATTCTCGCCTTTGATTTTGATTCTCGCCTTTGATTTTGATTCTCGCCTTTGATTTTGATTCTCACCTTTGATGTTGATTCTGGCCTTTCACTTTGGTTCTTGCCTTTGGTTTTGATCCCCACCCTTGATTTTGATTTTTGCCTTTGGGTGGCGCAGCGGTTTACCGCTGCGATTACCATCGAATTTTAAGTGGGGCTTTAGCCCCTGAGGGCCCGGCCGCCGGCAACTAGCTCCCGGTCAAGAAAAAGTAAGAGGAGCCCCGCATAGCCGATCCACGCGCCAAAATCGCGAACCTGCCATAACCCAACGTGTAAGATGAAGCCGGAGCCAGATCAAGAAGTCGTCACAAGACTCCGCTCTTGACTTCCAAAAAGGAAATCTAAACCAAACATGGCGAGGTGCGTTGCTCTGATTCTTGCGCTTTTCACCGCTTTGGCGAGTGCTGGCCAGGAAGATCCCCAGGCGATTGTTCAGCGCTCCGTGCAGGTCAATAACAAAGACTGGCTGGCTGCCCCCACATATTCCTATCTTGAGCGCGATGTGCTGGCCGGAGGAACTCGCACGTCCGAGGTAACCATGATCCTCGGTTCCCCTTATTCGCGCGTCGTGGCCGCCAATGGCAAGCCCCTCACTCCGGAAGAACAGGCCCAGGAACAACAGAAGCTGGAAAAGGCTACGGCGCAGCGCTGCGCCGAGTCGAAACCAGCGCGCGAAGCGCGCATCGCCAAGTACGAAAGCGAACGCCGCCGCGATCACCTCTTGATGGACGAAATGATCAAAGCTTTCAACTTCAAACTAGTGAGCGAGCAAAAATCGGGACCGCTAGACGTTTATGTGCTCCGGGCCACTCCCCGGCCTGACTATCAACCGCCCAGCAAAGAAACCAAGGTCCTCACCGGCATGCAGGGAGAGCTCTGGATCGACAAACAGACTTTCCACTGGGTGAAAGTTGAAGCCGAGGTGATCCATACCGTTTCCATCATCGGTTTTCTAGCGCGGGTCCAGCCCGGTACCCGTTTCGAGTTGAACAATATGTCCGTCGGCAACGGAGTTTGGCTGCCCGCGCATTTCGCGATGAATTCCCTCGCGAAGATTCTCTTCTTCTACACCAGCAAGAATCAGGAAGACGAAACCTATTACGATTACAAACCAATTCGCAATGAAGCCGCGACATGCGGCCGGCCGTCACCGTAAAACCTCTGTGGACTTGAGTGCGGCTTTAGCCGCTGAGGTAATCCTTCACGACTGGGAGCTAGTTTTCCGCAGCCTGTTAGAGACTCACAGTCGCTCCAACGTCGACCTCTTTACAAACGGCATGAGCGTCCCCACATATTGCCGGATTTGCTCGAGATCCGATTCAGAAACCTTGTCAAATCTCACTCCGGTCCCGAATCCCGGTGTACTGTATGCCACGAAGCCATCCGCCCACACCTTGACTTTCCCTATCCAGATACCGACTTTCACTTTCGTACCCTTGGGGAACGGGATTGCCATTTCGACATAACATCCACCCAAACTAACATCCGAGATTGTCGCCCAGAAAGACGCTCCGTCTTGGCCGTGAATCTCTACCGAATTATGGCACTTGTAGCGCGGATGCCTCCTCACCTCCGAGAATTTCGGCTCGTGATCGTCGGGTCCGGAGTCGGGTAGCGGAAAATCCCAGAGAGGCTTCTCTGGAGAAATGCTCAGCAAACCCACATGGCCTTCTCTTGGCGTGCCGGGCATGCCAACCCATTTCACCCGGAAGTGAACCCGGTTCTTACCATAGGTCAACCCGATGATTTCATCGAGGCTGAGCCGGACGGGCACACCCTTCAGCTCGACTCCGCCCTGGCTGATGTTGACCGTGACCGCTTTTTCGGAGAAGACTTGGCCACTGCTGTCAGTGCCGAAAATTCGGACTGGCACTTCGATCTCTTTTCGGGGAGCGCGGCGTCTGCCCATCCCAGTGGTCCCTCGCCGCTATCTTATCTGTTACCGCGCCCTACTCAAAGCAAAGGCAATCGAAACCGGCGAAGTTGCGCCCTTTTTAGCTCGCCTTTGCCTCTTCCTCTCGCCTACGGATCGCTGCTCCCTGCGGGTCGGTGAGTATATCGACCCACTTCGGGTGAGGCGTTGGTTCGGCATCGTAGTTGTCGTGCCAGTTCCACCACTTATACGGCTCGCTCTGGGGGTACCCCTCGGGCGAATCCTCCCAGGTTTCCTGCCGTCCGAGTGGCGTGAGGTCGAGATAGCTCCACGTGCTTCCCATCGCCTCATCGCCGCGGTTGTTGATGAAGTACGTGCGGAACACCTTGTCGCCGTCACGGAAGAACACGTTGTGACCGTGCCACTGATCGACGCCGAAGTCCGCGTCGAAGCTGTCAGTCATCGTGTACCAAGGCATCTCCCAGCCCATCCGCGCCTTCAGCCGTGCGATATCCGCCTGCGGTGCGCGTGAGGCCCAAACGAGTGTTGTGTCGCGGGCGTTCAAATGGGCCAAGTGGGAAACCTGATCGGCGCCCAGCGAGCAGCCGCGGCATGCGTGGTCGGGCCAGCCGAACACGCCGGGCTCGAAGAAGGCGCGATAGACGATCAACTGAGGGCGTCCCTCGAACAAATCCAGCAGGCTAACCTTACCCTTCGGTCCCTCGAACTCGTATTTCTTGTCCACAGCCAGCCAAGGCATCCGCCGGCGCTCAGCGGCCAGCGCGTCACGCGACCGGGTAAACGCCTTCTCCTTCACGAGCAGTTGCTGCCGCGCAGCCTCCCACTCCTGCTTCGACACGATCGCGGGTTTCTTGATCGCCACATGCTCTTTGTTCGTCGA
The DNA here is from genome assembly GCA_050010155.1 of Terriglobales bacterium. Taxonomy (GTDB): domain Bacteria; phylum Acidobacteriota; class Terriglobia; order Terriglobales; family Acidobacteriaceae; genus Acidiflorens. Next base: position 24,307 of record JBEKLO010000025.1, read on the forward strand.
CATCTTATTTCTCCTTATTATTCGAATTCGATGCGATTTCTTCTGCCGCGTTCTTTTTGCGAGAAACTTTCACAGCCAATGCTGCCAAACCCCTTGCCAGACCGCCGGTAGATACGACCCCGGCTACGACTACTCCCATGGTTCCCAAACAGAATGGGCACATTATTTGCCTCCTCGGCGGCCAAATTGTCCGTTAAGCCGCCTCTATACGGATGACGAGTAGGATGAGGTTATTTCGACAGGGGAAAATAGAAAAATAGAGAAAATTAGCCTCGCCGTTGCAACAGAAACTGTCTCACTGCGGGGTCCTCAGTCAGACCAATTGCCCGGTCGAAGGCATCCAGGGCCTCGGGTGTTTTCCCTAGCCGTTGCAACAGGTGAGCGCGAACCGCCCAGTACGGCTGATAGGCGGAGACATCCGCCGCGTCGATCCCATCCAACGCTTCCAGCCCGGCTTCGGCTCCCTTCGCTTCGGCTACGGCGGCCGCATGTCCAGTTCGAGTGCCGAGTGTCGGCGATGTCCGGACCAGCTGTTCATAAAACATCACGATCGCGTTCCACTGAATCCTGCCGCTCCGCGCACGCTCGGCATGGACCGACTGAATCGCAGCTTCGAGTTGAAACCGGCCGCTGCGGCCGCGACTCGCCGCTTCGCCTAGATGCCGTTCCGCCTCTTCAATCAAGGGCCGCGACCACTTCTCGCAATCCTGCTCGGAAAGAGGAACGAACCGGCCGTCCGGCCCTCGCCGCGCCGGCCGCCGCGCTTCACAGTGGAGCATCAGAGCCAGCAATCCGTGGACCTCTGCTTCTTGAGGCATCAACTGCAGAAGCACTCGTGCGAGCCAGATCGCTTCCTCCGCTAGATCGCGCCCGCGCTGGTCTACGCCGGCCATGTCATCCCAGCCAATCCCGAAGGCGGCGTAAATCGCTTCCAGCACCGCGTCCAGCCGCTGCGGCAATTCATTCCCCTGTGGGAGTTCAAATCGAATCCCACCATCGCGGATCTTCGTCTTGGCACGCACCAGGCGCTGCCCCATCGTGGTGGGCGAAATCAAAAACGCGTGGGCAATGCGCGCTGCATCCAGGCCGAGAACCGTTTGCAGCATCAGCGGCGTGTGCATCGCCGGATCAATTGCCGGATGGGCACATACAAACAGCAGTTTCAAGCGTTCATCTGGAAATTCCGGCGACAAAGTCATGTTGGGCTCCTTCGACTCCTCTCTGAGGAGCGCGAGCGTGGGCTCGCTGGCCTCGGCGACTTGCCGGTGCCGCACAAGATCGATAAACGAGCGCCGCGCCACCGTCAGCAGCCACGCCTCTGGACTTTGTGGCACGCCATCTCGCGGCCAACTTTCGAGTGCCGCTACCAGCGCATTACTGAGGGCATCCTCCGCGCTCCCCACGTCGTGCGTGTGCGAGGAAAGGTATGCCACCAGGCGGCCGTACGACTCGCGAGCCACTCGCTCGATAGTCCTATGAGCGCTCTCTTGTTCGCTTCCACTCATCTTTGTTCGTTCATCCCATGACCCGGCGCAGGTATTCTGAAAGAGGACGGACCTCCACAGCGCCGATCACGGCGGCCGGGCATCGCGCCGCCCACTCCAGCGCCTCGTCCAGCGATGGAAGCTCCAGGATGGCGAATCCCCCCAGTTGCTCCTTGGTATCCGCGAACGGGCCATCCTGTACACGCCTTTTTCCGTCCTTGATTCGCACCGTGGTCCCAGTCTCCGGCGCTTGCAGTGGATTGCCGCCGACGTAGACCCCGGCCTCGACGAGCGCCCTGTAATACGCCCTCCACGCACCCAGGTAGGGGTCATTTTCGTCCGCATCCCGTGACGCAAACGCTTCTGGTGATTCGAAAATCAGCAAGGCGAATTGCATAACGTTTCTCCTTCGGAACAATTGTGAGCGCCTTTGCGCTCCTGCATGTATGACGGATGAGAAACCACTTCTTCGACAGACTTCGGGAAATTTCGACGAATTTCAAGGTCTGGATGTTACAGCGAATATGGCTCGGAAAGTAGGGCGCAATTCAGCCGCGAATTGGAGTTTGCCGGATGAGTACGCGAGCGTACTATCATCCGATCCCGTTAGGAGGCCGCGATGGAGCTTCTCAGCGCACTCTTCGTCTCTGCGGTGAAAGCTTAGGTTTTGCTGATGGCTGAAGGCTACTTCCTCATTCGTTGACTCGTTCACGCCGCCTTCGTAAGATAAGTCGAAGCGAAACCAGGTCCTCTCCCCCATGATCGGCCAAACCATCTCGCACTACCGCATTACCGGCCAACTCGGCAGCGGGGGAATGGGCGTGGTGTACGAAGCCCAGGACCTCACTCTCTCGCGTCGCGTGGCCTTGAAGTTTCTTCCTCCTGATCTTTCGCGCGACCCCGCCGTGCTGGAGCGTTTTCTGCTCGAAGCCCGCGCCGCCTCAGCTCTGAATCATCCCAACATTTGCACCATTTACGCCGTCGAAAATGAGGCTGGCCAAACCTTCATTTCCATGGAACTCCTCGAAGGCGAGAGTCTGGACGCCAAGCTTGCTACCGGTCCGCTGCCGCTTAACCGTTTACTCGACATCAGTAGTCAACTCGCCGACGCTCTCGATGCCGCGCACGCCAAAGGCATCGTCCATCGCGACATCAAACCGGCGAACATTTTCGTTACGCAACGAGGCGCGGTAAAGATTCTAGACTTCGGCCTCGCAAAGCTCACCAGCACCGTTGACATGGACACCATCGGAGCCACTCAGGACTCCCGGCCTCACCTTACCAGCCCCGGTTCGACCGTTGGCACGATTGCTTACATGTCGCCAGAGCAGGCCCGCGGAGAGCCGCTCGATTCGCGCACCGACTTGTTCTCCCTGGGAACGGTTATTTACCAGATGGCCACCGGCGCCCTGCCGTTCGCCGGCAACACATCCGCCGTGGTTTTCAACTCCATTCTGGAGCGAAACCCTACTCCCGCCACTCAACTCAACCCGGCGCTTCCACCCAAGCTGCAAGAGTGCATCGACAAGCTGCTGGAAAAAGATCGCGACCTGCGCTACCAGTCGGCTGCTGACCTTCGCGGCGATCTCAAGCGCATGAAGCGCGACAGCGAATCGGGACATAAGGTGGCAACGGCTGGGAGCGGCCCCACAAGCGGAGTGACAGGCCCGGTTCCGCCCCCGAGTTCATCGGGACGCCCCGTCGCCGCGTCGGGCTCTGCCGCTGTGGCCGCCGTCCGCCAGCATAAAATCGGCGCCGGCGCAGTTGTGTTAATTGCCATCGCGGTTCTCGCTGCCGCGGGCTACGGCATTTATGCTTTTGTGAATCGCAGTCGCCCCATGCCGTTCCAGAATATTTCCATCACCAAGGTCACCGACTCCGGCAAGGCAAGTCAGGTCGCCATTTCACCGGATGGCAAGTATGTCCTCAACGGAATGGACGAAGGCGGCAAGGAGAGCCTGTGGCTGCGCAACCTTCCAACCAACAGCAATACCCAGGTTGTGGCTCCGGCCGAAGTCTATTACAGGCACTTGAGTTTCTCCCCGGATGGCAACTATCTCTATTTCATCCGCACCGAACCGGGCAGCGAAGAATTGGAATATCTCTACCGTGCTCCACTGCTGGGAGGCACACCGGAAAAACTTGTCACCGACATCGACTCGAACATTACTTTTTCGCCCGACGGACGCCGGTTCGCCTTTTTCCGCTACAACAATCCCGAAGCTGGCAAGTATCGCCTCCTGATTAAACCCGTGGACGGAGGCGAGGAAACGATTCTTGCCAGCGGCCCCCACACTGGCGGCTTGTTTGACCCGGCCTGGTCTCCGGATGGCAAAACCATAGTCTGCATGGTGCTTCAGCCGGGCAATGCTTTCAGCGGGCTGGTTGCGATCGACGTGGCGAGCGGGAAGCAGCGGCTCTTCTTCACCACCAACGATCGCATTGTGCAACGCCCCGTCTGGATGCCCGATGGCTCAGGACTAGTCGCGTTGACCAATTTCAGCGGCGGTCAAATTGTTTTTATTTCCTATCCGGAGGGGAAACTCCTCCCGGTCACTCGCGATACCAACAACTACTCCGATCCCAGTGTTGCTGGCGATGGACGTAACGTGGCCTCGGTCATGAGTGAAGGCCACTGGAACCTCTTCGCCATGCCCGCGGGCGCTCCCATCACTCAGCTTCATCAAGTGACGTCCGGGGCTCCACTTTATCGTTTCGGTTGGACCCAGGACGGGCGGCTACTGCGAGTCGCTCCCTCGGGACTGTCCCTTCTCGATCCCGCGACCGGCAACAGCACGTCGATTGCGTTGCCCGACAACACAATTGCCGATACGTTTGCTGCTTGTCCGGACGGCCGCTTCCTCGTTTTTGACATCTTCAGAAAAGGAAGCCGCGCTCTAAATATCTGGCGGATGGACACCGCCGGCGGCAATCTCAAGCAGCTTACGACCGGAAACCTGGATCAATATCCTGTTTGCTCCTCGAATGGATTGGTGATCTACCAGGAAAGTGCCAGTAGCAACCGCCTGATGAAAGTCCCTGTGGACGGCGGGCCAGCCTCCATGATTTCCGATGACCTCTCCGCCGATTTCGACGTTTCCGCGGACGGAAAAACCGTTATTAGCGCGACCTTCGGCCATCTTAGCGACCACATCGAAAAACTCACTCTGGTGGATGTCGCTTCCGGTCAGGTGCTGAAGACTATGGATTTCGAACGTCCTCGTGGCGGCCACATTCGCTTTTCACCCGACGGTAAATCGATTGTCTATCCCGTGCGCACGGCTGGCGTAGACAACCTCTGGTCCCAGCCGCTCGATGGCTCCAAAGGAAAGCAGATCACCGACTTCCCCGCCGAACACATCAACGACTTCCATTGGTCCTTCGATGGCAAACAACTCGGTCTCACTCGCGGCCACAGCGACTCCGACGTTGTCCTGATCCGCGACATGCAGCGGTAGGGATATCCACCTACCCCCCTGATGAGCCTGCTACCGTAGCGGGAGCAGGTAGAATTCAACCAACCTTACGGTGTATCGACTAGAGGTTGCCAGAGTTCTACGCGGTTGCCCTCGGGGTCGGTGATCCACGCGAAGTGGCCATAAGAGGCGGACTCCTGCTTGGGGTCAATGGGGACATTGGCGGCGCGGAGCTTGGTGAGGAGGGCTTCGAGGTCGTCGACGCGGTAGTTGATCATGGCGCGCTGGGCGGCGTCGCCGAAGTGCTTGGTGGTGTCGGGGAAGAGCATCCAGGCGGTTTGGCCGGTACCGGCGGGGACTTCGTCAGACCAAAGGAGTGTAGCACCGCCGTAGTCGGCGAGTTGGATGCCGAGGTGCTCGGCGTACCAGGCGCTGAGAGCTTTGGGGTCGCGGGCTTTGAGGAAGACGCCGCCGATTCCGGTGACTCGTGCCATGAGGATCTCCTTGGGGTGTTTGAGCGGCGGACGAAAAGCAGAGCTCCTCGCTGCGCCCGGAGATAATACCAAATAAGTGAAACGGAGTGATGAAAATTGGCAGGAGAAGTTATTCCGTGCAGCTCCTCTATTTAGGCACATTGATTGTGCCCTCTCGTGGCGCGTTGTTCGCTCATCGCATCAGCCAGAACCAGCACGTCCCCCGGAAACCAAATGTAAACTGAACCGAGACATGGAAAGGGCGGGATTTCTCCCGCCCATTTGTGGCCTTCCCAGTCGTAGGTGCCGCACTATTTTGTGACCCCGCCCCCAAGCATCATGCGAATGAAAACTGGAAACTGCTTTCGCATCTGTTCGGTGAGAACCACTGGACCGGGGTTGGCTTGTGTTTTGGCCTTGGCCGCAGCCTCGGGATTGCCGCTGCCGTCGAATACCGGAACCGCGAGAAAACCCACAGTTTCGTTCGTGGCTGTGTCGACTGCAGTACCTGTGATCTCGCCGGCATCGTTGATGCCCTGAGCCAGGGTCAGATAGAGAGAAGTGGGCTGAATGACAAGTGTATTCAGGTCGTTCAACGTATTGTCTTGCCAAAGCGTGGCTCGGGACGTATTGGCGGTTACATTGAACGAATTTCCAACGACTTGGCCTTTCTCGTTGATGTCGAAGGCCGCGTTGTTCGTGTCCGTGCCGTAAGGCGGGATCTCCTGCATCTTGTTGGCCGGGCTCCAGATGAATGCGGCCGGATTTTCCGGCGCATTCTCGTCCCCAGAAATATTTCCGAAACCGACGATCTCACCTTGGTTGTTAATAGAGATCGGAGTGTTCCAGGCTTGGCCTCCGATATTTCCGAGATCGGTGGGAACGCCATTTTCCCAGAGCAAAGCATGCTCCGCGCTCGCGCCGCCTACTGCATTCGAGCAAAGGCCCGAAATCCCCACGACTTGGCCCTTGTTGTTGATGGCGGTTGCCGCCGAATCCAGGTCGGGCGCGAGCGGCGGAAGTTGTGTCATCTGGTTCAGGTGCGGTCCCCAAATCGCAGCCTCAAACTGAAGAACCTGGTTGAACGGAGGAACATCGTTGCAGGTGGGATCGTGAACGCCGTTTTCTGCCCATCCGACGACTTGGCCTTTGTTATTGACTCCGGCGGCATAACTGTCGATCCCGCCAGGAAAAGGCGGAAGCGCGGTCATCACGCCGTCTTGCCACGCGAAGCCGTTACATACGTAGCCATCGGGGCCAAAGAAAAAGGCGGAGCAACTCCAAGCCTCTCCCAACGGATTCTGCGCTGCTGTTTCAGCAATGCCAACCACCTCGCCTGCAGTGCTGTGGTTTGGCCAGGAGATGTTGCTATTCGGACCACCTAGTGTGCCGAGATCCATGGGCACTCCGACCCACAGCACCGCGTGCACACTGGTGTTGCTCGCAAGATTGTCGCCGCCCGAAATCCAACCCAGGTCGTTAATTCCGACCGGCTCCGGAACGCCGCCGAATGGCGCGGTGCCTAGATTGAATACGTAGTACTTGGGCGGCTGTTTTTTGTTCTGCGCTTGAACGACTTGAACTGGGACGATTAGCGCGAACAAAGTCACTACGGCGATGTACGCCAATTTTGTGGAACGCATATTTCCTCCGTGGGGTCTGCTTACTGAAGTCAAGAACTGAGGCTGCCGGTCTGCGCTTCGCTAACTGGTTACCGCTTTGCTTGCCGCGAAGAAGTACATACCGCGCAGCGCAAGGCCGACATTATCGGAATGGATACCAAAAGATTGGACGTTTGCGGACATCGCTCAACGAGAATGGACATTTGCGGACGTCGCTACCGACATCCGACTCTAGAGAGGTCCATGCTAATTGCTATTTCACGGCGATTTCGTGGCTCCTCATCAACAGTCAGCGGCTGACCATGCCTGGCTGACTCTTATTGTCCGATCTAGGAGGGAAAAGGAGCTCGTGTCGTAGACAATAAGGACTGGCATTTACCCGCGTTGTTGCCGGAGCAGTCGAGTTGGCAGCGGCTACTGCGGTTTCGGTGTTGCGTTCGCCGAAGCCTGCACCGGTTGCTCTGCGGTTATCTTGGATGCGATACCGGCCTGCACTTGCTTATTGGGTGGTATTTCGGTCCCGGCTGGATAGATGAGAATCTGCATCGTGCCCCAGCCGGCATCCGAATTCGCGTCCTTCTGCTTGCCCATTCCCAGTGTCTTAAGCTGGCTGTCGTCAAATCCGAAGTTCTCGACCAGATACTCGCGCACAACCATGGCCCGGGCTTCGGTCAGCACCAAGTCCTTCTGAGTATCGCCTGCCATGCCGGTTGAAGCCACGATCACCGCAAACCCGAACTGCTTGTTCGCCAAAAACTCACCGCCGGCGTTCAGCGATTTCTGGTTCTTCAGCTTGGCGGAATCCTGCTTGTCGAAAAGTTGCTTTGCTGAATAGGTGAACTCCTTCATCGTTGTGCCTTGCGGCAGGCGTTCGATCTCGTTTTGTGCCAGCTCGGCGGCATCGTCGTAGCCGCGGTTCTTGAAATACCCACGCAAAAAGAAGTTGTGTTTCAGGGCTTCCATGTTTTCCTGGAAATCAGTAACCCCCGTTTGCGCCTGGAGCATTGTGGAATGCAGTGTGGTCGTCGTCTGTTCGAGGTTGTTATAGAGCTGTTTGTCGTTGACCAGCGCTCCCACGGTTCCACGACCCGAATCGATCTTGGCGCTGATCGAATCCAAATTGGCCGTCGCCCGAGTGGCATTGCGGATGGCTTGCTGGCTGCTATCGAGGAGGCCACTCGTCTTTTGCAGCAGGTCTGACATTTCCAGTGGTGGTTCGCTCGCAATGGTGTCCCCATTCCGTACATCGGCTTTTCCAGAGGATCCGAAGGAGATCGCGAGATACTGGTTGCCCAACAGGCCTTCAGTTTCAATGGTGGCCACGGAGTCCTGCTTGATAATCTCGTGTGTCGACTTTCCGAGATCCATAACGACGGTGACTTTCTCGCCCGGCTTGTGAGGCAACACGATGCTGCTCACGGTTCCACTGTGCACGCCACCTACCCGCACATCGGCTCCCGCATCCAAACCCACCACATTATCGAATTGCGCCTTCACTTGGTAGGTCGAGCTGAAAAGATACTGCTTGCTCCCGATGATGAAGATACCGGCCACCAGAATCGCAAGTGTCACAACGATGAAAGCTCCCAACCGCGCCGCTCTCGACATATGCCCTCCATACTTACTGCATACTTCCTACGACGAGTGCCCCAGAAATTCGCGAACAAATTCGATGTCACTTTTCTGAAGTTCTTCAAAGCTACCTTCGATCACGACGTTCCCTTCATTGAGCAGGGCCAGACGATCCGCAATTGTCTTAGCGCTGTGCAGATCGTGAGTCACGACGATGGATGCCATGTGATGTTCCGCCTGGAGCTTGAGAACCAAATCGTCGATCTCTCCCGAGCTAATAGGGTCGAGACCAGCGGTAGGTTCGTCGAGCAGCAGGATATCCGGCTCTAAAGCTAGAGCACGCGCCAGCCCCACCCGTTTCTGCATACCGCCCGAGATGTCAGACGGCATCTTCTCCAGGTGGCCTTCCATGTTCACTTCCGCCAACAGTTGCCTCACCCGGTCGGCCCGGTCGGCCTTCGACATCTGCTTTTTATGGTGTTGCAGCGGGAAGGCGACGTTCTGCTCAACAGTTAGCGAGTCGTAAAGCGCGGCATGCTGAAACAGAAAACCCATCTTGATTCTTATCTTGCCGAGTTGGTCGAGACCGAGGCCGGCGATGTCTTGATCGTGGATACGTACCGATCCCGAATCAGGCTTCTCCAGACCGATAATGAGCCTCAGCAAAACGCTCTTGCCTGTACCACTGCGTCCCAGTACCGCGAGCGTTTCGCTGCGGCTCACGGTCAGGCCAATCCCGTTCAGGACTTTTTGACTTGCGAATGATTTGTACAAGCCTTCGACGCCAATCGCTGGCGCACCGCCGTGTTTCGCGGAGTTCCGTGGCTCCATCGCGGTTTGAATCGGAACTTGAGCGATTGTGTCCATACTTATTTCACGAGCTGCCTGATCATTCGGTCCATATTCACGCGAACATGGTTCGCGTAAAGATGGTCACGGGAAAAATATGATAATAAGTTTCACCAGCACGACATCGGCGAGAATCACGAACAGCGAGGACAAGACAACCGAGCTTGTGGCTGCGCGACCGACGCCAGCAGCGCCGCCCCGCGTACGCATTCCCTGAAAACACGCGACCAGCCCAATGATGAGTCCAAACACCATGGTCTTAAATGTGGGTGGCAGGAGATCGTTGAAGGCGGCACCATTGAATCCGGCGTTGATGAATTGATGTAACGAGAGCGGTTCAGCCAAGGCCTGCGTGACCCAGCCCATCAGCAAGCCGCATGCGTCGGCAGCGAGAGTCAGAAGAGGCAGCACCAGGATGCAAGCCAAGATTCGGGGCACCGCCAGCAGCCTGTAGGGGCTAACGGCAGATGCTTCTATGGCATCGATCTGCTCGGTTACTTTCATCGATGCCAGTTCCGCGCCAATACCGGCGCCCACACGTCCACTTACAACCAGACCGGTGATGATTGGACCGGTCTCGTGAATAACGGAGAACACGATTGCTGCGGGAAGCAGGGACTTGGCTCCAAACCGAGTCAAGCTGTAGCGGGCTTCCAGGGAGAGCACGACGCCGGTGGCGCCGCCGGCTAAAGAGACAAGCGGTAGAGACATCGACCCGATCTCGTCGAGTTGTCGAAACAATTCGCGGAATTCAAATGGCGGCGTCACTGCAGCCCGTATAACGCGCCAGAGAAAGATACCCAGATCGCCGAACCACTCGAGAAAATTGTTGATCGGACTCAACAAGGAGCCAGCCACGGGTGACACAAGTGATGTTCGCGGCTTTGGAAGTGCCGATCCAATGCCTGTGACGGTGCTGATTTTCCGGTCGATCAAGGATTTTGGCCCGGATCGGGCGCTCCGTGTGAATCGTTGAGGTGCATCTTGATGATCGCTCTAAGGATAGGAAGATAGCTGGTCTAAATTGCTCACTCTGGCTTCGTTGCCGAGGCAGACGAAATTTTCTTAAGCGACGGTTGGTGCATTCGGACGCGGCCGTCATCGTCCCAGTTGACGAGGGCGTCATCCTTGTTTGTCCGCTCGACTGTGCCGAATTCTCCGCTGGGCCAACCGAAGTCGCCCAGTCCCTCAACGCGATCTCCTGGGTTGAGTTGCTGGCCGGTATCAATCGGTTCGGCAAGCGGTGGCTTCTTAGCTCGGTCCGAGTCAGGGGTCGCACCACGGTGTGATAGCGGGGGCTTGGCAGCGTTACGCAGTTTCGGTATTGGGTGATCGGTTATATCGGACATATTCGGTTAATCCTCCGCACCCACCGGTTATCGCCTTCAACTCAGGCATTCAGGTTCTCGTCAGATACATCGTAGCTTCGGTGCGGATGACGCGGCTGATCTACACTGCACAGTTTTAATAATTAATTGTCACAAGCTGGGACGTCCGCGCCGCTGCCGGAATCAGTCGTGTGCTTTAGTCCGGCGGAGGAAGCTAATCGTGAACAACAATATTCAAGATGTTCCCATTCACTTTGCTAGACAATAATTCCGTGGTTTTCGCCCCTGGAAAAACGGCGCGGGCCCACACCGTGGACTCGCGCCGATGAGTTCAAAGAACGTACCGCTAAAGTGTGAAGCTGAGTGCAAGATTGACGCCCGGAAATGATGCGTTGCACAGGTAATACACGCCGTTGATCTCGATCACATAAACGTTCTGCGTGTAGAGCCAGTTGCTGGGCCACGGGTCCACGAATCCGAAGGAATAGCCACCGTATTGGAAGCGGTGATTGCGGTAGTCGGATTGGCTGACACGAAACGAGTGTTGTTGTCCGAAACTGGCCCTGAATTTGTCGTCCGGAATGCGCCCGCCACCGTTACCGGCGGCGCGCTGCGGCTGCTCATTCTTCGCGGCCGGCTTGCTGTTTTGTTCTTGCTTGGCGTTCTTTTCCGCCGGCTTGGCGTTCTTCTGTTGCTGTGCCGCTGGCTTTTCTTGTTGCTTGGCGGACTTCTCTGGCTGCGCCTTTTTCTCTTCCTGCGCCGGCTTGGCTTTCTGTTCCTCCTGCTCGTGCTGCTCCTGTGCGAACGCGGGGACTGCAACTCCGAGCGCCAAAGACAGAACTGCCGTGCTGATAGCTCCAACTAGTTTCATAAGGTATTGCCTCCATTGTCGATCGGTTGCGTGCGCTTGCGCTTTGCTTTTACTGCAAACTCCCTGTGGTCACGGTGACCGAACTGCCGATGGCTTCGCCGGACACGAGAAGTTCAACTCTCCGGTTCTGCTGGCGTCCGGAAGCGTTATCGTTGGAAGCGACTGGCAAAGTGTTGCCGAACCCTGTGGCTGAAACCGAATTCGTCGCAACCCCTTCTTGCACGAGGTAATCGCGAACCGATCCAGCCCGATTCTGAGACAGCGTCTCATTCATCGCGTCGCTGCCTACATTGTCGGTGTAGCCGCCGACTGCAATGTCCAGTCCGGGGTAGGCAAGCAGAATACCGGCGACTTTCGCCAGCTTCTCTCGAGCCCCCGGCTTCAAAGAGTACTTTCCGGTGTCAAACAGCACGTCGGACATGCTGACGATGAGCCCGCGTGCGCTATCGCGAGTCTCAAGAATGGTGTTCAACTGCTCGGACAACTTCGCGCGCATCGCGGCTTTATCGGTCTCCGCTTGCTGTGCGGTCAGACGAGACTGATCCGCATCTGCCCGAGCGGCAGAAACTGCTGCTGCTGACGTAGCCGCGCTGGTCGCCATATCGGACCTTGCCTGTGCGGTTTCAGTTTGTGCTGCGGCAGCATCGGCGCGCGCCCTGGCGGCATCTGCGTCTGCCTGAGTCTTGGCTGCTAGAGCGGTCGCCGCGTCAGACTGGGCCTCATCTTTCTGCCGAATCGCGCTATCGGCTTGCGCCTGCGATTGGGCCTGCGCGTCGCTCGAAGCCTGGCGTTCGTGGGCGAGGCGTATCTCGTCCAGTTTTTTTACGGCGATCTCGCGGGAATCCTCAGCCGCCTCAACGGCACTACGGGAGACCGCGATCAATCCCTTTTCGTCGGGGTGTCTGCTGGTGGCGAATTCATCCGCATTGTTGGTCAACTGGGCCGCGCGTTGATAGCTGTCGCTGGCATACTGCTCGGCTCCTTCGGATTGGGCGATGCGCAAAGCATTCCGCGCCTCGAAGAATTCCAGCGGTAATCTTGCATTCAGAACCACCGGATCGAACCGGTAGCCTGTGGGAATGTATCCACCGCGCTCCATCAGTTCGTACTTTGCGTTAACGGATTGGGTGGTTCCTTTCGTGGACTCGCGAACCACATTCTCTAGCACAACCGCATTGCTCGGCTGACGCACGGCATAATAAGGTTCCGCAGTAACGATCAAAGCAAAAGCCTGAAGGTCGGTGGTTACGCGAAGCTTACTGCGATGGTTGTCGCCGACCAATATTTCACCCAGGTTCACTGCCCGGCCTTCAGGAGAAATGGCCCACAAAACATAGGTCAAATACTCGGTGCCGAAAGTCGTCGGTACCTGCAGGTCGCCAAATTCAGCATCAATCTCAATGGATCCGCGCCGGCCATTCACTTTGGCCACACCGTTCGCTGAAGGCATTAAGTCCGTGCCCGCGAAGTCGAGTTTGCTGGCTCCGCTGCGATGTTCGTAGTTGACGGCCTGTACGTTGCGGCTGACGACCGTCACGCGAAATGTCGGCGTGGGCTCGACAGCTATGGTTTGGCGATTCGATTGAGCAAATGCGCTCACACTCAGTGCGACTCCGATTGCTACAAGAAACTTAGCCTTCACCGTAATCTCCTTATGGCAGATATCTGCCGGATTGCGTTATTGGTTGTGTTGGGGCCTGTACGATCCCTTGCCGAGTCGTCATCCCTTCCCAAGGCGGATATTGGGAAGAGAATGGAACAGTCCGGTGACGTTCAGGATCCACAGAACCACGGCGATGACCACAATGCCGTTAAAGATTGATTTGATAGTCCCTTGCATGGGAATGAAGCGATTCACCAGCCACAGGAGCACTCCCACCACGATCAGAACTTCCAGGAGTTGAATTAAAGGCATAATCTTTGACCTTCCTCGTTTCTTGGACTGAATAAGTTTTAGGGTCGAACCGTGTCACGCCGTAGGGTTCCACGGCGCACATACAGATGAAGAACGCCGATGGACTAGATATGGTCGCCTCACCGTGAACTGACTGAACCCTAACCCAGCAGTGACCTGGGCATCGGAGCGGCGAATCAGCTTTCGTGGCTCCGTCTACACACTCAGGAGAATCAACAATGACAGGTGTGAACTACTGCGTCTGAGCAAGATAGCTCACTTATGAGGACTAAAGTTGCCAAGGTCTGCGCCTCGATCCGATCATTTAATCGGCACTTCATGACTTTTATTTGTCCGGCCAGGGTCCGGACCAAAGCGCTAGCGGCAGACTGTTGCGGAAGGGTGATCAATTTTGAACAGACAGGCGTCCTTTGGCTGCGTATTTTGCAATCATGGCTTGTTGCTAGCGGAAAGGCTTTTATCTGGCCGCCTGCGTCATCAGGTCCGGCGGATCTGTTCCACATTGCGTGTTATGCATGTCGCGCAGCAGTGAGCCACATACAGATGGTGACCATCCAGAGGAGATGTGGCCATGGACTCCCCCACTGTGTTGTGCATAGACGACCGTCTACAAGTACTGCAGATTCGCAAAGCAACTCTGGAATCTTTTGGTTATTGCGTCAAAATCGCGTCGAGTGGCTACACTGCGATGAAAATGTTGGAGGAAACCTCGGTGGCTGCGGTTCTGCTGGAGTACAAACATGAAGGCATGGACGTAGAAGCCGTGGCCTTCCATATTAAGCAAAGGTTTCCGAACCTGCCGATCATCCTCCTTTCCGCGTACTGCGAGATGCCAGAGCGAATCCTGTGGTTGGTGGATGAATACGTGATGAAGAGCGAACTGCCGGAACGGCTAGTACCGATTATCGAACGAGCGTACAAGCGCCGACCCCACTCGGAAAAACAGAGCGATCGTGGCGGAGCGGCAGCCTAAGTACTCTGCCTCTTGCTGGCCGTAGCGGTTGGCGGTTTTCGGAAGAAGGCTCACTACGCTTCCCGTCGTGCGTCTCTCGCGGAGACCCCAGTCCGCCAAGCTTAGCTTGTCAGATAACACGTCCGTCACCGCCACATCATCGACCCTGATCAGAACTCGTAGTTAGCCTTCAGGTTATTCTTGTGGAAGCCCGCAAACGCGCACTCCACACGAAAAGCTGAAGGCTAACGGTGTTCTCAGAACTCGTAATGCACTCCAGCGGTTATGTTGTTTGCATGGAAGTTCCGCGGAGCGGTGAACCCGTAGGCTGGACCGCTCATCGCAGTATTTGGCAGCGTGCTGCAAGGCACGACCGGAGCCGGCATAGTCGGCTGCGGAAGCGTGCTGGAGGGATTGCAATACTGTGCTCCCGAAGGACCACCCTCGCCGTAGCCGAAGTAGTCATACTCGGCCTTCCAGATCAGATTCTTTCGCATCGCATAGGAGAGATTCACAAAAGGCGTCTGGTATTTAGATACCAGCGATCCGTTCACATCGCGCGGATCGTTAAAAAAGCGGCTGCCGTTGACCGAGCTGATTCGGTAGCCGACGTTGGCGTGGAACTTGACGTTCGGCGAAAGAGCCAAGGCCACGGACGCGTACTGCGTTGGAGCGTTCATGAAGTCTTTAGCTGGACCAAAAGTATAAGGACCACTTCCCCCGCGAGGAAGCGGAGACGGGCAAGCCACGCCGGTGGGCGTCCCGGCGCCCGGTATGGTGGGGCTTGAGGCCGTGCCTAGGAAGCAGATGTTGGTAGCTGTGTACACGCCGCTGTAGGCATAGCCGATGTCGAACCCGTAGTGCTCGTT
>JBEKLO010000026.1:0-39382 GCA_050010155.1 Terriglobales bacterium
AAATGTCTCATACGGTCTCCCGAGAGATTGATTATAGGTATCTCTGCATCCCTGCTCTCGGGAAATCCGACTCCGATTACCTAGGGAGCCCCCCCCCCATGTTTTTACCTATTAGAATCATTGACTTAGCCGCAAAATATTCGGCTTAAAGGACTTACATGGAAAATGTTCGGGAATACGGACTTAGCCCAGGTTCGGGTGCAATGCGAAGGGACTTTTGACGTCCGCTTACTCTTGCCAAACATGTTTTCAAAGAACGACCGGAGAATGGGCCGGGGCAGTTTCGAACGCCGTCCTGGGACGGGCGCACCTCTTCCTTGCCCTAAACAGGTCCATTGTCGCGCTTGGCGGGATGGAAGTCTGTGATGGGGCATACAGAGTGTTTGTGATGAAAAAAGTCAGGTGTGAGAGCGCGGACTTGGGAGCGCTCGCGCAATCCCGCTAATCTCGCCCGCGTCCAAGACTCTTTGCTCTCCGCTTAGCGGTGGGTTGAATTTCTCGTACGCGGTCATTTGAGGAAAACTCCTTGATATGTTCTGATCTCGGAGGGTTTAGGGGTCCTTCGACTCCGCAGGGGCTTTACTTCGTGAAGTCCCCGCTGCGCTCAGGATGACAGAGTGGATTCGATGCTGACACCCACTCATCGCAAAGAACGCGATGAGTGGGGCACCCGCCTAGCGTGCTCTCGGCTTTCGCGGGCGAGGGCGCCCGCGCCACACGTGGCGGACCCATCGTTTACAATCGGAGATTCTCTCTAAGAAAGATTTTTTCTCGATTGGAAACCATCATCATGCATCGCTGGTCGCAACTTTTTATTCCTACTCTTCGCGAGGCTCCGGCTGATGCCGAAGTCGCTAGCCACAAACTCCTGGTCCGCGCTGGATATATACGCCAGCTCGGGGCTGGGATCTATTCGTTCCTCTTCCTTGGGAATCGCACTACCCAGAAGATCATAGGGATCATCCGCGAGGAGATGGACAAGATCGGGCAGGAGTTCTACCTGCCTGCGCTCAACCCGCGCGAAGTCTGGGAAGCTAGCGGACGCTGGACGGTGATGGGCGAGAACATGTTCCGCCTCAAGGACCGCAAGGGCGCCGACCTGTGCCTGGGATTTACCCACGAAGAAGTCATGACTGATATTGCGCGCAAGGAACTGCGCAGCTACAAACAACTGCCGCAGATCTGGTATCAGATTCAGACCAAGTTTCGCGATGAGCCTCGTCCGAAGTCGGGATTGTTGCGGGTGCGGCAGTTCACCATGAAAGACGCGTACTCGTTCGATATTGATGCAGCGGGGCTCGACGTCTCGTATCAGAAACATCACGACACTTACTGCCGCATCTTCGACCGCTGCGGGCTGAAGTACATGGTGATCGAGGCGCACTCGGGAGCTATGGGCGGATCGAAGTCGCAGGAGTTCATGGTGCGCACTCCGGCGGGCGAGGACCAGATCGTGAGCTGCGAGCAGTGCAATTATGCGGCGAATATGGAGAAGGCTGCTTCGAAGCTGGCTCCAGTGGAAGACCTGAAGGCTGAAGGGGACGGCTCGCCTCTGGAAGTGCACACTCCGGGACAGAAAACTATCGAGGACGTGGCGCGGTTTCTCGGCGTATCGCAGCCGCAAACAATCAAAACGCTCGCCATGATGATCGTCGCAGTGGAACCGGAGAAGGGGAAGACTCCCATTCCCGCCAAATCGGAGCCGGGCTCCGTATCGAGGGCGGTGGTGGTGCTGATGCGCGGCGATCATCAAATGAACGAAGCGAAGCTGTCGACGGCGGTGGGCGGCAAAGAGACGCGTCCTATGCAAGAGGAGGAAATCCGTACGCTGTTCCATTCGGCCGCTGGATACCTTGGGCCGCTCGGCATCGACTGGGCGAAAAACGTGGAGGAGCCGCGCAAGCCGATTCTGCTGGTGGATGAAGCGCTGCGCGGCCGCACCAACCTGATTGGCGGCGCAAACAAAGAGGAGTATCACGTCAAGCATCTGACGCCGGGAGGGAATTTTCATCCTACGGCTTACGCCGACCTGCGCAGCGTTACTGCGGGCGAAGGTTGTCCGAATTGCGGCGCTCCTTTGCGCATCGATACTGCGGTTGAGATTGGACATATTTTCAAACTCGGCTACCGGTATTCGGAGTCGATGGGGGCGCGTGTGCTCGACCACAACGGCAAAGAGGTTGCGCCGATTATGGGGAGCTACGGGATTGGCGTGGAGCGCATCCTGACGGCGGCTATCGAGCAGAGTAACGACGAAAACGGCTTCTGGCTACCGCCTTCGATCGCGCCGTTTGAAGTGGTGGTGGTGTCGACCAATTCGAAAGATGAGGCGGTGCGGAGCGCTTCCGAAGACATCGCCCGGCAACTGGAGGCAGCTGGCTATGACGTTTTGCTCGATGACCGGGACGAAAGGCCAGGGGTGAAGTTCAAAGACGCCGATCTAATTGGTATCCCTTTTCGGATCAACGTGGGAAAGAAGGTTACCGAAGGCACTGTAGAAGTCGTTCGGCGCTCGACTCTGGCCCGCGAGGACGTTAAGATCGCTGCCATAACGAAGTATTTCCAGGATCTGCGACCGGCCGCACGCTAACCGGCGGAATGGGCCGGCGCAGAACGGAAATCTCGGGGCAGTAAGTCTCGCAATCAGCGATTGGGCGATTGTTTCTTATGAAATTGGTTTTGGGCTTTGCTATCTTTGCGGTCGCAGGTTTGTTGTGCTTCAAGCTGATCCCGCCGTTCTTCGCGAACTATGAGCTTGAGGATGCGATCAAGACGGAAGCGACGCAGTCGACTTACAGCACGCGGTCGGAAGAAGACATTCGCCAGACCATCATCAAGACGGCCCGAAACTACGATATTGCGCTGACCCCCAAGCAAGTGCATGTCCAGCGGGTCGGCAACTTTGGCAGCGGCACTCTTGCCATTGACGCCGAGTACAGCGTTCCGATTGAGTTGCCCGGATACTCGACCACGCTCGAGTTCCATCCTTCGACGCAGAATAAGGGCGTGTACTGAGGAGCAGCTCTCAGCCGTCAGCCGTCAGCCGTCAGCCCTCAGCCGTCAGCCGTCAGCCGTCAGCCCTCAGCCCTCAGCCGTCAGCCGTCAGCTTGAGGGATCATCTTCAATTCCTGGAACCTCATCTTCCGCAAACGACCTCGATATACGTTTTGAAGCTGAGGCGCATCTGACAGCAATGGGCCGCTTCCAATTCCGTCAAACTGCTAAGGCCCACTCGGCATGTCCTGTGCCCACTCTGCAAGGGACACACCCAGCAGTTTAAAAGCGAAGAAAGACTCATGCCTCACGCCGCCCTTGAGAAATCACGGACCCCGTCACGGCGAACACTGTTTGCACTCGATTGGCTTAATTTCCTGCTCGCCGACGTGCAGACGGGGGTGGGCCCGTTCCTCGCGATTTACCTTGCTGGTTACAAGTGGAACGAGGAGAGCGTCGGACTCGCGCTCACGGTCGGCGGGATCGCGGGAATTCTGACGCAGACTCCGGCCGGCGGGTTAGTTGACACCCTGCGATCGAAGCGGGCGCTGGTCGGCGCGGCCGTAGCAGCGCTGGCCGCTGGAGCACTGGTGATCGCATGGTTTCCGTCGTTTTGGCCCGTGATGGGCGCTCAGGCCTTGATCGGCGGCACGTCCAGCGTATTCCTTCCAGCCATCTGCGCGATCTCGCTCGGAATTGTCGGACGCGCAGCATTCGACACCCGTCAAGGCCGCAACCAGACTTTTAACTCGGCAGGCAACGTGATTGCCGCCCTGTCGATGGGTGCCCTCGGCTATTTCGTTTCCAACCGGAGCATCTTCTTCTTCGTCGCGGCTTTTACGGTACCCACGATTCTCGTCCTGCTCCTGATCAGACCCGGCGAGATTGACTACGAACTCGCCCGTGGCGCGAACGATGGCGAAAAAGGCGGCGAAGCGGAAAGCGTCCGGTTGTTGTTTAAAGATCATCCGCTTGCGATTTTCTTCGGCTGCGCCGTAATGTTTCATTTTGCTAACGCCGCGATGCTACCGCTGCTCGGCGAGATGCTCGCCGAGGGACGGGGGCGAAGCTCGATGCTCTTTATGTCGGCGTGCGTGGTAACGACCCAGTTCGTCATCACGCTGATCGCGTCCTGGTCAGGACGCGAAGCCGGAGCCTGGGGCCGAAAGCCGGTTCTGCTGATCGCCTTCGGAGTGCTTCCGATTCGTGGGGTTCTTTACACCCTAACTTCCAGTACGCCATTGCTTGTAGCCATCCAAGTCATGGACGGCATCGGGGCTGGTATTTTCGGTGTCGTGTCGGTGCTGGTGATTGCCGATCTGACGCGCGGAACCGGTCGCTTCAATCTCACGCTCGGAGCCATCACCACTGCGGTCGGCATAGGCGCTGCCCTGAGCCAACTCATCGCCGGTAGTATTGTTCACCACATGGGCTTTCATGCCGGTTTTCTCTTTCTCTCGGCGGTAGCCGCGGCGGCGTTTGCTATTCTCTATTTTTTCATGCCCGAGACGCACCACATACGAGCGGCAACAGAGTGACAGGCACTCCGCGCATCGTCGTCACACTCATCGTTTTTGCGGCGATGCTCGCGCTGGTGATCGTGCGGCCGCGGCGATGGAACGAGGCTTGGTGGACGATGCTCGGGGCAGCGGCGATGCTCGCTTTCGGCCTCGTTTCGCCTCGCCAGGCGATCGACGCCACCCTTGCCGGCAAGAATGCGCTTCTTTTTCTCCTCTCGCTGCTCGCGCTATCCCTGCTCGTTGGCAAGAGCGGCTTTTTCGACTGGGCTGCGATTCGATGCGCGCGCGTTGCGCAGGCAGACGCCCGCTCCCTTTACCGGAACGCTTTCGTGCTTGGCGCGATGGTCACGGCAATATTTTCGCTCGACACGACAGCGGTGATGCTCACGCCCGTTATGCTGGCGATCGTGAAGAGACTCAAGCTCCCGGCGGCGCCCTACGTGGTGCTGTGCGCATTTGTTGCCAACGTGGGTTCCCTGCTGCTCCCCATCAGCAATCTCACAAATATTCTCTTCGCAGATGCCTTCCATCTGACGTTCGCGGCGTTCGCGGCAAGAATGATCGTCCCGCAGTTTGTCGCGCTCGTCACGACCTACGCTCTGCTGCGTTGGCACTTCCGCGGCGAGCTTCCGGACCGCTTCGACAGTGAGTCACTTCCGGAACCGTCTAGCGTGGTGCCGAATCGGACCTACTTCGCGGTTTGCGTGACCATCCTCGTCGTCGTACTCATTGCTTACTTTCTCGCGCCGCTCTTGGGACTTGAGCCGTACGTGATCGCCTTCGCGGGCAGCGGCGTGCTCGCGGTCGCTGGCGCGGCGACGGGACGCGTGCGTCTGCGGGCGGCAGGCGAACTTTCGTGGGGACTTTTTCCTTTCGTGGTCGGGCTGTTCGTCGCTGTGCAGGGGCTTGAAAATCTGGGCGTTGTCAGCGTGTCGGCCGGGTGGCTCGAGCACATGAGACCGGGATCGCCAGAGAAGCTCTTCGCGGCTGCGGGTGCGACGGCGTTTGCCTCGAATATCATGAACAACCTTCCGGCGGCTTTGATCGCGCGCAGCGTACTCTTGGCCTCGCACGCCCACGCCGGTACTATCCTCGCCGCGCTCGTTGGCGCCGACGTGGGGCCGATGATCACACCTTTCGGCTCGCTCGCAACTATGCTCGTGCTCGCGCTGGCGCGGCGTGAAGGCGAAGAAGTCCGCGCGGGGACATTCGTGATGCTCGGCCTGTGGATGGTGCCTGGCATCGTTGTTGCTACAGCTCTGGCCCTGACCGTGAGCCTCCCGCTGGCTCGATGAAGATTGTGGGCCTTTGCGGAACCTCACAATCTGACTCACCCCGGCCACACCCCGTCCATCCCTTGACACGCATCAAATGGTGAAGAGGGTCTCCTGGTGATTTAGAATCAACCAGAAAGGCACCCTGACTCGAAAATCGGTTTCGGCGCGAGAATTGCTTCGTGCTTGGTGCACAGCTGTCTTCATGGCCATTAAGCTGAAAATCCCGACAGGTCGGAGCGGCGGCAAGCGGGGGAAAAGCCACCTGCTTTCCCGCGATCCCCTGGTGCGCATTGCCCTACTCGCTTTTCTTTCAGTATCGGTGGTGGTGATCGGAGTTTTTGCCTACTGGTATGTAAAGTACGACCGGATCATCGAGCAACGCTTCCACGGGCCGGTGTTTGCCACTTCGGCCAAGATATTTGCCGCTCCGGAAGTTGTGAGGGTGGGATCGAAGCTGACCGTCTCCGAGATTGCGGCGGAACTGCGTCATGCAGGCTACACCGAAAAGGAAGGCGAATCGCCGCTCGGCAGCTATCGCCAGCATGGCGGCTCGATTGAAATTCAGCCTGGACCCGAGTCTTACCACAGTCCGGAGGCGGCAACGATTACGGTCGCCGATGGAGCCGTCTCCTCGATCAACAGCCGTTCTGCCGGGGAACTGGCGGCCTATGAACTCGAGCCGCAAATGCTGACCTCGCTGTTCGACGCCGAACAGCGCTCGAAGCGGCAACTGGTGAAGTACGACGACATTCCGAAGATCATGGTGGAAGCGGTCACTTCGATCGAAGATCGCCGCTTCTTCCAGCACGGCGGTGTCAATTTCATGCGGTTGTTTGAAGCCGCCTGGATCGACTTCACCCATCAGCGCCATCAGCAGGGCGGGTCGACGATCACCATGCAGCTCTCGCGGGCATTTTTTCTTACTCCGGAGAAAACCTTCAAGCGGAAGCTCATCGAGATGCTGATCGCGGTCGAGTTGGAGCAAAAGTTTTCGAAGCAGCAGATTTTCGAGTTCTATGCCAACCGCGTCGATCTGGGGCAGCGCGGGTCGTTCACCATTTCTGGATTGGCCGAGGGGTCACGCTCCTATTTCAATAAGGACCTGAAAGACATTACCGTGCCGGAAGCCGCGCTGCTTGCGGGATTGATCCAGGCACCAAGCGCACTTTCACCTTATCGCCATCCCGAGCGGGCGCTTGAACGCCGCAATACCGTGATTGAAGCGATGGTCGAAACCGGCGCCATCACGCGCGCACAGGCGGATAAAGCCAAAGCCGCGCCGCTGAAGTTGGCTCCGCCGAACGTGGAGGCGAGCGACGCTCCGTACTTCGTTGACATTGTTCGCGACACCGTCGTTGGGAAACTGAACGAGCGCGAGGTCAACGAACAGGAATACCGCATCTACACCACGCTCGATCCCGAACTGCAACGGGCGGCGGCGCAAGCGGTCGAAACCGGCATAAAGCTGGTCGACGACCAGGTCACGAAAATGCGTACGCATAAGACCAAGGTCGGGAAGAAGATCGAGACTACAATCACGCCCGGCCCGCAGGCGCAGGTGGCGCTGATCGCCATGGACCCTCACACGGGCGAAATCAAGGCGCTGGTCGGTGGACGCAATTACGGAACGAGCCAGTTGAACCACGCGCTCGCTAAGCGTCCCACTGGCTCGATTTTCAAGCCGTTTGTGTATGCGGCGGCCCTGAATACGGCGCTGGACGGGTCGACCACCGTAATCACTCCGGCATCGATGGTCGCCGACCAGCCTTCGACCTTCA
This sequence comes from Terriglobales bacterium, assembly GCA_050010155.1. Lineage (GTDB taxonomy): Bacteria > Acidobacteriota > Terriglobia > Terriglobales > Acidobacteriaceae > Acidiflorens. Next base: position 7,570 of record JBEKLO010000026.1, read on the forward strand.
CCTACGGTGACCAGATTTACGAACCGCGCAACTACAAAGAGGAGTACCACGGCGACGTTACGTTGCGCTATGCGCTAGCACTTTCGCTCAACAACGCGACCGTCAAAGTGGCAGAAGAAGTGGGCTACGACAAGGTGGCAGCTTTGGCCAAGTCCGCAGGAATCGTCTCAGTGAAAGCCACGCCCGCGATGGCGCTCGGGGCCTATGACGCCACTCCTATCGACATGACTTCCGCCTACACCACGTTTGCCAACGGCGGCTTGAGACTTTCGCCCATCTTTGTGCAGTCGGTGCGCAATGCGAAGGGAGACGTCGTCGTCAACTTCGGGTCCGAAAAGACGCAGGTTCTCGATCCGCGCACCGCTTTCGTCATGACCAACATGCTGGAAGGAGTTCTGAACTTCGGCACTGCCTACGGGGTGCGCCAGCGCGGATTCACCGCCCCGGCCGCTGGAAAAACTGGTACTTCGCATGATGGCTGGTTTGCCGGATACACCAGTAATCTGCTGTGCATCGTTTGGGTGGGATATGACGATTACAGCGACATTCGCCTGAGCGGCGCCCAAACTGCCGCTCCGATCTGGGCTGAGTTCATGAAGAAAGCGGTTGCCCTGCCGCAGTATTCAGACGCCAAGCCATTCAGCCAACCGGAAGGCGTGGTGGATGTGCAACTCGACAAGATCACCAACCGCCTGGCAACGCCATCGTGCCCAGATGACTACACGATTGCCTTCATTGCAGGCACCGAGCCCCACGATACCTGCGACCAGACGAGCGGAGTGCGTGGGTTCTTCTCCCGTATGTTCGGTGGCAACTCGGAAAAGGCGCTGCCTCCGCCCACTGCCACCGGGAACCCGCAGCCAGCTTCCGGTGTCCAACCTGAAGACGAGGCTAAGAAGAAGAAAAGCTTCTTCGGCAAGATTGCAGGCGTGTTCAAGGGAGACTCCTCCGATAAGAATGACAAGAACGCGCCCGCGCCATCCAGGAATAGTGACAGTGGCGCGCCGCCGCAATGAAAAGCTGGTAATAGCTGGTAATACTGTAAGAAGTGGGGTCCGAGAACCGGCTCTGATGAGCGGCTCAACTTTACGGTCCTAAAGTTGCAAGCGGCGCAACGTGGGGCGCCGAGCGCCGAAATACTATGAAACTTTGAAGTTTTGTAGGCTCGCGCGGGGGTGGGATATGGTTTCTTGGATACGCGTCTGCTTTATTGCTGTTCTGTTCTGCTCGCTTCTCACTCTTCCCTTGCCCGCTCAGAACACCGAACAATTGGAGGTCGGCCCTCCCCCGCTACACCGGGCCGAGCCGCCCGCTCCCGGAGCATCCGCTGAACAACTGGAACAACGCGGGGACGAACTGCGCACGGAGAAGGATTACCTCGATGCGGTCGACTACTATCAAGCGGCTCTGAAACGCGCCCCGGGAAAGTCTGACGTCTTCAATAAGATCGGGATCTGCCAGCTCATGCTGCAGCGTTACAAAGAAGCCAAAAAGAGTTTCGAGCACGCCATCAGGGCTGACCGTAAGCACGGCGACGCTTACAACAATCTTGGCGTCATTGATTACGAAACGCATAACTATGCTGCGGCAATCCGGCAATACGAGAAGGCTATCTCATTGAAAAATGACGCCCCCTCCTATTACAGCAACCTGGGGGCGGCTTATTTCGGCAAGCGGCAGTTTGACAAAGCGGTACAGAGCTATTCCAAGGCGCTGCAACTGGATCCCGACATCTTCGAGCGCAGCGCGCATGCGGGCGTTCTGGCTCAGCTTCCATCGCCCGAAGACCGAGCCCGCTACGATTATGTCCTCGCCAAGCTCTACGCCCGGAATGGCGAGCCCGACCGCTCCCTGCACTATCTTAAAAAGGCGCTAGAGGATGGTTACAAGGACATCAAGGACGTCTACAAAGACAACGAATTCAGCACCTTGCGCAAAGACCCACGCTTCACCGAACTGATGGCGGCGAAGACGACGGCTATTCCCGATTAGCTGCCTCCCCGGCACTTACGTGCCGAGCTCTCCTCTTCCGCCGCTTCGCGGCTGGTGATGGAAAAACAGGAAAGATTAGGCGACCGCGCGAAACTTTTCCGACGGGCTGGGGTTTGCAACGCTATTCCTCCTGAAAACAACAGGGTGAGTAGGGAGAACAGCACCCGCCGGTTGCTAACCCGAGCACGCCCCAAGCAAGCAACCGGTGGGTGACTTTAGCGCTGTTCGCTGTTCGTCGGTCGCTACCGCTGTTCGTCAAGCGAAACGGTTTTTCAGCGACCAGCGAGCGACGCGCGGCTCAGCTTTTTAGCGCCACATATTCTTCGACGACCCTTTTCCATTTCCCCTGCGCTTTCAGGATGAATTCGACGGCATCGCGGGCAGCGCCGTCGCCTCCGGCGTGAGCTGTCGTCCAGTGCGCCTCGGCTTTGACCTCGGGGCGGGCATTTTTTACGGCAATCGCCAGGCCGCATTTGCGCATGGCCGGCAAGTCGATCACATCATCTCCCACGAAAGCGGTCTCGGTGGCGGTGATTCCATCTTTTTCCAGGATCTGCGCAAACACAGAAGCCTTGTCTTGAATCCCCTGGTAGACGTGGTCCATTTTCAAATCGCGCGCCCGTAAGGCCACAGTCTCAGAGATGCGTTTGGTGATAATGCCGCTCTTGATGCCCGCCATGCGCGCCAGCATGATGGCCGTGCCGTCGTGGGCGTGGAAGCCCTTAGCCTCGATCAGGCTTACGCTCTGCGAGCCACCCGATCCCGCTGGCTGGGAGCCGGCCGGCGCGGGAAAGATCCAGATTTTGCCGTCGGTGAGGACGCCGTCAACGTCGAAAAGAATAAGCTTAATTTTGCGGGCGCGTGCAGTAGCAGAAAGTTTGGGCATCGGCGCGATTCTAGCATTCAGGCCGCCAACACTTGCTCGTTTTTCTCAATTCGTATATGTGACTAAGGGTACATTTTTGCCTTGATACACACATGTATATGTGTAATACTTTACACATGCCAACCAACCTCGCATTGGATGACCGCCTGATCGAAGAAGCCCGCCGGGCAGGAAAACACAAGACTAAGAAAGAGGCGGTAAATGCCGCCTTGGATGAGTACGTGCGACGGCGCAAGCAGATGAAGATACTGGATGCTTTTGGCACCGTTACTTTCGATCCGGCCTACGATTACAAGGCAGAACGGCGGCGGAGTTCACGCCGTGCGGGTAGCCAATCGCAGCCATGATAGTGCTTGTGGATACGCCGGTCTGGTCGCTAGCGCTGCGGCGCCGCCCCGAGCATCTCAGCAGGGCACAACAAGATCTGGCCAATGTGCTCGCTGAATTGATTCGCGAAGGGCGTGCGCAAATGGTTGGACCGATCCGCCAGGAGTTACTCTCGGGAATCCGCGAGGAAGCGCAATTCAAGAAGATCCGCAATCATCTACGGGCTTTTCACGAACCCTCGCTCGAAGCAGAGGATTATGAAGACGCGGCCCGCATGAGCAATCAATGCCGTAGCCGTGGCATTGCTGGATCGCCGGTCGATTTTCTTATCTGCGCGGCTGCTCACCGGCGCAGTTGGGCTATTCTCACAATCGACCAGGATTTCCAAAACTACGCTTCGGTGTTGCCGGTGTTACTACACGCGGCCCCGGGGCGAAGTAACTGAGGCGTGTTTCATCGATCATAGAAATATCGCCGACACCTTTTGGCCCCTGATTCGATCTTCCCACTTGTGTTCTCGTTCGCGAGCAGCGACGGTCGCAATCACACCGAAACGCTTCTCTTCCTTACCTCGGTAACTGGAGCTCTCGTGCGCCCTAATGCCAAGATCAGAGAACACTGGCAGGAGGCTTTTGTGCGCCAACGTGCGGTCGTCGTCGTTCTATCTTTGGTATTGTCGAGCGCTGGCCTGTGGGCCAAAAACGCGACTCAGGAAACTCCACAAACTGCCCGGCAGGCTTTGCTGGAAATGTTTTTCAGCAAACAGCCGGGGACTTTACTCAAGCACCTGCCAACGGCCACTCGCGCCGCGCTCGAAAAGTCGAGCGCGATGGCTGGCCTGCAGCAGTATTCCATGCTCGCGGGACAGCTTCACACGCAAGAACAGAATCTGCAGACATTTGAGGCCGGGCCGGTACTGCTCGCCACCGAAGATTTCAAAACCGGGCAGAAGTTTGAGGTCATCGTCGACAACGATTCCCTGCGCGGCGATCAGGATGACATCGAACTGTCTTTTCACAGCTACAAAGACAAACAACTGCAAAGAACGCCATTCATGCCTCGCATCGTTTTCTCCATGAAAATGGAAGCGGGAAACTGGACGTTGAATGATATTGCCATCACCATCAACCTGCCGCTCGCCGATCCCGATTTTTTGAAGAGCATCTCCGACAAAATGAAACCGAGTGCCGCCGCCATTAGTCCGCCGATTCACGTGCAGGGTATAGGGCAAGTTGCGGGGCAGATCCCCGGGCAGATAACCGCCAGAACCCCCGGCAGCGATACCAGCGCCTTAGCCGACTTGCGTAAGATTCTCACGGCCGAGACGATCTATTTCGCAGCCTATCCCACAGTGGGTTACACCTGCTCACTCTCCGATCTGGATGGTTTCGGCGCCGCCGAGCCCAACGAACACCAGGCCATGCTTATCAGCAGCGGACTGGCCAGCGGCAAGCATCAGGGGTACTCTTTCTCGCTATCGAGCTGCGCCGGCACACCTGCCGTGAGCTTCCGTCTTTCAGCCACACCCATCGGAGATGCTTCCGGTCGGCGCGCATTTTGTACCGACCAATCCGCGAGCATCCGCGCTTCAACCGATGGGAACGCAGCGACCTGCTTGAGCAGTGGGACGCCTGTCCGGTAGGCAGTTTTGCAGGAAGTTTTGCCCAACAGGCGAACATTTTACGAAACTTCAAATTCTCGCTACAATCTTTTCCATGCTGTCCGCAGTCTCCCCTTCGCTGGCCTGGGCCCATCCGCTGGTCCAGGAGTGGTTCACGACGCGCTTCTCGACTCCGACTGAGCCGCAGGAACAGGGTTGGCCTCACATCCTCGCCGGTCACACCACGCTGATCTCGGCTCCGACCGGGTCCGGTAAGACGCTCGCCGCTTTCCTTGCCTGTATTGACCGACTGGTGTGCAAGGCGCTTGCGGGCGAGTTGCGCGATCGCACCGAAGTTCTCTACGTGTCTCCGCTCAAAGCCCTCGGCAACGACATTCAGAAGAATCTCGAGATCCCGCTGGGTGAAATTCTGCAGATGGCGGGAGAACGCGGACTGCTGATGCCCGAGATTCGCACGGCTGTGCGCACGGGCGACACCTTGATGAAAGACCGTCGCCTCATGTTGAAGCGTCCGCCGCACATTCTGGTTACTACTCCCGAATCGTTCTACATTTTGCTGACGGCGGAGAAGAGTCGCGCCATCCTGCGCGATGTCGAGACCGTGATTGTCGATGAAATTCACGCGGTCGCCGATGACAAGCGCGGAGTGCATCTTGCCCTTTCGCTGGAGCGGCTGGAAGCGCTGACTTATCGCCCACCAGTGCGCATAGGGCTTTCAGCGACGCAGAAGCCGATTGAGGAGGTCGCGCATTTTCTCGCCGGAAATGGACGGCCCGATCCCGTCATCGTCAACGTGGGCCACAAGCGCACGCTCGATCTAGGAGTCGAAGTTCCATCGTCGGAGCTTGGCCCGGTCGCGTCGAACGAAATGTGGGACGAGATTTATGAGCGCATCGTGCAACTGGTGAACGCGCACCGCTCGACGCTGGTCTTCGTCAACACGCGGCGGCTAGCCGAGCGCATCGCCCATCAATTAGGCGAGCGCCTGGGCGAGGAAAATGTCGCCGCGCATCACGGCAGCTTATCACGCAAGCTGCGTCTGGAGGCAGAGCGCAAGCTGAAAGAAGGCCAGGTGAAGGTGCTGGTCGCGACCGCTTCGCTTGAACTTGGCATCGACGTGGGCACGGTAGATCTGGTTTGCCACATCAGTTCGCCGCGCTCGATTGCAGTTGCCTTGCAACGCGTAGGGCGCTCGGGCCACTGGCGAGGCGCTGTTCCCAAAGGACGATTCTTTGTTACCACGCGCGACGATCTCGCGGAATGCGCCGTGCTGGTGCGGGCGATTCGTCGCGGCGAACTCGACCGCCTGATTTTTCCTGAAGCTTCGCTCGATGTGCTGGCGCAACAAATCGTAGCGTGTTGTGCGGCTGCGGGTAGTGCGGCGGCGGCGAACAAATCGGGTGACGAGTCGGCCCTTAATACCAGCGACGGATGGGATGAAGGCGACCTATTCGCTCTAGTCAAGCGCGCCTATCCTTATCGCAATCTTTCGCGCAAGACTTTCGACGAAGTGCTGGTCATGCTTTCGGAAGGAATTGCGTCGCAACGAGGCCGCTACGGCGCGTACCTGCATCACGACCGCGTCAACCACAAACTGCGAGCGCGGCGTGGCGCACGCTTAGCCGCGATCACGAGCGGCGGCGCGATTCCTGACAACGCGCTGTTCACCGTGGTCGCGGAACCGGATGGCGGCGTGGTTGGAACGGTTGATGAAGATTTCGCGGTGGAGAGCATGGCGGGAGACGTCATGCTGCTCGGCAACACTTCGTGGCGCATTCGTCGCGTGGAAGCGAAGACGTCGCGGATGCTGGTCGAAGACGCGCACGGAACGCCGCCCAGCGTTCCCTTCTGGCGTGGGGAAGCTCCGGCGCGCACCGAAGAACTTTCATTGCAGTTGGGTGAACTGCGCAAAGAGATCAGCGATCGGCTGCCCGGGGTGGTTCCAATCGAAGGATGGCGCAACCTGCCCGTGGTCGCTGAGGCCGTAAGTTGGCTGCGAGAAGAATGCGGACTTGATCTGCCGGGCGCCGAGCAACTGATTCAGTACATCCTCGAAGGGCGTGCGGTGTTGGGTGATGTGCCGACGCAGACGACGATCATCGCCGAGAGATTTTTTGACGAAGGCGGCGGGATGCAGTTGATCATCCACGCGCCGTTTGGCGGGCGCATCAACAAGGCCTGGGGGCTGGCGTTGCGCAAGCGCTTTTGCCGCGGCTTCAATTTCGAGTTGCAGGCGGCGGCGACCGACAACGGCCTGAACATCGCGCTGGCGGAGCAACACAGCTTCCCGCTGGCCGATGTTTTTCAATTCCTGGCTTCCGAGACGATGCCGCCGATTCTGGAGCAGGCGGCGCTGGCCTCTCCTATCTTTGGAACGCGCTGGCGCTGGGATGCAACGCGCGCATTGGCGCTTCTGCGATTTCAGGGCGGCAAGAAAGTGCCGCCGCAAATCCAGCGCATGCGCTCCGACGATCTGCTGGCTTCAGTTTTTCCCGATGTAGCCGCGTGCTTCGAGAATATTGAAGGCGACATCAAGATTCCCGACCACCCGCTGGTGCACGAGGTCATGAAGGATGTGCTCACCGAGGCGCTCGATATCGAAGGCCTTGGCGAAGTGCTGCGCGGAATCGAGCAAGGGCGGATTCGCTGCGTGGCCGTGGATACGCCGGTGCCGTCGCAATTCTCGCACGAAATTCTCAACGCGAATCCCTATGCTTACCTGGATGATGCGCCGCTCGAAGAGCGCCGGGCACGGGCAGTCGAAATGCGGCGCGTGTTGCCGGCCTCAGTGCTCGAAGAGGTTGGCGCGCTCGATGCTGCAGCGATTGCGCAGGTGCAGCGAGAGGCTTGGCCCGACGTTCGCGACGCGGACGAATTGCACGATGTGCTGCATACGCTGGTGTCGGTGCCTATGGAAGGAAGCTCTCAGCTCTCAGCTTTCAGCTCTCAGGAAACCAAACCGCAGTCCACCGCCAATTGGCGAGGATTCTTCGATCGCCTGCAGCAAGAGAATCGTGCGACCGTGGCGGAAAGCGCCGGCAAACAATATTGGGTCGCAGCCGAGCGGGTGGAATGGTTCCAGGCAATGCATCGCGAGATCGCGGTGCAAAACCCCGCCACCACACCGACTGCTAGCTATGATGACGCCCTGCTGGCTGCCGTGCAGGGGTGGATCGCGCACCTGGGCCCAACCACGGCGTCGGAAATCGGCGAGTTGTTGGGATTGCCCGCGACTGAAGTCGAAAAAGCTCTTCTCCGCGTCGAGGCTAGTGGAGCGATTCTGCGGGGCAAATTCCGCCCCACTGATTCCCGCCCAGCGTCGCAGGCTAGCGAACCCGAAACCGAGTGGTGCGAGCGGCGTTTGCTGGCTCGCATTCATCGCCTGACGGTCGCGACCTTACGCAAGCAAATTGCTCCGGTCACAGCTGCGCAGTTTATGAACTGGCTTCTCCGCTGGCAGCATGTAGCTCCGGGCACGCAGGTGCGCGGCGAGCATGGGACGCTTGAAGTCTTACGGCAACTGCAGGGATTCGAGATACCGGCGAGCTCGTGGGAACGGTTTGTGCTGGCGCGCAGAATCTCGGATTACGATCCGGCGCATCTCGATCAACTGTGCCTCGCAGGCGCTGTCGGATGGGGCCGGTTGTCGCCGCATCCCGCGACTCTCGAAGCTACGGGAAACGATTTGTCTGGCCATGAGAACCGGCGCCGGGTAATCCCGACGCGAGTCGCCCCGATTGCGTTCTTTGTGCGCGAAGATGCCGATTGGATGCGACCTCATCATCCTGGAGCGGATGATTCTTCCACTTCGTTCTTGAGCCCGGTGGCGCAGGCGGTGCTTGAACTTTTGAAGCATCGAGGCGCTTTGTTTTTCCCCGACATGGTGCGCGCCACGGGCCGGCTCAAAGCCGAAATCGAAACCGGACTGTGGGAACTGGTTGCAGCCGGACTCGTGACTGCCGACGGATTCGAAAACCTGCGTGCGCTAGTTACGCCGAAGAGCGCTACAGGAAACGGGCTTGGAAAAATGCGACGTCCGCGGCATGCACCCGGACGATGGTCGCTTTTGCACACCGAAGGCGCAGACCGCGACTGCAGCGTCGAATCCTGTTGCTGGATGTTGTTGCGGCGCTATGGCGTGGTTTTCCGCGACCTGCTCGTGCGCGAAACGAATCTGCCGCGATGGCGCGAATTGCAGATCGGCTATCGCCGTCTCGAAGATCGCGGCGAAATACGGGGCGGGCGATTCGTGGATGGATTCCTAGGAGAACAGTTCGCGCTTCCGGTCGCCGTTGAATCGTTGCGCGCCCAGCGCAAACTGCCAATGAACTCCGGCGAACGCGTTGTGATCGCCGCTGCTGATCCGCTGAATCTGGTGGGAATCATCGTTCCCGGCGAGCGCATTCCCGCCATCTCGGGCAGAAGCGTGACGTTTCGCGACGGCGTGCTGGACGCGGAAGATGCGCTCCTGGCTGCGGGGTATTAGGCTGTTCGCTGTTCGCTGTTCGCTGTTGGCTCTTAGCTTTTGGCTCTCGGCTTAATCCACACTTTGTCATCCCGAGCGAAGTTTCGTGCCCGTCTGCGTTCAGGGCAAACTTAATTTCAGGAGCACTTGCGGATTCAAATACACGCCTTGCCAGCGTACAGCCAGATGCAAATGGGGTCCGGTAGCGCGGCCCGTACCTCCGCTTAGTCCAATCTCCTGACCTTTTTTCACCTCGTCGCCCTCTTTGACAGAAAATTTCGACAGGTGCAGGTAGAGCGTTAACAATCCCTGGCCATGGTCGATCACCACGCAATTCCCTTCAAAGAACAAAGGCTGCGCCAGGATGACGCGCCCGCGGTTCACGGCTGCGACCGAAGTTCCACTCGGCACGCGGAAATCGAGCCCCTGATGCGTGCTCTGCACCGAACCATTGAATACGCGCTCGACTCCGAACACGTCGGAGATCGCGGCATTCACAGGAGCTGCGAAAGACCCTGCCCATTCGCGTTCAGGGCTGAGCGTTTTGAACGCCTCGTCTTTTGTTTTCTTGTCCTGTTCGATCTCTCGCTGGTCTTCGGGGCTGGGAGCGGTATAACGCGGCGGAACCTTCAATAGTGCCCGCGGATAGCGCTGGCGTTCCACGCGAATTTCCTTTTTGAAGGAGATTACTTGTCCGGCAGATGGTCCAGACGAAGTTACGGCGTGAAGTTCGAGCGGATAGACTCCTGGCTTCGTCTCCAAACTGACTCCGGCGAGCGCAAACCATGACTTGTGGCTGGCGTCGAAGCCGAATTCGATGTCGTGCCCAAGCCAGTTCCCCGAAAGCGTGCGCGTCGGCTTCGGAGTGGTGACGCGAAGAAGCAACGGCGTACCGTTGACCAGGCGGGTGGGCTCGCTGACGACCGTCCAATCGCTACCCGTCGAATGCGCGGTAGTTGCGGCCGACAAATTCGGGGCTAACGCTAGGAGCGCCAACGTAATCAGTACAACGAAATGGAAGAAGCAATAGCGCATGGCGGTGACAATTAGCCCAGCCTAGCATTCTTCTGCCTTTTCCAGACATGAGAATTAAATATGACCAACATAGTCATGTCGGCTATAATGGCAGCATGAGAACCGTAAATATCAGCGATCTGAAGGCGCGGCTCAGCGCTCACATCCAGGTGGTGCGGGATGGCGAAGAGGTGCTGGTCTGCGATCGCAACCGGCCAGTGGCGCGAATTGTACCCTGTCATCTGGAGGATCGCTCGGAGCAGGAGCGGCGGCTGATTGCTCGCGGCGTTCTGACCCCACCCTTGAAGAGGCGGCCTGCGTCCTGGCCAGAGCCGGCAGGATATGTTTCTGACGAAGCTATGGAGCAAGTGTGGCGGGAAGAACGGGAAGAACGGGAAGACCGGTAGCGCGGACACGGGCATTCTGGGATGCCAGTGCTCTGGTTCCGCTCTGTGTGCGGCAGGCCATGACACCTCGCGTGCTCGCCTTTTATAAGATCTATGACACGGCGGTTTGGTGGGCTACTCCAGTTGAAGTTGCCAGCGCCCTTGCCCGACTTCTTCGAACCAAGCAAATTGATTCCGCTAACTGGACCAAAGCCCGCAAAACTGCCGCCGGGCTCGCCGATTCCTGGTGTGTGATCCAGCCATCGGACGTCTTGCGCGCTAAGTCAACCCAGCTTGTCGAGCGCTACGACTTGCGGGCCGCTGACTCGTTTCAGTTGGCGGCAGCGCTGGAGTGGTGCGAAGGCATTCCGCAAGGGCATGTTTTTTTGTCCACCGATCAAAAGCTCCGGGACGCTGCGCTTCTCAGCGGCTTCGATGCCAAACAGATCTGACCGCGCGCTGCCTACTGCGACGGGTTTTTCGCCCCCGTTTCCGGATTCGCGCCATCAGTTCCCGCGCTGTCATATAATGTGTCAATTTTGCAGGCTGGATTCCGCTGCATCGGAGGCCCTTTGTCCTTGTCGCTTGCCACTCGCGAAGTTGGACGCGTCACGATCGTGCACTGCAGTGGACGAATTGTTGCCGGAAGTGCGAGCGACTCCTTGCGCGAGCACGTGACCTGGTTGTTGCGCGACCGCCGCTCCATCATCCTGCACCTCGGCGAGGTCGGGTTCATTGACAGCAGCGGCCTCGGCACCATGGTTCGCGCTCTGACCAACACTCGCCAGGCGCATGGAGACCTGAAACTCTGCAATGTGCCGGAATTCGCACGCAAAGTTCTCGAGATGTCGCGCCTGACCACGGTTTTCGATTCGCACGAATCGGAGGAGAAGGCAATTGCCGCTTTTTACCGTCCGGGAGCGCGAGCGGAAACTCCCGTCTCCACCGGCCCCAGCGTTCTGTGTCTCGACTCGAATGCCGACGTGCTCGCCTACTTGCGCGAACTGCTGCGCCGCGCTGGATACGATGTACAAAGCAGCAGCCGCGTCGCCGACGCTCTGCTGCTGATGCGCGTCAGCCATTTCGATCTTCTGCTGGTCAGCCCCGGCATGACTTCGTCGGCGCCGCCAGCCTTCCGTGAGGCGTGCGCCAAAGTTCCTATGATCGAACTGGGCAGCGAATTTTCCACCAGCCATGCGGGGGAAGCGGGCGCTCAATTGCTCGAAACGATTGCGACCAAGTTCCATCCCCCTGCTCCATCCAAAAACGCATGACACGTTAAACTTAGCTGATGTTCCGCTTTTCGCGTTCGCCCTTTCTCGCCGCTCTCTTGCTTTTCTGCATGCAATTTCCGGCGCACGGCGAGGACGCCAAGGCTCCCGCCATCGACCCGGGACTTGCGGCTGCGGACCAGCTCTTTCGAGCCGGCAAGTTCGCGGAAGCTGAAACCAGCTATCAGGCGCTCGTGAAGTCTGATCCGAAGCTGGTGCCGGCACAAACTGGGCTGGTTCGGACGATGCTGCGGCTGCAGAGGTTGGATGAAGCACTCGACGCCGTGAATGCCGCGCTGGTCGCGCAACCCGACTCGGCGGCCTTGCTGGCGGCGAAGGGCGATGTTCAGTTTCGCCGCGCGGAAATGTCAGATGCAGAGTTGTCCTATCTGGCGGCCAAGAAGCTTAATCCCAAGGAAGTGCACGCTTATCTCGGACTGGCACGGTTGTATCGCGCCTACTCCATGTACCACATCTCCTATGGTGAGTTGCAGATCGCGCACCAGATCGCGCCTGACGATATCGACGTACAAAGGGCGTGGCTCGGCATGCTTCCGCGAAAAGAAAGACTGGCGGCATTTGAAGCGTATCTCGCCGGCTCGCATCCCGACGATGAAGAAGAAACCAAGCGCATGACCGATTATTTGGAGTTCCTGAAGGCGACTGTAAACAAGCCGGTTCATGAATGCCGGCTTGTCAGCAAGGTGGAGCAAACCGAGACGAATCTGGAGGGGATATACGGGGAGAACGGGCATCGGCGCGCGGGCAGGCGTCGCGCGGGAGGGGTAAATGCGTCGGGATCAGGACCGCCGCGGGGGCTTGGCCTGTCGGCCAAACTCAACGACGTGGAGGTCCACCTCCTGTTGGATACCGGTGCAGGCGGAATCGTCCTGAGCCGCAAGATTGCGGAAGATGCGGGATTGACTCGCATCTCCACGGTGCGCTACGGAGGCATCGGTGACAAAGGGATGCAAAACGGCTACATGGCGGTCGCGGATCATATCCGAATTGGCGAACTGGAATTTCAGGACTGCGTGGTCGCCGTGGGCGATATGCGCTCGGTCACAGATGATGGCTTGATCGGCGCCGATGTTTTTGGAGACTACCTTGTTGACATTGACCTCCCGGGAAAGCGGCTCAAACTGTCTCCGTTGCCGAAGCGTCCCGAAGATGCCGTTGCTCCCACGTCGCTAATCAGCGAGGGGGAGGAATTGGCGAACGCAGAGCGGAAAGGCGAGAAGGAAGGTAGCGCGACGGAATCTTCCGGCAAATCCTCTTCCAACTCCAGTTCCAATTCCGATTCCAACCGCAAAGAGCAGAAAACCGCGGCCAATGCGCAGAGTCTTCCCCGCGATCGCTACATTGCGCCAGAGATGGCGAACTGGACGAAAGTCTTTCGCTTTGGCCACGCGCTTTTAGTGCCGACCAGTGTGAACGATTCCAAACCCATGCTGTTCGGACTCGACACAGGCGCGTTCAGCAACATTCTCTCGCTGCGTGCGGCCCGGCAGGTCGCCAAGGTGAGCTCTGATTACCGCGATCGGGTGAATGGCCTGAGCGGCCCGGTCAGTCAGGTCTATAGTTCCGCGAAAGTGACGTTAAGTTTCGGGCACTTTCGGCAATCGAACCAAAGCCTCATCACTTTCGACCTTTCCGGCGTGAGCAGCCAGACCGGAACGGAGGTTTCCGGTTTTCTGGGATTTGAAATGCTCCGGAAGCTGGAATTAAAGCTGGACTACCGCGACGGCCTGGTAGATTTCGTCAACGACCGCAAACATGCACAGCCATAGTCGCACCGGCGTTCGGCTTTTGGCGCCGCCGAGTTCACGTGCAGGACTCGCGCGAATCGACTGTTAACGTCCGTCGAAGTGTTCCAATCGAACGCGGCGTGCTGCATTGATCGCTGCCAACCAGAAGATCATCAACGCTGCAACAAATAGCTCAAGCCGGTGCTTGGCAAAAAACAATCGATTGGCGCGGTAACTCATATGGTTATTGCCCATCCGATGGGTTTCCACAATCCAGTTCCATATCTCTCCGAGAAGAGTGCCTCCAGCCGCGAGCGCCAGGGAAACGAACACGGCCATTGTGATCCCTGGCGCCCAACCGTCCTCAGCCGGTGCGTAGCGGCGCCAAAGCATGCGGGCACAGACGACAGCGGCTAAGCCGTATAGCAGTGCGAAGGGCAGAACTTCAGCCATATCAATGTAGGCACGGTTCCGACCCAGCGAAGCGGATACTTGCTCGACCGGAACGCCATGCTCCTTTCCGATCTCTTCAAACAACCTTTCCATGCATCCATCGCGTTCGATCGGGTAGGTCGGGCTGGCGTTCGGGGTTCGGCGGCCAAAGTGAACATCGGCATAGCGAATCGCGAGATCTTCCGCGAACTCTGCGTCCGCACTGAGATGGCGGGCGCTAACAGGGGGATGAGAGGTTTCCGCGGGCCACCTGCAATCAGAGTTTCGACCGTCGCGTCGGACGCACCCGCCCGCGCACAAAGCGAATACCATCACAGTCACAAGGCGTGGCCCAGTCTTTATCCCACACACCTTAGCCGGATACTCATTATTTCTCCTCATTGCGCTTGCCTGTTTCGCGTGAGTTCAGGGCCCTGACTCTTAGACACCAAGCAGAAGGTTGAGGTTCCCCGCATGGCAGGGAGACGCCGTAGTGAATTGAGCCAAGCGTCAAACAGAAGCGTAAAATGTTGCCGTCGTGAACTTGAAGGGCAATTCGGGAGGCATGGTATGACCAGTTATGGCATGACCAGACCAAGATTGAAACGGCATTCGTCAATGCTACGAATCGTCTATGCAGCGGTGCTACTCCTAGGAGTCGGGGCGATCCCTGTTGCTCGGGCCCAAAAGCTGGCAGGACCGAACCGGCCCGCGGCGGTACCCGCGAACTATGTAGTTACTCCCTTCGGCTACTTTCATCCGTCGTGTGTACGTAGTCTCGCCAGCGGTGAAACGGTGCTGGCAGACGGACGCGTTCAACATACGGATGGCACCGTGGACGCAATCGTTCCCGTTTGTAGCTATTTGCATTACACGGCTCGCGGAGAGGTTGCGCCGGGGAATGACTCGCAGGGAAACCCACTGACGATCATCCACAGCTGGATTGAAGATGGGGCTACAACTACCACCACCTCGTACGGGAAGCTGAACGCGACCTGGGTCGTCCCGTCGGCACCGACTTCCTATGATGACCAGACGGTCTATCTATTTCCGGGCCTGGTGGACTACAACACTGACGCGACGATAATTCAGCCCGTGCTGGGGTGGAACGCGTTTTTTGGCGAGGTGTGGAGTATTGCCAGCTGGAACTGCTGTCCGAGCGGGACAACACTCTATAGCACGCCCGTGCAGGTCAATGCTGGCGATACCATCGTTGGCACGATCAAGTCCACCTGCGCGGCCGGAGTAGAATCCTGCCCGCTGTGGAAGATCACTAGCGAAGATAAGACGATCCGCAAGACTACAACGCTAAACAAGGCCCCAAGTGAAGGCCAAACGTTCAACTGGGCGCAATCGGGCGCGTTGGAGGTCTATGAGATTGTCCAATGCAGCGACTACCCTCCGGAAAACGAGACCACATTCTCCAAGGTCGCGATCTATGATTACAACTTTCATAAAATCGCGAACCCAGGATGGTCGATTACGGATTATTACCAAGGCCTCAACCCTCAATGCAACTATGGTGGACAAACGACGGCAACTTCGGTGACCCTCGATTATTGATTCGGTCCTGATTCCTCGCTGAAGACAACGCGATTCTGCGGACTAATCGCTCACTCCCTGAATGGGGTTGTGAGTGTAACGAACGGATCCCAGCGCAACGCGGTTTGTGTACAATGGTGCCCTTGTCTCCGAATGCAATCGCGGAGGCATCGAATGAGAGCACTACTGCAGGAAGTGTTCTCCGGTCAAAAATCACAACACGAGGGTTCGTGCATGAATCGGCTAAAAAAAGTGCTTGGGCTGTGTCTAGGGTTGCTGCTGGGTGCCTCTGTTCTCATTCCCTCAGCTTCTGGTCAGTCGCTGCCGTCGTTCGGGAACGTAGTGATCGTGCTGGGTGAGAACACGGATTACAGCACCTCCTACAATTCTACAAACATGCCGTATTTGACCTCTCTGGCGAATGCTTATGGCCTCGGAATTAACTATTACTCCGACTCGCATCCCTCGATCGGCAACTATTTAAATCTGGCCAGCGGCTATCTGCTCACCGACAATGACGCCGAGACGCCTGAGACCTTTCCGGTCAAGAAGAACAATATCGCCCTTGAGGTTCAGAAGGCGGGCAAGACCTGGAAGGATTATGTAGAAAGCCTTCCCAGCGTGAAGAACTGCGGCGGATTGAATGAGGGGACTTACTACGTCCGCCACGACCCGCTCGAATACATGACGAAGATCAACAAAGAGACCAGCAACTATGTGTGCTTCAGTCAATTCGCCACGGATTTGGCCAATCACGCTCTGCCCACTCTTTCATGGCTCGTGCCGAACGGCTGCGACGACGCGCACGATTGCTCCATCGGAACCTTCGACGACTGGCTGAAAACTGAGATCGCACCGCTGGTCGCCAGCCCATACTTTCAGCCGGGCGGGACAGGACTACTGATCATCGTTTTCGACGAGAACGCTGATGACGGGAACCCGGATTGCGACACCACAGTCGAAGGGAAAGGCTGTGGCGGGCAAGTCGAATTGGTCGTCGTGAGCCCATTTAGCAAGCCAGGCTACCAGTCGAAGGGCGGTGACAAACGCAACTACAACGACAGCTACGATGAGGGAGACATCTTGCGCCTGATGACACAAGGGCTTGGGCTGCCTACCAAGCTTGGCTGGGCTGCCAAAGGCGTGCCCATGGCCGATTTCTTCTCCACTGATGATCTTTCAATCAACGACAAAAAGTGAAGTTTGCCGTATCCCGCGCGATCAGGCACCCGCGGTGAAGATGTTCTCGTGCTGGCCATCACGGATGTTCAGCACCCGTCTTCCCGCGCGTGCCCCATGTTTACATTCCTTGACTGGACAATCCCCGCCAGCGGTTCCAGAATAGGTGCCTGCAGCATCAGCCCCGCAAGGAGAGAGTTCGACCATGAAAAAGCCTCGCGCCCTATCGTTGGCGGTTTACGCGGGATTCGCGCTCATACTCACATGCGGCATCATGCCCACCCGGGCCACGGCCCAAGATACTCAAATGATCGTCGGCGATTGGAGCGGAACTCTGAACCCCGGCGGCCAACCGAAGAAGCGCATAGTGGTTCACATCTCCGCGGCCCAGGACGGAAGTCTCAGTGGCACGATCGACTACCCTGACCAGGACACTTCCGGCATTGAAATCACCGCCATCACCTACAGAAAATCGACTCTGCACTTCGAAAGCACTCCCAGCCTGACGGTCTATGACGGAACCATGAGCCAGGACAATTCAAAAATCACGGGCACGATCAAGCAGGGCGGTGGGAGCCTGGATCTCAACCTCAGGCGGACGCCTTAGATTCCGGGCTGGACTCCAAACCCAAGGATTACCAAACCGGTCCCAGGCCGCCCGTCTCTATGATCTTTCGCAGCCACTCCGGTGGCTGGTTCCGCGCTGAAAGTTTTTTCGCCTCGTACAGAGCCGCCTCCTCTTCTTCTGGAGTCGTGCCGATCCCGTATGAAAAATCCGTTCCCTCGATGGTTTGGATGCGACCGTCGGCGTAGACCTGAAATGGCTCCCTGAAAATTTGTCGAGCTTGAGAAAGCCTGGCGTTCAATTGCTCGCGCGATTCTCCCTTGCATAGAAATCGATCCGCGCGATGATGATAGGCGTCCAACCCAACCATGATGAGTATCTTGCCGAGTCGACGCAAGAGCGCATCGCCAGCGATGCGACCGTAAAAGTCGTTAAAGACCTTCAAGCGGTCAACCTCTGCGATGGCCACGAAGGGACTGACCTTCCCTTCCTCAAAGGCCTGGCGGTTCGGTAATCCAGTCAGCGCGGAGATCAACAAGACCGGCTTGACCGATTCCACAATCTGCGTCGCCGGGTGGACTGGTCGATGCACCGAGATCGCAGCTTTCGCTTCTTCGAAGGTCGAAGAGATTCCGCTCGCCACCATGAACGCGGCCAGAAAACCTGGAGAGCGGGAAATGCCGTGCTTGCAGTGAATCAGGATCCGTTGGCGTTTGCCCGTCTGTTCCTGCAGCCACTCCAAACCTTCCTTCATATGGCCGGGATAAATAATTCCGATGTCCGGGGCCGGAATATACTTGTACGCTTTCTCAGGATGTTCGGCGGACTGGTCTCGCCCCAGCGGATAATAGGCGTCCGTTCCGCGCACGT
Organism: Terriglobales bacterium; assembly: GCA_050010155.1. Taxonomy (GTDB): domain Bacteria; phylum Acidobacteriota; class Terriglobia; order Terriglobales; family Acidobacteriaceae; genus Acidiflorens. The sequence goes on from JBEKLO010000026.1 coordinate 25,868, forward strand.
TCAGGATGGCCGAGATGTTCTCCGGATTTTTGCGCACCAGTTCGTCGGCGTCTTGCTGGCTTCCGAGCCACAAATCATTGACGATGCGGTGCATCATGATGGTCTCAGTTCACCTGCACATCGGGTTCGCATGGCTTATTCAGCGGTTCTAAAGTTGAACCTTAAAGACCGCATTTCGCAGTTCAATTCCAATCACTCTCGGTTAAAATGTCGGCCATGGCTAAGAAAACAGGTATGAGCGATTCGTCTCTCTGGATTGTCACGGTGCTCTTGTTGGCGCTTACGGCGTGGATGTATTTCAAGCGGTAGGCCGTCGGGCTTCTAGTGCTGTTTGGCCGAGGAACTGGCTGCGAGCTCGCGGAAGAGGCCCAGCAAGGCGGATGCGGCTTTCTGATCGGAGAGGTTTTCGAGCGCGACTGTAGCCGTGAAATGCGGCGAGGTGGAATTGAAGCGCACGCCGACAAAATCCTTGTCGCGCCACGCGGCGAGTGCGTTCACCACCGGGCTCAGTTCCACGGGCCAGTCTTCCTTTGTGGTGAGGATCACCGGGCCGGGGCGGGTTACGGTCCAAGCGCGCGTGCGGGTCGAGTTCTTCCCTCCCGAGTGGCCGGACCAGCGATGACGAATGACATCGAGATGAAAGCCCGGCGGAAATCCCATGTCGGCTTCGAAAGTGAGCGTTTCCTGCTGCTGCCGCCATCGGCTCAACGCCCACTGTACCGGCAGCGGCCGCGGTAATAGCCGGATGGTAAGACGGGCATCATCAAACCAGCGCGAGGAAAGATGCAGCGTTGCCTTCAGGCGCGAACTACTGCGCTGCCAGCGCAGATCCTCCACGCGGCCTTTACCCAGACATGCCGCCTGCACCCAGCGCAACACGTTGCCGGCTCGCCGCCGGTTGTAACGCACAAACCAGCCATACCAAAATAGGCAAAGGGCGAGCGCTGCGAGAACGTCGATCAGGAGGAAACGGGCCACGGGGTGTTGCTGCCTCTGAGGAGAAATCGTACTTCTAATAGATGCAAGTGCGCAAGCGGAGGAAAAGAAAAAAATCGACCTCCAGGCCATCGGGAAAAGCCTGATGGAAAAGCTTATGAAACCAGCCTCGGCACGCTCTCGCCCGTCCGCCAAAACCCGCCAAAACCACGCTGGCGTCTGGTCATTGCAGGGTCAATTCGATCCCTTGCTGGAACAGGACGCGATCTTGACCGTTGTTATCGAACCGCACGTAGTAGAGGTAGGGGTGGTCGCCAATCACGGCAAAATTCAAATCCGGCGCGTTCGGATCGATCAGGGAAAAGTAAGCGTAGGACCAGCTCCCCGGCGGTTCCTGCGCCAGGAACTGGTCGAGGGTAGCCACCAAGGTCGGCTTGGTCCAGTTGACCAGATCGGTCGACGTGGAAAGATAGAAGCCTTTCGCTCCGTATTCGTTGTCCCATGGATTCCATAGGACGGCGACGACTAAGCCCGACGATTGAAAAAGGTTGATGCCCGTGACCACGTCCATGTATTGCACCGGCGTGTAAACGTGCTCTTGGGGGCGCTCCACCGGACCCGGGTAGGGATCGTCGAAGGATACGCTAAAATCCGTGCCGCTCCATCCAAGCCACGAACAAGCGTCAAATACGTTCTGGGTGCGGATCGGACCCCCGCCACTCGGCGTAAGGCAACGATGCGGTCCCTGTTGGCCGGTGCAGTTCGGAGGCCACGAATAGGATGTGACCATCGCGTAGTACCATCCGTCCAGCTCAATGATGTTGCTGTCGACGCTATAGCCTGAGGGGCCTCCGTCGATCTTATATTTGTAAGGGACACCCGCCAAGAAATTCGCCGGCGCCTTGAACGAATCGAAGTGGTAGCCGCCATCATTCGATTGGTGATAGGTATCGGAGTCATACTCACACTCGCTGTAGTTCTGTGAGTGGCACTCGCCGGGATGCGCCCAGCCGTGATACTCCGTGTGCGTCAGGCCGGCGATGGTGTTGCCATCCAGGGTGTAAAAGGAATCGATCCAGGTCTGATCGTTGAAGTCGGCGGGATTGGGATCATTCGCGGAATAGTGACCCACTTCACAACTGTGCTGGACGTTCTCCAGAGTGGAGCCCAGGTTTTGGAAGAGCTTGGAACTCGCAGCGACCAGGTGGATCGTTCCCGTGGAATCGCGGAACGCCCGCGCCATCGCGTCGGGAATGTCGTCGTTGTCACAGGACTGCTGCGGAGATTCGAAGACCGCCGTGCGGGAACTATCGAGTACACCCTTGATCTTGGGAGTCTTTTGGCCCTGCTGGGCGGCGCCCTCTGCAGCCGCAACTGCGACTAGGAGCAACATACACAGAATGGGAAGGAGGCGTCTCATCATGGGGGTCCATCCTAATAGAGTCAATCCTGACTATTGGAGTCAACCCAGCCCACAGCGGTTCCACTCGCGTTCTCGTTTTTTTTGTTGGGAGCCTATTGCTCAACTGGCGGGCCCACGCAACCGCTACAATGGCAGCGTGTCGTTTCGCATCCGGCAATTTGAGAAGACCGATTTTGATACGCTCTGGCGGATTGACCAGGCGTGCTTCGATCCGCAATTGGCGTACTCCCGTCCAGAATTGGCCTTCTATATGCGCCGCCCCGGGTCGTTCACCCTGGTCGCGGAAGACAAATGCGTCGAGGGTGCGAGCAGCGGACGAGGAAACGGTGGCCCGCCGGCGGCTCCCGGTTGCGGCATTCTCGGATTCGTCGTGGCAGAAGCTCGGCGCAAGACCGGGCACATTATTACGATCGACGTGGTCGCGGAGGCTCGCCGGACAGGCGTCGGTTCGGCCTTGCTGGACGCGGCGGAGGAAAAACTGGTCCAAGCGGGCGCGCGCACCGTGGCGCTGGAAACGCCCGTAAATAATGAGGCCGCGATCCGCTTCTACAAGCAAAAAGGATACTTCGTTGAGAAGACAGTCGCGGGCTACTATTCGAACCAGATGGATGCTCTGGTGATGACCAAAGAGCTGGCGCCATCGCCAGTTCGATGAGCTGCAACCGCGTTTGATCAGCGTATCAATTTAGCGATAGCAAACCTCTGTCGAGATTAAATGCCCCTTTGGGGGCTGTGCCTGATACAACAGTGACCGCGAAGGAAATGATTTCATGAAGGTTGCGATCCAGGGAGAACTCGGGTCTTTTAGCCACGAAGCGGCGGAAGCGATGCTGCCGCGGGCAAAGGTCGTCCCCTGCGCGCGTTCGCTCGAAGTCTTCGACCGGGTGCAGCGCCGAACCGTGGACGGTGCCGTGATTCCGATCGAGAACTCTCTGGCGGGCTCTGTCGCCGAGCATTTCGATCTGCTGCTCAGCCGCGACGTGCACATCGTCCGCGAGTTTCGCCTCCGCATCGTGCACAACCTCATCGCGTTGCCGGGCACAAAACTTTCCGACGTGCGGCGCGTGTTCTCGCATCCCGTCGCGCTCGATCAGTGCCGTGACCTGTTTGCGAAGAATCCGAAGCTCGAGCCCATGCCGTTCTACGACACGGCGGGAAGCGTGAAGCATGTCGTCGCCGAAGGCTTGCGCGATGCAGCGGGCATTGCCAGCCGGCGTGCCGCAGAAGTCTACGCGGGAAAGATTCTGAAAGCCGGAATTGAAGATGACAAGAAAAACTTTACCCGCTTCTTCCTGATCAAGCGAGGGAAGATTGAACAGGGAAAGCTCGAATCAGGAAAGATCAGGACGGGCAAGGCGCGGGCGTCGCGCAATGCGGATAAGACATCTCTCGCCTTCACCTTGAAGAATATTCCGGGAGCGTTGTTCAAGGCGCTCAGCGTGTTCGCCCTGCGCGACATCAGTTTGAGCAAGATCGAGTCGCGGCCCATGCGCGGGCGTCCGTGGGAGTATGTCTTTTTTGTGGACCTGTTGCGCGGCGACGATGAAGATTCGCGCAATGCCCTGCGGCATCTGAGCGAGGTGGCGGAACGGGTCAAGGTTTTGGGAATTTATCCGGAAGCGTAACGCGGAGGCGAGGCTAACCAGCCCTCCTTGTAGCCGGAGCAATTTCACCCACTACTTCAACAGGTATTCTTGCAGGAACAGAACAGTCGCATAAAACTCAAAATCCCGATTGGCTTTTTTCTGAAACCCGTGGCCCTCGTCCTTCGCCATCAGGTACCAGACCTCGGTGCCTTGTTTCTTCAATGCTGAGACGATCTGGTCGCTCTCGCTTACGGGTACGCGCGGATCGTTTTTTCCCGCCACTACGAACATCGGTTTCTTGATTTTTTCGATGTTGTTCATGGGCGCAATTTTTTCCAGGAACTCCCGCATTTTCGGGTCGCGCTCGTCGCCGTACTCCACGCGCCGCAAATCCCTCCGGTATGCTTCCGTGTTCTCCAGGAAGGTCACCAGGTTCGACGGTCCCACGATGTCGATCGAACACCGGATGCGATCGCTGTAAAACGTCGACACCGCTAGCGTCATGTGTCCACCGTAGCTCCCCCCGGTCACCGCGACCCGGCTTGCGTCGAGGTCGGGCTGCGTCGCGATCCAATCAAGCAGCGCGTTGATATCCTTGTAACTGCCTTCGCGCAGGAATCCGTTATCGAGCTTGGTAAACGCCTTGCCGTATCCCGTCGAGCCCCGCACATTGGGCTGAATGATAGCGATCCCCAATTCATTCAGGTAGTAATTGTCGGAACCCAAAAAAGCGGGCTGTGCCTGGCCCTCCGGTCCGCCATGAATTACGATCAGGACGGGACGCTTGCCGGTGAACTTCGCCGGCGGCCTATTCAGGAAGCCAGAAATGCTCCTGCCGTCAAACGTCTTCCAGCGGATCAGCTCCGCGTCGTGAATTCCAGAAAGGTTCACCGCGGATTCGCTCGTCGTCCAGCGCTCCACTTTTCCGGCGGGCACATCCAGCGAATAGCAGTCGCCGGGAGCGCTTCCGGTTGTCAGGCCAAAGCCAAGATCCCGGTTGTTCCTGTGCCAGATCAGCCCACCCAACAATCCGACAGGCAGCTTCGGAACGGCATGTTCATGGTAGGTGGCTGCGTCGACCAGATGCAGCTTACTGAGCCCGTCTTCGTTGCTTACGAACGCGATCCACTTGCCATCCCACGATTGCCGGAACTCGTCAATGTCCCACAAAAGATCGGGAGTTGCGATCTTCATTTTCTTCGTAGCCAGGTCGATGTAGGCGAGCCTCTGAAACTCTGAGTCTTTGTCCGTCGTGACGTAAACTCCCTTTCCGTCCTTGCCGAAGCGCGCGCTACCATACGCTACCTGTCCCTCGGTCTTGCGCGGCGTAAATTCCGTTGTTTCCCCGGTCGCCGTGTCCACCAGCCACAGATATGTTTCGTTGACGGAGATCCCCTCCATCAAGAGGATTTTCTTGTCATCGGGGGACCAGTCTTGCGGCTCCCAGCCGCCGCCGCTCAATTGCGTCAGGAGGTGGTCCGTTTTTTTTGGGTCCGCCGGGTTCATCACCCACAAGTCCGTGTCCTGCCCGTTGCGACGTGTCGAAACGTACGCGATCTGATCTCCGCCTGAAGACCAGTGCGCCGAAGTGTTTCGCGATTTTCCGTCGGTGAGCATTGCGCTGTCGCCGGTACTCGGGTCATAGCGAAAGTACTGGTACCATTCGCCGCCACCTACGTCCTTCTGAAATAACAAGTAATCGCCGCCGTTCGGATGAAAAGAGGCACCATAGACTGGTTCCTCAAAAAATGTCAGTTGTTGCCGCGCGCCTCCCGGCATTCTCACGATGTGTGCCTGATAGGTGTTTCCGAAGCGCGTCCCGATCACCATTTCGCGCCGCTTCGGGTGCCAGTCCGTTTGAAAAGCCTCCCGATTCTCGGTGTAACGCCCGATTGTCTGCGCAAGCGATTTCGGAATCGCGGGAATGCCTTGCGTCACCAAGCTTTCCGGCGGCGCAATCGTGTTTTCCTGCGCAAGCGAGTAAACTCCCCATGCGAGGAGCAGTCCCCATACAAGGATGAATCGTTTCATCACGGCACCCTTCGTCTTTCTACTCGAGCGGCTTTTTCATGGCAACGTCAACCTTCTTTCACACAGTCGCCGTCGAGCATGCTATCACCAGTTCCTTCGAAGCGTCAGTACGAGCGTGAGCGTTTGGGACAGCGCCTCCGTCCTCCGCATTGCAGATTCATGATCCCGCAAATGGGCGCCGATGGAAGTCCGAAGGAGGCATGGAGGCAAACCGATCGTCACAGCATGGAGTGAGATACTCCACAGCGGCATTTGCCAGTCTGGCGTAGGGTGTTTGAGCGGCGCTTAGCTTTCGATTCGGTTACCAGAGTGGGATCGCGCCCATTCTGGGTTTTGCAAAAGGCCAAAAAAGGTCTAGAATTCAACAACCTAGCATCAGGCTTGCATCTTTTTAGCGTTTGACCTCATCAAAAGTTGAGTGCAAGTCACTCAAGGACAAATTATGAGCGATCCTATTTCTACCGAGATCACTTCTTACGAAACTACCGAGCGGTCGCTGCCCATTCTGCCAGTACGCGACACGGTTCTTTTCCCTCATGCGGTACTGCCTCTCACCGTTGGACGGGAAAGCTCTGTGCAGCTGATTAACTCGCTCGGCGACGACAAAACCATTGTAGTAGTGGCACAGCGCGAGGCGCGTGTGGACTCGCCGCAGCCCTCCGATTTGTACTCCATCGGAACGCTCGCGGTCGTGCACAAAGTTGTCAAGATGCCCAACCAGAGCCTCTTCGTATTTGCTGAAGGACTGGAACGGGTGAAGTTGGCTGACTTCGCGCAACTGACGCCGTTCATGCGTGCGCGAGTGACCACGATTCCCGAGATCATTCCGCCCAAGGATTCCGAAATCGAGGCGCTGCAGCGCAACGTGCTGACGCTGTTCCAGCAGATTGTGGCGGGCTCGCCGACGCTGTCGGACGAACTTTCCACCGTAGCCATGAACATTGAAGAGCCTGGACGTCTGGTGGACTTCATCGCCTCGTCGTTGCCGTCGCTCTCGACGTCTGACAAACAGGAGACGCTGGAAACGACCGACGTCCGCGTGCGCCTGGAAAAAATCAATCAGCATCTGGCCAAGGAGCTCGAAGTACAGCAACTGCGCAACAAGATCCAGTCGGAAGTGCAGGATCGCGTGCAGCAGACGCAGCGCGAATACTATCTGCGCGAGCAGATGAAAGCGATCCAGAAGGAACTGGGCGAGCAGGATGAAGGCCAGCGCGATACCGAAGAACTGAAGCAGAAGATCGAATCCGCTGGCATGCCCGACGATGTAAAAAAAGAGGCTCTGAAAGAACTCGGGCGCCTCTCGCGTATGTCGCCGATGGCTGCCGATTATTCGGTCACGCGCAATTACATCGAGTGGCTGGCCGTGCTGCCGTGGAACAAAACTTCCGGCGGAGAAATTGAAATTCCGAAGGCGAAAGAAATTCTCGACGCCGACCACTACGACTTGCAGAAAGTAAAAGACCGCATCCTCGACTACCTTTCGGTGCGGCGTTTAAAGCCCAGTATGAAAGGGCCGATTCTGTGCTTTGTGGGCCCTCCGGGCGTAGGCAAAACTTCGCTCGGCAAATCGATTGCTCGCGCCCTGGGACGCAAATTCACGCGTCTGTCTTTAGGCGGAGTGCACGACGAAGCCGAAATTCGCGGCCATCGGCGCACTTATATTGGAGCTCTGCCCGGCCAGATCATTCAGGGTATTCGCCGCGCCGAGACCAAAGATCCTGTCTTCATGCTCGACGAAATCGACAAGGTCGGACGCGACTTCCGCGGCGATCCCGCATCGGCACTGCTCGAAGCGCTCGATCCCGAGCAGAACGCGACGTTCCGCGACAACTACCTGGACGTGACTTTCGATCTCTCGAAGGTTCTGTTCATCACCACCGCAAACATGCTCGATCCCATCGCCGAGCCGTTGCGCGACCGCATGGAGATCATCGAACTGCAGGGCTATACCGAAGAAGAAAAGATTCACATTGCCTTCCAGTACCTGATCCCGCGGCAGATCGAGGAAAACGGAATCACGAAAGAGCAGATCGAATTTCCGGAAGAAGCGGTCAGCAACATCATCCGTCATTACACGCGCGAGGCGGGAGTGCGCAACCTCGAACGCACGATCGGCACCATCTGCCGCAAGCAGGCGCGCCGCATCGCGGAGGGCAAGAACGAGAAGCTGGTCATCACCAAGGAGATCATCCAGGAATTTCTGGGCGGCATCAAGGTGCGGAGCGAAGGCGAAATTGCCGAGCGCACCAAGCGTGCCGGAGTGGTCGTTGGACTCGCCTGGACGCCATCCGGCGGAGACGTGCTCTTCGTCGAAGCCAACCAGATGAAAGGCAAAGGTGGACTCACCATCACTGGCCAGATTCAGGACGTGATGCGCGAATCGATGCAAGCCGGCCTGAGCTGGGTGCGGTCGAACGCGAAGCAGTTGGGCATTGACGAGGAATTCTTCGCCAACCACGACATCCACATTCACGTGCCCGCAGGTGCGATCCCGAAAGACGGACCTTCCGCCGGCGTCACCATTGTGACCGCGCTGGTGTCATTACTGACTGGCAAACAGGTGCGCCCGCTGACGGCCATGACCGGCGAGATCACGCTGAGCGGAAACGTGTTGCCCGTAGGCGGCATTAAAGAAAAAGTGCTGGCCGCCAAACGCGCCGGTGTGCACGATGTGATCTTGCCCGCCGAAAACAGGACCAATGTCGAAGAGGATCTGACGCCCGAGCAGTTGGTGGGATTAACCGCGCACTACGTGAAGACTATAGAAGAGGTGCTGGAGTTCGCGCTGCCGACTACGCCCCGTCAGGAACTGCAGGACGCAGAAGAGCGCGAAAAAGTGCTCAGCACGTAAGCCTGCTCTCAGCCTTCAGCTGTTCAGCCTTCAGCTGTTCAGCCGTCAGCCACCGTACCGAGGGCTGGCAGCTGACAGCTGCCCGTAAAGAGGCGACAATGGTTCCCGCAACAATAAGGAGCCCAGTTGGAAGCAAGTCCTGTTCTGAAACCCAATCCAAAGTTTGCAAGTGCAAAGCCGAAGCTCGGCCTGCGCGCCTGGATGGAACGCGTGTTGGTTGAGTGCGATCGCGCTGCTGACGGTTTTGACGCCGAAGCGGTGCACGATCTCCGCGTAGCGCTCCGGCGCTGCCGTTCTCTCGCCGATGGGTTGATGGCCATCGATCCCGATTCTTCATGGAAGGACATGAAGAAGGCGGGAAAGAAACTTTTTCAGGCGCTCGGTGAACTGCGCGACATGCAGGTGATGCAGGAATGGATCGAGAAGCTGAGCGATGAGAGTTTCAGCGACGAAAAACTGAACGCTCATTCCGAGTCATCGGACAACCGCGCGTCAGACGATCGCTCGTCGGCCAATCCGTCATCAGAACGCGCGCTGGGCGATCCGGTCGCCAACAGAGTGCTGGATCACGTGCACGCGCGCGAGTTCGAATGCAAGCAACATGCTTTCAAAGATCTGAGCCAGTTTGACCGCAAGCAATGGCGTCAGTGGAGCCGAACTCTGCCGCAGCGCGCTTCGCGCGTGCGTCCGGGAAGCGTCGTGTATCTGCATCTGGCGCTGGAAAAGTGGACAGCCGCATACGATCTGCACAAACACGCCCTGCGAACGCGGTCGCAAGTTAGCTGGCACGCGCTGCGCATCGGAATAAAGCGCTTTCGTTACACGGTCGAAAATTTCCTGCCGCGCCAGCACGCGCTTTGGGGCGACGACCTGAAAGAACTGCAGGATCTGTTGGGCGAGGTGCACGATCTGGATGTGCTGTGGGCGACGGCCGTCGGAATTACGGCGTTTCCGGATGTTGAGAGCCGGAAACATTGGCGCGAGAAGTTGAATGCCGAGCGCAACCAACGGATCGAGCGCTATCGCGAGAAGATGGTGGGACGACAGTCGCTATGGCACGTCTGGCGGGCGGAATTGCCGTCGGGCCCGCAACTGCGCGCCGCCGCGCTGAGCCGTCTTCGAGTATGGTCGGGATTTCTGGATCCCGATTTTTCTCATTCCCAACGCGTGGCGCAGTTGGCGCTTCTTTTGTACGACGGATTGCAGAATGCGGGACTGCTGACGACGGGTGCGGGCGCAGCGAATTTCGATGGGAAAGCGCTCCGTAGTCCGAATCCCAATTCGCAGAATGGCACGCAGTATGACCCGCGAGCCGTGCTGCAGGCAGCGGCCGTGATGCACGATGTTGGCAAAGCCAAAGGCTCGGAAAATCACCAGAAGACTTCGTACCGGATGATCCGCGGGATGGCGCGTCCCTTGGGTTGGAGCGCAAGGGAACTGGAGCTGGCTGCGGTGGTCGCGCGATATCACCGCGGAGCGCTGCCGCATCCGCGGGGGAAAACCCTACAAACAGTGGAACTGCAGGATCGCCCGATCGCCATGGAGTTGGCCGGCATTCTGCGTCTGGCCAACGCACTGGACACCGGCAAAGGGCACGGTGAAAACGAGCGCAGTCAAAACGAAAAGGATAACGTCAGCGCGCCGCGGCTCGAACTCGGCTTGCAGGAACGTTCGGTGGTATTGCGAGTGGCGGGATACGCGCCGCTAGACCGTTCGGCGGAAGGCGTCGCCGCGGCCCGCCATCTTCTGGAAACCGTGCTCCATCGGCCGGTATTGGTACGGACGCTGCGCACTGCTTCGGGCGGCCAATAAGTCCGCGGAAGCGCGCGTCGTTGGCTGGAAGTGAACCCGGCGGCGTTAACCTCGAGGCTGCTGCCAGCGAGTTTCTCGTGCAGGTTCTCATGCCAAGGAGTATCTTTAACAGTTCAACCAACAGTTCAACCGTGCTTCGTGTAAGAGGAGGTGTGGGTTGAAGAACGCAATGTCGAAGAAAAACGCACTGAAGAATATTTCCCTGATCTTTTTCGGATTCCTCTTTTCTGTGTTCGCGTTATGGGCTCAAACCAAAGCGCCCGCGCCGGAATATAAAATTCCACCCGAAGCTGCCGCCAAAGCCAATCCCGTCAAGCCCACAGGGGAGTCGCTCGCCAAGGGCAAGAAGTTGTATGGCATCGATTGCGCGATGTGCCATGGAGAAAAGGGCGACGCCAAGGGCGATATGGCGTCGGACATGAAAAACGTCACGGATTTCACGGATCCGGACGCACTGAAAAATCGTACCGACGGCGAGCTGTTCTATGTGATCCGCCATGGCAAGGGCGAAATGCCGCCGGAAGGCGACCGCGCCAAGGATGACGACATCTGGAACCTGGTGAACTATATCCGCTCGTTGGCTAAGAAGTAGGAATGGCACGCGAGTCAGCCGGGAATAGATCGGCGAAGACAAACTGATCGCGGACCACAGTTATGCCAACCGAAATCGGGAGACTCACATTCAACATAGGGCCTGCATAGACGAAGGAATGGAACTCTCCGCGTTCGCCGCAGGGATCGACTCCCTCGGGCAGCGACGAAAGCAGCGACAGGTCGAACTCGCGGCCCACGAAGGACCGGTCGAGTTTCGTGGTATGAACGCAAGTCAACTTCGCTCGCACGCCGGCTGCGATCATCTCTTCCGCTAGCGCTCGCGTCGGCAGCCCCCAGACGGGGAAGATGGGTTCGAGTCCTGTGCCCGCCATCTGTTTTTCCCGGTAGGCGCGGACATCTTCGAGGAACAAATCGCCGAACGCTACACCCTCGATTCCTTCGGCGACGGCCTTGGCACAGGTTTGCTCCATCAGAGACTCATACTGTTCATTGGAGCAGGGCCAGGGTAGTGGAACGGCCCAGAGCGGAAGTCCGGCGGCAGCAGCTTGCTTCTCGACCAACTCGCGTCTGATAGCATGCATGGCCACGCGACCTGCGGCTTCGTTGAAAGTAGTCAGCAGGCCCACGACCTTATAGTCACGGCGCTGGCGGAGAACATGAAGGCTCCATGCACTATCTTTGCCGCTGCTCCAGGAAAGAAGAATGCGCTTCATGATCAAATAGGCGAAGTGCAGAGCTTACGCGAAGAGAAATTCTTTTGTTCGTAATTCTTTGATCGTGTCCCGTAGCTTGGCTGCCTTCTCAAATTCAAAGCGCTTGGCGGCTTCCCGCATATCGCTTTCTAACTTACCGATGTAAGCGTCCAGTTCTTCCTGCGATTTCAGGTCTGGAATGCCGTCGGCTTCGGGGCCGGTCAGGTCGGCGTAATCTGCGCCCACGATGGCGACCAAAGTCATGTCGAGCGGACGAATAATGGATTCGGGAGTGATTCCGTTTTCTTCGTTGTAGGCTTGCTGGATGGCGCGGCGGCGGTTGGTTTCGTCGAGCGCCTTTTTCATGGAGTCGGTCATACGATCCGCATAAAGAATCGCCTGACCGTTCAGATTACGGGCGCAGCGTCCAATGGTCTGGATCAGCGAACCGGCTGATCGCAGAAAGCCTTCTTTGTCGGCGTCGAGAATCGCGACCAACGAGACTTCGGGCAGATCGAGGCCTTCCCGCAGAAGATTGATGCCAATCAATACATCGAACTCGCCTTTGCGCAGGTCGCGCAAGATCTTTACTCGCTCCAGGGTTTCGATCTCGGAGTGCATGTAACGGCACTTCACGCCGACTTCGCTGTAATACTCAGCCAGATCTTCGGACATGCGCTTGGTTAGCGTGGTCACCAGCACGCGCTCGTTGCGAGCAACGCGGTCGCGGATCATGTGCAGCAGGTCGTCGATCTGTCCCTTGACTGGGCGGATCTCTACCGGCGGGTCGATCAGGCCGGTGGGACGGATGATCTGCTCGACCACCACTCCGGAAGACTTCGTCAGTTCGTAAGGACCGGGAGTGGCGGAGACATAGACGATCTGGTTGGTGCGATGCTCGAATTCCTCGAACGTTAGCGGACGATTGTCGAGCGCCGAGGGCATGCGGAACCCGTATTCGACCAGCGTCTGCTTGCGCGAACGGTCGCCGTGATACATGCCATGGAGTTGAGGAACGGTCTGGTGAGACTCGTCGATGAACATCAGGAAATCGCGGGGAAAATAATCGAGCAGCGTGGGCGGCGGCTCGCCGGGAAGGCGTCCGGTGAAATGGCGGGAGTAGTTCTCGATGCCATGGCAGTAGCCCATGGCCTTGATCATTTCAAGGTCATACATCACTCGCTGATGGATGCGTTGCGCTTCGACTAGCCTTCCCTGCTTTTCCAGTTCGGCTTCCCACCACGCCAGTTCTGTTTTTATCGAAGCGACGGCTGAGGCGCGGGTTTCTTCTTTCATCACGTAGTGCGTTTTGGGATAAATCGGCAGCCGCATGAAGCGCTGCTTGACCGTCCCAAACAGAGGATCGATCTGCGAGAGGGATTCAATCTCGTCGCCGAACATTTCAACGCGATAGGCATTGTCGTCATAGGTGGGATAGATCTCGATGACATCACCGCGCACTCGAAAAGTGCCGCGGCGGAAATCGCCCTCGGTCCGTTCGTATAGGATATCGACCAGCTTGCGGGTGATGTCCGCTCGCTTGATCTTCTGTCCCTTCTCCAGGAACAGCATCATCCCGTAGTACGCCTCTGGCGATCCCAAGCCATAAATGCAACTGACAGAGGC
>JBEKLO010000027.1:0-39125 GCA_050010155.1 Terriglobales bacterium
TCCCAGCCAGAGCTCAAGTAACTCGTTACGGAGGTTTTCGGCCGTGAGGACGTCGAGCGCCGAAAAAGGCTCATCCATGAACAAAACTTCGGGTTCCACGACCAGGGCGCGCGCAAAGCCGACGCGTTGTTTCATGCCGCCTGAGAGTTCCTTCGGATACGCGCTCTCGAAGCCATCCAGTCCGACGGTGTCGAGAATCCGCAAGGCGCGTTTGTGCCGCTCCATGGCAGGCACCCCGCGAGCTTCGAGCGGAGCTTCCACGTTGTCGAGCACAGTTAGCCAGGGAAACAATGCAAAACTCTGGAAGACAATGGCCACGCCCGCGTTCTCCGAAGAGAGCGGCTTCCCGTGCCACAAGACTGTACCCGACGAAGGCTTGCTGAGCCCGGTCAGAATCCGCAGCAGCGTGGATTTCCCGCACCCGGATGGACCAAGCAAAGTGATAATTTTTCCCGGCTCGACGTCCAGATCGACGGGCGCGATCACTTCAATGCGATTCCCATCCGGCTGATCGTAGAACTTTTCGACTGCTTGGGCGCGAATTATGGGATCAGTGGACTCGGTCACGGAACGGTACTCCAGAAAACAACGGGTCTCAAGTGCCAGGTCTCAGATCTAAGGTCTCAGTAAAACAAGTCGCTCGCCGGTTTAAGGCCTGACACCTAACACCTGAGACCTGACACCTGATTCACTCGCAAGCGAGAATACACTACTCAGGCCGCCCATTCGGTGTCGTGCGAGCCTACGACCGCGGGCAAAGGCTGCGGCAGGCGGTCGGAGATTTCAGCAATCGCGGCCAGTTTTTTTGCCAGGTCCGGGGATAGCAAATGTGCGCCGCAACGCCAGCGCCAATTCCCTTCCGAAAGGCTCGGCACATTCATGCGCGCGTCACTGCCTAACCCCAGTACATCCTGTAGTGGCACCACGCACAGGCTGGCGACGGAACCGGCGGCGGCGCGAATCATCGCCCAGTTGACGCCGTCATCACATCGCCCCAGGTACGCTGCGACTTCCTGACGTTCGAAATCGGTTGCGTCCGAGGCCCACCAGCCCAGTAACGTGTCGTTATCATGCGTGCCGGTATAGACCACTTTGTCCGCTGTAAAAGTGTGGGGTAGATGGGTGTGCGCTCCGACATCGCCAAAACCAAATTGCAGCACAGCCATGCCAGGAATCTGGAGCCGTTCGCGGAGAGCATGCACATCGGGCGTAATGTAGCCAAGATCCTCGGCAAAAAATGGGAGGCCGCCCAGCGCCTCGCGCAACTTCAAAAACAAATCGTCCTTCGGACCGTCCACCCAGTGGCCATGAATCGCGGTCGGTTCGCCCGCTGGAATCTCCCAAAACTGCGAATATCCGCGGAAATGATCGAGACGGATGTAATCAAAATTGTGTGTCGCCCAACGCATCCGGTCGATCCACCACGCATAGCCCTTCTCCTTCATCACATCCCAGCGATAAAGTGGATTGCCCCAGCGCTGCCCATCTTTGCTGAAAAAATCCGGGGGCACGCCTGCGACGACTTCGGGATCGAGCTCAGAGTTCAACCGAAATAGATCAGGATGGGTCCACACATCGGCACTGTCGAAATTCACGAAAATCGCGATGTCTCCCACAACCCGAATCGAATGTTGTGCGCAATAGGCTCGAAGCGCCTGCCATTGTTCGAAGAAAAAGAACTGCACCGCCCGTCGCACGTCCAAATCGTCGACCATTTCCGCATGTGCCTTCTCGATCGCCGCTGGTTCGCGATGCGCCAGCTCCCGCGGCCAATGGTTCCAGCTCTCCAGTTTGAAACGCGCGCGCAGGCCGTCAAAGAGAACAAAGTCATCGAGCCACCATTGATTCTCCCGGCAGAAGGTCTCAAATCGCGAGCGGATGTTCGGCGCGGCAGTGCGCACAAAGTTCTTCGCCGCTTCAAACAGCAGGCGCAGCTTCTGGCGGAAAACCGACGGGTAGTCCACCGGTTCGATTCCGCCAGCTAGACTATCGATTCCGGCGCGATCGATCCAGCCGCGGTCGGCGAGTCGCTCCAGGCTGATCAGCAAAGGATTTCCGGCAAACGCCGAAGTCGAAGAATAGGGAGAGTTTCCAAAGCCAAGCGGGCCCAGTGGCAACACCTGCCACAGACCTTGCCGCGCCAAGGCTAGAAAATCCGCAAACGCATATGCCGCCGGACCAAAATCACCGATCCCGCCGCGCGAAGGCAGCGAGGTGGGGTGAAGCAGAATTCCGCTAGCGCGGGGGAAGGACATTCAAAATCAGTTCTCAGCTCTTAAGGGTTGCCTTTCGTTACTCGCCTTCCTGCCCACCCTGCCGCGACAGGTTCTTCATCTCCTCCTGATTGACTTTGAGCCGGTTGGACTTCTCCATATCCTTGCGCAGGTTGGTAACGAACAGACCAAACAAATCGCCCTGCTTGGCTTCGAGAAGTGACTCGCGAATTTCGTCTTTCTTCGCGGCAAATTCCTCATCCGTGGGCGCCTGCTTTTCCAGAATTTGAGCGACCACGCCATTGCCTCCGGCGTTGATCGGGCCGCTAATGTCACCTGGTTTCATGGAAAACACAGCAGGCGCGTTAGACATAGACCCGATATCGGGAACCTGGCCATCGGGCGCAACCAGTTCACTGGTTTTCACCGTCGCGCCCAGTTCCTTGGCCGCTTTTTTCAGATCGTGTTCAGCCTTGGCGCGATCGGAGAGTTCCTGGGTCTTTTGTTGCAGCATAAAGCTCGCGCGCTCGTTCTTGAACTGAGCCTCGACCTTCGAACGAATCTCTTCAAATGTGGGCGTAGCCGGAGGCTTGATGGCAAGCAGTTGGAACACTACATACCCTTGCGGGAGTTGCACCACGTCCGGAGGAGACTTCTCCGCCTCGTTGAAGACAGCATCCATGAACTGAGCGTTCGCACCCAAGCCGGGCAAGGCATCGGTGCGGCTGAAGAAATCGGTGGTAATTACCGCGCCACCTTTGGCAGCGGCAGCCGCGTCGAATCCGGCCGTTCGCGCCTGGCTGAGCAACGCATTCGCTGCCGCTTCGGTGGCGCGCGCCGCTTTCTGCTGCTTCACTTTTTCTTCGATCTCGCTCTTCACCTCGGCGAGCGTTTTCAGATGAGCTTCTTGCTTGTCTTCCACGCGGATGATATGGAAACCGTAACTGCTTTTGACCAGGTCGCTGGTTTGTCCTTTGCCAAGTGAAAAAGCGGCTTTCTCGAATTCCGGCACGGTGCGGCCGCGGCCGATCCAGCCCAATTCGCCGCCCGCCTTGGCGCTGCCCGGATCATCCGAATATTTTTCCGCTAGCTTGGCAAAATCTCCGCCCGCCTTCACCTGTTTCAATACATCCTCAGCTTTTGCGCGCGCATCGGCGATCGCTTTTTGATCTTCCTTTTCGCCGGGCGCCGGCAGCGGAGTCTTGATCAGTATGTGGCTGACCTTCACTTGTTCCGGCGCGCGGAATTCGTCCCGGTGCTGATCGTAATATGCCTGCAAGTCCTGATCGGTAACCGTCGTCGCCGCCGCGATTTTCGCGCTATCCACGACCGCGTATTTGATCTGGCGCTTCTCGGGGATGGAGTTGTTATACGTAGCCTTGTTGCGTTCGTAATAGGCCTTGAGTTCTTCGTCCGTGGGATGCAGACCCTTCAGGATGTCGGCCTTCGTGATTACGGCATACTCGAACTTCACTTTGGTATTGCGGCGGTCGAATTCGTTCCGCACCTCCGCATCCCCGACGAAAGCGCTGCTTGCAACCAGGGCGCGCAATTTGCGGATGAGAATGAAATCCTTCTGCTCTGCTTCAAACTGCGGCACCGTCATGTCATTGCGCTGCAGCAGGTTTTCATACTCCTCCTGCCCAATGAACTTACCGTCGGGAAAAAAGGTGGCGCTGTACCGCCCGTGCTGGAGCTCATCGCGCAGTTCGTCGTCGCTGGCCCGCAGGCCCATGGTGTGGGCCTCCGAAACCAATGCCTTCTCATCGATCAGCTGCTCGGCGGCCCGGCTCGCGAAGTAAGGCAGCAGCATACTGGCCTGCGGTCCGCCCTTTGGAAACTGCTGACGGATCATGTTCCGGGCCTCGCGCTGGACCTCGAGCACAGTCACGTGCTGGTCGCCAATCGTCGCCAGAACGCCAGCCGGAGGCGCGCCAATTCCCAGGCTCGACCCAATGCCACCCGGAATCAGGGTGATCGCCATCGAGGCGCAGATAAGCACAAGCAGTGCCCCGAGGACGATCTTCACCGTTGGCCCTGCATTTTGAAGCTGTCGAATCATAGTTGGATCACTCCGTGTCAGACAATTTCGTCAGATTACTTCACGCTGGAAACCAGAATTTATGATTATAAACTAGTGATCGAGCTAGTGATCGAGGAGGACCCGGGGACGGGATCGTGTAGAAAGTCGGCGAAAGAGCGGCCGCTATTTTGGCTGCGTCGTTTGCGCGACCATCACCTGGCGCTTGAAATCATCCATCATCCGCTCTTCGAGCCGTACTTCGGTGGGGCGCTTGGCAATCGTCATGGTGTCGATCTTGTCCTGCAGCTTCAGCAACGCATAAAACAAATTTTCCGGGCGCGGCGGACAACCAATTACATACACGTCTACTGGCACAATCCGGTCGACGCCCTGCAGCACGGCGTAAGTATTGAACGGTCCGCCCACCGAGGAACACGCGCCCATCGAAATGACCCACTTCGGCTCCGGCATCTGCGCGTAAATTCGCTGCACCACCGGCGCCATCTTCAGCGTGACCGTGCCCGAGACAATCATCAAGTCGGCCTGCCGCGGACTAGGCCGAAAGACTTCCGCTCCAAAACGCGCGATATCGAACCGCGCGGTCGAAGACGCAATCATCTCGATGGCGCAGCACGCCAGCCCAAATGTCATCGGCCAGAGCGCCGACTTGCGCGCCCAGTTAAAGACGTAGTCCACCGTCGTGACCATGAAATTCTTTTCGAATTTGTTCTGGAGCCAGCTCATGGGGCCTCGTTCGCCAACCTCGTTCGCATACTACGATCCCTACAAGAATACTCCCTGCCACGCGGCCGGGCGTGATGCCCGTCACACCCTATTACAAACCGCAGTCTAGACAGCAAAAATATCCAGTGTCAATCGGAGTCCTGGTTTCGGAGTCTTGGTCTGGCCAAACCACTAACCAAATCTCTGCTGCTGCGTCTAAACCGCACGGAGGCGTTATGACCGAGCAACACAAAACAGTGATCTACCGAACTGTCGTGGCCGGCGCAATCTCAGCACTTCTTTTGATCTCCAGTGCCGCCATGGCTTCGGATCGGAACGGCAGCTTTACGGAAGAACTTCACAAAGTGTATCCGTTTTCCGCCCAGGGGCGCATTCAAATTGACAATCTCAACGGCCCGGTCCACATCAGCACATGGGACCGTGATGAAGTCAAAGTGGACGCGGTGAAGAGCGCCTGGAAGAAGGAACGCCTCGACGAAGTCACAATCGAGATTCAGGCGTCACCGAGCGAACTCTCCATCCACACCGAATATCCCGGCCGCAATCACACGTTTAATTTTGGTAATGCAGAAGAACATAACAACGCGGCCAGCGTGGAATACACGATCACCGTGCCCCGTCAGGCGCGTCTCGACAAGATCAGCCTCGTCAACGGCCAGCTCGACGTGCAGGACGTGGCGGGAGAAATCCATGCTTCCTGTGTCAATGGCCGCATTCAGGCACACAATCTGCAAGGCCCCGTGGAATTGAACACCGTCAACGGTGAACTCGATGCCAGTGTGGACCAGTTGCCCGGATCGGAACTGAAGCTCTCGTCAGTGAATGGCAAGCTGCGCGTGACGTTGCCTTCCGATGCGAGCGCCGAACTGAAAGCCACCACGGTCTCGGGAGACATCTCCGATGACTTCGGTTTACCGGTAACGCGCCACCAGTTCGTCGGTCGGAGTTTGCACGGCCAGTTGGCTGGGGGCGGAACGTTGGTCGAGCTTTCCAATGTGAACGGCGAGATCGAGATTCGCCATGCCAGCGACAATCGTCCGCTAAGCCCGGTGAAAAACCTGGAACGCGACCGCGGCCGCAACCACGATGACGACAAGAACGACGACGATGACGATGAGATCTAAGAGCCTAGGGCTCGCAGCCCGTGGCTCGAAGCTCGCCGCTAGTAAATCACATACCCCGGCGCCGGATTCCGCACATCCGGCTTCGACGCCATCAGCAGTAGCGCGCCAACGCGTTTGAAAGCCTTCAGGTCGTCGAGCGAATGAAAGGAAGTCGTCTGGTAGTTGTCGGGGGTGGGCGTGTCATCCGGAATCTGCGCGTACTCGACGTTTTCGAAGGCATGCCGCTTCAGCAGTTCGACATACTCCGCCGCCGAACGAACATGCACCGGAACTTTCAGCTTCGGCACCCATTGCAGCGAATACGGATTGTCCTTGTAGAGGTTAATTAAAATGAACATCCGCCCATGCGGCGCCATCACGCGAAACAGTTCGGCCAGTGCGCGATCCTGATCGGGATAGTAATAAAAGGACTCGACCGACAGTACTTTCTCAAAAAAGTTTTCTTCCCAAGGAATCTGCGCCGACGATCCCACAACAAACATCACGTTGTCGAACTCTTTCGAAGCCGCGCGCGCCTGCCGGATCATCTCATCGGAAATATCGATGCCAACGACCTGCCCAAATCCCTGCGGACCTTCACCGACCATGCGCGCGAGCAAGCGCGTAGCCCAGCCTGATCCGCAGCCGAGATCGAGAATCCTCTCCCCCGGACGCAACTCCATGCGCCGCATCGTCTTCGCAGTGATGTCGAGATGATGGTTCTCCATTTTCGGGCCTTCGCCTTGTTCGGCCCAGCGGTTGAATTCGTGTTGCAAACGCTCGTCGGGAGACTGCGGTTTCTCATTCAACACAAGGTTTTCTCCGATGATAAGTCGTTGGTCGTTAGTTCGCGTTTTTGTTTGCCAACGACCAACGACTACCGACCAACGACCGTTTCCAATTCCTCAAAGAACGCCGGATACGACACGCCCGCCGCATCCGCGCCGTGAATTGTCGTCTCGCCTTCCGCCCGCAGAGCGGCAATGGCGAATGCCATCGCAATCCTGTGATCGCCAAACGAATTAATCACGGCGCCATGCAGATGCTGTCCGCCAGGAATCCGCATTCCATCGGGCCGCTCTTCCACTTCCGCTCCCATCTTCCGCAAATTGGCAGCCACCGCCGCAATGCGGTCCGACTCCTTCACGCGCAACTCTTTTCCGTCACGAACCTCGAGCCCGCCATCAGAGTACGGCGCCACCGCCGCCAGCACCGGAATCTCATCAATCAAAGCCGCCGTATCGCCACCGGAAATTACCGTTCCCTTCCACGCCGATCCATGCGCTTCAATCGTTCCGACCAGTTCGCCGTGGTGCTCTTCCAGATGCGCCACCGAAATTTTCAATCCCATCTGCACCAGAATATCGAGCAGTCGCGCCCGCGTAGGATTCATCAGAATTCCCGGCAAAGTTATCTGCGATCCGGAAAACAATGCCGCCGCACAAAGAAAAAATGCAGCACTCGACAGATCGCCAGGCACATGCGCCTCCATCGCGCGCAATCGCTGTCCGCCCACAATCCGGGATGCATTCCCTTTCCGCTCGACTTCCGCCCCAAACGCCCGGAGCGCAATCTCTCCGTGATCTCGCGTGCGGATAGGCTCCTCCACCACCGTTTCGCCCGCGGCAAACAATCCGGCAAACAGCACGCACGACTTCACCTGCGCACTCGCGACCTCCGGCCGGTAGTGAATTGCCTTCAGCGGACCCCCGTGAATCCTCAGCGGAGGACGTCCGCCGTCAGCAGACTCGATCCTCGCGCCCATCTCGGAAAGCGGCTTCATTATCCGAGCCATCGGCCGCCGCGAAAGCGACTCATCGCCGCACAACTCACTGGAAAACGACTGGCCGGCAAGAATCCCGCTCAGCATGCGCATCGTCGACCCGGAGTTTCCGCAATCGAGGACCTCCGCCGGAACCTCCAGGCGCGGCCCTGAGCCGAGCACTTCAATTGCTCCGTCGTCTAAGCGCTTCGACGCGCATCCCAGTTTGCTCATGCAGGCGAGCGTGCTGGCGCAATCGCGAGCCGCGGAAAAATTATGAAACCGGCTCGTGCCTTCGGCAATCCCCGCAAGGATCGCGTAGCGGTGCGAAATCGACTTGTCCCCAGGGATGCGCACAACTCCGCGCACCGTCCCCGCAGGGCGGACGATGACATTCGAACCCGCGAGCGACGAAGGATCGGGCATCAATTCAATATAACGGAGATTTTGGCGAAGGTCAGAGGTGAGAGCTCAGATTGCGGAGATTTGGAATCTCAAGGTTTCACTTCTGCAATGTGACTTCTGACTTCTGAACTCTCTACTGCGCCCGCCCGCGCCCGGCGGCTTCCGCCAGAATCTCCTTCGGAACTTCCCGTAGCGTGACATGAAATTCGAACATCGGCGTCTCTGACCCGCGTCCCCACCGCGCCACTTCCCAATGCGCACGTACAAACTTGATCTCAGGCCGCGCGGTCAGATTGAGCAGCAGCGGAATTTCTTCGCAATAGAACTTCTGCGGAAATGCGACGATCGGTTTTGCATCCCAAGTCGCGCCATCGGCTGACCCGAAGATGCTGACATCGATCGATTCCTGCTCGATGATGTTAGTGATGGCAAGCGTCAGCAGGAAAATCCGGCCCTCCGCGCCGCTTATATCGAGCGCCGGTCCGTCTCCCTTGGCATTAACAACGGTTTTCTCTGGAACAAGCAGGGCTTCCATCATGACGCGAAGATTCTAGCAGAGAGACGATTTGCAAGCTGTGACGAGTCACCAGCCCCGCTTGGCCCGGGGCATGTGCAACCGCAGAGCCGACACAACTTCGCATATCATCAAAACGATGTAAGCCGGACTAGCAAGCGCCACCATTGGAGTTTCCGTTCTCTTGCAAAAACCCGACAAGGCGACCGTTGCAACCATGCTGGCTGGCATGTGCACGTTTCTCACCGTCTACTGCACCCAGCCCTTGCTGCCGCTCTTGCGAGAAACTTTCCACGCCTCCGAATTGCAAGTCAGTTTCACCGTAAGTGCAACGATCTTCGCCACGGCCCTCACCGCACCCATCATCGGAATGATTGCCGAGCGCCGCGGGCGCAAGAAGGTTATCGTACCCTCGCTCTTCCTGCTCGCCGTTCCCACCGCCCTTGCGGCCACTTCCACCAGCCTCGGTGCGCTGATTTTCTGGCGTTTCGCCCAAGGGCTGTTCGTGCCCGGCGTCATTGCGGTCATGCTCGCCTACATTAACGAGGAATGGGCCGGACGCGGCGTGGGACGCGCCATGTCTTCCTACGTGACCGGAACCATTGTCGGGGGATTTCTGGGCCGTTTTCTCTCCGGAGTCATCGCCGCGCACTGGCATTGGCGCTCGATCTTCCTGGTGCTCGCCGCCCTTGACCTGATCGGAGCGGTGGTCGTCCGCGCCTGGCTACCCCTGGCAAAGAACTTCGTGCGCGCCGAACATCGCCAGCAGGTTCTGAGCCATGTCCGCGAACACCTCCACAATCCGCGGCTGCTGGCCAACTTCGGCATGGGCGCGGCCGCACTCTTCACGCTGGTAGGATGCTTTACCTACGCCAACTTCTACCTCGCCGCCGCACCTTTTCATCTGAATTCCGCGCAACTCGGCAGTATCTTTTTCGTCTATCTTCTCGGAGTCGTCATCACCCCGCAAGCAGGCCGCTTCCTCGATCGTTTTGGCTTTCGCCACACCACCATCGTGTATTGCGTCATGATGATCGCCGGACTGCTTCTCACCCTGATCCGATCGCTGCCCATCGTCATCGTGGGCCTAGCCATTTTTTCGTCGGGAGTCTTCATAGCCCAAGCCGCAGCCACCGTACAAACCGGAGCCATAGCCGGCCACGCCCGCTCTTCAGCCGCCGGCCTCTACGTGGCCTTCTACTATCTCGGAGGAAGCGTAGGCGCCACGCTGACCGACGTGTTCTGGCGTTGGGAAAAGTGGCCCGGCTGCGTCGGTCTCTTAGGAGCCGTCTCGCTGGTGAGTGTATGGTTGGCCCGCATCAGCAGTCGTCCGCTCGACCAACTCGACTCCACCGATATCGAAGTAGTCGGCGATTAGAACCTGTTGCGCCCAAACCAGTCGCAGACGCTGTTTTCAGTCGTCGTCATCAGTTCAGAACAGCTTGAACTCTACCGAAACACTGATTTGCGTCTCGACGGGCTTCCCGTCCTTGAGCGCCGGCTGAAATCTCCATTGCCGCACAGCCTCCAGCGCTTTCTCGTCAAGGCCGTGCCCTAACGGCTTTTCGACTTTTATGTCGTGCGGCAGCCCATCCGCTCCCACGGTCAGCGACAACACAACGGTTCCTTTGATTTTTTCCTTACGGGCTTTTTCGGGATATACGGGTTCGGGGGTGTAGATCGGGCGAGGCGCCCGGTTCCGATGTTCGCTCTGGACCGGGCAATTAGGCGGCCCGAGATCCGCTACGCCCGAGTCGGCGTCGAACGGGATGGACCTGTCGGGCCTCTGCGAAACCAGTCCCGCGTTTATATATCGGGGACTCTCATTGGCTACGCCAACCTTCAACCATTGGCCCCGTCTTTCAAGCACCGTTACACTCCGGCCGCATGCAAGCCCAGCGAATGGTACTCGCTCACAATCATCGTAATACGTAGGAGCCACGTCTCTCTTATCTCGGTTTGAGCAATCCACGTACCCGACTGGGGAGCTTTCCCCGGCGGTAGCGGGAGCATGGTCGTTCACCGCCCACGCTGCGGGCCCGAAAACCAGGACTGGGACGAGCCAGAATCCACTTATCATGACTGCGTATCTTGCATCTGGAATCGAGAAGGTGTCAACGAAAACCCTCAAGGGGTCATCGAGTGGGCGCACAGTCGAGAAACTGCCGCAGCGCCATCCCGACAGCTTCCGCCCGCTCCCAAGGAGCATAATGCCCCGCTTTCGGAATTACCTTCAACTGGCTGCCCGCAATGTTCTGCCGCATTAGTTCGCCGTCGGCAACCGTTGAGAGCACATCCTCTTCTCCGATCACGATCACCGCAGGCACATTGATGGTCTTCAAGTCCGTGACCGAGTCGGGACGCTCCGCCATCCCACGCAGCACCAGGTTGATATCCTCGGCGGACATTTTGCGCATCATGGCTCGCGCACCCTCGACCAAGTCCGGGCGTGTCTCAACCGTCGTCCGTCCCATCAGCTTCGGAATCATCGCCTCAATAAATGGTTCGGTTCCCTGCTCGAGAACTGTAGCGGCGGTCTTCAACCGATTCGCTCGCGCCTCTACCGTATCGGCCTGAGGCCGCGTATCGCAAAGCGCCAGCGACGTCACCCGTGCGCGAAAGCGGCGCCAGAATTCAAACAAAATATATCCGCCAATAGAACATCCGACGAACGCCGCCTTGCCAATCCCAGCGGCATCGAGCACGCGCGCCAGATCGAGGGCGTGCTTCTGCATGAGCGCAGGGCCTTCGCCAATCTCCGAAGCGCCGTGCCCGCGCAGATCGGGGAGAATCAGCCGGTAGCGCGATTCCAGCGCAGCAGCCACGGGATTCCAGAATTCGTGGTCGGAAGGAAAAGGATGGAGCAGAATGACGGGCGGCCCGTTCCCGCGAACTTCATAAACAATCTCTGCGTCGGAGCTGCGCAGGCGTTCCATGGAAAAAGATTATAAGGTCATTGGACTGACTTGGCTTTCCCGGGCGCGAACTTGCCAGCAGCAACAAGGCGTTCCAGATGCTTCCTGAAATCCTGGAGCAATGGGTCGCCGGTGTGTGCCGCGACTTCGACCGCCTTTTCGACGTTCTGTCCCGCCAAATCGGGTTGGCCCGCAGCTTCGAAACCGTCGGCAAGGCTGTCATAGACATTCGCTGATTGGGGATAAAGCTCCACGTTGCGCCTGAAGGCCGCCAAGGCTTCGTCGATCTTCTTCGCTCCCAACAGGCCATAGCCAAGTGAATTGATTCCCTGTTCCGCGGAAACTCTGAACCCGAAGCGATCTGAGAGTGCGCGGTAATGTTGCTCGACGCCCTCGAGACCACCGATCGGCAAGCTCGTCTTCGCATCGAGAGGCATTCGCCAGTCTGCGAAGATGGCGCGAAGGCCGTCATAGTGGCTCAAGAGTTCGGTCGAGCCGTGGTTCTCTTCGCCATAGTGCGCTGACTTCACAAGAAAATCTGCCGGTCGATTGGTGCTGAAAGTCTTCTGCAGCTCCTCAAATCCTTCGGTCATTCGCCCGGGCTCGTTTCCCAGCGCAAAGAAGAGCGTTTTCTTGAATTCCTTCTGCTTTGCGAAAAACTCCTGGGCCTGGTGCAGAGTGCGAAAGTCGTCCCACCAGAGACTCGGGCTCGCAGCGATGCAGGCATTGAACAGCTCAGGGCGGTTGATTAGCGCATGGATCGCCAACAAGCCACCAAGAGAATGCCCCGCAAAAATCCGATAGGGCTCGGTCGCGTAACGTTTCTCGATCTCGGGAACCAGTTCGGTCTGTATGAAGTCGAGGAACTTGTCGGCGCCACCGCTGGTGGGCAGCGGTTCGACCGTGCCATCGGCACGCGGATTGCCGGCGTGCCTTGGCGTCAGATCGCGGACGCGGTCGGTGTTGGCGATGCCGACGACGATGAGTGGCGGCATGAAATTGTTGTCTGCCAGAAAATCGATGGTGCCGCCAATTTCGTTGATGTTCGTCCCAGCATCCGTCATATAAAGCACGGGGTAGCTTTCTTTCTTGCCCTGCGCCGCAGCCGGCATTCGCACCCAGATCACACGATCTTCATTCAAAACATTGGAATGCACGACCAGACGCTGTGGCGCGGGCGGCGCTACGACCTGGGCGAGACAAGAGATTGCGGCGATGCAGCCGAATAGGAAATAGCAGAAGATGTGCCGGAGCATACTTGCCTCCAGAATCAGCGAATCGGATTCCTCTTCAAATTAGCTGGTTACTGGCTGTTGCGACGCCACCGGCAATAGAAGCGGTTCTTCCGGAATAATGATCCATGCAAGCACATACGCCACCACCCCAGGGAAGATTCCGCAGGCCAGCGTGATGAAGAACCAGAGGATGCGCACGAGCGATGTGTCGAGCTCGAGATACTGCGCCAGCCCAGCGCATACGCCCCCAATCTTTCGGTCCGAGCGTGAGCGCATCAGCTTCCTGGGCATGGGCGCAAACCCAACCACATTCCCACAGTGAGAGCAAAAACGGCTGTCGTCAGCGATAGCCTTGCCGCAAGCGTTGCAGTACATGGCATGCCTCCCTGACATAGGATACGACGATTACGGGAAAAAAGTTCCAACATCGGCTTTTAGCTCTTAGCTGTTGGCTAAAGGCTAAGAGCTAACGGCCAAAGGCCGCCTTATTCCCGGTACGCATCCTTCATCCTCTTCCGAGCCAACTCTGCCTGCGGACTGCCCGCATTCGTGGCCACTACCGCCGCATACTTCTTAACTGCCAAATCCCGCTGCTGGAGTTGGTCATACATCTCGCCCGCTCCCAGGTTTGCCTTCTGCAGCAATTCCGGATCGGCTCCCGCAACCTCATTCACCATTTCGTAGGCCGCCGCCGCAGCCTGATATTTTTTTTCGCCGCGCAACAGGTCGCCCAGTCCGATCGCTGAAATTTCATAGTGCAGATTGCCATATTTCCCGTCGCGCCCGTTCTGCCACACCCAGCGGTACCGCGCCTCGGCTTCACTCTTCTTGCCAGATTCCCGCAGCAGGTTCGCCTCTTCCAGCGGAAGAAGATAGTTGCGCGGAAACCGCGGAACAAGCTCGCCCGTAATCTGCAGGGCCTCGGCGTAGCGATGTTCGCGCCGCAAGAAAACCACGAGCACGATCCCGGCGTCCACGCTGGCTTCACCGTTGCCGCGATACGCTTCATTCAGATAGATCAGCCCTTTTTCTTTGTTTCCGGTCAGCCCAACCAGCGCGACCGCGACCTTCACTCCCAGCGGCAGGTTGCCCATCACGTAGTTGTGGGCTCCCACCACCAGCTTGGCGTCGGTGTAGTCCGGATCCAACTCGAGCACCTGTTCATGATCCCGCCGCGCTCCCACCGCATTGCGGAGCGCCGAAAACCAGGCTCGCTCGATCAGCGCCGTGTAAAGCGCAAACTGTCCGCGCGTCACGCCGCGAGCATAGAGCATATCGGTGTTGTCCGGATTTTTTGCCAGTCCGGCTTCTTCCAGTTTCTCGGCTTGCTTGACCAGTTGCTTGATGCGTTCCTTCTGTACCGGATCCGCCGGACGGTGCGCCACGCCAATAAAATTATCGTTTGAGTACTCTCCACTATTCATCGCGCCCATGCGATAAAGCTCGCGCATTTGAACCGCGGAGAGCAGGTGATTCACAGCAAACGGATCGTTCGGATGACGCGCCAGAATCTTCTCAAAATCCTGAATCGCCGCGTCCTGGTCGAAGTTGTAGTAATGCTCGAAAGCCGCCTGGTTAAGCGGATCCGCCGGCCGAAGCGGGTTGGACGCTTGAGGGTCCGCCGCCAGACAAACCTGCGCAAAAAGCAGCAGGATAATGGCAGTCAAAGCGGGCCGATACCAGGATAGGAAGGAGAACACGTTTGGTTAGTTTAACCGATTGGCTCGTTGTGCAAGGATCCGTTGCAGTAATTTTCCAATGCAACCATGGAATGTCGAGATATCTTTCGTCACACCGGCAGTTCTTCCTGCATCCATCCGCCGGTCGTCTCAAGCTTAGGTTCGGCAGCGAGATCCAGCACGAGCTTTTCCAGAATCAGTCGCTTCCCCGGAGGATTCGACCGCAGCGCCAAGTCGGCCTTCGCGACCAAACGAATAGCCCGCGTCAACTCCCGCTTCGATTTATACCGCCGAGCCTGCCGGATGATATCGTCGGCCGCAAACGGAGGCACGCGAAACCCCTGCCACAACGCCGCCCAAAGCATCCGCTGGTCGCGCACATTACGCTCCAGAATGACCAGCATCTGCCGGAAAGTCTTAGCCAGCATGTAGAGATGCCCAATGGCAGCCTCTTCTCCGTCGCCCGTCGAAAGCAGCGCATCAAGCACCGCCAGCGCCCGCACCCGGTCTTTCGAAGAAATCGCGTCTGTCAACTCATACAACGACCGCTGTTTCGCCGCCAGCACCATGGTCTCAACATCGCCCAGCGTGATCTTCTTCTTTTCGCCGACGTACAGAATCAACTTCTCCAGTTCGTTCGACACCATCATCATGTCGCCACCGAGCGCATCCACCAACTCGCGCGCGCCGTCGGCATCCATCTTCACTTCGCGGGTGGCGCAATACTCGCCAACCCAGCGGACGGCCTCGCCCTCTTCCACGCGAGACAATTCGACGATGCCGCAGAACGGCCCCAAATCTTCGCGGATTTTCTGATAGCGGTCTTTGTCTGTCATCTCCATGCGGCGAGCGTCGGCGGGAATGCTGATGTGATCGGCTACAAAAACCACGAGCGCGTCGGGGTTGGGATTCTTGCAATACGCTTCGATGGCTCCAATCTTTTCGTCATTTGAGCCGCGTCCAAACAAAGTCTTAACGCCGCGCACAAAGAACACCTGAAACGGAGCCATCAGCGATGGCGTCTGGGCGCGATCCAGCACTTCATTCAGAGAAGTCTCGGCCAAGTCGAACTCAAACAAACCGAAGTCGCGCGAGTCAGGCGCGACCAGGTGCTCCAGAATGGCGTCGCGGCAGCGCTTGCGGAAAAACGCCTCATCGCCCACCAGCACGTACGCCGGCTTCAGCTTGCGCGATTCGAGTTCCGAGAAAAAGCGGTCGGCCTGGCTGAAAGCGCGCATTACTTATTCTCCAGCATCAGTAGGCCTCCAGGATATTGGCAACCAGGGTATGCGCGAAATCCCGCGACAACCGATCGACCGCCGGAGAATCTTCCTGAAAAAAACTGGGCAGGTCGCTCGAGATTTCATACTGCTCATGAAACAGATACGAAGGATTCTCGAAAACCACCTTGCCCTGCCGGTCGGTCAACGTCACCTGCACGCTCACCGTAACCAAAGCGCTAACCGCGCGCCCGCTTGTAGAGTCATACACCAGCGGGCTTGCCGACGCCGACAACACCGTGGCCTTGAGCACCGCATCCGCATCGCCTTTGGCGTCGTGGATTACGTGGTATTGCGTGCGGGCGTTGAATTCGCGGACCACCGCATCCGTGAGCAGTTGCTCGATACGAAAAGTTTGGCTGTGACTTACAAAACCGGGAATCGCAATCGTGTGGATATTCTGCGGCAGTTCCACCGCGCTTCCGGCAGTGTGGTAGCCGCAGCCAGTCAGAGTCAAAACCACTCCAAGCGCCCCTGCAGCCACCCACCGCGTCACCGCACCGGAGCTCACTGAATCTGACCTCGCGGCCGCGATGCCGTCATCGTCTCGGCGCATTCCACTGCCGTCAAAGCGGCAACCCGCAGATTGTCGGTGGTTGCCCAAAGCCAAACGCCGTTTTTGTGATTCGCATCAAGAGTCAACGAGACCAGGACGTCTCCCTGCCCCGCGGCACTCACGTTCGTGGGCGTATCTTCCACGCTGCCACTCACCACTACGTGCTCTCCCGCCAGCGCTTGCGACAGATCCGCGACCCCAACCGGCTTCTCCATCTCCAGGTAAACCGAGAAGCCGTGCCCGTGAAAGACCGGCGCTTGCAGCACCTGAAGCGCGGGTTCCGCTGCAGCTCGGGCAATCTGCCGGTAATGCTTCCGGATTCGATCGGACACCGCTTCGAGCGCCAGTTGTGATCTCTGACCGTAACGCGCAAGCATATTAAAGGCCACCTGGATGTCGAACACATTCTTCGGCAGTTCTTGAAAGGAGAGCAGATTCACCGTCTGCTCGTGCAGTTCGTCCATCGCTTTCTGGCCGTTTTCCGAAGCCGGTTCGAACACGGTCGCAACCATGCGTTCGATTTTGCCAGCCTTAGCGCTCCGCAAAGCGAGCAACGCCAGTACCGTAGCCGCCGGATGCGCCACCACCACCGGTCCCGGCTGCAACTCCGGAGCAACGACCTCGCCGGTCTGCCGCTCGATCCAGGGCGAGCGGATCGATGCTCCCGCTTCCTCTTCCAGCGCGTACGAGAGGTCCACGATGGTATTTCCCAAATCGCGCGCCACCTTCCAGTTGCTTTGCGTGGAACGCGGGTCGGAGGCGAAGAAAGCGAAGTCCACGCGGTCGAACTGTTCCGAGCGGATACTCTGAATAAAGTTCATCTCATCGCCCACCGCCTCCAGTTGACCGAGAGATTCGTCGTCATCGAGCAACCGGATATCGACGGCCGGAAAATTCCGTTCGCGCAGGATTTCCGCGATTTCCTTTCCCCTGAGCGAGGCTGCTCCCACAATCGCCACGCGATATAGATTCGTTCCCCGAGCATCAGCCTGCGAGCCAACGGATTTAGAAAGCGAAGTCATGGAGTCTGAGATGCCTCCCGGTATGCCGGAGGTGCAGGCGGGTTCTTGCGCCGGAAAATCCACTGCAAGCGCCACAGGACGCCCGAAGCCATGTACAGAATCGCGATAACGAAAAGCGTCGGCCGCGAAAATCGCGCGATCAATGCGACGATGACCGCCAGCAGCACAACCAGCCGGAACGGACGGCGCGAACGAAAATCAATGTCCTTGAAGCTGTAAAAACGCCAAGTGCTCACCATCAGATAACCGACCACAACCACCATCATCAACCAGCTAACCGCCGTCACCCACGAAGTCAGCGGCTCGCCCGCGGAGAAGTGGACGACCGCCGCAATCACCCCTGCCCCCGCCGGAATCGGCATGCCCACAAAGTATTTCTTTCCCGGACGTCCTGGATTCGAGGGCTGTGGATTCTTCGCGATGTTGAAGCGCGCCAGGCGGCTCGCACCAGCGATGAGAAAGGCAAAACAGGCCACCGACCCCAGATCGGTAATCCTCTGGCGCAGGGCGGGGGCAAGAATCAAGGGCAACAGATGAAACCCCCACATCCATGCCAGCAATGCCGGAGCAACTCCAAAAGTAATCACATCGGCCAAGGAATCCAGTTCCCTGCCGAAATCGCTGGCCGTATTGGTCATGCGCGCGATGCGCCCGTCGATACCATCGAACAACACGGCAAAGCCAATCGCGTCCGCGGCAAAATCCAAGTGCCAGGGCTCTGTCGCACTGCCATGCACGGTCTGCAGAATGGCATAGAACCCGGCCGCGATATTCGCGGTAGTAAAGAGCGAGGGCAGAATGTACATGCCCTTGCGCAACTTCCCGCGCCGGCGGTCGGTTTCGCGACGTTGCGGAGTCACATCTTCCATAGTGTTAACTCGGTTCCTGCTCTACCGAACCACGTTCTGCCGGATAACGTTCTGCCGCACACTACCGCGTGGAAGCTGGGCGAAGCCCCGTCTCCACACCAGAAACTGGCTGCCTCGCCGGTGGTTTCACCGGCAAAAGTGCCAACACCGTCGCTCCACCCTGGACCCTGTCGCCCAGCTTCACCTGGATCGCTGCATCGGGATCAAACAGAACATCCACGCGCGAGCCGAATTTAATCAGCCCAACCCGCTCGCCGCAGGCAACCTGATCTCCCACCTTAAAGTTGAAAACGATACGGCGCGCGATCAATCCCGCAATTTGCTTGAAGATTACGGTGCGGCCTTCGCCCTCCACCGTGACAATATTCTGCTCATTCTCTTCCGCCGAATGGCTCGACATCGCGTTGAGAAACTTGCCGCGCTGATACCGCACCTCACGAATCACGCCCGCAATCGGCGAGCGGTTCACATGCACGTCAAAAACGCTGAGAAAGATGCTGATCCGGTTCCGCGAAGCTCCGCCGGCAGTCACCAGGGAAACATCCGTCACCTTGCCATCGCCGGGAGACACGATAGGAACAACGGCACCGTTAGTTTTGGGAATCTGCCGTTCGGGATCACGAAAGAACCACAAAAAAAAGGCTGCCAGCAGCAAAACCGGAACGGCATAAGGCCAAGCCGTCAGCCACGCGATCATGCCCGCTGCCAGAATCGAGCCGATACCGTAGAAGTAGCCGTCACGCACCATGGAAGATGGAATGATTATAGAGCGTGGCCGCAAGATTCTGCATAACTGCAATAAAAAAAGGCGCTTAGAAGCGCCCTACAAGAAGACAGGCATCGCCTGTTTCGTTCGCTATCTTCATGTGCTGGCCCCTTGCTTAGGCCAGCCGACCCCAGCTCGCGAATCTAGGCAGACTGCCGTTGGAACTGCGTTTCCAGACTCTGCATCTGGTCTTTGAGGCGCAGCTTAAGTTTCTTCAGCCGCACTTCCTCTAGTTTTTCATCGTCTGAGAGATATCGTTTCTGGGTGAGGGATTCCAGCCGTTGGGAGTATTGCGTGTGCTCCTGAACCAGTCGCTGGAACTCGTCATGACCGGTCAGGAGTTGCTCTCTTGGAGTCAGCATCCTTGCTAGACCTCCTGCTGTTTATTACTGTACGGTTAAAAAGTAGCACAGGAATCGGCAGGCGTTCAATCAGATTTCATAGATCCTTTCTAAGTTTGGTCCTTACGTTCCATCCCCAACCCGCCCGCCAGCCCCCGAAACGCGGAGAACGCGAAGTTGCACCGAATGTAGTGCATTTTCTTGCAGTTTGTCGTCCCCGAGCCAGCGCCGGTCAGCCGTCGAAGCGCAGCGAGTAAAGAATCGCGTCCTCCACGGGATC
This sequence comes from Terriglobales bacterium, assembly GCA_050010155.1. Lineage (GTDB taxonomy): Bacteria > Acidobacteriota > Terriglobia > Terriglobales > Acidobacteriaceae > Acidiflorens. The sequence continues at coordinate 19,708 of JBEKLO010000027.1, forward strand.
CGCGTAATACCCCCGCCGACGGCCAACCTCGCGAAATCCCTGCCTTTCGTAGAGACCGCGGGCTGCAAGATTCGATTCACGCACTTCGAGCAAAATCGCAGCAGCCTCGCTCCGCGCCCGCTCAATCAACCTCCTGACCAACTCAGTGCCGACCCCGCGCCGTACCAACTCAGCAGCCACCGCCACGTTCTCAATTTCCCATTCGCCCGCGACCGCATGGGCGCCAATGAATCCGCAAAGCTTCCCGCCTTCCTCAGCGACCAGAACAACTCCGCCCTCCACCAGTTTGTGGTACTGCTCGACTGTCCAATGGGACGCGCCGATGGCCTGCCGCTCCAGGGCAAGAATCGCAGGCACGTCAGCTAACGTAGCAGTTCGATTGGCAAAGGACATGGAGACCCTCAGCGCGCCGGCTTCGAGAAAATTTCAGCGTCGGAGTGGCGGAGGTAGTTAGCTTCCAGATTTTCCGGGAGAACGGTATCGCCTCGCTGCAAATGCTCCCAACCCAACCGCGCCATGGCCCCACTGTCAGGATAAGCAATCAGCTCAATGTGGATCCCCGCGGAGCGAATTTTCTCAGCCAACGCAGCATCGGGAGTCACGACGGCCTTACGCTGGGCCTCCGGAAACGTCGTGAGGAGTCTGGCTTCAGCAATCAACTCTTCCCCGCTCAGCAGCCGTTCGCTGTGCATGTGAGCTCTCACGCCAGCGTCCAAGTCGAGTTCATAGTCGCCGACATACACATCGCCCCGCCCCGCATCCAGCAAAGCCAGAACTCGTCCGCGCGCCTCGCCGCTGCAGGCAACCGCTTCCAGCACGGAGATGGCAACGATCGGCTTCTGTAACGCCTCGGCCAGAGCTTTCATGGCAGCCAGGCCTACGCGCAGCCCGGTAAACGATCCCGGACCCGACACGACCACAAACGCTCCCAGCTCATGCTTGCTCTGTCCGTGTTTTTCGAGCAGTGCCGCAATCTGCGGAATAAGTTGTGCCGAAAACGCGCCCCCCGTAAGCGGCCCAACCTCCAGCACGTCGATGTCACTTCGACCCGCCGTCGCGCAAGCCAGCGCCAGACTGCCGTTCTTCCCGGAAGTGTCGACCGCGAGTAGAAGCATTTGTAATTTTGTAATCGGGTAATTTGGTAATTTAAAACCTGAACGCCTTTAGATTGCCAAATTACCCGATTACAAAATTACAAAATCGCCCTCAGTGGCCGCTCTCCACTAGTTCGAGCAGCACACCCCCCGTACTCTGCGGATGCACAAACACATACCGATGCCCGCCCGCGCCCGTCTTGATCTCATTGGACACCAGACGCACACCGTCGTTCTGCAACTTTGCGACCGCAGCCGCGAGATCTGGAACGCGCATGCAAACATGATGCAATCCCTCGCCCCGCTTAGCGATGAACTTCGCAATAGTGGAATCGTCCGAAGTCGCTTCCAGAAGTTCCAGCCTGCTCTCGCCCACCGGGACCATCACGAGCCGAACTTTTTCCTGCTCCACGGTTTCTTCCGGAGAAACGCTAAGCCCCAACTTCTCGTAAATGGACTTAGCCGCCGCCAGTGACTTCACCGCTATACCCAGATGATCAATGCTGAACTCCATGAGTGCCTTTCACCAGGGTGCCCCACACATCGCGTTTTTTGCGATGTGTGGGATGCCTGACCGTCCCCCGAACTATCCCTTCACTGCCCCTCCGACAATCTCCTCCACCAGCGAATACGGATCCCGCTTGTGTTCAGCGATCTCGGCCGCATAGCGCTCGAGGGTGCCGTGATCCATCCGCGCGCGCGCTTTTTCGAGCATGGCATCGCGCAGCATCTCGATCAGCCGCAACTGCCAGTTCTCGACGTTTTTCTTGAATACCAGGTTCTCTTTCTTCAGGAACACTTCATAGTCCGTAATTGCTTTCGCCAGCTCCACAATTCCCGCACCTTCGCTGGCCACGGTCTTCACGATTGGCGGAGTCCAGCGGTCGTGCCGCATGGCTAGCGATTGAAGAGCGCGAATCTCGCGCTCCACCCGCTCCGCTCCTTCGCGATCGCTCTTGTTAATCACAAAGATGTCGGCGATCTCCATGATCCCCGCCTTGATCGACTGCACATCGTCGCCCATGCCCGGCACCAGAATGACAATGGTAACGTCCGCCAGCCGCACAATATCAACTTCATCCTGCCCCACGCCCACCGTTTCGATCATGACCAGGTCGCGCCCAGAGGCGTCGAGCACCGTAGCCGCATCCGCGGTAGCACGCGCCAAGCCGCCAAGCGAGCCACGAGTGGCCATGCTGCGAATAAAAATTCCCGGATCGCTGTAGTGATCCTGCATCCGTATCCGGTCGCCCAGAATCGCACCGCCCGTATAAGGACTCGTCGGATCGACCGCAATAATGCCCACCGTCTGCTTCTCTTTGCGATAGTGCTTGGCCAACTGATCGACCAGCGTGCTCTTGCCCGCTCCCGGCGGCCCGGTCATGCCGATGACGCGCGCCTTGCCCGTATGCGGAAAGAGTGCCTTGAGCAGGTCCGACCAACCAGCAGCGCGATTCTCGACAGTAGAGATGGCGCGAGCCAGCGCGCGAGCATCCCCGGAGCGGAGTGTTGCAATCCAGCCTTGGTCCCTGATGTCCAAACTGTCAGTGTAAAGCAGCGATGGGACTAGCGGAAACCAATCTTGGCGTCGCTGGTGGCTCAGTGTGATTTCGACAGCGATCTAAATTCGGGAAGAGGTCTTGGATTTGTCTGCTGGCCAAGCCAGTTGCACTGCAATGGTAGCAATGACGGTAAGGAAAACACCCGCCAGCTGCGGATGTTCGGGCCAGACCATTCTCGTCACGTTAAGTTTCCACGCCCAGAAGCCGGCCGCCGTTCCAATCAAACTCGCGATTAGTGTGATCTTGAAAGTGGTCATGATTGCCTCTTCAGGACCTCCTACATTTGAAGTCCTTGGATGTTCCGCCGACTACGGAAATAAGTTTACTCGCCTGGCGCCTTGATCATCACACTCTCTTCCGTGCGGCACCGGCGAACCCGCATGCGATCAGACTACGCATTCCCTGCGCTCAACTCCCGCTTACCATCGAATTCGAAAGACTGTTTACCGCGGGCCTCATCGCCCCCCCGCCGAGGCGGAAACTCCGCAGGTGCACGATCCGATAGACGTCAAATCCGAGAATCACTATCGCGGTCACGATGGCCCAGGGCAGGGTCTTGGTCATGCACAGGTTGATCAGAGCCGTCACGTCAATCGCCTTCGACGCAGACAGGCTGGGCGCGCTGATTCCAACCAGCACTGGCGCTTTGAGCAACCAGCAAAATCCTCCTGCTCCAAGGCCATCCGACAGCAGGCGAAGAGTGGCGCGTGGCCGCGTCCAGTAAGGCCGGAACAGGTTCACCAAATAAATTGCGAGATTGATTGCCGCCGACAGCACCATGACCGCAAATAAAAGCTTCCAGATCGGCGCCAGCGTGATCTCGGCTCCGTAGAAGTCAACGACTGGGCGCGGCCAGAATAGCCTGACAAACCATAGGTAGCAGACCGCTGACACCGCGATTTCGCACAAGGTACTGGAACGTGGAATGCGATTTGGGTTCCGCAGAGGCGGCAGCTTTCGCGGATTCCAGCAGTCCAGATTCCCCAGTTTGGCTCCGCTTCCTTCGATAAGTGCAAACGTCACGGTCGTGAAGAATACAAAATACAGAACGGTCGTCCACAGGTTTTCCATGTGCAGATATCCGCTATGCGCGGGATCCACAATCACAAATCCCAGCCAGATCAGGGAACGCGGCACCACCGCGCCCAACACCAGAACTCCCAGCACAAACCGGTACACAGGAAATAGCGCAGGCCCGATCAGGTACCGCTGCGGACGATAGCGCGACGCCACCACCAGCGGAGAACCGCAGCGTTTCAGGATCGCCTCCACTTCTTCATCTTTCAGCTTGCGCCCGAGTTCGGTCTCCTGCTCCTCGATCTGCGAGCGGAGATCCTCCGATAACTCCGCAATAATGTCTTGGCGTTGGCGCTTGGGCAGCCAGAATTCAACAGCCTGCAAGTAGCGATCGAGAAGTTCCATAATCAGCTCCTTAAAGAATTTCTTTCAGAGTATTTCTTTCAACGACGAATTGATCCGCTGCCACTCCGCGCCCAGTTGTTTGAGCATCGCCTTGCCCTCTGCGGAAAGGCGGTAGAAACGCTTGTTCCGCTTCTCTTCTTCCCGCCACTCGCTCGTCAGCAGGCCCTGGGTTTCCAACCGGCGGAGCAGCGGATACAACGTTCCTTCGTCAATATCCAATCCCTGCTCAGCCAGCGCTTTGCGCAGCGTATATCCGTAGCGCTCGGTCCGGAGCTGCGACAGCACCGCCAGACTCAAACACCCGCGGCGCAGCTCCAGCCGAAGGTTTTCGTAAAGGTCGTGATTGCCGTTGCTATTCGTCATACAGTGTACGACACACACTGTATGTCACACAGTATTAGATGTCAAGAAAATTCTTTGCGATTTAAACAAAAGAAAAAACAGGAAAAGCGGGATCGGGCATTACCGGTCGAAAGTCCGCGAAAACTTCAGACCTTAATCGCGGTCGGATGTTTGGGCTGGTAGAGCCCAACCTTCCCCCCACCAGGCAGAGCAATCGTGGTTACACTGCCCCACCGCTCCTCGGTCACGGGACCGCACTTCACATTCTTCCCTTCCAGCGACTCCATCGTCGCCTTGAGGTCGTCGCACATGAAGTACAGCTCGTGCACATCGTTCTTTTCGGCAGGATGAAATGCAGCTTCCGCCGGTGGCAGCGCAAAAATGAGCCAGCCATGCCCCGCATCCACCGCGGAAAACTTAAGAACATCGCGAAAGAAAGCGCGGTCGCTTTCCGCATCCTTGCTGTAAACGATTACGTGGGCTCCGTTGATCATCGCAGCCTCCCTCGCGCCACTAAGTCTCTCGCCCACAACTCAATTGCACAAATCAGATTGTCATCCTGAGCGAAGCGAAGGACCTGCTGTTTGCCGGTTCGAACATAAAGCAGGTCCTTCGCTTCGCTCAGGATGACAAGCCAAAAGTCGGTATGGCGAACTTATGTCGCGGCTCTATGAGAAACGACGTTAGTCCTTCAGCAACTGCCGCGCAATTACCAGCCGCTGAATCTCGCTGGTCCCTTCGCCAATCGTGCACAGCTTCACGTCGCGATAAAACTTCTCCGCGGGATAGTCTTTGATGAACCCATATCCGCCATGAATCTGCACGCCTTCATTGGCGCATTTCACGGCCACTTCGCTGGCATAAAGCTTCGCCATCGATGATTCCAGAGTGGTCTTCATGCCCGCATCTTTCATCGCGGCGGCCCGCAAAGTCAGAAGTTTTGCCGCTTCAATTTCCGTCGCCATGTCGGCCAGCTTCCACTGGATCGCCTGAAATTCCGAGATTACTTTCCCGAATTGCTCGCGCTCCTTCGAATACTTCAGCGCCGCGCCGTATGCGCCTTCGGCCATGCCCAGCGAAAGCGCAGCAATCGAAATGCGGCCGCCATCCAGAACCCGCATGGCGTCGATAAAGCCGTCGCCTTCCTTGCCCACCAAGTTTTCTTCCGGCACAAAACAATCTTCGAAAATCAACTCCGAGGTGTCGCTGGCGCGCAGCCCGAGTTTGTTTTCTTTTTTCCCCGGGCGAAATCCCTTGGTGTTCTTCTCCACGATGAACGCCGAGAGCCCGTGCGTATGGGCCGCGCGATCCGTCACCGCCAGCACCACCAAGACGTCCGCATAACGGCCATTCGTGATGAAAGTCTTGGTGCCGTTGAGCACCCATCCACCTTTCGCCCGCGATGCCACCATGCGCGCACTGCCCGCATCCGATCCCGCCGAAGGCTCGGTCAGACCCCACGCGCCAATGAACTCGCCCGTGGCCAGTTTCGGCACATACTTCTTCTTCTGCGCCTCATTTCCCGCCAGGAAAATGTGGTTCGAGCACAAGGACGTGTGCGCCGCCACAATAATGCCTACCGATCCATCCACGCGAGAGAGTTCCGCGACGGCCGTGACATACTCCACGTAGCCCATCCCGGCTCCGCCATATTCGGTTGGGAAAATCGTGCCCATCAGGCCAAGTTTGCCCAGTTCCTTGATCGTCGCCAGCGGAAATTCGCCGGCTTCATCCCACTCCATGACATGCGGAGCGATCTCGCGCTCAGCAAATTCGCGCACGCTCTTCTTGAGGTGCAGTTGCTCTTCGTTTAACTGGAAGTCCAAATATCCTCCGATAGATCTTCCCGCATCGCCCGGGCCTTATCGTCCTGCTTGAGACTCGTCACCCTGCCTGAAACTTGTCATCCCGAGCGGAGCGAGGGATCTGTAGTTCGCTGTGTAGTTGACTCTAAAGCCGTTCTAAAAATGTCGTTCTGAAATTCCGATTGGGAGGCCGCGCGCGGGGATGACGCAAATCTTGGCGCCCAACTCGTCATTTAAGCACGGCGGGCAGCAATCGCGAAATCCAGGTACCGACCGGTTGGCTTGCGAGGTTCGCCCAAACAGCGCCCAACAAATCGGCGGAAAAACGGCGAATGGAGCCCCGTTTCCTGAAACGTTTCCGACCCAAGAAACACTATATCTTCGAGTGTTCCCCATGCTTTCCTCAAAGTGGTTTCCGGGGTATACTGCCTTAAATATCGGAGTGCTGGGTTCTCGAACTTCCCCTCGACGGCCTGAGGCGCAGGTTGCCTTTTTCGTTTGTGGCTTGGTCGACCGAGGCGCGCTCCCCCGCCAGTTCTCCGAATCCGGGCAATGCTGATGGATGAGCGCGACCACAAGGGCCACGAATCCGATAGCCCGACGATGCCGGGCACTCGTTTGCCCGAAGACGTCGTCGCCGCCCTGACACCACCGCCGCTTTCCAACCCTCCGCTCTCCGACGCTCCCACCTTGCCGCACGGGACCGCGATTTCCGGCGTTACCCAAGCGCTTCCCTACGCGCGCCAGACTTCTCCCGGAATGTCCGGCAGCAGCATTTCTGCTTTTCAGGGTCTGCAGCCCGGCGTCCTCTTCGGGGAGCGCTACGAAATCCTGGGCGTGCTCGGGCAGGGCGGCATGGGCGCGGTCTACAAAGCCCGCGACCGCGAACTCGACCGTCTAATCGCGCTCAAAGTCATCCGCCCCGAACTGGCCACCGATCCCGCAATCCTCGCCCGCTTCAAGCAAGAGCTCATTCTCTCCCGCAACATCACGCATAAAAACGTGGTGCGCATTTTCGATCTTGGCGAGGCTGAGGGCATCCGCTTCATCAGCATGGAGTACGTCGATGGCGAGGATCTGCGCACAATTTTGCGCCGCGAAGGAAAGTTCTCACCGACGAATGCAATCTCAGTGGTGGAACAGGTTTGCCGTGCCCTCGATTCCGCGCACTCCGAAGGCGTCATCCATCGCGACCTGAAGCCGCAGAACATCATGCGTGACAAGCACGGCCGCGTCGTGGTCATGGATTTCGGCCTGGCCCGCTCGCTCGGCGATTCCGGCATGACCCAGACCGGCGCCATTGTCGGCACCATGGAATACATGTCGCCCGAGCAGGCTCTGGGCACCACTCTCGACCAGCGTTCCGATATCTTCAGCGTCGGCCTCATCTTCTTCGAGTTGCTCACCGGCAAAGCTCCCTACAAGGCCGACACCGCGATCGCCAGCCTCATGAAGCGCACCCGCGAAGATGCGCAATCGGCTACCGACGTCGACGCCTCCGTTCCCAAATCCCTGAGCGCCATCGTCAGCCGCTGCCTCGAGCGCGAGCCGGCCAACCGCTATCACTCCGCCGTCGAACTATTGCAACAACTGACGACTTGGGAAGCCAATCCCAACATCAGCACCGAAACGCTCTCCCAGATGATCCCGCACCCGATTATCCGGCGATCGCGCTTCAGCCTCGATCTCCCGGGAAAGAGCTGGATGTGGATCGCGGGAGCCGTGCTCGTCATCGCCCTGGCCACCTTTGCTGGACGCACTCTGCTGACGCGCACCCCAACCTCTTCCGGCCAGACGGCGGAAGGCATTCCCTCCCTCAAACAGGGAAAGTATGTCGCCATCCTGCCGCTGAAACAGGTCGGGGACCAGAAAACTCTCGGCTATGTGGCTGACGGTATTCAGGAAGCTCTCGCCGCCAAACTTTTTCAGTTAAAGGAAATTCACCTCGCATCCTCGGACGACATTGACAAGGCGGTCGCCAAGAATCTGCCGCTCTCGAAACTCGCCCGCGAACTGGGCGTCAACCTGGTGTTACAGGGAAGCGTGCAGGGCAATAGCGATCAACTCCGTGTCACCCTGAGTCTCGACGATGCGACCACCGGCAAGCGCGTTTGGAGCCAGGAGTTTCCGGGCGCTGCCGGCGATGTGCTCGCGCTTGAAGATCAGATCTACGGCACCGTCTCGAGCGCTCTTGCACTCAAGCCCTCCGACGAGGAGCAAGCGCGCGTCGGTGCCCATCCCACCGAGAACGTGAAGGCCTACGATCTCTATCTGCAAGGCCGCAACACCCTACGCAACGGTCATAACCAGGATGCCTACAAGCAGGCGGTCGGGTTGTTCGAACAGGCCATCGATAAAGATCCTAACTTCGCTCTCGCCTACACCGGAGTCGCGGACGCCAGCGTCCGCATGTACCAGGAAAGCAAGGAGAGCATTTGGGCTCAAAAAGCGACTCTGGCCGCGCAACAGGCCGAGCGGCTCTCCAACAACCTTCCCGAAGTTCATCTCTCGCTCGGCAGCGTCTATGCCACCACCGGCAAGAACACCGAAGCAGTTACCGAACTGAAGAAGGCACTGCAATTGGCGCCGAACTCCGATGAAGCCTATCGCAATCTCGGCGACGCCTACGGCCGCAGCGGTCAAAGTGACGAAGCCATTGCCTCATTCCAGAAGGCGATTGCCGCCAATCCCTACAATTGGCTCAATCACAATGCCCTCGGCAATTTCGTCTGGGGACTCGGCGACTCTGCAAAGGCGCTTCCCGAATATCAGAAGGTGACTGAACTTGCCCCCGATAATCCAATCGGTCATACCAACATCGGGTCGGTCTATCTGCGCGAGGGCAAGTGGAGCGAGTCGATTCCTCAGTTTCAGAAAGCTCTCTCGCTCGCTCCTGACGCCGATACGTACTCCAATCTCGGCACCGCCTATTTCTTCTTGAAGAACTACGACCAGGCTACCCAGCAGTACGAAAAAGCAGTCGCCATGACTCCGAATGACGAAGTTCTCCTTGGCAATCTCGGTGATGCCTACCGCTGGTCGGGACATTCCGACCAGGCTGCTGCCGCCTACGGAAAAGCTATCTCGCTGGCCTTTCAGGAACTGCAGGTAAACCCGCGATCCGCCGCTATCATGGGCGATCTGGGGGTTCTGTATGCCAAGAAGGGAGATGCGGCGAACGCTCTGCAATATACCAACCAAGCTCGCTCGATCAAGGCTGATGACGTGCAGCTGATGTATTCAGAGGCCCAGGTGAAGACGCTGATCGGCAAACCGGAAGAAGCTTTGAAGCCGCTGCGGGAGGCACTGGAGAAGGGCTATCCTGCGCAGGAGGCCTGGAACGATCCCGAACTTCAGAAGCTCCAGGCCCTGCCGCAGTTCTCACAGTTGGTGAACCAGTTCACGAAAAAGAACAACTAAGAATTCCAGCGGTTCTTCCACACCTTACGACGCGTGATCAACCCCAACCCCGTGACCATGAGCGCAATCGTTCCCGGCTCCGGAGTTGCATGAGCAGAGGCGCTTCCATGTCCGTTAAATGTCAGCCCGCCCGGCCAGCAACCGCCCTTACATGAAAAGTCAATCGCGAAGTTCGCTCCGTTCGGAATTCCCTTGTCGTGCCAGTTGGCTTTCCCGGCGTTCGTCAACAGAATTTCCACAGAACCGTTCTTCAGAGTTTCAGTCGTACAACTCGAAAATAACGGCGAGTTGCAACTGATGTCGGCCGCCGGCACGCCCTTTTCGATCAGGGTCAGCGAATTCCAGTTAATGCCGCTCTCGTTTGTGAAATACAACACGCCCGTTCCGCTCGCTGGCGTCTTGAAGCTGAAATTCTGGCCGACACCCATACATTGCGGGCATGGCCCCTTGATCAGTTCTCCGCCCCCGCCCGCACCCTTCACGATGACCTTGGGATCGTTGATTGGGCCAGCGAACGCCAGTGCAGATCCGACTATTAACAGCAACGCTACCGCGCATACCTGAGAGATCTTCATCGCCACCATCCTGTTCACCAGTGAGAATTCGGTTAGGCACTCTTTCACCCAGCCAGGGGGAAGTTCCGCGAGGTTAGCTCGTTTGACATACAGGGTCAAGCGGAAACCGGCATTTTCCTTAGGAAATCTCGAGATCATATGCAAACTCTTGCGCAAGACGCGTGCGGTTCTCAAGTTGTGCAAATTCTGAACGCAGTGAGTGCATCGCATTGCACACCAATCAAGAAAAAGCCGGAACCCGAGGGCTCCGGCTGTCCAGTTGGTTGTGTGCCCGGATAAAAAGTTAGGTCTCGGATCTTAGATTTCAGGCCTTGTTTCAGAGCAATCTCGCGGCTTTCCTGAGACCTGAAACCTGACGCCTGCCGTTCTACGCACTCCGTCGCGGCCGCACCGTCAAGTCTCGCACCTGCGCCAGAATGCTCGACATCTGCATCCCGTTCAGCTGTGACAGATACGGCAAAACCTCGGCGACGAATTGATCTTCCATCAACTCGCGCACTTCTTCCTGCCGGTTTCGTTCTCCGCCAGAAAGCAGATCGGGCACGCTTACTTCGAGCGCCTTTGCCAGACGTTCCAGCGAAGAGAGCGTCGGCGTTGCTTTCTCGTTTTCGATTTTCGATACGTAAGTTCGCGGCACCGACATGCGCAGTGCAAGTTGCCGCTGGCTTAAGCCATTGCGCAGCCGTAGCGATCGGATCGAGTGCGCCAGCCGCAAATGTCCGCGTCCAGTAGAATCGATGTTCACCGGCAACACTTCTGGCACCGGAGTCATCGCGGCAATCTCCGCCTCGTCCTCATCCAATGACAGATGGCAACGGCGGCAAAGACTATTTGATGTGCGGAATTGCACTAAGAAACAGCGGTCACACCGTACAACTTCCCGTGAGTCCACGGGGGTTAATGTAGTGGCCATTCAGGTTTTGCGAGTGCCAGAGCGGGGCTACTCTCAAAGCCAACTAGTGGCTAATCTGCTGGATCGGACCTGTGGAAGTCAAGCGGAAAGTGTTAATAATAAAGAGTCCTAAGCACAAGCGACGAATCGCAGAGAGAAAATCGACACTTGATTCAGTGCTTCCTCGCAATTCATTTTGGGAGGGCAACGCTCCAGCCATGCCGTACCAGCCAATAAAGACAAGGGGTTTAGACCCCTTGGAAAAATCGGCCCATTTCTTGTGCAATGATCTGGAGGGACAAAAACCATGACTCCCCGCGATACCGCATGGTGTTTACTAACTGAGTTCACCCAGTCGGAAAGTCTTCGGAAACATGCTCTCGCAGTCGAGGCCTGCATGCGCGCCTACGCCCGCAAAGCCGGAGCCGATGAAGAATTGTGGGGTATGGTTGGACTTCTCCACGACTTCGATTATGAGAAATATCCCACCGCCGACGAACACCCCTACAAAGGTTCGGAGATTCTGAAAGAACGCGGCTATTCCGAAGAAGTGCGTCGCGCGATTCTCTCGCACGCCGAGTACACCGGCGTCGCGCGCCTCTCGCCCCTGGAAAAGACGCTCTTCGCCTGCGATGAACTCGCCGGATTCATCACCGCCTGCGCCCTCGTCAAGCCGGGAAAATCCCTGGCGGAAGTCGAAGCCAAGTCTGTCCAAAAAAAGATGAAGGACAAAGCCTTCGCCCGCAGCGTTCACCGCGAAGACATCATCGCAGGCGCCGCCGATCTCGGACTCGATCTCCTGGAGCACATCGCCTTCTGCATTGAAGCCATGAAGGCGATCGCCCCCGAACTCGGTTTGGATGGCTCCGCAGCCAAGTCCGCCTGATCAAAAAAATAATCCCCACGTCTCGCCGGTCTCGAGACGTGGGGCACCCAGAACCCTGCACAAAGGCGTATGCGCGTTACTTCTTCTTCGTGTTCCCCCCGATCAACCCGAAGATCTGCAATTGTTTGTTGCTGGCCACGAAGACCTGCCCGTTGGCCACAACTGGAACCAGGTTCGAATTACCGCCCAGATTCGGCCAGTTCCCAGCTTTCGCCTTAAACAGCTGCTTGAACGTTTGCTGTTTCTTGCCCCCATCCGGATTAAACGCATACAGAGAAAGCGGCGCCTTCGTCGAGTTCTCCGGCCGCGACAGCGCCCAGATAATTGGACTGGCCGTGCCGTTCGAAGAAATCGTGGTAAAGAATCCTGGATCTTGCTGACCGCCGATATATTCAGACTCCGCCACCTGCGTTAGCGCTACCTTGGGCGACGTCTGCACCTTCCAGAGTTCGACCTGGTTGCCGCCGCTGCTCACGACCCGTCCCGCTCCGTCCGACGGATCCACATAATACGATTGTCCGCACCAGCAGCCACCCACACCGTAAGTGCCCAGTACGTTATTTGTGTTGGGCGAGTAACCACCCAGACTGTCTTCATTCATGAAGTACATATTTCCGTCTTTGCCCGCCGCCACCGCCAGATGCGGTGTCGACCCCGGCTGATCGGGCAGCACCAGCACGCCGCCCGAACCGAAATCCACATCTCCTTGATCCAGGCTTACCTGGTTGTCCGGAGTAAACAGGTCCATCACGGTCGTGAGCGTATTCGACATCTTGACCACGCTCTCCTGAATGTTCGTGATCCCGTCGTAGGTGTTTGGATCGGAGTTGCCCGTCACGAACACGATGTTCCCCGCATCGTCGGTCGCCGGTCCGTAGCCCGACATCCAAATGGACGACAGAAAAAAGGAATCCTGGTCAGTGGCCTGCAGATCGTTGAGCTGATTTGCTGGAAATGGTGTCAGCGATCCCGCCGTCCACCCCAGCAGCCAGCCACGCGAAAGATTGGCCGACAAATCGCAGAAACTTCCAAACCCCGCATAAATGCTGCCGTTAGCGAGCAACAACGCCGGCCGCTGCCGTTGGTATGTCGCATTGAAGTTGAAGGTCGTTCCGTTGGTCAACGTATTCGACGCGATCACCGGTTGCGGCGTCACTTTGTCGGTCAAACTTCCCAAATCGAGCGCGTGCAGCGTGTAGGACTGAACACCCTGAGCTTGCGTGTAAACGATCACGTACAACGTGTTGCTGCTCGGGTCGATGACCGGGGTCGAGTTGATCCCCACGTTCGGTCCGTTGTTGTTGCAGCCCAGCGGATACCTTACCGGTGTTCCGAAATTCGGATTCAACAGCACCGTCCCGCTGTGAACGTCGATGGCATACACGGTGTTGTGCTCCGTCGCTACATAAACAACATCGTGCGTCCCCTGGTAGTTTCCGGCAGTGATCTGCACGCCTGGCACCACCAGCGGCTGCGCATCCACCTGGTCATCAAGCGTCACCGTCAGCAAGTGCCCGAACGTCTTCTTCCCTACGTTCGCGGGCGTCAATACTGATTCATTCTGGTTCCAGCCGGTGCGGTAGTTATCGTAGTGATACGTGGTCACCGACGTCTGGCCCGCAGCCAGCAGTGCACTCACGCTAATGAAAAGGACGGCCAGTACCGCTGTCAATCCGACGCGGCAATTCCCTTTGCAATGCTTTGCCATGTTGATCCTTGATCCTTTAAGTTTTTATTTATTGACGGCTGCTCGGTACGTTTTCGATCCGATTCAGCCCGCGCGCGAAGCTTCTCGCCGGGTCTTCTGGATCTATGCCGTGCCTCGGGGGAGGAAGCACGAAGCCCGCTGAGTTTAATGCATGTCCAGAGCGCTGTAAACAGAGTTTTTGTTAGCGGGAAAAAGACGACCAGTTGCATTCAATGCGCAAAAGCTAGCACTTTGGAGATTGCCCCCTTTTATCGCACGACTGCAGCCAGTTTTCCGCTGGCGATCATCTGCGCAATACGGGCGAAATCCTGATACATCACGCGGTCCTTCTCCATCGTCGCGCACACTGCCCGAATCGCTGCATGCGCCTGCTGCAAGGGCTTGGAAGTTTTCAGCGGCGCCAGAAAGTCAATCGCCTGGGCTGCGGCCATGGCCTCGATGGCCAGCGTGTTGCGCGTGTTCTCCACTACTTTTTTCAGTTTGTTGGCCGCTGTCATACCCATCGACACATAGTCTTCCTTGTTTCCCGACGTAGTAATCGAATCGACCGATGCCGGATGCGCCAGCACTTTGTTCTCGCTTACCAGCGCTGCCGCGGTCACCTGCGGCATCATGAAGCCCGAGTTCATTCCCGCTCCCGGCGCGAGAAATGGTGGCAGCCCTTCGCTCAGCGCCGGATTCACCATGCGCTCCAGCCGCCGCTCACTGATACCCGCCAGCGCGCTTAACGCAATCGCCAGAAAGTCGAGTGCGAACGCCAGCGGCTCGCCGTGAAAGTTTCCGCCGGAGAGCACATCGCCCTCGCCGTCCATCGCCTTCGGATTTTTCACAAACACCAGCGGGTTGTCGACCGCCGAATTTGTCTCTGTCTCAAATACCGCGCGGCAATGGGCGAGTGTGTCGCGGACCGCACCATGCACCTGCGGAATGCAGCGCAACGAATAAGCATCCTGCACGCGCCCGCAGTCTTTATGCGACGCGCGGATCTCGCTCTCTTCGAGTAGCCGTCGAAGGTTCGCCGCGGTCTTGATTTGTCCGGCGTGCGGTCGAGCCTTCTGAATCCGCTCATCGAACGCGACATTGGTTCCCTTGAGCGCATCGCACGCCATCGCCCCGAGAACATCGGCGGTGTCGACCAGCGTCTCCGCATCGAGCAGCATCAAGGTGCCGATGGCCAGCATGGCTTGGGTGCCATTGATGAGCGATACCGCCTCTTTCGCTTCAAGCACCAATGGATTGATCTGCGCGCGCTTCAGCGCCTCGCCACTCGCAACCCGCGTGCCTTTTTCGTCAAAGCATTCGCCTTCGCCGATCAATGCCAGCGCTAGATGCGCCAGCGGCGCCAGATCGCCGCTCGCCCCCACGCTCCCCTGCGACGGAACCATTGGAGTCACACCGCGATTGAGCATCTCGCAAATGGTGTCGATAGTGACGGCGCGCACGCCCGAATTCCCTTTCGAGAGCGAATTGGCACGCAACAACATCATGGCGCGCACTTCGGAAATCGCCAGCGGTTCGCCTACTCCGACGGCGTGCGAGCGCACCAGATTGATCTGTAACTCGCGCACTTGATCGCCGACAATGTGCACATCGCTCAGTTTGCCCACTCCAGTCGTGATCGCGTACGAGATTTTGTTATTGGCAACCAGCGCATCAACCACGGCGCGAGCGCGATTCACGGCCTCGCGGGCATCCGCCAGGAGGAGGACGGGACGGCGCGTCTCGAGTCGCGCTACTTCGCGCACCTCCTCCAGAGTCAAATCGTTCCCGTTAATGTGCAAAGCTTGCAAAAGCAGTTCCCGCTTTCTCGCTTCGAGTTCTTACTTTCCCCGCAAGATGACTTTGAACGGATACAAGGTCGCCGTCATCAGCCCCTTCTGTACAGCTGGATCACTGTCCATGATCTGGCGAGCGGTGTCTTCGGATTCGGCGTGGAAGACGGTGAGCCCCATGGCACTATCGTCAGTATTCAAAGTGCGACCCACAAGAATTATGACGCCTTGCGCATGGAGGCCCTGGAGATATGCGAAGTGCTCGGCCACGACCGCCTGTTCCGTCGGTCGGCCCCGTGCGGAGCAAATCTCTGCGCACCAACTGAAGCCTGTAAAGGAACTCCTGCATCCGGCGTTACCTTCCTATCTCTCAATCGCGGCGCGGAACACCCGCATGTATTTCTCCGGTAGCGCGCGAGGCTTCATTTGCGCGTTCGCGACGATGTGCGTGGTCTCGCCTTCGGCCAGCAACTCGCCCGTCTCACTTCGCAGTTCGTATCCGAAACGAATCACTTTCTCGCGAACATGCTTCAGATGCGTGCGCACGACGACCTCGTCATCATAGTGCACCGGAGCCTTGTAGCGGCATTGAGCATCGACGACCGCAATGAAGCAATCGTCTTCCCGCTCCATGTCTTTGTAGCTGAAGCCGAACTGGCGGAGCAGTTCCACTCGCCCCACTTCAAACCAGATGAAATGATTCGCGTGATAGACGACGCCCATCTGGTCGGTCTCGGCATAGCGGACGCGAATGCGAGTCTCATTCACCGTCGCCTTCCGATCAATGTCTACAGACGTCGTTGGTTGGGGACGATTCATCGCCCTGTCCACTTTGGTTTGCGTTTTTCCAGAAACGACGTGATCCCTTCGCGGAAATCCGCGCTCTCGCGGATGCCCGCATTCTCGCGAATTGCGTGTTCAATCTGTAAATCGAGTTCGGCGCGCGCGTGTTCCGTCAGGAGCCGCTTGGTCTGGAAAAGCGACAGCGGACTGCTTTCCGCCAGTTGCTCAGCTAACTCCCGGGCACGATCAAGCAATTTTCCCCCGGGAACGATTTCGTTGAGCAGGCCCATTTTCAGTGCTTCCGCGGCATCAAAGATCCGGCCCGTAAGCAAAAGATCGCGCGCAACTTTTTCCCCGACTTGGCGCAGCAGAAAAGTTGCGACGATGGCGGGCACAAATCCGATCCGAACCTCGGTATAGCCGAACTTAGCCTCCGGCACAGCCAGCGTGAAATCGCAGAGCAGCGCGAGACCCGTGCCACCCGCGATGGCCGCGCCGTTTACGGCCGCAATCGTCGGCTTCGGAAATTCATAAAGCGAACGAAACAGCCTGACCATAGTTCGCGAGTCTGCAATATTTTGCTCGGGCGTTCGTCCGATCAGGGCTTTGAGATTGTCGAGGTCCATGCCGGAGCAGAAAGCCTTCCCTGCCCCGGTCACTATCAAAACGCGAGCGGCGGAGCTTCTCACTTCCTCCAAAGCACGAATGAGATCGTCAATCAGTTCGTAGCTGATGGCGTTGCGCTTGTCGGGCCGGTTAAGGGTGAGGGTCGCTATGCCAGAGTCAAAGGCGAGCTGAAGCGTTTTGTAGTTCATAAAATCAGTCGGTGTTCGTCGAGTTCTTGTACCTCGCGCCGATCTCGACCGTCGCTCTCAACAATGTGTCTAACGATCTCAGCGGCGGTAAGAGCGCTCCGCGGCCACGCAGAGTTTCAATCACTGTTTCCGTCGCAATGTTTCCCACCAGGTCATCCTGCGCAAAAGGGCATCCGCCCAAGCCGCCGATGGCAGAATCAAAACGGCGACATCCGGCATCATAGGCAGCAACGATTTTAGCGGCAGCTTGATCGGGGCGGCTGTGCAAGTGGACTCCGATTTCCAGGTAATCGTACTTCGCCAGCACCGCGGAAACCACTTCCCGGATTTTCTCAGGCGGCGCCACACCGACAGTATCGGCCAGAGAGATCGTGCGAATCTCCTGCAGCTCAAGCAATCCAACCGCTTCGACAACCTCGTCGACGGTCCAGGGATCGCCGTAAGGATTGCCAAAGGCCATCGAGATGTAAACGACGGTCTCCAGCCCAACCTCATCGGCCTTCTTCTCGATCTTTTCCAGTTCCTCGATCGCGTCTTCCAGAGTCTGCCGCTGATTGTTCTGCAGAAACGTCGGCGAGATAGAGTACGGAAAACCAAGCGTGCGCACGCTCCCGGTCGCAATCGCCCGCTGCGCGCCTTTTTCGTTGACCACGATGCCGATGATTTCCACGTCATCGGGCACTTTAAGTTCCTTGAGCACTTCTTCGGAGTCAGCCATCTGCGGCACAGCGTTAGGAGAAACAAAGCTGGCGGCATCGATATTCGTAAAACCCGCAGAAATCAGCGCCTGAAGGTAGTTTGTCTTCAATTCAGCGGGGATCTTCCCTTTGAGCCCTTGCCAGGCATCGCGTGGACATTCGATGAGTTTGACTTGGTCAGCCACATTTACCACGGAGCCACCGAGCAAAGCACTTCTCTTCACAAAACCTTTCTCACTATGCCACCCCTTACCAGCGTTGCGACGTTGAAGTTCATGATTATGCCGACATGCTTTCCGGTCAGCTTAAGATACGTAAGCAACTGCGCTTCATGCACCGGAAGAACGTGCTCAACGCACTTCAGTTCCAGAATTACGGTATCTTGAACAATCAAATCGAGACGATAACCACAGTCCAGCTTGACTCCCTTGTACTCGACCGGAAGCGGCACCTGCCGCTGAAAAACAAGACCCCGGAGGTTAAATTCGCGACACAAACACTCTTCATAGGCAGATTCGAGCAGGCCCGGACCAAGCGCACGATGGACTTCGATGGCGGATCCGATGATCTTCTCCGTAAGCT
Source organism: Terriglobales bacterium (assembly GCA_050010155.1). Taxonomy (GTDB): domain Bacteria; phylum Acidobacteriota; class Terriglobia; order Terriglobales; family Acidobacteriaceae; genus Acidiflorens. The sequence goes on from JBEKLO010000027.1 coordinate 38,064, forward strand.
CTTCATGAAGAAGTATCCTCCGTGTCTCAGTGTCTCCGTGGTAAATCACGTTTGCAGCACTCCCACCTTAAACTCCGCCACCTCCGGATTCAGCGACGTCGCCTCCAGCGCCTGCGTGATCGCCTGCCGCGTTTCCATCGGATCAATAATCTTATCGATCCAAAGCCGCGCCGCGCCGTACCGGGGATCAGTTTGCTCGTCGTAAGTCTTCTTCGTTGAATCCAACAGTTCTTTTCTTTCTTCGTCACTCAACTTTTTGCCGCTGCGTTCCAGTTGCTTTACTTTGATTTCCACCAGCGTGCCCGCGGCAGCATCTCCGCTCATCACCGCGTATTTCGCAGTCGGCCAGACAAACACAAAGCGCGGATCGAACGCCTTGCCGCACATGGCATAGTGTCCGGCGCCGAAGGAACCGCCGACGATCACTGCAATTTTAGGCACCACGGAATTCGACACCGCATTCACCATCTTTGCCCCGGCCTTGATAATGCCGCTCCACTCGGCATCGCGTCCCACCATAAATCCGTTGACGTCATGAAAAAATACAAGCGGGATCAGGTTCTGGTTGCAATCCATAATGAAGCGGGCGGCCTTCTCGGCAGACTCGGTGTAGATGACGCCGCCAAACTCGACACGCTTGTGGCCTTCGTGGTCGGTCTGGTGCGCATGCAGTTTTTGGTTCGCCACAATGCCGACGGCGAAGCCGCCAATGCGAGCGTAGCCGCAGATCAACGTTTTGCCGTACTCCGGCTTGTACTCGTCGAAGCGGCTCTCGTCCACGATGCGCGCTAAAATTTCTTTCATATCGTAGGGGCGCGCAGGTGACGCATCATACGCGCCGTAGATTTCTTCGGCCTCCACCCAATTCTTCGGCGGAAACTTTCTGCCCAATCGCAGCTTGCACCAGCGCCGGGCCCGCAAGAAACAGGCCGCTGCCGTCCGTCATCAGCACGTGGTCGCACATCACGGGTAGATATCCGCCTCCCGCGACGCACATGCCCATAATGGCGGCGATCTGCGGGATGCCCATGGCCGACATGACCGCGTTATTGCGAAACACGC
>JBEKLO010000028.1:0-83899 GCA_050010155.1 Terriglobales bacterium
GCCGCATTGCGCCGAAACGGGAGTAGCTCAGATGTCTGAGTATGCCGCATACTCCGAGGTCGAAGCTCGGGCCGCAGTGTCCCCGGCCACGGTTCGCGAGGCGGTCGAACGGATCCTCACTTCCAATCCCTTTCTGAATGCTCGGCGAGCTAGCCAGTTCCTGCGTTTCATCGTGGAGAGGACGCTGGCTGGTGACGAGAAGCAAATCAAGGAATATCTGATCGGGGTCGAAGTGTTCGGGCGGCCTGCGGATTACGATCCGAAAGTTGATCCGATCGTGCGCATAGAGGCGGGGCGGCTGCGGAAAAAACTGGCCGAATACTACAGCGGCGCGGGCGGAAATGATCCGGTGATCATCGAACTGCCGAAAGGCGGCTATGTGCCGGTTTTCGCGCCACGGTCTCCCAAGGTTGAGCCTGGGAGCACCAATGCGGGTCGGGTCACGCGGGGACGAGCATTCTGGGTTGCGGGAGCCTTGGCTTTAGTGGCAGTAGTCGCATTTGCTTCCACCTATTATGTTCGGCGGCGGCACGGCGATGGCACGCCTGTTTCGATTGCAGTGTTGCCGTTCCTCGATCTGGGCGAACCCGACGCCGGTGCGGCGAAGGAATACGTGAGCGACGGCGTTACCGAGGAACTGACGACCGGACTGGCAGAGCTGAAGGGGCTTCGCGTCGTGGCTGCGACCTCTGCATTTCAATTCCGGGGGAAGTCGGAGGACGTTCGCAGAATCGGGCAAGCGCTGAACGCGGGAGCGGTGCTGGAAGGAAGTATCAGCCGCTCAAGCAGCGGGCTACGGATCGACGCGCAACTGGTCGATGCCCGGAATGGCTACCATTTGTGGTCGAAAGCTTATGACGTGCAGGGCGGCGATATGCTCGCCGCGGAAGAGGACATTGTGCAGGAAACGGCGCGGGCGCTGCACGTTCCGGTCGGCGGCACGGTGCGCCCGATCAAACGAGATACGCAGAATGCAGAGGCGCACGATTTTTACCTGCAAGGAAGATATCTTTGGAGTAAGCGCGACTTGCCTGACATGCAGGAAAGCGCGCGGCTTTTTCAGCGTGCCGTGGACGACGATCCCAATTACGCCTTGGCCTACGCCGGCTTGGCGGACGCTTTTACGGTCATGGCAGTGAACCGGCAGATGTCGCCTGCGGCAGCGGTGCCGCGCGCCACGGCAGCGGTACAGCGGGCGCTGGAACTCGATCCCAACCTGGCGCAGGCGCATGCCACGCTGGGATTGTTGAAGTCGCAGTGCGAGTGGGACTGGCGCGGCGCGGAACAAGAGTTCCACAGAGCGATTGAGCTGCAGCCGAATTACGCGGAGGCGCATCATTGGGCGGGAGTCAATTCCATGATGATGGGACACTATGCGGCCGCGGAGGTGGAGTTGCGGCAAGCGCAGGTGCTTGATCCGCTGTCACTGATGATTACCGAAGGGTTGGCCGAAAACTTCCTGTATTGGCGGCGCTACGACGACGTTATTGCCACCAGCCTTAAGATGCCGAATGGTGGCAGCGGAATCGGCTGGGTGGTTCTGGCTCGGGCGTATATCGCGAAGGGAATGTACCAGGAATCATTGACGGCGGTGCCCGCTTTCGTCGATGGCAAAGATCCGAGTCGATTGCGATATAGGGCCGAAGTGCTGGCACATTCCGGGGACCGCGCTGGGGCACTGAAGATTCTGGAAGAACTGGAGCGCAATCAGCGAAATTCGAGTACTGGCTCTCCGTACATCGCCCCTGCAGACCTGGGAATGAGCTACGCGGCAGTTGGCGAAAAGGAACTGGCGTTCGCATGGCTGGAGAAAGCGTATGAGGAACACGATCCGGCGCTAACCCAGCTGAAAGTCGACCCGAGTGCGGATTCATTGCGGTCGGATCCGAGATATCGCGAACTGCTGAAGAGGTTGGGACTGAGCGAATAGGCGGTCGCACGGGCGGTGACGTTGGCAGCGCAAAAGCTATACACTTTGCCTTTATGCTCCGTTCCGGTTGGTGGTGGTCGAGGCTTGCATTCCGCGTTTGCCCGATTCTTTCGGGCGCGAATCTTCTTTGCGCGATTCTTTGTTGCGCGATTCTGTCACCGACGCTGAGCCACGCGTCCGACAAAAAGAAGCAGTTACCGGCGGTGCGCTGGACTTCGGGCGCGGCCGGTTGCAAATTTGAGGCCACCGATGACGGGCACTATCGCTGGACGATGACTGGGCAAGACCTCACCATCGCGGTGATGATGGATTCGCAGGAACTGGCGAAGAGCCGGCATCGCTTCTATCGCCTTCTGGGCGCATACGTCAGCGTGACGTATACGGGTGCGGGGAAATTCGAGTATCCGGCGGATGTGCGGATCGATTTCGTTCGTCATCATGACGTTGTGGAGGGGTACGAGGATCCCACTGAGCTCTCGAACCGTTTGCAGAACGACATTGATACGAAGGTCTTCGAAACCGAGCGCAAGATCAAGAAAGATCCCCAAAGCAAAGAAGAAAAGACGGCTCTCTTGCGCGAATATGAAAAGGTGGCGGCGGAGTTCATCGAGTTTGTAAGCACGCAAGGCCTCGATCCCAATACGGTGACGCTGAGCCCAGGCAATCCTGAGGCTCATGGCTGGGTCTTCTTCGCAACCACTAACAAATGGATCGGCCCGTGGAAAGAGCGGGAGGATTTCCTGATCAGTATCTGGATGAAAGACAAAGTCTGGCAATTTCCCGTCTCGCTGCCACCCAACGAAGGCGATCTGATCCTGCGGAAACCGGACTGACAAACACGGCGATTGTGTTACAGTTTCGTGCGCGTTGTTCGTACTCATTGTTCGCGCTCATGGTTGCTGATATGGAGATGGCTCCGAAACCCGCGCCAGAAGCCAGGAAGGGCGCGGCGGTGTTTTACTGTCCCATCTGCGCGGTGGAAGTCACGGATCCGCTGACCTGCGGCGATTGTTCGGCCGTCATCTGCCGACGTTGCGGAACGCCGCTGGAATCTTCGGATGAATTGGGCATGGGGTGAGGGTCGTCGGCCGCTGTACGTCGTTCGCTGTTCGCAGTTCTGGGAAGCAATCCGTTCTAGCCGAACAACTTCGAATCACGATCAACGACTACGGTGAGACGGATCGGCGAACGACCAACGACTGACGACTTGATCTGCGAACTGACCAACTACTGAATGGACCCGACTCTCTCTTCGCTCCCAACTTCGCTGGCCACCGAAGACGACGTATCCGGGCAACAACCGAGCCTTGTCCGCGGGCTTGGGCTGCTGGACTCTGTGCTGCTGCTGGTGAGCGGAATCATCGGTTCTTCTATTTTTCTTACGGCCAAGGATATCGCGGGGGCTTTGCCGAATCCGACACTTTTTTTTCTGGTGTGGGTGCTGGGCGGGGTGATTTCCCTGTGCGCCTGCGTCGCGTTCGCCGAACTAGGCTCGATGTATCCGGACTCTGGCGGACAGTACATCTATCTACGCGAAGCTTATGGCGACCTGGTTGCTTTTCTTTATGGATGGATGCTGTTCGCGGTGGCGAATGGCGGCTCGATCGCAGCGCTCTCGGTGGCTGCGGCGGCCTACATGGGAAACATCGTTCCGGCCATTTCTCAAGAGCACGTGATCTTCTCTGTGCTGGGCGTGCCGTTCACACGCGCGCATGTGGTTGGGTTAGTGCTGATCGCTATCCTCACTTACGTCAACGTGGTTGGACTGCGCTGGGGCACACTTCTGCAGAACGTCTCGACCTGGACCAAGTTCGCTGCCATGGCAGTTTTTATCGTGCTTGGATTTGCCATCGGCAAAGGGCATTGGTCGAACTTCAGCGAGCGGGGGGCGGGCGGACTCAGCATGGGACTGACTGCTGGACAGCTGATTTCCGCGCTTGGCATCGGCTTGATCGCCGTGTTCTGGGCATACGACGGATGGGTCTACATCACATGGGTCGCCGGCGAAGTCAAAGAACCGCGGCGGAATGTGCCACTGGCGATGGTTTTGGGCGTGCTGGCGGTGGGCGCGATTTATCTTGCCATGAACGCTACGTATGTTTACGCGATGCCGATGAGTGAGGTTGCAAAGCACGAAACCATTGCTCACGCCGCGGCGGCCGTGCTGTTCTCACCCGGGGCGGCAGTATGGCTGTCGGCGATGATTGCGATTTCGTGTTTCAGCGCGGCGGCGACCTGCACGCTCTCGGGCGCGCGTGTGTACATGGCGATGGCACAGGACGGCGTTTTCTTCCGGCGCATGGCGGTGATTCATCCCAAATGGCGGACGCCGGCTTTCAGCCTGATTGGACAAGGCATCTGGGCCGGAGTGCTCACGATGAGCGGACGCTATGACCAGCTTTACACCTACGTTATTTTTGGCATGGTGCTCTCATACACGCTGACGGTCATTGGCCTGTTCGTCCTGCGGTGGAGGCGACCTGATGTGCCCAGGCCGTACCGTTGCGCCGGATACCCCTGGCTGCCTGCGATCTACATTCTGGTTGGAGTTGCCTGGACGCTGAACACGATTATTCAGCGGCCTACCGAGGCATTCTGGGGCGCTGCCATTGTGCTCATTGGCGTGCCGGGGTATCTGTATTGGAAGCGCGGGAGCAGGGCCGAGCTTGGCGCTTGAAACTTCGCCCCTGGTGTTTTTCGCGTTGACAATCTCGCGGGATCGGCACAAACTTTCAAGCGGTTTGCGGCATCGGAAGACGCCGAACCGGGCTTGGGGAAAGCGTTCTCACTCTACATGAAGAGGAAGATTCTTATGTCGAATATCGCTCGAGGCACACTGTTCTTTGCGTTCACTGCGATCCTGATTGCCGTGCTTTGCGGAAGCGCGGCGGCGCAGCAGCACATCACGGGAAGCTTGCCGGATGGCGCTACCTACGTCATCGACGTTCCGGCGCCATGGAACGGGACTCTCCTTCTTTATAGTCATGGATATGTCGCCCCCGGCGGGCAGAATCCCGCGGTGGATGTGGGTGATCCCCTCACTGGCGCCTACTTGCTGGGGGCAGGATATGCGCTGGCCGGATCGTCGTACGCTACGACCGGCTGGGCTGTGCAACAGGCAATTCCGGATCAGATCGCAACGCTCGGTGTTTTTCAGACTGATGTGGGCACTCCGACCACGACGATCGCGTGGGGACACTCTCTCGGAGGCATGATCACTGCCGGGTTGGTGCAGGAATATCCGGGTAGCTTCAACGCGGCGCTTCCCATGTGCGGTGTCGTGGGGGGCGGGGTGGGAACCTGGAATGAGGCACTCGACGCCTCATTCGCTTTCAACACGCTAATCGCAGGCGGGGCCCTGCAAGTGGTCGACATCACCAACCCCGCCCAGAATTATACGAACGCGGAAGAGTTTCTCATCGCGGCCCAAGCCACCGCCCAAGGTCAGGCGCGCATTGCTTTGGTTGCGGCTCTGGCCGATGTGCCGGGCTGGTATGATCCCGCTTCTCAGGAGCCCCCGAAGAAGGACTACACCGACCAACAAGCTAACCAGTTTCAATGGCTGGAAAATGTTGACTTTGGATTTTCGTTCGCCTATCGCGCCGAGCTTGAAGCACGGGCCGGGGGGAATCCTTCGTTCAACAACGGCGTGGATTACGAAACGCAGCTGAAGAACTCGGTCGATTACGCGGAAGTGAAAGCGCTATATAAAGCGGCGGGGCTGAGCCTGAATTCGGACTTGGCGACGCTGGCGTCTGCTTCGCGAATTTCCGCAGACCCGGGGGCTCTCACTTACCTGACGGATTACATCATCTACAACGGACAGTTGCCGTTTCCCGTGCTGACGATGCACACGGTCGGCGATGGATTGGTGCCAGTGGAAGAAGAGAACGCGTATGCAAAGGTTGTGGGCGAGGCGGGGGACAGTGCGGAGCTGAAACAAACTTTTGTTCACCGCGCGGGACACTGCGAATTCACGCCGGCGGAAACCATTACCGCACTGCAAACGCTGGAACTTCGGTTGTCGAGCGGGAAGTGGAAGGATCTCACTTCGAAAGACCTTAACAAGGAGGCGACGGCGCTCGGCCCGACGTACAACGTTCTCGATATTAACGGGCAGGTAGTGGCCACATCCCCGGAATTCCTGACGTTTAAGCCCGCGGAATTTCTGCGGGTTTACGACGCGTTTTCGCAGTAGGAGATCCAATGTCGCATACCATTGGGGACACGTGGCGCTCCGTGCTCGTGGTGATTCTTATTTCGAGTGCCTTGCTCTGCGGAAGCGCAGCAGCGCAACAGCACATCACCGGCACCTTGCCGGACGGCGCTACCTATGTAATCGACGTCCCGGCGAACTGGAACGGCAGTCTGCTTCTTTTCAGTCACGGATACGTTTTCCCTGGCGGACAAAACCCCGCGTACGACTATGGCGATCCCGACACCGGCGCCTACGTGTTTTCGCAGGGCTATGCGCTGGCGGGTTCGTCTTATGCGACGACGGGTTGGGCAGTTCAGCAGGCTCTACCGGATCAGATCGCAACCCTTAATGCTTTTCAAAGCCTGGTCGGCACGCCAACCCAGACCATCGCCTGGGGAGAGTCTATGGGCGGCCTGATCACAGCCGCGTTGGTACAGCAGTATCCAAGTCTATTTAATGCCGCGCTTCCTATGTGCGGAGTTGTAGCCGGCGGTGTGGGCTTCTGGAATGAGACACTGGACGTTGCATTTGCCTTCAACGCACTGCTTGCAGACAATACGCTGCAAGTGGTCGGCATCACTAACCCAACGCAGAACTATGACAATGCGGTAAGTTTCCTCAGCGCAGCCCAGGGTACCCCACAGGGACAAGCGCGGATCGCGTTGGTAGCGGCGCTGGCGGATATTCCCGGCTGGTTTGATCCTTCCTCACCGGAACCGGCGCAGACCGACTATACGACTCAGGAAGCCAATCAGTATCTGTGGGAGAGTTCTGATTTTCTATTCCCGTTCTATTTCCGCGCTGATCTGGAAGCGCGAGCCGGCGGCAATCCTTCGTTTAACACCGGAGTGAACTATGGGAAGCAACTGCAACACTCGCGCGATTATGCCGAGGTCCAAGCGCTATACGCCGCTGCCGGACTGAATTTGGAGGCGGATCTGATAAAGCTGAGCACCACCCAGCGTATTGCGGCGGATCCGGGCGCATTGACTTACTTGAGCGATAACATCATCTTCAACGGCCAGATTACGGTGCCCGTGTTGACGATGCACACCACCGGTGACGGACTGGTTCCGGTGGAAGACGAGAAAGCATATGCGACGGTTGTCCACGAGGCCGGGGACAACGCGCTGTTGAAAGAAATCTTCGTGCACCGCGCGGGCCACTGCGAGTTCACGCCGGCGGAGACAATTACCGCCTTTGAGACGCTGGCCGCGCGGCTGCATACAGGCAAATGGAAAGATCTCGAATATTGGCAACTGAATAGTGAGGCGGTCGAGCTAGGTGCTGCGTATAACGTTCTGGACATCAACGGCAACGAAGTGCACACGCAACCGCAATTTCTGAGCTATCAGCCGCTGCAATTTCTAAGGGTTTATGACGCTTTCACGCAGTAGCACGAGCAAATAGAAAGTGGTCGAACCGGATTCATCCGCTTCTCGCACAGCAGCTAGCAGCGTGCCGCAGATGGAGAGCATCTCCTACACGGGCACTGCCGTCTTCCGCTTTGGATTGAAGAACGGCAGTGGCACGACAGTTGCCGTTGTTTTCATGCGTTGCGCTTCTATGGTCAACTCCATTTGTAGCTTAGTGCCGGGCTTGGAATACTCGGTGCTCACGCTGGCTAGCGCGATTAACTTCTTCAGCAGCGGAGAGAATGCGGTCGTTGTGGCCTTGCCCACGTGTTTGTCGCTGGAGTTGTCATAAACGGGTACGGCTACGCGCGATGCCTGGCTGGGTGCGGCCGGAGAGAGTCCGAACTTGTCGAACTGCGCTTCCACTTCTACCCAATCCACTTCGAGTCCTACCAACTGCCGCGCTACGCCCTGCTGGTTGTCTCTTGCGAGTGCGCGCTTGCCGATGAAGTTTTCTTTCTCGAGATGCACCATCTTGCCGAAACCCAACTCGTATGGCGAGTACTTCTGCGATGGGATCAATGCTTTCTTTGAGCTGACGTAATCGACCTCGATTAGCAGCAATCCTGCTTCGACGCGTGCTACATCGAGCGCCAGCATTCCGGCGGCGTGAATATCGAACTGCTTGCCCTTGTCCATCAGCGCGTCCCAGACTTTGACAGCCTGATCCCACGGTATCCATACTTCGTAACCGAGATCGCCCGTGTAGCCGGTGCGCGAAATGTCGACCGGCACGCCGGCGATTTTGCCGCTGGTCTTGCGGAAATATTTCAGGTTGGCTACGTCGGCTTCGGCAACCGACTTCAGAAGCTTCGCGGAGGCCGGGCCCTGCAGGGCCAGGGCCGCGGTTTGCTCGGAGATGTCCTCGATCTGAACGTCCATATTCAGAGCGTTCTGCCGGAACCAGCGCAGGCTGGGATCGGCGGCCGTCCAGCGATACTTATTTTCTTCTAGGCGGGTGATCGTGCCGTCGTCGATGACCTTGCCTTCTTCATCGCACCAACAGGCGTAGATGACCTGTCCCACGGCGACTTTGTTGATGTCGCGCGTGATCACGCGGTTCACCAGTTTGGTCGCATCTTTACCTGTGACCAGATATTTGTAGAGCGGCGAGATATCAATCAGGGCGCAGGCGTTGCGGATCGCGTTGTATTCATGTTCGTGGTGCACTTCGTAGACGCTAACCGTATAGTATCCCGACCACTCGCGGTAATTGAGGCTGTGGCAGAGCGCGAAAGTTCTCTCGTGAAATGCGGTTCCAATGGGCAAGGCTACCTCGCGTGGTTCTCTTCGCGTATCTTTGTGCGCTTCGTGGTGAGAAAAAGCTAATTACCACCAAGGACACTAAGGTTCACTAAGGAAGATCACTGACGCCGGATTATATGCAGACGGCGCTGCTGCTACAAGTACGGAAACGAAATTGACTGCGGGTCAGCAACCACGCGTAAATAAAGACAAAACTATGCTTTCTCGATAGAATGACGAGTCATTTTCTGCTGAAGTTTCGGGACGCTCTGGGCAATTTTTCAAGAACAACTTTTCCGAGTCGAACATGGCTGATGTTGCACGTAAGACGAAATATGACGTGATCGTGATTGGCGGAGGCCATAACGGGCTCACCAATGCCGCGTATCTCGCGAAGGCGGGAAAGAAAGTGCTGGTGCTTGAGCGGCGTCACGTACTCGGCGGTGCGGCTTGCACGGAAGAGGTTTTTCCCGGGTTCAGGTTTTCGGTTTGCTCGTATGTGGTCTCGCTGTTGCGGCCCGAGATTATTCGCGATCTCGATCTTCCCCGGCACGGGCTCGAGATTCTGCCACTGGACGGCACTTTCACTCCCATGCCGAACGGCGATCACCTGTGGAGGGTGAACGATCACGGCAAGACCCATCGCGAAATTGCCCGCCACTCGCGCGTGGACGCCGAAGCCTACGATGAGTTCGGGAAGGCGATGCAGGCGATGTGCCGCTTCGTGAAGCCGATCCTGGGGATGATTCCGCCGGACCCGTCGACGCTGAATCCACGGGAACTGATGAAGCTGCTGTTCATCGGACGCCGCTTCCAGGGCATGTCGAGCGAGGACAAATACAACCAGGTGCAGCTCATGACCATGAGCGCCGTCGATTTTCTCGATCAGTGGTTCGAGACCGACGTGCTGAAGGCAACCATGTCAGCCTCGGGAATTATCGGTACCTTTCTCGGCGTGCGCTCACCCGGCACCGCGTACGTTTTGCTGCACCATTACATGGGTGAGATTGACGGTGCTTTCCGTGCGTGGGGATTCGCACGCGGGGGCACGGGCGCAATTTCAAACGCGATTGCTGATGCCGCACGGGAGGCTGGGGCCGAAATTCGCACGGAAGCTCCGATTGCCCGGATCATCGTGAAGAACGGACGCGCCACCGGCGTTGTGCTGGCGGACGGCGACGAGATTTATGCGGACGTTGTGTCATCGAGCGTCGATCCTCGGCTCACGTTTACGAAGATGATCGAGCCCGGCAATCTGCCCGATGAATTTATGGAGGGCGTGAAGCGCTACAAGTTCCGAGGGTCTTCCGGCAAGGTCAATATGGCGCTCGACGGGCTGCCGAATTTCACGTGCATGCCCGGAGTGGGCGCTCATCTGCGCGGCGCTATGTCGATTTCTCCGAGCGTTGATTACATGGAGAAGGCTTACGACGAAGCGAAGTATGGGCACTGGTCTTCGCACCCTTATATGGACATGGTGATTCCGACGCTCACGGATACATCGCTCGCGCCGCCGGGCAAACATATTCTTTCGTGCTTCGTGCAATACGCTCCTTACAAGCTGGCGGCGGGGCTTGATTGGGATACGGAAAAAGAGAAATTCGGCGACGCTGTGGTGAACACGATCGCCGAATACGCGCCGAACATCAAAGACATCATTCTGCATCGGCAGGTGGTGACGCCGCTCGATCTGGAACGCACCTGGGGATTGAGCGAGGGCAACATCTTTCAAGGCGAGCTTTCGCTGGAGCAATTGTTTTTCCTGCGCCCGGTTGCGGGATGGGCGCAATTCCGCTCGCCCATCAAGAATTTGTATATGTGCGGATCGGCCACGCATCCTGGCGGCGGGATTATGGGCGCGCCCGGGCGCTTGGCGGCGCTGGAAATTCTAAAAGACGGGAAGGCGGCCTGATGTTCGCCGAGACGCATGGCTGAAACGCGCGATGTGATCATCGTCGGAGGCGGACACAACGGTCTGGTCGCCGCGTTCTACCTGGCAAAGGCTGGATTCAAACCTTTGGTGCTTGAACGCCGCGCTCAGGTGGGCGGTGCGGCTATCACCGAAGAGTTGTATCCCGGATTCCGCTGCTCCACGCTCGCGCATAATACCGGGCCGCTGCGCGCCGATATCGTTCGCGACATGCAGTTGGAGCGGCACGGATTGAAGATTACGACTCCGGAGGTAAATACAGTCTCACTTTTGCCGGATGGGCGGGCGCTGGTTCTCTACTCTGACGCTAAGAAAACGGCGCAGGAAATCGCGCAGTGGTCGCAGAAAGACGCTGCCTCGTACGCGGACTTTGGCACGGCGCTTGGCAAAATCGGCAAGGTGATCGGCGAGGCGCTCCTGCTGACGCCTCCGAACATTGACAGCCCGAGCAGTGGCGATCTCTGGGCAATGTTGAAGACGGGGCGGTCGATTCGAAATCTTGGAAAGAAGGATTTGTATCGCGTCCTGCGCTGGGGACCGATGGCCGTTGCCGATCTGGTGGCTGAGTTTTTTGATACCGAGCCGCTACGGGCTACGATCGCGGCCCGCGGCATCTTCGGAACTTTTCTGGGACCGTGGTCGGCGGGGAGCGCTCTGGTGCTGTTGCTACGCGCCGCTGCTGACTTAACTCCCAATGCATCTCCTGCCGGTAGCGTACAGTTCCCTGCCGGAGGGGTGGGCGCGGTCACTGTGTCGATGGCGGCCGCGGCACAACAGGCAGGGGCCGAAATTCGCACTGGCGCCGACGTCGCCGAGATTCGGGTGAAAGACGGCGTGGCCACGGGCGTCGTGCTCACTTCCGGGGAAGAGATTTCCGGGCGTGCTGTCGTATCGAACGCCGACCCCAAGCGCACGCTGATGGGTTTGGTCGACCCTGCGCATCTTTCACCGGACTTTCTGCAAAAGATCAGAAATTACCGCTGCCTGGGGACTGTTGCGAAAGTCAATCTTGCACTCTCCGCGCTCCCGGAATTTGCGGCGCTCAAAGGGAAGGGTAACGGCAACTTGGACTTCTATCGTGGACGCATACAGATCAGCCCGGAAATCGACTATCTGGAGCGCGCCTTCGACGAATCGAAATACGGCAATTTTTCGCGCCAGCCGTATCTTGAAATTACGTTTCCATCTCTTTCGGATCTTTCGCTTGCTCCGAGTGGACAGCATGTGATGTCGATCTACATGCAGTACGCACCGTACAAGTTGAAAAACGACGACTGGGAAAATCAGCGCAAAGCGCTCGGAGAAACCGTGGTGAAAACGATCGCGCAGTATGCGCCGAACCTGCCACGGACCATTCTGCGTCACCAGATCATTACGCCCAAGGATCTCGAAGAGACGTACGGGCTCACCGGTGGCCATATTTTCCACGGCGAACTGGCGCTCGATCAGTTCTTCACCATGCGTCCGCTGCTGGACTGGGCTCGCTATGCTACGCCGATCGAACGACTGTATTTATGCGGGAATGGAACGCATCCCGGAAACGGGCTCACCGGGGGATCCGGCGCCAACGCGGCGCGCGAGATTGCTAAGGCGCTGAAGAAATAGCTTCTGGGCTGGCTTCGTCTTGTTACCTCCGTGTCGTATTGCGAGAAAGAAAAGTCTTGAACCACGGAGGACGCGGAGGTACACAGGAAACAGCGACCTTATTTGATGTCTCTTATGCACGGCTCCTCTATTCTTCTTGTCTCCTGCCCTGACCGCAAAGGGGTCGTGGCCGCGATTGCCGATTTCATCTTTCGGCACAACGGAAATATTCTGTGCAACGACGAGCACGGGGACGAAGAATCGAATCTCTTTCTTACGCGCGTCGAGTTTGACACGGCGGATTTTGCTTTCGACCTCGCGCAATTTTCCGAGCGCTTTGCCCCGATTGCCCGTGACTTCCGGATGGATTGGCGGCTGGCCCATTCCAATGATCGGCCGCGCATTGCCATTTTCGTTTCCAAGTATGACCATTGCCTGCAAGACCTGCTTTACCGGCATCAAAGCGGCGAGCTACCGTGCGAGATTCCGCTGATTGTTTCCAACCATCCCGATAATCAGCGGATCGCCGACTTCTACCGGGTGCCTTATTACGTCATACCGGTGACAAAAGAAAACAAGGTGGAGGCGGAAGAGCGGCAAATTGAGCTCCTTCGCGAACACAAGTGCAGTCTGGTGGTCTTGGCTCGCTACATGCAAGTGCTTTCTGGCGAGTTCATCGCTGCGGTCGGATCCGAGAACCTGATCAACATTCACCACTCGTTTCTGCCCGCGTTCGTCGGCTCCAAACCCTACCACCGGGCGTTCCAACGCGGCGTCAAATTGATTGGCGCCACCGCTCACTACGTTACTCAAGTGCTGGACGATGGCCCCATCATCGACCAGGATGTAGTCCGCATACACCACCGCGACACCGTGGAGGATCTGGTGCAAAAGGGGCGCGACATTGAAAAAATCGTCTTGTCGCGAGCCGTGCGCTGGCATGTGGAAAACCGTATTCTGCTCTACGGAAATAAAACTGTGGTGTTTCAATAGCGGGTTGAGATCGCGGAAGGCCTTTGTTTCTACTGGCGGGTAAGAGTGCACCCACTTCCGTAACCAGGTAACCAATTGCGTTGCAGTCGCCTTTCGGTTTTACTAAAAGGTACCCCCATTAGAAACAGTAGTGTGCGATCTCGAAGGAGCTGACTTTGCTTGAGGATCCCAAGTGGGAACTGGCGCTGTTGGCCACCGTGCAAAGCTTCTACCAGCGCCTGCTCGGTGAGCAACTAGGCGGAGAACTGCCCGCTCCGGCTGAACTTGCGCCGGATGTAATCAGCCACGCCGACGATGTGCGCGCGACCCTCGATAAAATGCACCGGTGGATTCAGTTGCTGGACATGGCGATCACTCCCGCCATGCTGCGACTCGGGGTGCAACCGGGCCTTGATCCGGAGGTTGCCGAAGCGCTGCTGCGCTACTTCGCGCGGCACCGCGACGATTCCGGTTCCAACCGCGACAAAACAGATCTGGTCGCGACCTTCCTGTTTCGCCATCCTCGTGTAGCCGGTCAGTGGGAACGGCGCGGCTACGGGCTGGATGGGTCGATTCCTCTTTCTCCGTTTGAAATTGCACTGTTGGAGATTCTGTCGGAGTCGGATGTACCCGTGCTTTCGGAAGGCGATGTGCAACTGCTGCGCGAATTCAGCGCCCTGCTCGACCAGGCCAATCGCTTTCAGGATTTCAGCGCACTGATGGACTCTGGGATCATCCAGCGGGTGCGGGAGTTGAAAGGCAAACTCGGGGAATCCATTTATCACCCAGGAGTGCTGGCGACGCTTGCGCCCTACAATGCCGCATTCGGCGACCGCTTTCATTCCCTGTTCGCTGCGGCCGCACAAGAGATCAAGGCTTTCGCCAACCGTCTGGAGGAACTCGGGGGGAGCATCCTCAGTACAGTGGACGGCGTCGAAGTCACGGTGGAGCATGTCGGGGCACTGAATCAGGAAGCGTTGTTGAAAGCTGACTACGGCGTGGCGCTGGAAAAATTCCGGCGCGTATCGCGACTCAAGAAGGAGTTGGAACGACGACCGCCGATTCCACGCGCCCTTTCGGGCTCCAAGCCCTTTGCGCACACTGTGGGGGCTGGCGGGGCGGCCGCTGCTCCGGCGCTGGCTCCCAAGTATGTTCCCGCCTCCATCACACCGCAGGCACTGTCGGCGGAGGAAGCAAAATTGCGAAGAGTGGAAGAATCGATCCGCGTCTTCGTGCGCGTTGCAGATCCAAAGTTCCGGCAGATCGTTCCCATGCGTTATTTCAACCTGGTACTCAGCCCCGCTGAGGTTCAGGCTTATACCGCCGACTATCTTGAACAAACGGGCGCGAGGGCTGATGCGGCGCGTATGCTGCTGCGCATTGTCGCGGTAACCGCGCGAATGACTACCGAGATTGAGGAATTCAAGCGCTCGCAAAATTCCCGATCGGTGTGGAAACTGCATGCCGATTCTCTCGTCGTCCTCATCGACTTAGCCACTCGCCTGACGGAAGGCGTGGACCGGTTTGCCCTGGTTGTCGGCCAGCAACCGGAGATGCAAGCTAATTGTGGAGACCTGGGTGGCGCACTCGAAAACCTGCGGGCGCGCACGGCCGAGGCGACAAAGCTGATCGCCTCGGCGTAAGAACTCGCGCTCCACAAGACGAGTCGCTTTTTCCTGTCATACAATTCTGAGGCGCTGCGCCACCCGCGGAGTCAACGTCGAGTTTTGTGCGCGGCCGATCCGAGGTCAGCACAGGAGGAGATACCCAATGTCCGAAACCGTTCAGCAATATACACAGCGCATCCTGGGCAACGTGGAGGGGCAGGATCCGATCAAAATCCTAGCTACAACACCGAAGAAACTAGCTCGTCTTATCGAAGGCATCCCGCCGGCGAAGCTGCGCAAGCGGCCCGCACCCGAAAAATGGTCCGTTGCCGAAATCCTCGCTCATCTTGGCGACGTTGAAATCGTAATCGGCTGGCGAATCCGCTCCATCCTGGGAGATCCTGGAACATCTGTCCAAGCCTATGATCAAAACGCGTGGGTCGTTAGCGGACACTATGAGAAACGCGATCCGCGAAAGTCCATCGAACTGCAGCGGGTGGTGCGCGAAGCAAATCTTGCGCTTCTTAAGTCTCTTTCACCGGGACAGTGGAAGCATTTCGGCCAGCACTCCGAGCGTGGACAGGAATCGATTGAGCACGTTGTCCGCATGGTGGCCGGACACGACATCAACCATATTCAGCAAATTGAGCGCATCCTGACGCCGGCAAAATGAACTACGGTTCCGTCGCTTGCTGCAGCGGTTCGGCCAGGGGCGTGGCGGCGGGCTTCGGGGCGCGGGCGGTGGTAATCACAATCACGCTGACGAGCACTAGCAGGGTTCCGAGCAAAGTTCTCGGACCGACGGTCTCGCCTCCCAGGAAATATCCGACGATCACGGCCACTACGGGATTGACATAGGCGTAGGTGCCGACTTTGGTTGGCGATTCATGATGGATGAGCCAAACGTAGGCCGTGAAACCGATGATGGAGCCGGCTACTATCAAATAGGCCAGCGCGAACCAAGCGCCGCGAGAGACAGCCTGAATGTGAAATCCGCGGAACTCGCCGAAGATTGCCGCGGTGAGCGCGAGCAGAATTCCTCCGGCCAGCATCTGGGCTCCCGAGCTCATGACTTTCGACGCGGGCAGCGGCAGCTTGCGGGTGAGAGCCGAAGCGATCGACCAACTCATGGCGGCGATTACGAGGGCTATGGCTCCCGCACGATCGATAGGAGCTTCGTTGAAGCTTTGGCTTAACGAGCGGCTGACCAGAACAGACACACCGGCGATCCCCACTAAAAGAGCCAGTGACAGCCGGAAGGTAAGGCGCTGCGTGCGGAGAAAGAAGATTTCCGAAAGCGCCATGAACACCGGAATGGTCGCCAGCATCACGGCGGCGATTCCCGAGGGGACGCGCTGTTCGGCCCAGAACAATAGGCCGTAGTCGACTACAAAGATGCAAACGGCGAGGAGCGACGCTGCAAGCCACTCGCGGTGCGACGGAGATGACGTACCTTTCAGGCGCATCCATCCGAAGAGCACGAGCCCTGCTACAAAAAAACGCATGCTGGCAAGAACCAGCGGCGGCACCTCGCGCACACCGACGCGGATGGCCAGGAAGGTTGAGCCCCAGACGAAGTAAATAATGGAGAAGGCCAACAAGGTCTTCCATGCTGGCGGACGAACCGTGGCTTCCATGAGAAATAGATCACCAGCAAGAGCGTTGGGACGCAGTGTTTTTAACGATCTGTAGTATTCAAATTCTTGTTCAATTGCCTCACGAGCTTCCAATCCAAATTCCCACGGCAAACACGAGAACTCCTCCGACTACCACTTGAAAGGCGGCTGACAGCAGCGGGGTATCCATGTAGCGATTTCTGATCCACGCAATCGTGGCCAACTCCACGGCCACAATAATCACCGCCGCGATAAACGCAACGTGAAAATTCGGCAACAAGAACGGAAGCGTGTGCCCGATCCCGCCTGCTGCCGTCATCAATCCAGTGACTGCGCCGCGCAGAACAGGACGCCCACGCCCGGTCATCGATCCATCGTCCGAGAGCGCCTCCGCAAATGCCATGGAAATTCCGGCGCCAATCGATGCCGCGAGGCCCACCAGAAATGCGTCATGGCTATTTTTCGTGGCGAAGGCCGCGGCAAACACGGGCGCCAGCGTGGATACCGATCCATCCATCAAGCCAGCGAGGCCGGGCTGCACGATCTGCAACACGAACAAGCGGCGCTGAGCTTCGTCTTCCGTCTTCTTGACCGACTGAGGAATGCTCTCCTGCATCGCCTCCGCCGCCACCTGATGCTTGCGTTCGACCTCCTCCAGATCGCCGAGCAGTTTACGGATCCCAGCGTCCGTGACTTGCGTGATCGCCTTCTGATAAAACTGGCGCGTCTCCAGTTCCATGATCTCGGCTTGCTTGCGCACGTTCTCAATTTTCAGAGGACGCGCCAACCACATCGGCTTGCGCTGCACAAAACCCTTAACATCCTGACGCCGGACGAGCGGTATATGTTCACCGAAGCGCTCGCGATAGGTTGCGATGAGCGACGACCGGTGCCCCGATTCTTCCGCGCCCATATCGTCGAACAGCTTCGCGGTGGCGGGATAGGTCTCGCGCAGACCATCGGCAAAATCGGCATACACGCGGCCATCTTCTTCTTCGAGGGCAATTGCGAGGGCCAGGATTTCGCGCTCCGATAAGTCTTTGAAATTTCGGGCCATGGGGACAAGTTTACTAATTCCGAGGGCGGTTTCAAGAACTGGGTGGATACAGTCCCAGTTGATTCCGCCGATGCCTAACACCCGGCAACGATTGCCTCTGACGTCCCGGCAGGCTTTGCCCACCGCGCTCGCTGCGCGACATCTGGGCGGGAGTCATGGCTCGCAATCGCTGGGAACTACTCGGCTGTCGTGGTGCACTTTTACCGGCGCGAATGGAATGGAGCGTGCAACAACCCGAGCGGTTCCACTTGGAACTCCGCTGGCGGCTAGCATATGTACTCCGCTGACGAATTCTGTGCGGAACGCTTCGCCAACTTTACATCGAGGTCTATTCATGTCCATCTCGGGGATTCAAAGCAACGCGTCCAACCCGTCCCAACTCGGCACCACTTTCAACAACACGACCAGCCCTATCACCAAGGCGTTCAACCAACTCGCCTCCGATCTCCAGTCCGGCAACCTTTCGGCCGCGCAAAAGGATTTCTCAACCGTTCAGCAAGATCTCAAGAACCATGCCTCCAATAACCTCCGCTATCGCACGGGCACGTACGGCGGAAGTGGAGCATCGGGTTGGCAGAATGGCTTGCTTCGGGACATCAACCAGATCGGGCAGAGCCTGACTTCAAGCAACCTGACGGGTGCGCAACAGGCCTATACAACCCTGCAACAGCAACTACAGCAATATGCGCTCGGGGGCGGAGCTCTCACCGAGGAGTCACCCATTTCGTTTGACGCCTGAGGGACTCTTGTGAGCGGGAGAAATTGCTTCCACTTGCGTTGCTTGGGGCGTCGGCAGAGCGGGGAGGTTCGCAGCCGAGGATTTGGGAGCAAGAAAAAGGCGCGGAAGCGTTTTCCGCGCCTGACCCAGTTTTCCTTATGTGCTCTAGCTGAGGGCTGATTGATACCAGTTCTTAGTGCTCTGCGCGAATTGCTTCGACCGCTTCGTGCAGCTCACGCTCTGCTTCATGCAGATGATGCTCCGCCTTTGCGCCGTGCCCGGCCATGTCATAGTGGTTGGCTTCGCGGGCGTGGTCCAGTTCGTGGATCGCTTCTTGCACGTGGCCATGAACTGCTTCCAGATCGTGCCAGTCATGCACGCGATCGGCAACGGCGATCCCGGCAACGAACGACAGACATACAGAAAGAACGGCAACAATAATCGTTTTGTTCATAGTTTTTCCTCTCCAAAGCGTGCACTAAAGTTGTGGATTTATGGTTACCCGACCCGCATGAATATTCGTCATTCTCCCCGGCCAGAAACCGCCTGTCAAAGGGAAACGATCGCAGGTTAGTGTAACGAAAGGTTCAGGCTGGGCGTGATCTAGATCACAGCCTAATGTACGCCGTTTGCGGTAGAGTGAGTTCAGTATGAGTGGATTTTCCATTCTCACCAACCGCAAGCGCGCCGTGGTCGCGCTGGTGCATTCCGTGATCTTCCTGTTGATTGCGGTGCGGCAGATGGTGGCGGCTAATCCGGTGGACGGGATCTGGGTAGCGTCGACGGTATCGCGCGGCACGTGGATTCTGTGCGGAATCTTTGCCATCGTTTCCTCCATTCTTCTGTGGCTGCTGATAATTTCCCGCGGATGGATGGAGAAGTTTTATTTTGCGTTCTGCACCATCAGCGCCACGTCGGGACTCGTCCGAACGGCTGCTGGCGACCAGGCGTTTCACGCCGGGCTCTATATAAGGGTGATCATGCTGGTGAGCGCGGTTCTGGTGGGATTGTTCATTGTTCGGATGCACTCCCGCTCTCGTGTGCAACCGGAATACGCCGAAGAAAACTCCTGACGGTTGCTGTCCTACAAGAAGGAGCGAGTTGCGCTCGGCAGGTAAGACCGCCTGCTCGGCCTGAGCATTTAACATCCCATTCTCTTGAAAAACCGACGTAGTGTGGACACCCACGTCTCGAACAACACGAGACGTGGGGCATCGTTTTTCCTAAGCAGCTCGTTCGGAAGGACCTACATTGGCGAATCGGAATTGAAAGTATCGGAGACGGCCTTCCAGCTTCCGTCGGGTTGCTTGGTATAGACAGTCAGATATTTTCCCTTGTCGGTCATGGTCTTCTTGGTCTTCGGATCGGTCATTGTCATGGTGTAGGTACCCTGGGAATAGACCATGTCGCCACCTTTGGAAGCCATTGACCGCGTGGACTGGAAAATCAGGGAAAAATTGGGGTCAGCAAGAATCGGCACCATGGCCGCGCGAATGGCAGCCTTCCCGTTCAGGGTTGGGCCGCCGGGGTAGAGCCCGGAGCCATCTTCTGTAAAGTAGCTGGCCCACTTGTCGGGATCTCTGGTGGCGGCGTCTTTAACCCAGGCGGCCTCGACGTCTTTCACTGCCTGGACATCGGCGGCGCGCGTGTCCGGTGGTGGAGCAGTGGAAGTGGGTGCATTCGAGCAGGCGACGGCGATTGCGACGAGCGCCAGGCATGCGATGAGCGAAGTGTTACGCAGCATGTTCTCTCTCCTTTGGCGATGAAAACGGATCAGTATAGTCGAACTCTCCGATCCAATGGACCTCGCGGGAGGGGGGCTCATTCTACCGAAAACATCCACCACAAAGGGCACGAAGGCTCACGAAGGAAAGGCTAGAGAAAAACAATGGGGCGAACAGCTATGTCCGCCCCACGGGGATTAGGCTGCGGCTTGTTGCTGATACGCCGGGACGAAGGAATCGGCGACAAAGGTTTCGAATGAGGTTGGGGTCGTGTTGCCAGGACCGCGTGGTTGTAGAGCGCGCATGTGTCCTTGGTTCAGGGCGGTCGTCATCTCGAGCATTAATCCCGCGAAATTCTCGGACATTCCCATCTGTATTAACGCGGCACGAAACTGATCATCGGGCACTTGCATGTATCCAAGGGCGGGCTTGCCGATGGCTTTACCGATGATGGCCGCAACCTGGGTGTAATCGAGATCGCGCTGCCCTTGCAACTCCTGAATCTGCTTTCCGCTGAAATCCAGACGTAAGAGGGCTTCGGCGGCGGCGGCTCCGATGTCGCGGGAGGCAATGAGCGGAAGCTTGAGATCGGGAGTGAGCGGTCCCATGACAGAGCCGGTCATGCGAATGGCGACGGCCTGGGGCAACGTGTTTTCCATAAAATAGCCGGCACGGAGATGGAGCACATTCGAACTCTCGAGTTGGTTAAGCTTTTGTTCGAGGCGGTAAAGGCCAGCCACCGGTCCGGTACCAGTTTCTTTGTCGGCCCCGAAACTACTGAGCGAAACAATATTTTTGAGGCCCACATTTTTGGCGGCGGTGGAGATGGCATCGCTGACGGTTTCCTGATAACCGCGGAAATCGTTGCTGGTGGGATTGGGTGGGATCATGACGTAGGCAGCGTCTGCTTTGTGAAAGGCGAGGCTCAGAGAGGCTGCGTTGGTTACATCGCCAATGAATATCTGCGCGCCTTGGGCTGCGAGAGTTTTGAGATGAGCCTCGTCTCTGCCGACGACACGAACCTTCTGCCCGCGGGCAAGAAGATTCTCCGCCACAATGTGACCAGTATTGCCGCTTGCTCCTAGAACAACATACATAGTTGCCTCCATTCCCAGATTGGATGCGGCGGGTCGGGTTTGGACTCCACGGAGAAGGGCGGAATGGAGCGGCCGGCTTCGAACCGGATGAAGACACCCCACGCATTCGCAAGGAGCTCGAATGTGTGGGGCACCCGGGCCTTGGACTCCTATATCGGGAAATCGGATTGGTACGATCGACTTTTTCTGCGACACTTTTTCCTCGGCACCATGGAACTCGCGCCGCTCCCCTACCGTAGAAGTAATGGCGCAACGCCGATTACGGAAGACTTGGCTATACTTGGCGCTGCTACGCAGGTTGAAGCGGTTGAATTTATAGAATGAAACGGTCTTTCGGAGGGGAAATCATGTCGCATCGTCGCACACTTGTGCCTGTTGTTCTTTTTTTTGCCCTGGCTGCGGCCGGAGGGCAAGTAGCCGCGCCTCCGCTGCCGGCGACGCCCAAGCGTCCGGTGGTGGATGAATACCATGGCGTTAAGGTCACGGATGACTATCGCTGGCTGGAAGACGCCAAGAGTCCCGACGTGGTGGCGTGGACGCAAGCGGAAGATACACACGCTCGCGCGATTCTGGATGCTTTGCCGATCCACGGCGAGATCCAACAATTTATAAAAAAACTGGAGGACGCTAGTTCGCCAAGTTTCTACGATCTGGAGCTGCGCGGCGGCGTTCTGTTTGCGATGAATTCGCAGCCGAAGAAACAGCAGGACATGCTGGTAACTCTGCGCTCGCCGGACGATTTGGCGTCGAAACATGTCGTGCTGGACCCGACGCAGGTGGATGCCACGAATTCCACGGCGATCCAGTTCTACGTGCCGTCGAATGACGGCAGCAAGGTCGCGGTGTCGCTGGCACAGGGCGGAACGGAATCGGGGACGGTGCATGTGTATGACGTGGCCACCGGCCATGCTCTTGCTGATGTCATACCGCACGTCACCGCTATCGGCGGCGGCAGTGTGGCTTGGGAACCTGACGGCAGCGGTTTCTATTACACCCGGTATCCGCGCGAAGGCGAACGCGCGGCAGAAGACTTGAATTTTTATGTCCAAGTTTACTTTCACAAATTGGGTATGCCGCTGAACGAAGACACTTATGTGATGGGCAAGGATTTTCCGCGCATTGCGGAGGTCGTGTTCAGTACGAGCGCGGACGGCAAATATCTGCTGGCGATGGTGCAAAACGGTGACGGCGGCGATTATGAACACTTCCTGCGAAGTCACGACGGCAAATGGACGCAGATCACGCACTTCGAGGACGGCATCAAAGCCGTTGCTTTTGGCAGCGATGCGCTATATATGCTTTCGCGCGATCATGCGCCTCGGGGGAAGTTGCTGCGGGTAGCGCTCTCCGCGCCGGAGTTGAAGAATGCCAAGACGATTGTGCCGGAAAGCAAGGCGATCATTCAGGATTTCCGGGCCTCACTCGCTGGACAGCAGCCCAGTTTCGCGGCTACTGCTACGCGGCTCTATGTAACAGAACTTGTCGGCGGCCCCAGTGAGATTCGTATCTTTGATCACGAGGGGCGCGATCTGGGCACGGTTCCGGCCGAGCCGGTTTCAACGATCACGCAGATTCTGCCGCTCAAAGGGGATGAAATTCTTTTCGGCAATACCAGCTACCTCGATCCGACGGCATGGTTCCGTTACGATCCGGCTTCGAAGAAGGCCACTGTCACCGCCATGCGCGAGACGTCTCCCGTCAGCATGTCTGATGTCGAAGTGGTGCGGGAGTTCGCCATCTCGAAGGATGGGACGAAGGTTCCGGTGAATATATTCCGGCGCAAGGGGATCAAACTCGATGGACAGCACCCGGCGATCCTCACTGGCTATGGTGGATTCGATATCAGTAGCACGCCGGGGTTCGATCCGGGGATTCTTCCATGGCTTGCGTCCGGTGGCGTGATCGCGATCGCGAACCTGCGCGGCGGCGGTGAGTTCGGCGAGGAGTGGCACCGGGGCGGCATGCTGACTCACAAGCAGAACGTGTTCGATGACTTCATAGCATCCGCTGAGTACCTGATCAAAGGGGGATATACGAATCCCGCGAAGTTGGGCATCCAGGGCGGGAGCAACGGCGGCCTGCTGATGGGCGCGGTGCTCACGCAACGGCCTGATCTGTTTCGCGCCGTGGTTTCGGTGGCTGGAATCTACGACATGCTGCGCTCAGAGACGACGCAGAATGGCGAGTACAACACCACTGAATATGGCTCGGTAAAGGACGCGGAACAGTTCAAGGCGCTCTACGCCTATTCGCCCTATCATCACGTACGGGAGGGCGTGAGGTATCCGAGCATTCTATTCATTGTCGGGGAAAATGATCCGCGAGTGGATCCGTGGCATTCGCGGAAATTTACCGCAGCGTTGCAGGCAGCCAACGCTTCGAAGAACCCGATTCTGTTCATCAGCTTCTCTAATTCAGGACACGGCGGCATCGGTTCGGCGGAGGATCAGCGCATCGCGTTGGGCACGTACATGCTGGAGTTCTTGTACGACCAGCTGGGCGTAAAGTGGGTGGCGCCGGAGATTGTGAAATGATGCGGCCACTCTTGATCCGAGACCAAGCGAAGAGTTTTGTGGTGCGAACAAGATACATAGGTCCTTCGCTTCGCTCAGGATGACAATTTAATTTAAGGACGACAACTTAGTTTTCGGGATGACAATTTGGGTTATTGGCACGAACTTACCGGATAGCACACCTGGCGACAACTTCAGGAGAGGACAGCTTCAGAACGAGCGACGACGCGATTGCGTCCCTCGGTCTTGGCTTGAAACATTCTTTCGTCGGCCAAGGCGAATAATTCGGCTGCGTCTTCTCCATCCTGGGGAAAGCTGGCGAGTCCGGCGCTGATCGTCACCTGGGCCTTCACTCCACGCGTGGTTATGGCGATCGGAGCAGTGGCCACTAACTCGCGCACGGACTCCAGTTTCCGTTGGGCTGCTTCGATGTCGGTTTCGGGCAGGATGACGACGAATTCCTCTCCCCCATAGCGCCCTGCCGTGTCACTTTGGCGGAAAGAATCTCGCAGGATGGCGCCGATATTCCGCAAGACAAGATCCCCGGCCAAGTGACCATGGGTGTCGTTCAGGGACTTGAATCGGTCCGCGTCAAGCACAGCGATGGTCATGGGCTTGCCATAGCGACGGGCGCGGCTGAGCTCGATGGCGAAGCGATCATCCACGTAGGCTCGGTTGAATAAGCCTGTTAACGGGTCGCTGGTGGCTAGTTGGAGGAGCCGCTGACTGCGGGAAACCACGGCCAGGCTGAGCGCCGCAGCGGTCAACAGCATGATCAAGCGCGCGCTCTGGGCGGACCAGGCGAAATAGCCGTAGGGATAGGGCGAATAAATTGGGCTGTTGAGATCCCAGTGGCTGGCTGCAAAACTGACAATCGCGAGATACTCCCCAAACGCAAGTAAGCCGGCGGTGATGCAGACGCGCTTGTCGTAGCGCAGACAGGTGGCCCCAATCGCCAGAAAGTACCCCTCGAAGATAACTTTACTGTTCACGGCGGTGTGGGGCTGATTCATGAAAAGAAAAAGGGCCAGCCCAACACTTAGCCAAGTGACGTCGTAGCTACTACTGGCAAAAGGCAGCCAGGAGGGATTGTGTTCGCGGGAGACCAGAAAATAGACGAGGAGCGAAACCAGGAATGTACCGACGCTAAGACTGACACCGATGATAGCCTCCGCCTTCGGATGGACCGGGAAGAAAAGTCCGTCGATTGCGGGAATAAGGAGGAGAAGAGAGGCCAGACACAAGCGGATTTTCGCCACCAGTAATTCGCCCGCCACACCGGCTTCGGCAAGCACCTGGTCGGGGCGCGACCAGAGAGACCCCAAGAAACTTCTGAAGGTGAAATTCATATCGGAATTCGAGACTGTGGGCCGCGCCACTGGTTCGGCGAGATTCAGAAAATATAGGAACTAGAGTAAGTGCAGACGACTGCCGAGGCAAGAAAAATCACGAGCAGGAGTTCCTCCTAAGCAAACCCGGCATAGCAGTGATTGGATATTCTGCGGGGGTACTACACCACAAAATACTTCGCTCCCGGATGATGCACTACGAGCGCCGAAGTGCTTTGCTCGGGTTCCAGCAGGAAGCCTGAGGTCAGGCGCACACCTACGTTTTCTTCCGGCTTGAGCAGCGCGAAGAGCTTGGTCTGATCCTCCAAATTTGGACAGGCGGGGTAGCCGAAGGAATAGCGCGAGCCGCGATACTTCTGGTGGAAGAGGTCGCGAATGTGCGGCGAATCTTCGGCGGCTATGCCTAACTCTTCCCGCATTTTTTTGTGATGGAATTCGGCCAGCGCTTCGGCTGTCTCGACGCTTAGGCCGTGGAGATAGAGATAGCGGGTGTATTCTCCGCCCTCGAAGAGACGCTGCGTTTCTATGGAGGCCTTGGGGCCAATCGTCACCAGGGACAGGCCCAGGACATCCATTTTGCCCGATGATGG
The DNA here is from genome assembly GCA_050010155.1 of Terriglobales bacterium. Taxonomy (GTDB): domain Bacteria; phylum Acidobacteriota; class Terriglobia; order Terriglobales; family Acidobacteriaceae; genus Acidiflorens. Next base: position 25,546 of record JBEKLO010000028.1, read on the forward strand.
CGCGGCGAAGAAATCGGAGATGCAGAGGCGGCGGCCTTCTTTTTGACGCGGGAAGGTGAAGCGGAGGAGTTCTTTGGGCTGCGCCGCGGAATCAGTGGTGGACGGCTGAGGGCGGCCGTCGCTCCACGAACTCGGGTCGTAGACTACTACGTCGTTGCCATCGCCTTGCGCTGGGAAGTATCCGTAGACTACTTTGGGCTCGAACCAGCCTGCCGCTATTACATCCTCTTCCAACTTCTTTTTGATCGGACGGTATTTTTCTTCTACCAGCCGGGCGTAGTCTTCTTGCGACGCCGTCTTCAATTGCCATTGATTCTTGAAGAGAGCGGTGTCGTTGATGTAATTAAAAATCTCTCGCAGATCGTAATCCTTCACCACTCGCACGCCCCAGAATGGCGGCTGGGGAATGTTTGGCGCATCGGTCACTACAGCGCTACGCTCGGAGAATACCGGGCCGATCTCTTCGTCTACGGCTGCGGCTTTTGCATATTCCTTAACTGTTTTACCGTCCTGCAGACGCGCTTCGCGCTTGCCGTCTTCTGATGCGAGATCCTCCATCACATGCAAACCCGCGAAGGCATCTTCTCCATAGAACACGGCATTCGAATACTCGCGACGGAGGTCGTCTTCTACATACTTTCTGGTTAGAGCCGCGCCTCCGCAGATTACGGGATAGTGCAGCTTCTGGCGTTCCAGTTCCTGGATCACGTACTTCATCTCGAGCGTCGACTTCACCAGCAAGCCGCTCAGTCCGATGGCGTCGGCTTTGTGCTCTTGCGCAGAGTGGATGATGACGTCGCCCGCCTGCTTGATTCCGAGATTCACCACCTTGAATCCGTTGTTGGAGAGGATGATGTCGACTAGGTTCTTTCCGATGTCGTGGACATCGCCTTTTACCGTGGCTAGTACGATCGTGCCTTTCTGCTGGGAGCCGGCTTTCTTCTCCATCTTCGGCTCAAGATAGGCTACCGCGGCCTTCATTACTCCGGCCGAATCCAGTACGGACGGCAACTGCATTTTGCGCGCTCCGAAGAGGTCCCCCACCGTCTTCATGCCGTCTAGCAGCACAGTGTTGATCAAGTCCAGCGGCGTGTACTTGTATTCTCCAAGGGCTTCTTCGAGCAACTCTTCCAGGCTGCGCTTCGATTGGCCATCGCCTACGGATTTTTCGCCGTTGATGATGGCGTACTTCAGCTTGTCTTCGATCGAGAGTGTTGCCACATGCGCGGTCGTTTGCGCCTGCGCCTTCCCTTTCATGCCGGTGAAATGCTGCATGTACACCTGCAGCGGATCGCCGTTGGAGCGGTCCTGGTAAATCAGCTTGCGCGCCAGCTCCACTTCTTCGGAGGGAATTTTGTATAGCGGGTAAATCTTCGTGTAGTTGACAATGGCTACGTCGAGGCCGTTTTCAACTGCCTCGTGCAGAAATACAGAGTTCAGCACGCGTCGCGGATAGGCGTCGAGGCCGAAGCTTATATTGCTTACGCCTAGCACGGTCTTCACTTCGGGCAGATCTTCGCGGATGCGCTTTACCGCCCTCAGGGTTTCGATGCCGGCCGAGCGGTATTCTTCCTGGCCAGTCGAGATCGGGAGGGTCAGCGCGTCGAAGAGCAAGTCCACGGGGCGGATACCGTATTTTTTCGTCGCCAGGTCGAAGATGCGATGCGCGATCGCAACTTTTTTGTCGGCGGTTAGCGCCATGCCTTCTTCGTCAATGGTCAACGCGATCACTCCAGCGCCGTAGCGCTTGGCCATGGGTAAGACTTTCGAGGTGCGCTTCTCGCCATCTTCCAGATTGATGGAGTTGATGATGGCTTTGCCGGGAATGCGCTTTAGAGCTTCTTCCACGACGTCGGCTTCGGTGCTGTCAATCAGGATCGGCGCGGGCACGCGGGTCGCGATCTTCTCCAGAATCGCGGAGATGTATCCCTTCTCGTCTTCGCCTACGATGGCGCAGCAGAGGTCGAGCATGTGCGAGCCTTCGTTGGCCAGTTTTTTCGCCAGCGTCAGAATGTCGTCATACTTTTTGGCCTGCACCAACTTGCGGAAATGATCGACTCGTGTGGTCGTGTTCATTTCTTCCGCGACGATCAGGGGCTTCGGTTCCAGATCTAGCGGGACGGATGTATACGCGCTGGAGGCTGCGCCTACCGGCTTCACATCGCGCTTCGCGGGCTCGACTCCGGAGACCGCATCAACTACGGCTTTTAAATGCTCGGGGCTTGTGCCGCAACAGCCGCCTACAATTCTTATGCCGTAGTCCTGTACAAAGTGCTTGTGATACTCCGCCAAGTCTTTCGGCGACAGCTTGTAGACGGCGTGTCCGCCTACGTTCTGCGGCAGTCCGGCGTTGGGCAAGACTGAAATATGTTTGGTGGAGTTGAGACCCAGATAGCGGACGGCTTCGTTCATCTCCGCGGGACCGGTCGCGCAGTTCAGGCCGATGATGTCGATGTCGTAGGGTTCGAGCGCGGTCAATGCGGCGCCGATTTCGGTGCCGAGCAGCATGGTTCCGGATTCTTGTAGTGTTACTTGAACTTGTACGGGCAAACGCTTGCCCGTTTTACGCATTGCTTCCAGCACGGCTACGGTGGCAATTTTCGCTTGCAGGAGATCCTGGCAGGTCTCGATGAGCATCACATCCACGCCGCCCTCGATCAGCGCAAGCGCCTGCTCTTCGTAGGAGGCCTCCATCGCGTCCCATCCGATGTGGCCGAGGGAGGGCAATTTTGTGGTTGGGCCCATGGATCCCGCCACGAATCTTGGTCGGTCTTTGGTCGCGAATTGTTGCGCCACTTCTCTGGCGAGTTGCGCGGCCTTGAGGTTGATCTCCCGTACCTTGTCGCGCAGATCGAACTCGCCCAGGACCAGGCCGGTTCCGCCGAAGGTATTCGTTTCCACGATGTCGCAGCCCACGCGGAAAAAGTCGGCGTGAATGTCGCGAATGATGTCGGGGCGGCTCAGGACCAGAACTTCGCTGCAATTCTCCTTGCCCCAGTAATCGTCGAGGGTCGGGTTGCGTTTCTGGATGTTGGTGCCCATGGCGCCGTCGTAAACTACGACGCGTTGTTGGACGAGTTGGAGAAAAGTGGTCATTAGTCGTTGGTCGTTCGTCGTTCGCTGTTCGCCCTTTCAATGGCGCAAATCACGGCGCGGGCGGCCATCCACGAAAGCGCAAGCGAGGCGAACGACAAATAGCGAACAGCTTCTATACAACAACGCCGGTCCCTCGGGACCGGCGCTTGGTGGAAAACTCTTAAACTTTGCTAGCTTCCCTTTACGCCGCCCGATTCCAGTTCCGATTGCGCGAACACCTGATTGGCTCCCATATGCGTAGGGGCCGGCGCCAGCATTTGTTCTTTTCGGTAAACCAGATTGCTGGCATTGAAGGTCGCCAGCTCAAATCCGTGGCCGTGGGTAATGGCGTCGGTCGGACACGCCTCCACACAATAGCCGCAAAATATGCATCGATTGTAATCGATGTTGTAGACACGGGCGTAACGCTCGGCGCCTGAGACGCGGGTTTCAGCGGTGTTCTCCGCGGCTTCTATGTAGATGCAGTTGGAAGGACAGGCGGCGGCACAGAGGAAACAGGCTACACATTTTTCCAATCCGTTTTCGTCGCGCTGCAGGACGTGCATGCCGCGGAAGCGCTCCTGAAAAACTGCGCCTTTGGTCGGGCCGTCGCCGTCGGGATAATTCTCTACGATCGTGGGCTTAAACATTTCCCGCAGGGTGATGCCCATGCCCTGGGCTATGGCTCCGACATTTTTGATCACGGACATACTCCCGCATTATAACGGATGTGGGGCTGATGTCGGATGCGAGGGGCGGCGCTACGTGGGAGAACTAGCCGATTTCAGCACCGGCGACAAGACTCTTGCTACTAGGGCCGCCATGCGGCGGGTCCCAGAGTCGGAGAGATGCAGCCCGTCGGAGGTAGCACTTGAGTCACCGATGACATTTGTAAAACATCGCTTCGGGATCAGCGAAACGCCATATTTTGCTGCCAAGCGGCGCTGAATCTGGCCATACGCAATCTTGTTCGGCAACAGTGGCAACTCGAACATGACGACGGCGCGACCGGGTGCGGTCACCTTGGATAGGAGGGTCTCAAGAGCTTTCCCAAATTCGTCGGATGGCACCCCCATCAGAAGATCATTCCCGCCTATTTCGATTAGGACAACGCCATCTGCGGGTGTCAGTTTCTCTGCCATACTCAGCCCCTCGCGCACCTGTGCGCCGGGCCTCGCTAGGTTCCTAACGAGCACTCCAGTCGTTTGCTGAAGAACGAGCGGCCATGGGGGGACTCGGGAATCAATTCCCGACGAGATTGAATCGCCTATGACCACCAGATGATCGGTGGGCTTTCCCGTAATCACCGGCATCTTGCGGTGAGAAAACTCGATGGCCATAAGAACGAGCAACAACATCACCAGAACAATTGCCGAACTGCGTTGCAGTCTCACCCATGTTTGTGTCACTCCGGCATGGTTTGACGCGATAAACCATAGCAAGAACGCTGCAAGGAGGATCAGATCAACGCCGATCGACAACGGCGGACAGGCCATCACAATCATCGCCAATGCAAGCCAAGCACCCACGTTTCGCAGGCGGAAAGACCATGCGAACTTTAGAAACGGCGACACGACCATCGCAAGCACGAGAATGGCCACTCCGAGATAGAGAGACTCCCCTGACGCGAAGTATAAAGCGACGCGGTTCATCGCAGAAATCGTATCAGGAGCGATGCTGCTTCGAGGACGATTCGCTGCTGTAGCGTTTCCTTGGCTACCAAGGATGGGGGGACTTTCGAGGACGTGGAAATCTTCTTCTGATCGTTGAAACTCTAGTGTGCGTCTCCCGTTTTAGCGCACTAACTTGGCGTTTCAGCTATGGCCTCTCATGCGCTTCGATCTCTCCTTTTCGTTCTCTGCCTAATCCTTGGAGCTTTCTACGGCGCTGTCGCGCAGGATCCGGGCACAGCTCGTCTTGCTTCTGCGCCTCCATCTGGTCGTATAGACGACAGTGGTGATCGCATCTATCGACGCGACCCTTCACGTTTTAACTGGAACCGGCGGGGACGGACTGTGCCCGGGGAATCCGCGGCGGGGCTGCGGTTTCGTGCATACCAACAGAAGATGGCAATGCGGGCGGCGCGGGCGGCGGCGCCCCACCCTAGTGCATCGTTCCCCACACACCCACTCAAGCAAAGCTTGAGTGGGGCACCCGCTTCAGCCGCGGGCTCTTCGGCTTGGACTCCGCTTGGTCCGGCACCGCTGGCTTCTGATGCTACGGGAGATGGAGGACAGAATTACAACTGGGTTTCGGGACGCGCTACTTCCCTGCTGATCGATCCTGCGGATACGAGTGGGAACACGGTGCTGCTGGGCGGAGCTTATGGCGGGCTTTGGAGATCTACTAACGCAGGCAGTCTGAGCTCCAGCCCGGCTTCGGTCGTCTGGCAGCCTTTGATTGACGATCAGCCGACGCTGGCGGTGGGTGCGATGGCTTTGCAGCCGGGAAACAGCAACGTCATTGTGGTTGGGACGGGGGAGACGAACAATTCGTCCGATTCTTACTATGGGCTGGGAATTCTGCTTTCGACAAATGGAGGGTCCACGTGGACGCAGATTACCGGGATCGGACAACCTGCGGACGAATCGTTTCTCGGCGTCGGATTCAGCAAGATCGCATTTAGCACGGCGAATCCTAACTTGGTGGTGGCGGCGACGGCGGGAGACAACGGCTTGTGCCTGGGCGAGGAAGCGGCAGGGGGTAGTAGCGGCGGCACATGCCTCGGACCGCACGAGGATGGCAGTTCGCCGGTGCGCGGTCTTTATTACTCGCTGAATGCGGGCGCGACTTGGAGCCGCGCAACGCTTACGGATGGTTCGGTTCCCGCCTCGGCCACTTCGGTGATTTATAACGCGGCGAACTCGACGTTCTACGCATTTATACGGCGGCACGGACTTTATTATTCGACGGATGGAGAGAACTTCACGCGATTGACTGCGCAGCCGAGTCCGGGTCTGGCGGCGGCGAATTGTCCAGCCAGTTCGAACGCATTGAGTTGCCTGATCTATCGTGGCGAGTTCGCGGTGGTGCCGGGACGCAACGAAATGTATGTGTGGGTGGTCGATGTGCAGGGCGACGGCGACGATGGAAATCCTGTGCCCGCCGACGAGGGCATTTGGCAGACATTGAACGGCGGAACTAGCTGGGCGCAAATTCCGGATCACGGAATTACGAACTGCGGCGACGACGCGTTTGGGCCGGGCTATAGCGGCTGCGGCGTGGAGCAGGGTTGGTACAACCTGGAATTGTCTGCGATTCCCGATCCGCCGCCTCCGAATTCGACGGGAACGGATATTTATGCGGGTGCTGTCAATCTTTACAAGTGCACGTTGGAGCCGGCCGCGAGCACGACCTGCACACAAGGGGATTGGATCAATTTAACGCACGTGTATGGGTGCGACCCGCTGGCGGCGCCGGCACATGTGCATCCGGACCAACACGGAATCGGGTTCATGGTTGTGAGTGAAACGTCGCCTGGTTACTTCGCGCATGACGGGGGAATCAGCCGGACGCTGGATGGATATTCCGGGCTGGAGACGGGCAGTTGCGCGGGGACGAACCAGTTTGACAGCCTGAGCCAGACGCTGGGCTCGATGACGGAATTCGTCTCGGTCTCCGTGCATCCGACTGACTCTGCCATTCTTTTGGGAGGATCGCAGAACAATGGATCTCCAAAAACCAGCACTGCGGGCAGCAGCACTACCTGGCAGAATGCGCTCGGCGGCGACGGTGGGTTCACCGCCATCGATCCGGCGAATCCCAGCCTGTGGTTTGCGGCGAACCCGTACGTCTCGATCATGGCGTGTGATTCGGCAACGGGGACGGGATCGGATTGTGACGACTCCACATTTTCTCTGGTGGTCGGCTCCAATAATCTTGGCGGAGATCAGGGAGCTTACGATACTCCGTACATTCTGGACCCGCAGAGTACCGGTGAAATGCTGGTGGGAACTTGCCGGGTGTGGCAGATCAGCACGAGCGGAGCGGATCCGGTCCAACTTAGCAATGATTTCGAAACTTTAGGGACGGGCGTGTGCACGGGGGACGAGATCAATCTGGTGAATGCACTGGCTGCGGGCGGTCCGCCAAATGGTCGCGGCAATTCGGAGGTCGTATACGCGGTGACGAACGGGTTCGGACCGCTGAGCGGATCGCCCGGGGGCGAAGTTTGGGTGACGACGAACGCGGGCGTCACGTTAATGACGAATGTTACGCAGAACGAAACTCAGAATGTGAATCCGCAGGGGTATGCGATTGCGACGGTGGCAATGGATTCGTCCGACTCAACGGGCGGTACGGCGTATGTCGGGATCATGGGATTCAGCACGGCGGAATATCCGACATCGCATGTGTGGAAGACTGCGAATGCGGGAGCGAGTTGGACGGACTGGACGGGAATGGGGCTTCCGGATGCCCCGGTGAACGCCTTGCTGGTGGATTCTCTGGGCGGGATGGTGTACGCGGGAACGGACGTGGGTGTTTTTGCCAGCGCGACGACGGGGTCGCCTAGTTGGGCGGAGGTTGGTCCGGCGCCGGGAGCGGGTGCGTCGGGATTTTTGCCGAACGCTCCGGTGACGGCGCTGCAACTCTTTAATCCGGATTCTGGAACGAAAACGCTGGTGGCATCGACGTATGGGCGCGGGATATGGAGTTATTCGCTGGTCACTTCTCCCGCCTACACGAATGTGATTTCGAATTCGCCGCAGACTGTGTTTCCAACGCAGACGGCCACGTTCGATGGCACGCTAACGGCGCAGAACGGCTACGACAGTCCCGTAAATCTGAGTTGCACGGGCGCGGCGCCGACGACTTGTGCGCTCGCGCCGACGCAGGAAACGCCGACGGCTACTTATGCGCTCACGGCGGGCGGGAGTGTCGGCGACTACAGCTTCAACGCGCACGCGGTGGGAACGGACCCGGACTCGATTACGCGCGACGCGGCGGTGACGCTGCATGTGGTGGACTTCAATTTGACTGCGCCCAATCCGAATTCGGTGACGGTCGGGCAGGGAGAGACTTCGGAAGCTAGCACCTTCCAGGTAACGGCGTCGGGAAGTTTTGCGGGCACGGTTGCGCTGAGTTGTCCGACGGGATTACCGACGGGCGCGACTTGCGGGTTCTCGCCATCGAGTTCGGTGAGTCCGACATCGTCTTCGCCGGTTACGGTTAGTTTGACAGTCGCGGCAGCGGCGGGAACTCCGATAGGCGGACCGGTGAACGTGACTCTCTCGGCGATGACGGCGGGAGCGCCTTCGGCGAAGACACAGACGTTCAGCCTTACCGTCACCGCGCCCGTGCCGGACTTTACGATTGCGGTGACGCCGATTCCGAATACGACGGGAGTAAATCAGAACGTAACGTGGAATGGCACATTGACAGCGGAGAATGGATACAGCGGGATCGTCACGCTGACGTGTACGGGGGGAGTGCCTGGAACGTGGTGGATCACGCCGGCAACGCTGACACCCACGACTGGCGGCGCTCCCTTTACGGTTACCTTGGGCAGCGCTACGGCGGGGACATTTAATTTTGCGATTCAAGGAACGGACGGAACGCGGACGCATGCCACGCCGACGGAAACGCTGACGGTGACTGGGCAGACCGGGGACTTCTCGTGGACGGACACGGGTAGCACTTCGGCCACGGTGTTAGCGGGACGAAGTGCCGGCTATACATTTTCGGCAGCTCCGTCAGAAGGCGGGACGTTTGGCTCGGGGGTTAGTTTCGCGTGCTCGGGATTGCCTGCGTTGACGAACTGCGTGTTCAACCCAACGACGATTGCGGCGGGGGCGTCTGCGACTGCAGTTACACTGACGATCTGGACCTGCGGGCCGAACTTGCCTACGGACTGCCAGTCTGGGGCAGGCGGGGACGGACGCCGATCCAATCGAGCAAGCTCGACGGTTGAGGGGGGCCGTCGCTATGCGAACGCGCGGCCCAGCGCTTTAGCGTTCTTCACACTTGCTTGGGTGGTGGTGGCGGGGATTGTGGGAATCGAGCGAAAGAAACGCGGCGCGCCGCGTATTTACGGAGTCCTTGCGGGAATCTGCCTAGGGCTGGGATTGATGGGGCTGATTTCTTGCGGCGCGGTTGCGGGCGGCGGTGGCGGCACAACAACCGTGACTGTGAATCCGGGATTGGCGACCTTGTTCGCGAATGAAGCGGGTAATTCGTGGCCAGCGGGAGCTACTCAGCAACAATTCCTCGCTAATCAAAGCGTAACTTGGGCGGTCACGGGCGGGAATACGAATGGCACGATCAGCGGGACGGGGATGTATGCGGCTCCAGCGGTGGTACCGAATCCGGCGACGGTGACGGTGACGGCTACTCCGGCAACAGGGACAGCGGGATCGTCTTTTGTGACTATCGCGGCGCCGACGGCAGTGGGAACGGCGCAAATTACGGTGACGGCTACGGCTGCGGGTGGAGCGGCGCACGCGGATGTTGTGACTTTGCAAGTGCAGTAGGGCGCGATGTCCTTCCGAGATACGGGGAAGAGCGACAGAAATTTGTAATTTGTGATCTGTTATTGGTAACTGAGGGTGCGGAGATTTTTGTCGCCGTGTCTCGAACGGATCGAGACGCGAGGCAGCCGCACCTTTTTTCTTTGGTCGCGCGTTCTTGTGTCACAAGTCCTTGTTCTTTGCGTCACGGCGGTGCGACAGCCGGTGAGGTAGGATCATTCTTCGGTGAGGCTGCCGTGCTGCGCACGGCTTGGATGGGCGACGCCCGTCCCCACACACGAGCAACCCCACACAAATTTATGACTTACGACATCGCGGTGATTGGCGGAGGGATCGTCGGGCTTTCATTTGCCATGCAGGTCAGCGAACGGTTTCCGCGGTTGCGGGTGGTGGTTCTGGAGAAGGAAACGGGCGTGGCTCGGCATCAGACGGGGCACAATAGCGGGGTCATCCACAGCGGGGTTTATTACAAGGCGGGATCGCTGAAGGCGCGGCTGTGCGTGGCGGGGGCGCGGGAGATGGTGGCGTTCTGCTCGCGGCACGGGATTGCGCATGAGGTTTGCGGGAAATTGATTGTGGCTACTAACTCCGAAGAGACAGCGCGACTGGAGGTATTACTCGCGCAGGGCGTCGCGAATGGTTTGGCTGGTTTGCGGCTGCTTTCTCGCGACGAAATGCTGGAGATCGAGCCGCACGTGGGAGGAGTGCGCGCGCTGCTCGTGCCGTGTACGGGGATCACGGATTATTCGGCGGTGACGGCGAAGTACGCGGAGATCGCGACGGGACACGGGGCTGAAGTAAAGACGGGCGCGCGGGTTGTGGGATTCGATATTTCGGGAAAAGATGTGCTGCTGCGAACGACGGCGGGGGAGTTTTCGGCGCGCTATGTGGTGAACTGCGCGGGGCTCTATAGCGATCGAGTGGCGCGCATGGCGGGAGATGATCCGCAGATGATGCTCGTGCCATTTCGCGGGGAATATTACGATTTGGCGGAGGCTCGGAAGTCGCTGGTGCGGGGACTGATTTATCCGGTGCCCGATCCGAGGTATCCGTTTCTGGGAGTGCACTTCACGCGACGGATCCAGGGGAATGTGGATGCGGGGCCGAATGCAGTCCTGGCGTTCCGGCGCGAAGGATACCGGTGGCGGGATTTTGATTTGGGCGAGACGATGGAAGTGTTTCTCGATCCGGGGTTTCGCGCGATGGCTCGACAGCATTGGAAAAATGGGTTGGGGGAGTTTCGGCGGTCGCTGCGCAAACGAGAGTTTGTGCGGTCTTGCCAGCGGTTGGTGCCCGAGGTGCGGATGGAAGATATGACTCCGGGCGGGTCGGGAGTGCGGGCGCAGGCGGTCGGCGCTGATGGCGGATTGGTGGATGATTTCCGGTTTGTGGGACGGGAACGCTTTTTACATGTGCTGAATGTGCCTTCTCCGGCAGCTACCGAAGGAAGGTCACAAAAAGACACCTGAGTTTCGTGACGTCTCGTGATTCCAAGCGACTTCGGTTAGTCTGACTTCTTAAGTAGCTGGTTGGAGATTCTTATGGCGAAAAGTTTCGGCTCGAAGAAGAAAGTGGCGGTTCTGGGCGCGGGGAAGATGGGCTCGATTTTGCTGCAGTCTCTTTTGCGGGATGGATTGCTGTCTCCTGCGCAAACCTGGGCTACGGTGGCGCATCCGGAGCGGGCGCGCATGCTCAAAGAGAAGTTGAAGGTGCACGCGGGGACCGACAACTCGGAGGCCGTGAAGGACGCGGACATTATTTTCCTCTGCGTGAAACCGCAAGTGGTGGCCGACGTGGTGCGGGAGATTCGGGCGCATTTGAATACGAAACAGCTGGTGATTTCGGTGGCAGCTTCGGTTCCGACAGACATGATTGAGCGGGCGATGGAAAAGGATGTGGCAGTGGTGCGGGCGATGCCAAACACTCCTTGCGTGCTGGGCGCGGGGATGACAGCGCTGTGTAAGGGAAAGTTCGCCAGTAAGCAGCATTTGGAAATCGCGACGAAGTTTTTCGACGCAGTAGGGCGGACCGTGGTCGTCGACGAAAAACATATGGACGCGGTCACGGGATTGTCCGCGAGCGGGCCGGCGTATATCTACATTATTTTGGAATCGCTGGCGGAAGCGGGTGTGAAGGTGGGACTGCCGCGCGATATCGCTACGTTGCTAGCGGCGCAAACCACGATGGGCGCGGCTCGGGTGGTGCTCGAGACGGGAGATCACCCGGCGTTGCTGAAGGATGCCGTGACTACTCCGGCGGGATGCACGATTGACGGCATCATGGAATTGGAAGAGGGCAAGCTGCGCGTGACCTTGATCAAGGCGGTGGTAAAGGCGGTGCAACGAGCTAAGGAGTTGGCATTTTCGTAGTCGATCAGCTTGCACGGGAGAATTCCCCGCATTGTCGTTGAGCGTGAACATGTAGGGGTCCTTCGACTGCGCGGGCACTTCACTTCGTGAAGTACACGCTTCGCTCAGGATGACAACGTCGATTGTCGATCGATCTAGTTCGGGAGGTTAAAGCTGAGGGTTACATCCGTCTGGAACCGGGTGGGGTGGTCGTTTTTGCGGTAGGGCTGGTAACGCCAGTTGTGGACGGCTTCTTTGGCGGCATTGGCCAGGACGGGGTCTCCGCTTAGGGTTCGGATGTTGGAGACTGAGCCGTCTTCGGCTACATGAACCTCGAGAAGTACGTTGCCGGACCGGTGAGCGGCGAGGGCCTCTGGCGGATACTGGGGCTCGGTGCGGCTGAGGAGGTGGGTCTCGGCTTGCTCGGGCGCGAGCCAGACGCTTTGGGTTGGGGCGATTTTGCTGGTCGACGATGCTTCTACGATGGAATCACTGTTGGGTTTGGAGGGAGCGGGCTTCATACGGAAAATGACTTTGCCTTTTTCGTAGACGACTAATTCGCTGGCGGCGGGAGCCGAAGTTGGCGGGCTAGACGATTTTTCTGTCTTTGCTTTTGATGGGTGATTTGCCGGGCCGGCTGGCGTGGTCGCCGGCGCGATTGCCGCGGCGGGAACGGGTTGCGAGACCTCGGCACGCGACGGAGTTGGGCGTAACCATCCGATACGGGAGCCGACCAGAAAACTGAGGGCAATGGAGGCCAGAATGACTAGAGATCCGAGGACCAAGGTCCAAGCTTCGTAAGAAGAGCGATGAGGGGGCAGAGCTCGGACCGCAAGGTGCTCGGATGAGACGAAGTCGAGCGGCACAGGTTCGGGCGGAATCACCGCGGCGACAGGGTTACGCTGACTGAGTTCGATGGCGGCTTGGCGAATGCGGGCGCACTCTTCAGCGAAGCCTTCCAGCACTTTCTGGTCGGCGCTGGAGAAGGCGGCGGGAGAGGCGGAAAAGACTTCCAAGATTCCGGTGAACTCTGCAGTCCTGTCCTTTCTATTGGGGTAGCTGTCAAAGACAGGAACGATGAGGATGGAGCGAATACCCAGGCGGCGGGAAACGGCGGGATCGACGCGGGGATCGAACTCGGTATCGACGGACAGCTGGGGTTGCCGAGTTTCGAGACAGGCGCCGGAGAGACCGTCGCGGGTGTTGATGGGGATGCCGAGATCGGGGGCCAGGGGTCCGGTGGCGGCGCGGCAGACCATCTCGTTTCCGCGGACGAGGGCGAGAGCCGCAGCGGTGGCATGGGTAGCAGTGGCGGCGCGGACTACGAGTTCGTTGAGAACTAAATCGAGAGCGAGGTCGAGCGGAAAACCGCCGCGCAGGTGCTGCTCAAGAATCTGGGGCAGGTCACGGGGCGAAGCATCAGGGCCGATCTCGGACCTCGACATAGGTTGCGGGAACATATTTTGTTCCGGCAGCCTGCAGCAATGCGCGGAAAAGCAGGCTCAGAGGCGAGTTTCCCGCGAAACGAGGGGGAAGTCAATTGAGCTTTGGTGGGCAATTTGGTGATTTTTGACAGTTGCAGCTCAGGCTTGAAGAGAATGCCACCCGAAATCCACGGTGGAATCCGGCTTCGCTATCCCATCAGCATGCCGCCGTTCACGTTGAGCACGTGACCGGTGATGTAGGAGGCTGCATCCGAAGCCAGAAAGCAGACGGCGTTCGCAATGTCCTCGGGCACGCCCACCCGGCCGAGCGGGATCTGCTTTGCAGCACTCTGCTTGAATTCGTCACTCAGGACTGCCGTCATGTTGGTCTCAATGAAACCTGGGGCTACCGCGTTACAGGTTATATTGCGTGATGCTACCTCACGTGCCATCGCCATCGTCAGGCCGATCAGCCCGGCTTTCGACGCTGCGTAATTCGCTTGGCCTGCCTGACCTGTCTGGCCGAAAATGCTGGTGATGTTAATGATCCGTCCCCAGCGCTGCTTGAGCATCGAACCGATCACCTGCTGGATGCACAGGTAGGCGGAGGTCAGATTCGTATTCAGCACCGCGTCCCAATCGGCTCGCTTCATGCGCATGACGAGTTGATCGCGCGTGATACCGGCGTTATTTACCAGGATGTCGATCTTGCCGAATTGCGCGATCGCCGACTTGATTCCGGACTTGACCTGCTCTTCGTCGGCCACGTCCATGACGAATACTGCTGCCTTGCCTCCCGCCGCTGTGATCTGGGCGACCAACTCGTCGAGTTTCTGCCGATTGCGCGCCGCTACCGCTACGCTCGCACCCTCCTGCGCCAGGGCCAGCGCACAGGCGTGACCAATGCCCTGCGATGCTCCCGTAACCAGCGCGACTCGCCCTTCCAGTTTCATGCTTGCTCCTTCGGTAATTCAGCCGACAACGATTTTAGGAATCGAAGTTGGGAACGGAGGATTATAACCGTCCAGAGGTGCTACTGGTTGAATAGACTCTACTGCCTTAGAAATTTATAACCACAAGGAGCACGGGGATCACTCGTGGAGGAAACCGCACACCTCGGACACTAACCCACTTGCGCCGCCGGCAGGGAGTGGGTTACTTCGAGAATCTGCTCAACTTTCTCCAGTAGGGTTTTCCTCGAATACGGCTTCGCCAGAAAATACATGTGAGACTCTGGCGCTTCTCCGTTGTACTCGGGGTTCCCATATCCGGACGTCACCAGAACCCTGACCTCTGGAGAACGCCGCCGCAGATCCTGGCCAAGTTGCTGGCCGCTCGCTCCCGGAAGCACCATGTCAGTCATCACCAAATCAATGCTGCGTTGACGCTGTTCGTAAATCTTCAAAGCATCTGGCACATTGGCGGCAGGCAGAACTTCAAAACCGGCGCGTTGGAGAATATTGCACGTGGCTTCTCGCACAAAAGGCTCGTCCTCGACCAGAAGAATGGTGCGGCGCCGGGACTGATCGTTTGCGTACAAGTAGGGCTGAAGAGTCATCGCATCCTCCAGTTTTCTTTCTGATTCCTCTTCAGCAATTGCGAATCCTAAAGGGCTTCGAAAAATCGTTGCGCAACGCACCAAGGTCTGTATCGTTCGAACGAACATCGGAGAATCGGTGGGAATATGTTCGGAATTTACTTGGGCGCGGTGAGAATTGTCTGCTTAGGGTCCAGGACTATCTTGTGCACGTCGCTTGGAGCGACGAGTCTAAAGCCAGTTTCCGGACCATCTGCCAGCACTTCGCCGAGAAAAACCAGCGTGTTTCCGGGCGTCGTGGCATAGACGGGAACGGCCGTGACTAAGTCGTCGGGCGCGTCCTTTTGAACGATCACGCCTGTAACTGTGGTCACACCAGCTTTGTTCGCGAAGCGAATCTCCCGTGCTTCGAGCTCTGGGATGGCAGTGCCGTCAATCCAACTTTGCAAAAACCAGTCCAGTTTGCGGCGATGCTCGTACCAAAGTGGGCGGGGCAGATCCTCTTCGAAGGCTTGTACCAGTTCCTGCGTGCTGATGCTCTTACCCGCGTAGCGGTCTCTGATTTTTCGTAGCACCCTAAAGAAGGGTTCTTCTGAGTTAAGCTCCGGATTCTCGCGCCCTTTCCGGGAACGGGATGCCGTTTCGGAATCGCGCAAAGTTGAATCGTGCAACATGGATCGCAGCATGTGAAATAGCCAGGTGCCGCGTTCGTAGCTGATCGCCTCGTATCCTCCGGGGAAATGCGACGAGTCGAGCCGCTGACCTAGCGTTACTGGTCCGGCATCGCGCAGCCACTCTCCATCTTTATTTTTGCTGAGAAGGTCCTGACGGTATGTTTCGAGTACCAGGTGAAATTGTGCGGGATTCTGTTGCTCCAGCAGCAACAGGGACGCATAGTTTGCCAAACCTTCCGCAATCCACTGGTCGCGATAGCTCTTCCACAGCACCAGGTCGCCCCACCATTGATGAGCCGTTTCGTGGACGAGAACCCGGCTGTCGAGCTCACGGGAGAGCGGATCGAGATGTAAATCCGCTTGCTCTTGCGGACTTAGGAACGCGAGGCTCGACAGGAACACCAAGCCCGGCCATCCCTGGCTCTCCTTACCGGGCATCTGGGTTAGCGCAAGGGAGCTGTACGGGTAGGGGCCAAACCACTTGGAAAAGCTCTCGATAGCCTTGGCCGCGCGGTCCGCGACGGTCTGCACATCGTGCGCCGGCGAGGGAGGCGGTGGAGTCACCGTGAGCGGAGTTAGCGGTCTTGAGCTGTCGCCACCGGGGGGAATTGGGGTCACAATGACCTGCGATTGCGCCTTGGGGAAGGACTTCTCCACTCCCTTCGTGCCGTAGGCCTCTACCAGGATGTTGCCCGCTCTGGCTTCGGCTCGGACATATTTGCCCAGATTGAATCCGGCTAGCGGAATCGGTCGCTCCGAAGTCCAGCGCGAAACCCTTTCGGCCGCTGCTTCCTGGCTTGTTTCTGCGTCACCGGCCGCTGGTGAAGTCTGTTTTCCCGTGGCGACGAGGGTCCAGCTCGGCGGGTAGTGAAATTCCATGTCGAACTGTGCCGGGTTTAAACCTAGATTCGGATACCACGTGCCGCGCTCGCCCACGTAGAGCAAGCCGTTACCGGCTTCGGACAGAACGTCGCCCGCATAGGTAAAGCGCAGTTTCAATTCCTGCCCGGGCGCAAGGGGAGCCGGAAATACCACCGCGACCAAGTCATTTCCCTTCCGCTGCAAGGCTGAGCCTTCGATCGCGGGGTTCTGGATGAAGTCCACTGGACGCCCAGCCGCCTCAATCGACTCGACCTTAAGGTAGCGCGACAACTCAAACAGCACGGTTCGTTCTCCTCCGCTGCGAACTCGGAGCTTCAGCTCCGTGGTGGCTTGCAATCTCGTCGGAGGCTCGACCGTCGCCTGAATCCGGAAGGCCGCGATCGAGGCGTCAACCATGTTCGCAGGAACGGGCGCGGCACCCGTTAACTTGGGAGTAAATGACGTCCAAACATCGAAGAACGGGAAATCGTCTTTAATGCGCGATTGACCTGCCCATAACGGCTCGGGGAGCGAGGCATCCCAGAACACTTCAAAGCCACTCAGCTTCTTGCCCAGCAAATGGGCGTGCAGAAGAGGTGGAAATTTTCGAGCGAGGTCGTTTCCGCCTGCGTTTTTACCCTGCACGGGAAGAAAATGAGAGAAGTCCAGCAGCAGATGAAGGCCGTCAAACTCCGCCAGGGTGCGGGTGGCGTCGTCCCAGTCTTTGATGAATTCCGCGCTGTCGGGCGCGGGCGAAAGAAATGGCTGCAAGAGCGCGGCGGTGTCGTCGTTGAAGCGGAGATATCCCGAAGTAAACTGTTCTTCGAGAATCGCCATCCCCGTAAAGAGGGCCAGGGAGCCGCGTTCGGCCCGGTTCGGAGGACGCAGGCGTACCTCGCCCTCGCCCTGAAAAAATGCCCCCGTGATACGCCCGCAAATATCTTCGGTGAAGGCGAGCGTGCCGTCGTCGAGATCGAGGTGGAGACTCGGCCGGTCAATGGTGGCCTCGCGAACGTGATATACGCGTTGCGGATCAAGGCCGACGGAGCGGAGCCGCGCATAAAGCGCGCTTGCGGTTTGCGGACAGTCGGAGGCCGGAGCCGCTGCCTGCGCCCAGGCCGTGGCGGTCACGAGGCACCAAACCAACGCGATCATCGGGCATAACCGAACCCCAGACGGCTTCATAAGGAGACTTCGGGAAAAGGCACCTTTTACGGGGATGCAGGAAAGCTCACTTCACGATGCCCAGCCCGAAAGAATGCTTCTCTGAGGCTGGATTCTCGGGCATCTTCGCATCCTAACTCAGGTTGCGGAACTGACTCTCGCCCCGGCACCTTGGTCACCTTACTACCCTTTCAGCCGGTTGCTAGAATCAGCCAAGTGCGAACCTCTATCGTCATTCTAGTGATTCTAGTGCTATTGCCAGCGCTGCCTGCGGGCGCCGACGTCATTCATCTTAAAAATGGACGCACGATCTGGGCTGACCAGGTTCGCGAGACTAAAGACCACATCGAATACGATCTCGGCGAAGACACCTACGCGATCCCGAAGTCGTCGGTCGACCATATCGACGCCGGCGGCGTTGCGCCAGGTCACGCTGGTTCTGGAGCGGTCGGAAATGCTCCGGATATCACGCCACCGACGCCTTCATTCCATCACGAAGCCGACGTCGCGGAAAAGGTTATCCGCGACGGCAAGGTTGATGTCGATGCGCTTGCCAGCCTTGCACAAGGAAACAGTCCTGAAGTCGCGGCCACGGCATACTTTCTCGCGGGCAAGCACGAATCCGATCACGGCAACTTCCCGCAGGCGAAGCACTATTACGAATCCGCACTCGGCTATCAGCCGGATAACTCCACCTTACTGATCTACTACGCGGCCACGCTGATGCGCACAGGCCATGCTGCGGAAGCGCTGCCTTATGCGCAACACGCGGCCAGCATTGATCCCGATTCTGCGGATGCCATCGGCATGCTGGGATTCGTGCAATTCGCCAGCGATCATACTCCCGATGCCATTCGCTCGTGGAAGAAATCGCTTGCGTTGCGTCCCGATCCGACGGTCAGCCAATATCTGGCTCGGGCCGAGCGCGAATCGACGGCGGAATCGGATTTTTCGCAACGCGAAAGCAGCCACTTTAACCTGCACTACGAAGGCAAGGACACTTCCGAGAACTTCCGGCGTGAGCTGCTCGCTACTCTCGACTCCGATTATGACGATCTGACGAGCGATCTGGGATATTCGCCCCGCAATACGATCGCCGTTACGCTTTATACCCAACAGACGTTCTTCGACGTGACCCGCGCGCCTTCCTGGAGCGGAGCCATCAACGATGGCAAGCTGCGAATTCCGATCAGCGGCATGCAGAGCGTTACGCCTGAGCTGGCTCGCGTACTTAAACATGAACTGACTCACTCCTTTGTCTCGCAGATGTCGAGCAATCGTTGCCCAACCTGGCTGAACGAAGGCATCGCACAGATGGAAGAGGGCAGATCTTCGGCTTCCAACGGACACCAACTGGCGCAGCTTTTCGCCTCGGGAAATGAGATTCCTTTTAATGTGCTCGAGGGGAGTTTCATGAACTTTTCCGCGCCTGTGGCTACTGTCGCTTATGCCGAATCTCTGGCAGCCGCTGAATATATTCGCGACGCTTACGGCGTCAGCGAAATCGCACGCATTTTACAACTGATGTCGCAGGGCAGCTCCAGCGAAGCGGCTTTGCGGGCAACGGTACATGTTGACTACCGACAGTTTCGGGACGAAATGGCGCGCACGCTCAAAGAGAAGTACGGCGAATAGAAACTGGACACTGAATCTGGGCCGCGATCAATTTTACTGCGCGATCGTGGACCCCTCTTGGTGCGGTCTTTTAGAATCAAAGACTTGGCGCCTAATTTTTCCCAGGTCTTTGAGGAATAAGGACTTACCAGTAAAGTATTTATGAATCAATAACTTAGCTGACGCGCGGTCACTCGGAGCGCAGCGCTTCCATCACATCGACGCGCGCAGCGCGTGCCGCCGGCAGCACCGAGGCGATAACCGCGACCGCCATCAGCACGAACGCAGAGACAAACACCGGCAATGCGCCCGGCATCTTGATGTCCAGGAAATATCTTCCCGCCAAACGCGTCAGCACAAACCCGAATGCCGCGCCTGCAACGAGGCCCGCCGCGGCAATCACGGTGCCTTCCGCGAGCACGCTCTTGAGCAGTCGCTGCGGCTCCGATCCGAGGGCCAGCCGGATGCCGAATTCCCGCGTGCGCGCGCTCACCGAAAACGCCAGCACGCCCGCCACGCCGACCACTGCAATCGCCAGCGCGACCGCCGCGAATACGCCAAACACTAGCGAGTTCAGACGGTCCGGCGTGAGAACTTCTGCACGAATGTCTTCGAGAGTGGCCGCGTGCTCTACAGGCTGTTCGGCGGACATGTCGCGAATGATGCGCGTGACCGACGGGACCAGGGCGTAGGGATTTGCACCGGTGTGGATGAAAAGGCGACCGCCAAACAACGGTCCCTCGTCAAAGGGGCTATAGACGGTCAGTGTGGGCTCAGGCACGACGTGATAGTCGTCGATATCGGCGGTGACGCCGATGATGCGATGCGGCGAGATAATACGCGCCTTTTCGGCATCGGTCCCGGAGACGAACTGCAGCACGGGATCAGTCCAGTAGACGTGCCGATTGATCGGATCCTGGTTGGGGAACATGCGTTGCGCGAGAGTCTGGCTAACGATCACGACCGGCTCCGCTTGTTTTTGGCTATCCTGGTTTTGGTTCTTTTCGTTTTGGTTATCAAGGGCGTTGAAATCGCGGCCGGCGATGATGGGAACGCCGAGCGCCGCAAAAAATCCGGGAGAGATGGCCTGCCACTGCGCCCGGGGATCTTCGACGCCGGGGGCATGGACGTGTCCGTCAGCGGAGAATTGCAGGCCAGGACCGAAGCCGGGGTCACGCCACGGAACCATGTTGCCGAACGCGGTCTTGCTGACGCCGGGCAGAGCATCAATGCGACGCATCGATTCCTTGTAGAAATCGACGACCTGCTGGGGCGTTTTCCCGTAAGACATAGGCGGGACGTCGATGGCGAGGACGTGCTGCGTGTCCAGACCTGTCTGCGCCCTTTGCAGTGCGATCAGCGTAGTGATCAACGTACTTGCGCCGGCCAGCAACACGAACGACGCGGCGATTTGTGTCACCGCGAAGATCCGCTGGCGGCGACTGGTGCTGCCGGTGATCCGCACACTACCGCTGGCCAGGCTCAGTCCACCCGACGTGCCGGATGAAGAGGGCAGGCGCGGGACGAAGGCCAGAATCACAGCGGCCACGACAGCCAGCACCGCTCCGACCCAAAGCAAGCTGGAATCGACTTTGAAATCGAGCGCCCGGATGGAGAAACGCGACGCGTAGCGCGCCAGGACCGCCACCATCGGCTGCGCGCTGATTACACCGAGCGCAGCGCCCGCGCCGCAGAGCAGAAGGCTTTCCGCCAACAGCATGCGGCGCAACGCGCCTCTGCTTGCGCCCAGCGCCACGCGCACCGAAAGCTCCCCTTCGCGGCGAACCGTCCTCGCGAGAATCAGGTTGGCAACATTGGAACACGCGATGATGAAGACCAGCCCTGACGCTGCCAGCAGCACCAGCAGCACGGTCCGGGCGCCCGACGTGATCTCGTCATGAAGCAACTTCACCCCGATCTGAAAGTTCGCTTCCTTCGAATACGCTTCAGGATGTTCCTTCTTCATCGCGTCGTAGGCGGAGCGCAACTCAGCCCCAGCCTGTTCGACAGTGGCCCCGGGAGCGAGACGGCCGAAAAGCTCAGTCATGCGATGGACGCGGCCGGTGACCATGGTTGCCGAAAGATGATGCGGGCTGGTGACGATGTTGGAGATGATTTCCGTATCTTGCGGATAGGGGACGCAAGGCTCGAGGACGCCAATGACCGTAGCAGAGCGATCGCCGATGCTACCCAGGCGAACCGTTTTGCCGATGACCGAAGGGTCCTTGTGAAGAGAGTTCGTCCAGAAACGGTAGGTGAGAACGACCACGCCGGCGGCGTTCGGACCGTCGTCTTGAGGCCCGATGAGACGACCGAGCACGGGACGAAGGCCCATCACGTCGAAATAATTGCCGCCGACAACGCCGCCTCGAATGGAACGGGGCTCGCCGAGGCCGATCATGGTGAAGCCCATCTGGGAGAAGTCGCCAAAGGCGCTCACGGTTTTCACGCTCGCACGCAAGTCCTGTAACTCGGGTACGGAAAACGCAGTGTTTTCGTCGCCGATTCCGGGGGCGCTCTGCCGGATATAGATCAGCCGGTCCTCGTCGCGATTGACTAGAGGCTTGAGCAGCACGCCGCGCACGAGGGTGAAAATGGCAGCGTTCGCGCCGATGCCGAGCGCCAGCGTGAGAACCACGGCGATCGCCAGCCCTGGAGTCCGTATTAACGAGTAAGCTGCAACTCTCAGATCGCGAACGAACGACATGTTGTTAGCCCTCTCTGGCGGTGTATCAGCATCGTGTTTGCCAATATCAAGCGCCACATTGTAAACGACTTAATGTGCGATAAGCGAGTTCGCGCTGTCCGTTTCAGGACACCGCTTGGCAAATTCGGACAGTGGAGCGCACATGCGGAATTAATCCCAGAGCAATTGTTCGGAGATCATTCCGATCGTCCCAGTCATGTTTTCACCAGCGCAAGCAGTCGCCGCATAATAACTGACTAGTTATCTGACTAGTCAGTACAATGTAAGGCGCAACAAGGAACCCGGGCTGCTGCGCGACGCCATGATCGCTATTACGGTCCAGCTTTAGGTCGGACTGTGCATCGACTTGAGAATTGGGTTTTACTGCTGGGTCGCGTGCTGTTTTCTGGAAGAACAAAGGCAAGATCAGAATCAACATCAACGGCGGCGGGCGGGGGCGCCCGCCCTACACTCGGTCGTGTAGAATAACTCTTCGTATATATGGATCTATCTGCCATTCAGAACGCGTTGCGCGAGCGCAACATTGACGCCTGGCTTTTTTACGATCATCACCATCGCGACCCGATCGCTTACCGCGTTTTGGGGCTGCCGGATGGGCTGATGGTCACGCGGCGCTGGTACTACCTGATCCCGGCCAAAGGCGATCCCATCAAACTGGTGCACAAGATTGAGTCGGGGCACCTGGATTCATTGCCCGGAACTAAGAAACAGTACGCCGGATGGCAGGAATTGTTCGACGGCTTGAAGCAGATGCTGGCCGCGCATCGCGATGTGGCGATGCAGTATTCGCCGAACAATTTTGTTTTCACGATTTCCATGGTGGACGCGGGGACGGCGGACATGATCCGCGGTCTGGGAAAGAACATTGTGAGCGCGGCGGACATGATCGCGCAGTTTGAAGCGACTCTGTCGGACGAGCAGATCAAATCGCATTTCGCGGCGCGCGATGTGATTGATGAGGTGACCGCCGAAGCATTCAAGGAAATTGGACGGCGGGTGCGCAACGGCGGTGTGCACGAGCATGAAATCCAGCAGTTTTTTATGGAAGCGTTCGCACGCGAAAACATGGTTACTGACGATCCGCCGATTGTCGCGGTGAATGCACATAGCGGCAACCCGCACTACGAGCCGAGCGCGAAGCATCCCGTAGCGATTCGCGAAGGCGACCTGGTTCTGCTGGACGTTTGGGCCAAGAAAAATACGCCGGGGGCGGTTTACTACGACATCACCTGGATGGGATTTGTGGGCAAGACGCCATCGGACCGGCAGCGGGAGATTTTCAAGATTGTGAGCGAGGCGCGCGACATCGGGGTGAAAACCGTGCAGGATGCGGTGTCAGCCGCGCGGCCCATCTCGGGATGGGAAGTGGATCACGCAGTGCGCGGGCTTATCAAGCAGGCAAAGTACGGGGATTATTTCATCCATCGCACAGGGCACTCGATTGCGACCGAAGTGCATGCGAATGGCGCAAACATGGATGATCTGGAAATTCATGACGAGCGGCGCATACTGCCCAATTCCATATTCTCGGTCGAGCCTGGAATCTACCTGCCGGAGTTTGGCGTGCGGCTGGAGGTTGATGTGCTGGTGCGGGCGGGCAGCGCCGAAGTCACTGGTAAAATTCAACGAGAGATCGTGACGATCTGAATGGTCAAGGCGACGACAGATAAATCCAAAAACACAGAGGGTGAGCAGGAGTTCCCGCTCACGACCATGGCGATTGTGGCGCCGATCGTGGGCTGGCTGATTCCGGGGGGCGGACACATTCTGCTCAAGCGCTTTGGGCGCGGCATCCTGCTGATGATTTCGGTGGTCGCGATGTTCCTGATCGGCCTCGGAATGCAAGGCCGGATTTACCAGCCAAACGGCGGCGATATTCTTGACATGCTTGGGTTCGTGGGCGACGTGGGTTCGGGAGCGCTGTATTTTCTGGCGCGCATCATGGATTGGGGCAACGTGATGGCAGCCAATGCAGCGGCGGACTACGGCAAAACATTTCTGATTGTGGCCGGCCTGCTGAACTTCATCGCGGCCGCGGATGCGCATCACATTGCGTTGGGTAAGAAACCGTGACGATCAACTTGTCGCACTTCTCGGCTGCGGTGGTATTCGCGCTCTTCGCATCGATCGTCTTCGGGATCACCCAGCGCAACTCGACGATGGAACAGGTGAAGTACGGGCTTTATTGCTTTGCTTTGTTCGTCGGTGGCGTGTTTGTGGCGGGATGGGTTATGGCGCTGATTAGGCGGTAGGTGGCTTTTGGCTCTTCGCTCTTCGCTTTTCT
Organism: Terriglobales bacterium; assembly: GCA_050010155.1. GTDB lineage: Bacteria > Acidobacteriota > Terriglobia > Terriglobales > Acidobacteriaceae > Acidiflorens. The sequence continues at coordinate 49,701 of JBEKLO010000028.1, forward strand.
TTTCTCTCCAACAGACAAGTTCCTTAGCCTTATGCGTGGACGGGATTTCGTTCCGTTAGGCGGGGCAAATCCTCGCCCCCCACACCCCAATTTTTCGACTTTGTTATTCGGGCGGGCCTGCCTGCAGGCCTTCGTCGGGGGCTAGGGGAAGGTGGGCGGCTCCGCTGAGGATGACTCGCTCTTGCAGCGAAAATGCATTCCTGTAGCGGTCGGAGTTGATGAGTTGATCGCGCTGTGGGGGCGTCAGAGCGCGCATATCGCGGATGGCGCGGTTGACGGCTTGGCGGCGGTCGGGCGGCAACTGCTTGAACTGCTGAAAGACCTGGCGCGCCTGCTGCTTCTGGTCGGGAGTCAGGTGCTCCCAGGTTTCCATGCGATTGAGGACGCGTTCCTGCTGCTGCGGAGGCAGGCTGGAAAAATGCTGCAGTCGGCTCCGCAACCGGGCTTGCTGCTGCGGAGAAAGCTTCCGGAATTGCGGGTCATTTTCGAGCGCGCGGCGCTGCTGCGCGGGCGGCATATCTTTATAGTGGCGAAGCCAGTTTCCGGCGTGTCCGGGGCGGTTCTGCGGCCCATGGGCCTGATTGGAGCGACTGGGGCTGGGATTCCCTTCTTTCTGAAAATGGTGCCACTCTCCGTCCGCGGATTGCGACTGCTGGCGCTGTTGCGGTTGGGACTGCGGATACCGGGTTTGCGCGAAGGACATTTGGGCGAACAGGGACCCTAGCAGCAGAAGCGGGATCCCACTCATCGCAAAGTACGCGATGAGTGGGGCACCCTTGGCTCTCAGGTAGTTCACGATTTGTGGCCGGCCGAACATTCCTTGGCGTCCCGTTCCTGGTCTTACATGGCAGCGCATTTTACGGATTCGCGGTTACGTCGTCCTGCACCTGCAGATCGTCGAGCATATCGAAATCAGCGTACAAATCGTCGTTCCTGTCGAGCGCTTGCAGATCCCCGACCGCGGTTCCGGGCTCAACCGGGAGACTGAGGGAGGGCGGCTTGGTCGCAATGGTTTCCGTTTGAGAGATGTAAGACCTGTTGCCGACCAAGAACGCGGCAGCAAAGAGTACGGCAGCCAGAGAGCCAGCCCAGGCCGGATGCCGCAGCCATTGGAACCACGCTGCGGCGGGATGCGCGGTTTCTGCGCGTCTCTCTTCCCGGAAACGGGCCTGGAGGCGGGTATCAAAGTATGGCGACGGTTCGGGCGCTTGCCATTCGTCGAGGAGTGCCATCGTTTTCTGCAGATCGTGCAGATGGGTGGCACACTGGTCACAGGATGCAATATGTTGTTTAACCTCCGGCGTCGAAGCATCGATGCCAGCGGCCAGGTCCGGCAACAGTTCGCGAATTTGATTGCAGTTCATACAGCTTTCCTCTACTTCCCCGAAACGAACTCTTTCAGCTGCTCGCGCAGCGTTTCGTAGGCGCGGAACAGCAACGACTTGGTGGCGGACTCGCTCAGCTTCAGTACTCCGGCAATCTGGCGGTAATCCATTTGCTGATATTTGTGCATGATGACGGCGACGCGCTGGCGCTCGGGCAGCGCGTTCACTTTACTGCGGATCGCTGCCAGACGCTCTTGCTTCAGGATCTGCTCTTCTGCGCTGAGCGACTCGTCGGCCAGATCGGGGGTAGTGCCCGTTTCCTGGTCGGGCTCGTCGAGCCGCACCGTGTTCTCAGGACGCTCGTGGCGCGAGTCGCGCGCGTTGTTGACGGCGAGATTGGTCGCGATGCGATACAGCCAGGTGGTGAACTTGGCACTCGGCTCGTAACTGGTACGCGAGCGATACACGCGCAGAAAAACTTCCTGCGCCAATTCCTCGGCAGTCGACGGGTTGTGGCACATGCGGTACATGAAGCCCACCATCGGGCGGCGATACTTCTGCACCAGATAAGAGAAGGCGGATTCATCGCCGGCCTTCACCCGCAACATCGCATCGATGTCGGAATCACCCTGGGCTGAGGTGTCGTCTGAATTTCCGACGAAATTTGCCGTCTTATCAGGCCCAGACGGCGGCGGATCTGCTGCCAAGTTGAGCAGACCGCGACCGAGCGTTCCGCCATTCAGCACTGCGCGATCGATGGCCACGCTGCTCACGTTGGTAGAAACCCCGTGCGGAGGGGAAAGTTGCGCTTCGTCGGGGTCAGGATGGCGCTTGGAAGTATTTCCCTGTGAATCAGTTACGGGCCGATGGTCGGGAATATCGGAGGCAGCCATGGAGGAAGCTATAGAAAGAGGCTATCGGGAGCGGGGGAGACGGTCAAGAGGCTGATTGGATGCCGGAAGGACCGATGCGCATCCTCTAGACAGCCAGTGCCTTTTTCATTAGGTACAGGCGAACGTAAAGCGAACGCTGGCATTGCACCGGGGGCTCCAAGGGCTAGGAGCCTGGAATCACCGCTTTTGCGACGTTGGAATAGGCGCTTTGCTGGCCTTCGGCGTTGACCTCGGTTACGACGTAGAAGTAGGTCGTCCCAGAGGCAACCGTCTCATCGGTATAGCTGGTGGAGGCGTCCAGCGCGTTATTGATGATCTGGTAAGGACCTCCGTTCGCGGTGCCGCGATAGACGTTGTATCCCACCGCATTCCCATCTCCTGGAACCCATGAGAGATCGACACTATGGGAGCCTGCAGGGACCCCCGTGCCGGTCAGTTGCTCGATTGTGGGGGAGTTCTGTGCATTGCTGATGAAACCGGCTTTTCCGGAGCCTGTGCCGGACGTGCCGGGCGCGAATTGAATGGTGACGGGGAGGTTTTGTCCGGCTTGAATGGTGATTGGCAAGTCCAGTCCGAGGATGGCAAACTCCGAGTTCGTCGTGCGGTCGGAGGTAATCGTGACAGCACCGTTCGTGGCCGTGAGCGTAGCCTGCTGCGTGGCAGTCGATCCCACCGTGACATTTCCGAAATTGAGCGTCGCGGGAGTGACCTCCAATTGAGAACTCGTGTCCGCGACGCCGTCACCCTCGACGTTCAGCTCCAGCGAGGAATCCACGGCGTTGCTTCTGATGGTCAGACTGCCGGAGGTATATCCCAAGGCCATCGGAGTGAAAATGGCGGTCAACTGAACGCTGGCACCAGGGTTGATATGCGCCGGCAATGGAAAGTCGCCAAATGAAAAGGGGCTCCCTTGGACCAAAATGGACGCAATGCGCACTGCTTTGCTCCCGGTGTTCGAGAGCTCGAAGGAGAAGGAACCGGAATTACCGATCAGTACCTTGTTGAAGCCATGCCTGCACGGACTGCATTGCAACTGCTGGGCCCAGACGGGAGCTGTCACCACCCCGCACAACAGACATGCGATTACAAACAGGGGAAGGCATCGCATGAATCGATCTTGGCGAAGGGCGCGCTATGGCGCAAAATCGGGAGTGCATTTGGAAAACTCGGAAGTGCATTCTACAGAATGACTAAAATCAGCTAGGACGTTTCGTTTTTTGCGCGCTATTCGATGGAGCCGTCGACGCCATGGAACGCGTATGTTACAGGAGTAGATTACAGAACACCGTGAGTCGAGATTCATTCACCCCGCTTAAGTACAAATAACACAATCTCTAACATGTACTACCGCGTGTATCTTCCTTCATTCTGATGTGCGATACCTGAATCAACTCCTTCGCGCCGAGACTTACTCGCGACGGAGAAATGACAACTTTCACTCATCGTCACCCTAGCGGTTCTACTGAGTACTCTATGAAAGGCACACTCTTGTGGCACCGCATTCACATAGTTCGCGCTGATAACTCATCATGGACACGCAGTGCTCGGTCTCAATTATGAAAAGTAACGCTCGTCATCACCCTTCGCCGTTTTCAGGCACGCTTGTGCACTAACTATTCCTCGCGGAACATCTTCACTTATCAATGGTAGCTCACTGACTACCTGTCCTACTGGACACCGTAGCAATCGCATTCGGCCACATCGTCTTGACCCTTTGACATCTGTGCGTAATCAGATATCAGCCGAATAATAACTACATGCACCGGAGCCTGCGCCGGACTTTTTTCTCGCAGGACACGATGCAGCTGCTCCATATCCCCCGCCGTGCCGAGTAAGGCACGGAACAGGAGAAGCGAATTGAAACGTCATTATTCCCCATGGATGCGTGTCGGTTGCGGATTAGTCTTCTTCAATATTTTTCTATTCGCAGCCACAGCCACTGCACAGCTGACCGCTAGTCCCTCCTCCGTAAACTTCGGTAGCGTTCCGGACGGCAATACGACGTCGCAATCGGTGGTGCTGAACAATACGGGAAACGAAAGTCTGACAATTTTCCGAGCGATAGTATCAGGGACCGGATTCAGCATCAGCGGACTCGTTCCGCCACTGACGCTGAGCCCGAACCAGAGCATAACCCTCACCACGATCTTTGCGCCGCAATCCAGCGGCATCGTCAGCGGAGGCATCGCTTTTGAGTATTCGAGAAGCGGACGAGCAGAAGCTTTTGGATACAGGAACACAACGAACGTCTTTCTTACGGGTACGGGCACAACGTCGAGTCAACTCGCCGCCAATCCGACTAGCCTGAATTTTGCAAGCGTCCAAGTCGGCAGCAGCGCAAGCTTGCCGGAGACTCTGACCAACACGGGCGGAGCAAGCCTCACGATCTCAGCGGCCGCGGCCAGTGGAACGGGATTTAGTATGAGCGGATTGGCTTTGCCTTTGACATTGACAGCGGGGCAGAGCACGTCGTTCACGGTGACGTTTTCTCCGACCGCAGGCGGGGGGGCTAGTGGCGGTGTGAGCATCACTTCCACGGCTGCCGACTCAAATTTGACCATTCCGCTTTCTGGTAATGGCGTGACCCAGGGCACATTAACTGCGAACCCCACAAGCCTTGCGTTCGGCAGCGTGCAAGTGGGTAGCAGCGCGAACTTGTCGGAAACGCTAACTAACACCGGCGGATCGAGTCTTACCATCTCTGCGGGCGCGGTTAGCGGCACAGGCTTCAGTTTGAGTGGATTGGCATTGCCTTTGACATTGACCGCGGGCCAGAGCACGTCGTTCACGGTGACGTTTTCCCCGGTCTCGAGCGGCGCCGCCAGTGGCAGCGTGGGCCTTACATCCAATGGCTCGAACTCCAACTTGAGCATTCCCCTTTCTGGAACGGGCGCGGCACAGGGAACGCTGACGGCGAATCCGGCGAGCCTTGCCTTTGGGAGCGTTCAAGTGGGCAACAGCGCGAGTTTGTCGGAGACGCTGACTAATACGGGTGGCTCTACGGTCTCTATTTCGCAAGCGAACGTGAGCGGTGCGGGCTTTTCTATTAGTGGATTGAATGAGTTCCCCATCAGTCTCACGCCAAACCAAAGCATAACGTTTACCGCAACCTTTGCGCCGACAAGTGCCGGCGCGCTGACCGGAAGCTTGTCAGTTGTGTCGAACGCATCGGACTCGCCGCTCAGTATTGGATTTTCCGGGACCGGAATGGCCGCAGGGACGTTGGCGGTTTCTCCCACGAGTCTCAACTTTGGGAACGTAACCGTCGGGTCGAGTTCATCGCTCAACGGCACTCTGACCGCGAGTGGCGCGACGGTCACGGTTCAGCCGGCGAACGATTCCAACAGTGAGTTTGTGCTCTCGGGAATTTTGCTACCGGCAACGATTCCCGCCGGGCAATCCGCTACCTTTACGGTCACATTCACGCCGCAGTCGAGCGGGGCCACTTCGGCGTCGCTGTCATTCCCGAGTAACGCATCGAACTCGCCCACCGTGCAAGCGCTGACAGGCACGGGAGCAACGCAAACTCAGCACACCGTGGATTTGACGTGGAACCCCTCGGCTGAAGCGGCGGGTTACAACATTTATCGGGCAACCGCGTCCGGGGGACCATACACGATGATCAACTCGTCGCTCGACGGCTCGACTACGTATACCGACAGCACGGTCGTCTCTGGCGACACTTACTACTACGTAACAACTGCTGTGAATAGCGAGTCGCAGCAGAGCGGATATTCCAACCAGGCGACAGCAGTGATTCCAAACCCATAACGGGTTGGATCTCACTGTACTCATCGTATGATTGCCTGTCATTCGCCAGGTGTCGATTATTAGCGGGATTTTGCCCGGCTTGGTCATTCGGATCTGCAGGAGGCGGGACGGCCTTCAGAGAGATTCTGGAGGTTGCATTCTTGTGCAACCGTTGCAAGAAATATCATCCTGACAGTCAAAAATGGCTAGTTTTATCGTGAAAACGATTGAAAAAGGCTACTTGGGAAACTGGTAGCACGCTTTTGCGGGTGCTTGCTTCGCAGGACTCTTTGGGCGCAATATGTTGCAAAAAGTATCATCTTGACACCGGTTAAAAGAGCCAGTTAAATATAAAAAGATTCAAGAGAACCGTGGATAGTTACAATTCCCCCATACTCCCCTCCTTGGTTCGGCGAATACTCGAAAGAACGGGAGTACCGCATGAGCAATAGTAAAACAAAGTGGTGGCTGGCAACCGTCGTGGTTTGCTTTTTAGCGTCGGCTACATTTGCCGACCAAAACCGAGGCGGCGACCGCGGCCGTGATCCCGACCGTGGAAGATGCGATCCACACTATCAGAAATGTCAGCAGCAGGTTCCGGAGGGCGGCTCGACTGCGATTTACCTTCTTGGAGCTGGGCTGACATGTTTCGGGGCCATATTCCTGCGGTCAAGGCAAGCCAAGCCGACGCAATCCTAAATTCAATCAAGAAAGTAAACATGGGCTATTTTGCGAGCATGTGGCTCGCAGAGTAGCCCAGTTTTTTGTTTCGATGAGGGTCCGTTTCTATGCCAGGCCGGCCCGGTAAGCGTGTCACCGGCAAACCGCAAATTTGGAGCGGGTGGGACGGAGTCGGCACCGCCGCTGTGACCCTGGTCGGGCCCATCGCCTACTTCACCCGCGCTTTCTGCACTGCGTCTAGGCTGCACAGAATTCGACTTCGTTCAGAGCTCTGTCTGATTCCTCGGCGGGAAACAGCCCACAGCTGGACGCAATCATTTCAGATTACTTCAGATCGGCACTTTGCGCTCAATGCTGGCCGGTCCAGCAAAATGCCAGCGATGCGTTCGCCCGCGTGCCCATCCCAAAGCGGAGGCACAATTCCTTTCTTTGCTTTGCCGGCAAGCACTCGCGACAATTCACGCCGCAGCTTTTCGCGATCTCGGCCTACCAAAACGTTGGTACCGACAGAAACCGTGATCGGACGCTCGGTATTCTCGCGTACGGTAAGACAAGGAACGCCCAGGTAGGTTGTCTCTTCCTGAATGCCTCCGGAATCGGTGATGACCACGGTTGCATGCGATTGCAATCCGAGAAAATCCAGATAAGGGAGCGGGTCGAGCACGCGCAGCTGCCCGGCGTCGAGTTTGAAATCGGCAATTCGTTTACGGGTTCTCGGATGGGCGGGAAAGACTACCGCGAGATCGCGGTTCACCTCGAGCAGCGACTCCAGAATTCCCTTGAGGACCTCGCTGTCATCGACGTTGGCGGGGCGGTGCAGCGTGACCAGGGCATAACGCTCGGGCAGACCATCGGACTTCGTTCCCGTCCCTGTCGCTGTGGTTGTCGTTTGCGTGAACGCCTGCTGCGCCGCCGGTAAAAGACGCACGAGCGAATCGATCATGACATTGCCGACACGAAAGATCTTCTCCGCGGGAATTCCTTCTCGCCGAAGATTCTCGTCGCCGTCTTCGGAAGGCGTGAACAGCAAATCGGCGAGCTGATCGGTTACGAGGCGGTTGATCTCTTCCGGCATGGTGCGATCGAACGAGCGCAGTCCAGCTTCAACGTGGCCGACTTGAACGCCGAGTTTGGCGCAGACCAGCACGGTGGCAACGGTCGAGTTGACATCGCCATAGACCAGGACCATATCGGGCTGGCGCTCGAGCACGACAGGCTCGAGCCGGATCATGATCTCCGCCGTCTGCTTCGCATGCGTGCCCGAACCGACGGCCAGGTTTACATCAGGCGCAGGGATGTCCAATTGCTGAAAGAACACGTCCGACATATTCACGTCGTAGTGCTGGCCGGTGTGGACAAGGGTCTGCGTCACATTCGTCCGCTGCTTCAGGGCATTCAAGACGGGAGCGACCTTCATGAAGTTCGGGCGCGCTCCCACGATGTGAAATATGTTCACTGACTCTCCAATAACAGACTCAAACAGCCTAACCTATTCAGGCACTGGCACAGGACAGCTCGGCGGCATTTGAAATTCCGTTCGCCGAAGGATCCATAAGAGCACCACTACACTCCCGACCGCAATCGCGAGGAAAATGATCCCTCCATTGTGGTGGAGCTTTCCGTCGAGAAACGCGGGGTCCACGCGCGTTCCGAGCTCGGCGATGGTAAAGATGCGAAGTCCGTTCTTGGCCACGGACAATGGAAGGGCCACCGCGACGAGCAGAACTTTTCGCCACCACGAGCGCAGGAACAGATGGGCCAAAACCAGGGTGGTGACAACCAGCAACAGACTGGACCGAATGCTACTGCACTCCCGCGCAACTTCGAGGTCCAGTCCGGGGATGGACACCATGATTCCATTCTGCGTAACCGGTACTCCCACTGCCCGGAACATCATTCGCGCTGCTACCGCAGACTGCTGCTGCAAGATTGCGACAATCCAGTTCAAAGCGAACTCGGGGGTCGGGACGATGAAGAATAGAAAGCAGAGGGGAAAGAGTAACGACCGGAAAGTAGCTGCTCCAAAACAGAATAAAATGCTCGCAATCCACCAACTGACGAGGGCGAACATGCTGAGCGAGAGCTGCACATCGCTAGGCGCGGACGTCATTCCCCATCTCGCATAACAGGCAAAAAGCAGCGCGAGAACCATGAGCGACGCACCGATGCGGGGGCTTGGCTGGGGATCGCCGCGAAGCGCTTTTGAATTTGTGGATTTCAAATCCTGGCGTTTTGAATCGAGGTAAATGAGCGCGAGACTCAGGGGAAGAATCAGAAGGATGTGGGTGTAAGCATCGTTCGTCAACGCCAGGCCCAGCGTCATGGAGAGAGAATGCCACGAGGCCAAGATCGACACAGTGCACAAAAAGACGAAGAGCGGAAATCGATTTCGTGGCGGCATCTTGGATTCTTGTCGTCTGGATTCAATTTAACAGGTGCGGACCAGGCGAAAGGCGCCTCACTGCCGACTTCCTGCCTTGGCAGCCTTGGAGATCTCTTTGCCATCGCTCGGTGTGGTGCGCACCTTCGGTGAGTCTTCCGATTGGTCGTTTGGGACATCGTCTTGCGCGACGTTCCACGTATCCGCGACTACGTACAACGGCCTTCCCTTCCCTTCCTCGTAGATCCTGCCCACATACTCCCCGAGGATGCCGACCGCAATCATTAGCGCGGCATTGCTCAGGCACAGGACTACCATCATTGATGTCCAACCCTGAACGGTTTTGCCGGCGAAATGCTCGATCAAAGCACGAATCGCCTCTTCGATCGCGACCAGCGTCATGATTCCTGCTCCGAAGAAGCTGATCCTGAGGGGTAGCGCGGAGAACGAGATGGCTGCGGTCCACGCCAGCCGGATCATTTTTCGTAGGGGATATTTTGTCGTTCCCGCCACTCGTGGCTGCCGTTCGTAAAGCACGCAAGTCTGGGGATAGCCCACCCAAGCCACCATACCCCTCAGAAAACGATGGAGTTCTCGCATGGAGCGAAGGCTTTCGACGCACCGCCTCGACATCAAACGAAAGTCGCCAACATCTTGCGGCAGAGTCTTCAGGAAAAGGAGCCGCATCAACCGATAAAAAAACCAAGCGGTAAATTTCTTAAAGACGCTGTCGCCGGAACGGGCGACCCGCTGGCCACAAACAACGTCGTAGCCATTGCGATACTGCTCAACCATCTTGTGGATGACCTCTAGCGGGTCCTGCAGATCCGCATCGAGCAGAACAATTGCGTCGCCAGCGGCATGGTCAATTCCGGCTGTAGCGGCATATTGATGTCCAAAATTTCGCGACAAGCTCAGCACTTTTATGCGATCGTCCCCTTGGCACCAGTCCGCAAGCAGTTCTATGGTCCGATCGGAGCTTCCGTCGTTTACTAGAATCACTTCACAGGGATAAGGAGAATTATCTATAAACTTAGTGATCTCGGTGCGTAATAGCGGTGTACTCTCTTCCTCGTTGTAGCAAGGGATCACGATCGATAGGAGGTTCGGATTCGACCGCGGTTTGAGAGTGTTAGGTGCCATGTCTCTTTCCCACCGTTGCCGCTTAAGCCTGCTGCCTAAGGTTTGGAACGCGAACGGCCAGTATTCGGCGAATAGCAGCGGAAATTTCTTCCGGGCTCAGGTTTTTGAACGATGGGCTACAGTTCAGTTATCCCACAGGTGAGCGAGGGAGGCAGGGTTACGAAAGTCACCAGGCATCTTTTCATAAACATAAACGACCACGAACCAAGCTCCTTAGCGAACAACACATGTTACTTCCGTAAGTGACAGGTGCTTTCAAACTTCAGGGAGAAGGGATGACGGCATGGACGATGTTTGAAGGACCGCTGTCTGGTCGTCCTGCATTCGCGACGGCGGTGACGAAGTAGCAATACTCGTGTGATGGCTGGACTTGTCTGTCGGTGTAGCTGGTGCCGGTAACGGAGTCGATCACAGAGGTGTTCGCGGAGCAAGGGCTGCCCGGAGTGCAACGATGTACGTTGTACTTCACTACTCCGGGAGAACTGCTAGCTTTCCAGGACAAATCGACATAGTGCGGTTTCACCGGCGTGGCAGTCGTCGTTTGTGACCGAGCCGGGGCTGCATTGGGACCGGTTGCAATGCACGGTATTTCATTCGCCGTCTGCGGCGTCTTGTCTGGTGGCCTGTTCGCAGCAGATTGGGGTTGGATGGCGGAGAAGTGCGGACCGGTTTTATTCTGATCACCCAGTTGCAATAGGATCAAGAGAATCGCCACGAACATCCCCGCTCCAGTCAGCACCGTCTTCATTGATTTCAGATAACGCCGCATTCAAAAGTCTTTTCTGTCGCCTGCACCTCAGCTTTCCTCATGAACCATATACCGCATTGCTTGTAATCCGCATCAACCGCGAAAACTAGTTGAATTTCTCTGCATCATTGAACCCGACACCGAGACGATCCTTCGCTGAAACAATCGGTGCGCTCTGCAATTCCCAGTTAATGCTCAGTTGGGGGTCATCCCAGGCAATGGTACGTTCGTATTCAGGTGCGTAGAAATCGGTGGTTTTATATGTCACGTGGGTTTTTTCGGAGACGACTCGGAATCCGTGTGCAAAACCAATCGGCACCCATAGCATGCACTTGTTCTCACCGGACAGACGGAACGATTCCCACTTGCCGAATGTGGCCGAGCTCTCGCGGAGGTCAACGACCACGTCCAAAATCTCTCCTGTGATTACCCGGACGAGCTTCCCTTGCGGCTGGTGGATCTGGTAGTGGAGTCCGCGCAGGACATTCTGGCTGGAGCAGGAATGGTTGTCCTGGACAAACTTGTCGCGGATGCCGAGCTCTGCAAAGACGTGCTCGTTGTAACTTTCGAGGAAGAATCCCCGATCGTCGCCGAACACGCGCGGCTCAAGCAGCAACACTCCGGGCAGCTTCGTTTCTCTTTTCTTCATTGAAATGTTCTCGCGATTCATCCACGGTAAACTAAGCGCTAGAACACTTGCTCTTTCAGTAGCTGCAGCAAGTATGCGCCGTAGGAATTGTTTCGCATCGGCTGTGCGATGGTTTCCACTTGTTGTGCAGTAATGTAGCCGGAGCGATAAGCAATCTCTTCCGGACAGGCCACCATCAGACCCTGCCGCTTCTCCAACGTCTGGATAAAGAGCGCCGCTTCCATTAAGGCTTCGTGCGTGCCGGTATCGAGCCAGGCCATGCCCCTGCCCATGACGCAGACATCCAGTTGGCCACGGCGCAGATATTCGCGGTTCACGTCGGTGATCTCCAACTCGCCGCGAGCGGAGGGCTTCATTCCGGCGGCGATCTCCACGACCTGAGGATCGTAGAAATAAAGTCCCGTGACGGCATAGCTTGACTTCGGCTGCCTGGGCTTTTCTTCAATGCTGAGCGCCTTGCCCTTCTGGTCGAATTCCACTACGCCGTAGCGCTCCGGATCTTGCACGCGGTAAGCGAATACGCGGGCGCCGTTGAATTTCCGAGTTGCTGCCCGCAGTTCCTTCGCGAGATCGTGTCCGTAGAAAATGTTGTCGCCTAAAACCAGCGCACAGCAACTGGTGCCAATGAACTCCTTGCCAATCAAGAACGCCTGCGCGATGCCTTGCGGCTTAGGCTGCACGGCGTACTGAATGCGCAACCCATAGCTACTGCCATCGCCCAACAAATGTTCGAACTTCGGTACATCATCGGGCGTCGAAATAATCAATATGTCGCGGATGGCCGCCAGCATCAGGATGGAAAGCGGGTAGTAAATCATGGGCTTGTTATAAACGGGAAGCAGGCTCTTACAGACAGCTTGCGTCACGGGGTACAGCCGCGTCCCGGAGCCGCCGGCGAGAATGATGCCCTTATAGTGTGGCTGCGATGAGGTTGTCATGATGATGTTTTTTCAGCTCAGACGGAGTAATGGTCTGCAATCCACTGCCGGTAAGCGCCGCTGGTGACGTCGCGTACCCACTCTTCATGCTGCAGGTACCAGAGTACCGTTTTACGGATCCCGGTCTCAAAAGTTTCCTTCGGCCGCCAGTTTAGTTCGCGCTCGATTTTACGCGTGTCCATCGCATAACGGCGGTCATGACCGGGACGGTCTTTCACAAATGCAACCAGGTTGCGGTGTGGAAGCACCGGATCGCTGGGGCGAAATTCATCCAGCAACGCGCAAATCGTATCCACGATTTCGAGATTCTTTTTCTCGTTACATCCACCGATGTTGTAGGTTTCGCCCTCGCGTCCTTCGGACAGTACTGTCCGAATCGCGCTGCAGTGATCTTCAACGTACAGCCAGTCGCGCACGTTCTTTCCATCTCCGTAAACCGGGAGCGGTTTTCCGTTGCAAGCATTCAAAATCATTAACGGGATCAGTTTCTCTGGAAACTGGTAGGGGCCGTAGTTATTCGAGCAATTGGTCGTGAGGGTGGGCAATCCATAGGTGTGATGGTAGGCGCGGACGAGGTGGTCGGAAGCGGCCTTTGAGGCCGAGTACGGGCTGTTCGGAGCGTAGGGAGTAGTCTCGGTGAACGCCGAGTCGTTCGGGCCGAGGGAGCCATAGACCTCGTCGGTCGAAACATGCAAAAAACGAAACATTCGCCGATCGGCCTCCGGAAGGGCGGACCAGTATGCGCGCGCCTCTTCCAGCAAGCTGAAAGTGCCGTTCACGTTGGTTCGGACGAAATCGTCGGGGCCATGGATCGACCGATCCACGTGACTCTCCGCCGCGAAGTGAACGATGGCTCGTGGCCGCTCGCTCTGGAGGAGGCGGGCCAACAGTTCACGATCAATGATGTCACCCTGCTGAAACCTGTATCCGGGATGTTCGGCCACGGATTCCACGTTCCGAGGATTCCCGGCGTAGGTGAGTTTGTCGAGATTGACGACGCTCGCCGACTCGTGCGCGATCCACTGCAAAACGAAGTTGGACCCGATGAAGCCGGCGCCGCCCGTCACAAGGATCTTGTTCTGCATGTTAATTCGTCCGTTAACTTCTAGTGAATCCGCATTGGCACATTGGGAGATCTATAGAGTACCCAGAATAGCTTAGAGCTAGAACCTAGTAGTTGCTAAACGAGTTCCAAACTAGGTTCGTGTGCGGCGGTTTTCGAATTTTCTATCGCCCGGTCAAGGCAATCGCGCAGGATGGGGGCGAGTTGGCCTACATAGGGCTCTACGAGACTGCCACGCGGACTTATGGGGAGCGAGAAGAGTCGAACACCTCCCTGTGCAACTTCTCCCCAGCCACCTAAATGAGCGTGATAGCCAGCCAGGTGACGTTCCGCGAGGAAAACCGTCAATTCTCCGGGATAGGGCCTGACGTCGTATTGACCCAATGCCGCTTCGTAGATATCCGCAATTTTGGCTTGAGGCGTTGGCGCAGCGGCATTTGGCAGGAGGCGATGCCGAAGGCCAGCCCAACCGAAACGAGCCGACGCCTTGATTCGCGCAGTCTCAACGCGCAGCTTTTCTGTGAAAAAAGCACGTTTGCCTTCGCCCTTCGCTGCGATGAAGTTCTGCAGGTGAAAATAAGGGTTGAGGACAAAACGATTCATCAACCTCTGGTGCAACGGTAGGGGCCAGCGCATGGCGCGGATGTTGTAAATCTCGATGAGAGCTACAAGACCCACGGTCTCGCCAGAATCGATAAACTGCCGTGCCATTTCCAGGGCTAGAGTGCCACCCAGACAGTACCCTCCGAGCATATAGGGACCATGCGGTTGCACTTGGCGGATCTCATCGATATAGCGGCGCGCCACGTGTTCGAATCGGCCATCGATTGGGGAATGCCCATCGAGACCGGCGGACTGCAAACCATAGACGGGCTGATCAGCACCAAGATGAGCAGCCAGGGATCGATAGAGCAGGACATTCCCTTCCGCGCCGTGCACTAGAAAAAGCGGCGGACGATCATTGGATCGAGGTGGACGGGATGGGGATGGCCGGGATCGATTAATGGCCACGAGGGATTGCCAGTCTTCTGTTTTGGTACCGCGGCTCAGAACGGTCGCCAGCATCCGCGGGGTGGAGGCGTCGTAAAGGATCGCGAGCGGCGCGGTGCATCCCAACTCCCGCTGGATCAGGTCAAACAGCTGCGCTGCAGCGACGGAGTGTCCACCCAGGGCAAAGAAATCATCGTCTGGTCCAATTTCGCGAATATCCAAGACGCGCTGCCAAAGAGGGAGCAGCGCTCGAAGCATTTCAGTTTCCCCGGTCGGAGAACCGGCCGGCGAATCAGAGAGTTGTCGTGGCAACTTTGGGGTCACGGCCGAAACAGCCGAAGAGAATTCGTCAGAAGTCTCGCGATTTGAACTCCGAGTGTAGAGAATCTCAGTTCGGGGAGAAGTATCGGCGCACTTGAGACTGGCAAGATCCAGAACTTCCCGAGAGGGGTCGGCCGCAAGATCCTGAAAGATAGAACCGAGAGCCTCGAACCATTCTCGTATCGAGACTTCCTCAAAAAGGTCAATGTCGTAGTGGCAGCGAAGCTCCAGATTCTCTTCCGTCTCGATCGCATTCAAATACCACTCGAACGATTCGTAGCCTTTGGGGTTGGCATCGTAGTCGACGGTAAACCCGGAGTGCGGCAATTCGTCCTGCTTGAACTTCTTGACGTTGGTGAGGCCGACCGAGATCGGAGAAACTCCCAGCGCAGGCACGACGGGATGCAGGTCTTCCAACAGGCTGACCATGGTGAAGATGGCGTGATCCTGGGCGGTAAGAAGCTCGCTCTGCACTCTTTTGAGAAAAAAGCTGACGGTTTCGCCTTCGCGTAAGTCCACTAAAAAGGGGAGCAGATTCACACAATGCCCTACGAGGTTGGGCTGTCCGATACCAGGCTGTTCCGCGGTTGGCAGAGCGATCACAAAACGACGCTGTCTTGAAACGCGGGCGAGGAGGATGGCTAAGGAACTGAGAAGGACGGAGAAGAAGCTGCAACCCTGTTGTGCGCCCAGTGCCCTGAGTTTTTCGACGACCGGGGCGGGAATGGGGTGATCGAGACGACGCGCGCTGAATTCACGTCGCGCAGTCCGTGGATGATCGGTCGGAAGCACGAGCACGGGAAAACCATCTTTGAATTTCGCATGCCAGTAGTTGCCCGCTTCTTTGAACTCGTCAGAGCGGTCGCGGTCAGTGACGCTCTGCACGTACTCGGCGTAACTACTGGCTTGATCAACGGATGCGGATTCGGGCGTGCCCGAGATTTCCTCTGAATAGAACGCGCAGAGATCGTGGATCAGGACATCGAGCGACCACCCGTCGCAGATGATGTGGTGAGCCGTGAAGATCACTGCCGCGCGATCGGGCCCAAGCAAAACCATTTGGCAGCGGAACAACGGACCCGCGGGCAAGGGGAACGGTAAGGCGGTCTCATCGGCAATCAGTTTGCGGAGACGCTCCTCTTGTTCGGCCGGCGCGTTGGTCGGAGACTTGACGGTAGAAAGGTCGATGACAGGCATCGCGATTTTCAGTGCCGGAGCGATCTTCATCGTCAGACCGTTTTCATCGAAGCTAGCGCGAAGAGCATCATGCCGCTCGACCAGGCGTTCGATGGCGCGCGCCATCTTCTCGACCGAGATGTTGCCGGTAAATCGGACCGTCATGGACTCGTTGTACGAGGCCGACAAATGTTCGGACAGACGCGAGGAAGCATAGATGCCGCGCTGCGGAACCGTAGACTTGACTTCACGCGGGCCGGAAACCGCCGTCGGCAGTGCTGCGGCCACGGGCGTTCCAGTGTCGGCAGGGATGCCCGCAGTTAGATTATTGATGCCGCCTCTTTCGAGGAGCGTAACCAGGCGGGCGATCGTGCGCGCTTGATCGGCTACAACTCCCTCGAGCGTGCTGCTCTTCGGACTAGCATTCCCGGCTGGAGGCGTAGCGGGTTGTGGGGTAACAGGCAGAAAGGCCGGGATGGCAGGGGTTTCCGCGAGAATGGCGGCAGGCAGGGTGGTATCAAGATGCGCCGCGAGCAGGTCAACATTGGGCCATTGATTCATGAGCTGACTGAAGGTGACCTTGGCGGAAAACTCCTTGCGGAGGGCGAAGGCGACCTGCGTTAAGGATAGCGAGTCGAATCCCTGCTCCATGAATGTGGCGAAAGTGCTGATTTGCGAGCGTTCGCGGCCGGAGACTGGTACGAGCAGGTCAAGCACACGCGCAGCGATGCGGTCTTTGCGTGAAGCTGCCGGACTGCCCGCGGGAACGGTCGCGGCCAACGCGCACGAGGCTAAAGACTCAGCTAGTTCTGTTGCGGAGCGGGTGGCTGAAGCGGAACTTGCGGCAGGGAGACTTGGTGCAGCCGATGCCGCTATGGCAGGGTCTACCCAAAAGCGCTGCCGCTGAAAAGGATAGGTTGGCAAAGGTATGCGCCGGCGGTCTTCGTGGGCGTAGAAAGCGTCCCAATCTATCGATACCCCGCTCTGCCAGAGAGACCCTAAGGCGAAAAGCAACGTCGCCCACTCAGTGTTGTTCTCATGGGTATCGGAAAAGGTGGGAATGGCTGTGCACGGATGAGCGGGCGTGAAGTGCTGGCGAGCCAAGGAACATAGCGTCGACCGAGGTCCACATTCGAGGAACAGGTCATGACCTTGGGCTTGGAGATATTGAATCGCTTTCGAAAATTCCACGGTGGCGCGGGCATGATTGGCCCAATAGGCAGGATCGGTCGCTTCCGCAGCGGTGATGGGACGGCCCGTGACCGTCGAGACAAAGGGGCGTACCGGAGCGCGTAGCTGGATTTTGGCGACGGTCTCGCGCAGCGGCTCAATCATCGGATCCATCATTGCGGAGTGGAAGGCATGCGAGGTGTGCAGGTGGCGACAAACCACTTCTTTCGCTTCAAGTCGCTCCTGGAATTCCACGACCTCCGCTTCCGGGCCCGACACAACACATAGATTCGGAGCATTGTTGGAAGCGATCCGAAGCGCAGCTGGAAGAATTTTCGCGATCGAATCTGCACTGCCGTTCACCGCCATCATGGAGCCGCGCGGCAGGTCCTGCATCAGGCGACCGCGCAGAGCAATGATGCTGAGTGCGTCTTCAAGATCGAACACTCCGGCGAGCGTGGCGGCGACAAATTCTCCGATACTGTGTCCGGCCATCATGGCAGGCTCGATGCCAAGACTCTGCCAGAAACGCGCCAAGGCGTATTCGATTACGAAAATCGATGGCTGCGTGAAGAACGTGT
Source organism: Terriglobales bacterium (assembly GCA_050010155.1). Taxonomy (GTDB): domain Bacteria; phylum Acidobacteriota; class Terriglobia; order Terriglobales; family Acidobacteriaceae; genus Acidiflorens. Next base: position 67,509 of record JBEKLO010000028.1, read on the forward strand.
CCTGCAGGGAGATTTGAGCGGTGTTTGTATCTCCGCTTTGGGGATAAAGAAGTTCACGCAAGTCGCGACCGAGATGAGGTTTGAGGTATTCGCAACAGTCGTCCACGATGGCGCGGAAGAGAGGCTCATCCCGATAGAGGTTTAAGCCCATGTTGACATACTGGGTGCCCTGGCCACCGAAAAGAAAAACGACGGAAGGATCCCGGCGTTCACAGCGTTTGCTGCTGCAGCGCAAGGGATTCGGTTGGGCGAGCAATTTAGCGGCTTCGTCGGCATCGGCAGCGACCACGAAGCGCCGGTGAGCCATCTGTTTGCGGCCGGTTTGAAATGTGTAGGCCGCATCCGCAAGAACCTCCGGTGCGGCGTTCGCGAGGTGCTCCGCCAATGCGCGGCTGTAGGCATCGAGCGCCGCGGGGGTCTTAGCGGAGAACGGCAACAAATGCAGAGGACGCGAAGAACTTCCGGCTTTCGACTTGGGGGCCTCTTCCAGAATGACGTGGACGTTGGTCCCGCCGAAACCAAAAGCGCTGACCGCTGTGCGGCGCACTTCCTCTCCGCGAGGAAATGGGATGAGCTTGTCGGCAATGAGAAAGGGGCTGCTAGCAAAGTCAATTTTGGGATTGGGCGTTTTGAAATGGAGAGTTGGAGGTATTTGCTCGTGGTGGAGAACGAGCGCTGCTTTGATCAGACCTGCAACTCCGGCAGCGTTGGTGGGATGCCCGATGTTGCCTTTGATGGAGCCGACATAGCAGAATTGTTTCTTGGTCGTCTTGCTCTCGAAAACTCTTCGCAGCGCTTCGAATTCAATGGGATCGCCAACCGGAGTCCCCGTTCCGTGCGCTTCGATGTAGCGGATGGTCTCGATAGGAACATTTGCATTCGACTGGGCCAGCGCAACGGCATCCGCCTGACCGTCGACGCTTGGAGCCAGGAAGGACGCGGGACGCGCCCCGTTATTGTTCTTGCCCGTGCCGCGAATGACGGCGTAAATGGTATCGCCGTCGGCGAGAGCATCAGCGAGCCGCTTGAGGACGACCACACCGGCGCCGTCGCAAAACATGGTTCCAGTGGCGTCGGCGTCGAAAGGACGGCAGTGGCCGTCCTTGGCAAACGTGCCGCCCTCTTGATAGAGGAAGCCGCTTTTCTGCGGGACGGTGATGTCAACGCCTCCGGAGAGCGCGACGTCACACTCATAGTCGAGGAGCGAGCGGTAGGCCTGGTCGACCGCGAGGAGTGTGGTTGAACAAGCGGTGTTGAGGCTGATCGCGGGGCCGCGTAGATCCAGGAGATAGGCGGTGCGAAGAGCGATGTAGTCTTTTTGGTTGCCGTACTCAACGGCGAGGTTGCCGGCCATGGCCAAGAGATCAGGCTGGGTTAGGAGGTTGGTCGTGTAGTAGTGGTTGTCGCCGATTCCTGCAAATACGCCGATGCGTCCTTTGTAACGCTCGGGGTCGTAGCCTGCGTTCTCGAGCGCATGGTGGGCGAGTTCGAGAAAAACGCGCTGCTGCGGATCCATGACCCTGGCTTCGAGCGGACTGATGCCAAAAAAGGCGGCATCAAAAAGATCAGCGCCCTCGATCAAACCGCGAGCGCGGATGTAATCCGGATCGTGGCGAAGATTTTCGTCAATGCCGGGCCCCAGTTCCTCGGATGTAAACAAAGAAATGGATTCGACGGAGTTGCAAAGGTTGCGCCAGAGTTGATCGAGATTGGCTGCGCCGGGGAAACGCCCAGTCATTCCGATTATCGCGACGGCATTGTGCGTTTGGTCGCTATTTTCTTGCGACTTACGCTGAGAATCGCGCGGCAAGTTCTGCCGACGCCGTGCGCGGTTGTCAGCTTCGGCAAGAAAATCGGACTTGGTTTCGCGCTCCTCCGTTTGCAAGAATTCTGAGAGCTTCGCGATTGTGGGGTATTGAAAGACCTTGACCGGCGGAATCTCACACCCGAAGCGAGTGTGATATTGACTCGCCATGCGGACTGCCGCTAGCGAATTGCCTCCGAGGTCGAAAAAACTGTCGTCGATGCCAATCTCTTCCAGTTGCAGCAGTTCGCGCCAGAGATTCGCCAGTTGCTTCTCGGTTGCCGTCCGCGGGGCGATAAAATCCTGTGCGAGGAGTGGGCGTTTGCCTTCGGGCCGTGGCAGAGCTTTGCGATCGACTTTGGCGTTCGGAGTCAGGGGAAATCTTTGCAGGCGCAGAAAGACTGACGGGACCATGTAGTCCGGCAGCGTGGATTTGAGGGTCTGAATTAACGAGGTGGAACTCAAGCCAGTACGACCCGTGTAGTAGGCGACCAGACGTTTCTCGCCCGGGCGATCCTCGCGAACGGCCACGACGGCCTGTGCGATGCCCTCGTTTTTGGCGAGCGCATTTTCAATCTCGCCCAGTTCAATACGAAACCCATGGAACTTCACTTGCTGGTCGAGACGCCCCAGGAATTCTAGTGAGCCGTTAGAACGGTAGCGGACTTCGTCTCCAGTGCGATAGAGACGTGCATTGGACGTATCCCCGTTAGTCGGGACGACGAATTTCTCAGCCGTGAGTTCCGGGCGCTTGAGATAGCCGAGAGCCAAGCCTGTCCCGCCAATCCAGAGTTCGCCGGGCATGCCTTGAGGAACCGGTTTGTGGCTGTCGTCTAGAACATAGAATTGCGTGTTGGCGATGGGCCTGCCCAGGGAAATGCAGTCAGCAGAAGTAACGCGCTCGGTTGAAGACCAGATTGTGGTTTCGGTTGGCCCGTACATGTTCCAAAGTTCCTGGCAACGAGGAAGTAATCGCCTTGCGAGATCTGGGGTGAGGGCTTCGCCCCCGCAAAAAATTCGCAGATCGCTCTTCCCTTCCCATCCGCTTTCCAACAGCATTCGCCAAGTCGTTGGAGTCGCCTGCATTACGGTAACGGCGTGTTGCCGGAGCAAACGTTGCAACTCGCGCGCATCCGCAGCCTGTTCCGCAGTGGCCAAGACGATCTGGGTGCCGCAAACAAGCGGCAGAAGGAATTCCAGTATCGAGATGTCAAAAGAAGTTGTCGTAACCGCCAAGAGCGTATCGGACGCCGTCATCCCCGGCGTTTGCGTCATGGACAAGAGGAAATTGACCAGTGCGCTCCGCGGGATCATCACTCCCTTGGGCCTTCCCGTTGAACCGGAGGTGTAAATGAGGTAGGCGAGGTGGGCGGCGTTGTTGCTCAAACCGTTGTTGCTCAAATCAAGATTCGTCACACAACCTGTGGATAGCGACTGACTTTCCTGGTCAAGCAGAAGAAGTCGAGCAGTCGTCGCCGGGAGATTTTCGCGCTGTGACGAGTTGGTTAAAACAAAGGGGACCTCGGAGTCCACCAGCATGAACTCCAGACGATCTTTCGGAAACCGCGGATCCAGTGGCAAGTACGTACCGCCGGATTTGAGGATCGCTAGAAAACTCACGACCGAATCAAACGAACGATCTAGACATACGCCAACCAGTGTCTCGGGACCAACTCCTTGTTCGCGAAGAAAGTGGGCCAGACGGTTCGCGCGAGAATTTAGTTCACGGTAGGAAATACTCTCATCGCCTAATGTCAGCGCGGGGGCGTCAGGTGTGCGCTCAACTTGGTCTTCGACAAGCTCGTGCGGACCTCGCGTGAGCGGGTAATCCCGGCGAGTATCGTGGTGAGGAAAAATCACTCCGGTTCCCATTTCTGGACTTTAAAGAGCAATTCGTGACCCAATGACGGCTAGAGGTTCCAATTCTCTTTACGACGTAAGTCTTTTGTTCCTAATATGTCACGAGAGGGGCTAACGGCTTTGTGACATTTATCACTTTTCTTGCGGGGGAATTGTGATGTTCATCACAAACTAGAAGCGGAGAAGATTTCACAGGAGAGGCAAAGTTGGGGACTAACTAACGTTGACGTAAGTGTAGGTTTCCAAACGGGAAGGCGGGCCCTCGACGGCGACCGTCGCGCGATAGCCCTCGGCAGCGCTTATATCTGCCAGAAACCACTGTTCGTGAACGTCGGTGTTTCCTCGGATTTCTTCGAGGTGCGGATCAAGATCTGGGTGTGTGGTAACGGAAAACTGTGCCAGAGGAAACGAGAGCCCCTCGCCGGTGGCCTTCAGGAAAGCTTCCTTGCGCGTCCAGCAGGCATAAAAGCCCGCAACACGCAGATCGCTTGGCAACGCTCGAAGGCCGGCGCGTTCGCGAACGGAGAAGAATCTCTCCGCAAGGGCGGTTGTGTCGACGTCGCTGCGTATTTTTTCTATGTCGACTCCTAGGTTATGTTTGCTGCTAATTGCGATCAGGGCGATGTCTGCCGAGTGAGATACGTTGAATCGCAGTTCACTCGGATTCTGCTTCGCCGCGAGTTGGGGCTTACCATTGGCCGTGTATTCGAACTGAATTTTGTTCGGTGGAATTGTAAGGTAGCGGGCAAGCAGGCTCCGCAGTGAGGCGCGGCAATGGATGAAGTGCAATCGATCTTTTTCGAAATGAAATCGGTTGGCGCGTGCGATCTCATCCGCGGAGAGAACGCCGGCCTCGGAGCCCTTTGGTGGTTCGTTAAGATGCACCTTCCAAAGCTCAACGCGACTGCTCGGAAACGTCAGCATCTTAGGAGGCTGCGACCACAAGAAAGACGACGCCTCAGGCACGGCAGACCACCGGGTGGGGAGTTTCGCGGTTTGAAGATATAACCAATGTCACCATTCTTGAACTGTGATTTCTGGACTTGGTGTGACATCCTACATCCTATAGATGCCGACTTTCAGCATTATCATACCTGTCCACGACGACTGGATGACGCTTGACGCATGCCTCGATTCCATGACAAAAGAGACCGGCGGGCCAGAATTTGAAATCATTGTCGTAGACGATGGCAGCCATGATCCTGCTCCGCCGGGGATTCGAGAATGGGCCGACAGGCTCCCATTAACCTTCATTCGACAAGCGCACGCGGGAATTTCTGCTGCCCGCAATCGTGGGATTCAGCTTTCCAAGGGATCAATTCTGTTATTTGTGGACGCAGACTGCCGGCTGCAGACGAATTGTCTTGCCGCCCTGGCATCCTCCATCGCGGCCGAGCCGCAGCATAATTGTTTTCAACTGCGTCTTATTGGAAATTGCTCCAGATTCGTGGGCAGAACCGAACACCTGCGGCTGACTACCCTGCAAAGTCAAATGCTGCAACCCGATGGTTGCATGCGATACCTGAACACGGCTGGGTTCGCGATTCGGCGCTCCACCGTGCCAATCGAGCGAGGTTTGTTTGACCCCGTCGCGCTGCGTGGAGAAGATACACTCCTGCTGGCTGACCTGATGCGGCGCGCGCAGCTCCCATTTTTTGTTGCGGACGCGACCATCCAGCATGAAGTTCCACTGTCTTTGATGAAATGTATCCGCAAGGATATTCGATCAGCTTTTCTCGAGGGCGGGACTTATGCACTGATCGCTTCCAGCGGCATCAGGATTCGAATGAGCCACCGCCAGCGATGGGACATGCTATGTTCGATGTGGAGGAGTTCAAAACAACCTTCAATCGGCAGGTTGGCTTTCTTTGCATTAGTCTTAAGGCAATCTCTAAGTCGCATGACGTCTCTTGTTTATCGAATGTTCCATAGCCGGTCCGCTCCGCAAAGAACGAATTCCGCTTCTGTAAACGGGAACCTATGAAAGACTGCCGTCAGTTCTACATCAATGGAAAATGGGTGAGCCCAGCCAAGGCCCACGACTTAGAGGTGATTAACCCAGCCAGTGAGGAGCCTATCGCGACTATCACACTGGGAACCGCAGCGGACGTCGACCGAGCGGTCGCCGCAGCGAAGACGGCTTTTGATTCGTATTCGGAGACCGCTCTTGATGCTCGGCTGGCATTCCTGCGGCGAATCATTGAGGTTTACCAATCGAAGGCCGAGGAGATGGCCCACACCATTTCGCAAGAGATGGGCGCTCCGATATCGCTGTCACGAAAAGCGCAAGTTCCGGCGGGTCTGGCACATCTCCTGCAGATCGTGAAGGTGCTGGAACATTTCCAGTTTGAAGAACTGAAGGGTACGACGCTCATGCGTAAGGAGCCGGTAGGGGTGTGCGGACTCATCACTCCCTGGAACTGGCCGATGAACCAGGTTGTCTGCAAGGTCGCGCCGGCACTGGCCGCGGGTTGCACCATGGTACTCAAGCCCAGCGAAATCGCGCCGCTCTCGGCTTATCTTTTTGCGCAGATTTTGCATGAGGCCGGCATTCCTCCGGGGGTTTTCAACCTGGTCAATGGCGATGGTGCGACTGTCGGTTCTGCAATTGCTTCGCATCCTGACGTCGCGATGGTTTCTTTCACGGGATCGACTCGGGCGGGAGTGGCGGTCGCATCGGCGGCAGCTCCCACGGTGAAGCGCGTGACTCAGGAACTGGGTGGCAAGTCGGCCAACATCATACTGGAAGATGCCGACCTCGCAGCTGCCGTTAAAGAAGGCGTTCAAGCATGCTTCCGCAATACGGGCCAGTCCTGCGATGCGCCTACTCGCATGCTGATTCCACGATCCCGGATGAACGAGGCAACCACCGCGGCTCAGCAAGCCGCCGAATCTACCAAAGTTGGGGAGCCACTCGCCGACGGCACTATGATCGGGCCCTTGGCTAGTAAAGCTCAGTTTGGGAAGGTGCAACGCTTGATCAAGATGGGCATCGATGAGGGCGCAACGCTGGTTAGCGGAGGGCATGGGCGTCCGAATGGCCTTGCAAAAGGTTATTACGTGAAGCCCACGGTGTTCAGCGACGTCCGCAACGACATGACGATTGCGCGCGAGGAGATATTCGGGCCGGTTCTGTGCATCATTCCTTATGAGGACGAGGAGGACGCCATCCGGATCGCCAACGATACTCCGTACGGTCTCTCAGGCTATGTAACGTCGCGAGACCTGGAGCGCGCTCGTCGAATTGCAAAACGAATTCGCTCGGGCAACGTTCACATAAACGGCGCGCGAGTTGATTTTGCCGGTTGTTTTGGCGGCTACAAACAGTCGGGCAACGGCCGCGAATGGGGCGAAGCTGGGCTGGAGGAGTTCCTTGAACTGAAAGCCATCTTGGGCTACGCACCTGCTAAAGCATGAAATCAGCACGGAATCCAAGACAGTAATTTTTCGATTGATCGCCTGACGCTCCAAAAGGAGCAATACTAACGTGATCAGTTATCGTTGACTCCATAAATTGAATTGGCGTACCGTAAAACACGATACGCGAGCTCTGGGGCGACCTTCGAGTTGCTGCCTACCGAGTTCGGTTATTCCTCCCCTCTTGGTCTGTGCTACGCTCGAGCGCTCTGGAAGCATCCGTGTGCTCACCGCGGAAAGCGAGGAACGAAGTGACAGTCGGAAAAGGCTGGTCGAAAACCTGGACATTCTTCGAGGGAGAATGGCACGAGGGCAACATTGGGATCATGGGTCCCCGCACTCATGCGGCGTGGCTCTGCTCGATGGTGTTCGACGGCGCCCGAGCGTTCGAAGGGGTCACTCCAGATCTCGATCTCCACTGCGCGCGGGCCAAAAAGCTCTATTTAAAGCCTACGGTCGCACCCGACACGTGGATACAACTGGCTCGCGAAGGAATCGCCAAATTCGAGAAGGACGCTGCGCTTTATATTCGGCCGATGTATTGGGCAGAAAAGGAAGGACCGTGGGTGCAGAACCATGACCCTGAGTCCACGCAATCGTGCCTTTGCATCTACGAAGCTCCCATGCGAACGCCAAAGGGCTTCTCCGTCACGTTGTCTCCCTACCGACGACCGACGCTCGAAAGCATGCCAGTCGACGCCAAAGCGGGATGCCTCTATCCCAACAACTCGCGCTCGCTTTTCGAGGCGAATGCCCGGGGCTTTGACAATGCGGTTGTTTGCGACATGCTAGGCAATGTGGCCGAGCTTGCTACCTCGAATATCTTCATGGCGAAGGACGGCGTGGTTTTTACGCCGGTCGCGAACGGAACGTTTCTCGCTGGCATTACTCGCCAGCGCGTAATTGGGTTATTGCGCCAAAATGGAGTTACTGTCATCGAGAAAACACTCACGTACGCCGACTTTGAAACGGCGGATGAGATCTTCGCGACCGGAAACTATTCGAAAGTCGTGCCGGCGACACGGATCAGCAATCGCACGCTCCCGTTTGGTCCGATCTACAGCAAAGCACGAGAACTCTATTGGGCATTCGCGCATTCATGACCGGCGAATTACCAATGCGGCGTGCAGCTTCCAAGATCACCATTGCTCCGACACGTCGAGATTGCGCACGACAAGGTTTCGCCAATAAAGGCGCAGCGTGAAACCCACACCGACATCGACGATGGTCGAAACTCTTGTTCCTATCTGGCGACGGGTGCTGCAACTCCCGTCTGTCGGTGTCGACGACAATTTCTTCGATCTTGGCGGCGATTCGGCGCTGGCTCTTGAGCTATTCCAGGAGATTGCACTTGCCTGCGGCCGGGAATTGCCGCCGGTGATGATCTACCACGCACCCACGATTACCGCTCTGGCTGCGGTGTTGGAGGAGTCGACCACGCCTCGCGTTCCGCCCCTGGTGCAGTTAAAGGCGGGCTCCAGGGAACCGCCTATCTTCATTGCCCACGGTTTGGGCGGTAGTGTCATGGATTTTTTCCAGATCGCCAAGCGTATGGGGACGCCGCATGCAATTTACGGATTGCAGGCAAAGGGGATAGACGGAGCCGACGAACCGCTTGGTCGGATTGAAGACATGGCTCGATACTCTCTCGATGCCGTCAAACAACTGCAACCTCACGGGCCGTATCTCCTCGTCGGGTTTTCGCTCGGTGGTCTGGTAACACTGGAAATGGCGCAACAACTGATCGCAGAAGGAGAGAAGATCGGGCTGCTCGCCATGCTGGATTCATACCCGCACGTCAGTCATCTATCGCTGGGGCAGCGCGTCCGATTGTGGACTCGACAAACGTGGCGCCGACTTGCCAGGAGACTGCAATGGCTAGGAGTCAGGGCGCCCTATGAAACTACAGTCGAAGTATCGCCCTCACCGTCTCTGCAACATTTCCGCGACACCTCTTATGTGGCGCTGGAACGTTATCAGCCTCGGTTCTATCCAGGCAAGATAAGCTTCGTCCGCGCCGCGATTCCCACGGACTTCCCTGCCGATCCAGTTGCGGTTTGGTCCCACCTGGCACAAGAACTCGAGCTTAAGACCGTGCCTGGCGACCATTTGGGAATCATGACGACGCATTTTGAGGGCTTGGCGTCCGCAATCTCTGGTTATTTGCGTCACGCTACGTCCGAGTAGTCGGGGTTGCAGCTCGCTTCTGCCAGTTCAGGCTCATCGCCGCAGCCTTCGACAGTGCGCAAAACTCTGCATTTCCAGCCCGTAGCGCAGGTTTTGAACGATTGCACCAAATATTATTGACAAACGCGCCATCCGCGTAGGAAGCTTCCAACACTCCGGTCAGGCTTCCCCGATAGGCCTACCTAACGCAACCCCCAACTGCCTTAGAAAGGCCAAAAGAGAATATGAAACCTGAGTCGAGATCAATCCAACAAAAACTTGCACTTGTGAGCGCTTTTGTGTTCGGCCTAGCGGTCGCGGCACCGATGGCGGATGCTCAGACCTTCAGCGTAGTTCACAACTTCACGGGCGGAAACGGCGGGGCCGTTCCTTTCAACGGCTTTACCGTCGGAGAAAACGGCGGGGGAAACGCCCACATCACCGCCCCCCTACCCGGAAGCGCAACTTTCTACGGTACCGCCAGTTCTGGTGGCGCCTCCAACTCTGGAATCGTGTTCTCAATGAACACGAGCGGTGAAGAATCCGTGCTCCATAACTTCAGCGGGGGTACGGACGGAGCGACGCCTTATGGGAATTTGGCTATCGACAAGTCTGGCAATCTCTATGGCACGACCACTGCCGGAGGCGCTTCCGGCCTAGGAACCGTGTTCGAGGTTTCGGGGAGCACAGAGACCGTGCTCTACAGCTTTAACGGAGGCACGGATGGCGCAGATCCCATCGCGGGTTTAATACAGGATGCGACTGGGAATCTGTACGGCACGACCAGCCAGGGCGGAGTGAATGGCAACGGTACGGTTTTCGAACTCGCTGCCCCGAAAGCTAAGGGTGGTAGTTGGACGGAGAGCGTGCTCTACAGCTTTGGTGCGGGCTCAGATGGGTCTGATCCCTTCGGCGGTTTGAGTTTTGACTCGGCGGGCAATCTCTACGGCACGACTTCCGCAGGTGGCGCCTACGGTTTCGGCACAGTTTTCCAGCTAGTGGCGGGAGCCAACTGGACAGAAAACATCCTCTACAACTTTCAGGATGCTAATGACGGGGCCGTGCCTTATGCCGGGCTTATCTCTGACAAGGCCGGGAATTTTTACGGTGCAGCCACAGAAGGTGGCGCGAATGGAGGTGGAACGGTGTTTGAGCTGACGCCTTCCAAGGGCAGTTGGACCTTCAACGTTCTTTACAGCGAACCGGGATGGGGCATCTCAGGAACTTTCCGAAATGTCGTTCTGGACGCATCGGGCAACCTCTACGCCACGACCCACTGCGACGGCGCGTACAACGCGGGAACGGTTTATGAGCTGACGCCATCAGGTGGAACCTGGACGTATAACCTGCTCTACACTTTTACTGGCGGGACTGACGGTTTGTACTCGGTGAGTAATCTGGTGATGAACCAAGGAAAGCTTTACGGAACGACCTTGTACGGCGGAGCAAGTGGCAACGGAGTCGTCTATGAGGTCACGCCTTAACTGATTCGGCGCGCGGAGATCGCTAGATACGATCGCCGCATGCTTAGAGCGATCGCAGGAAATTCAAGATGTCCTGAATCTGCGCTGGCGTGAGCGATTTGAAGTTGCGGATTACACCATCGGCCTCCGAGCTGCAGTTTCGCTTCGGGGGCCGATTCTCGTAGTGGGCTTGGCAGTTGTCGCTGGAACTGTGCTCTTCGATTGCCTGCAACAGGTCAGAGGTACGTCCGTCGTGCAGGAAAAACAGGCGCTTGCCGATCCCCCACAACGGAGCGGTGCGGAATTCATCCGGGCCTGCCGCGACTTGATCAATGCCATCCGCCAGGCGCGAGCCCATATGATGCAAGGCGAAATCCGAAAACGGCCGGTAGGGTACTTCGCTGATGGCGGGATAGTTTGATGTGGCGCTTTTCAGCTCCGGCGAATGGCACAGAGCACAACCGACCTGCTCGAACAAAGCTGCGCCGTTCTCCGTGGACGGGGTTTGCGGCGCTGGCTTTGGGGGCGCCAAGAGCCTTATAAAGGCAGCGAAGTTGACGATATCCGACGACATCTCAGACGCAGACCCGGTGGGCATTCCGAAATTGGGACTCTGAGGGTTGGGATTCAGAATGTTGCTGGAATCTTCCGGAGTCGCATTAAACTCGCAACCGGCAACCGCATCGCGCTCATTCGGAAAAAGATCGTTCGATACTCCTTCCTCGACATTGGCAGCTTCGGCGGCGGACATCAGCAGCGATTTGTTCTGCGCCTTCCAACCAAAACGCATGATCGAGCCGTCATTCGGGCTCAAATTGAAGGTACCGCCGATGCCGAGCTTCGATCTGGCTGCCGCTGTGGAAGCAAGGTTGGCTCGCAGGGTGGCATCGGGCGTGTTCTCCACCAGACCCAAGCCGAACAACGGTGTCGGGATGCGAAACACGATGTTTTTTTCTGCCAGTTGCTGGGCAAAATCCGGCTGTTTCAGGGTGCAACCTTTGGCATCGGTGCGACCGGCAATCGTATACAGGGCATGGACGTCGCCATCGCGGGAGCCATCTGGCTTGCGCACGAACCGAGGCACCAGCACCGGACTACGGGCGGTGATAAAAGATGGGATCGTGTTGGTAGCTCCATCGAGCTTGGCGAGAGCGACCTGCGGATTCGGATGCGGTTCATCTGGTGCCGTCAGTCCTGTGCTGCTACCTCCGGCCGTGGGCTGCGCGTGGCACATGGCGCAAGCATTGCCGTTGAACGTGGGCCCCAGACCCTTTCCTTTTTCAATGGTTCCCGAGACTGAGACCGCCTTGGCGAAGCGCAGAAAGGCGTGGCTGAACAAGGATAGTTCGTTTGGGCTGAGGGTGAGATAAGGGCCACCAGCTCCGGGAGCGCCCGGCCGCGGGCCGGGGTCTTTTTGAGCGCTAGTGGAAACTATCGCAAGGGCGAGAAACAGAACTAGACTGGTTGCGCTAGATCGCTTCATTTTTGGGTCTGCATGTTCGACTGGTCAAAATCTCTCACACCTGAGCACGACGAGACAACAAGAACTGCGGTTATGCTGTCCCAAGTCTTGAATTCCCGCGAGCGGGCATTGCTCCAATTGACCATTGGGTATACTCATTGCTTTACACGATGCGTTACGATGAACGACCGCTTGTGAAACTATGGAACGTTTTCGATGAACGGCGCTGAAAGCCTGATACGCACGCTGCTGGCCGGGGGCGTTGATACTTGCTTCGCAAACCCGGGCACCTCGGAAATACATATTGTCGCTGCGCTCGATCAAATTCCGGAGGTCCGTTGCGTACTCGGCCTTTTCGAAGGTGTTGTAACTGGCGCGGCGGACGGCTATGCGCGCATGGCGGAAAAACCGGCATGCACTCTACTTCATCTCGGCCCTGGTCTGGGCAATGGCCTCGCCAATCTGCATAACGCGAGCCGTGCGCAGGTGCCGCTCATCAACCTGGTGGGACAACATCCTATTGACCACCTGCGCCACGACACACCGCTTTCTTCTGATATCGAAGGCATCGCGCGACCCTACTCCAAGTGGCTGCGGACATCAAGGTCTTCTCTGGAAGTCAGCGGCGACGCTGCGGAAGCCATAGTTGCAGCGCGCAGTGCGCCCGGACAGATTGCGACGTTGATCGTACCCGCCGATGTCGCGTGGAGTGAGGGCGGTTCAATTGGCGCCATCCCCAGCTTGCCGAAGCCTCGCGTGCCGGACAATGGTTCCATCGAGCAGGCCGCGGTCATGCTCCGCTCAGGGCTGCGGACCGCGATCCTGATTGCCGGAAACGGGCTGTATGGCAAAGGATTGGTCGCCGCCGGGCGCATCGCGGCGGCAACTGGGGCCAGACTGCTGGCTCCTTACCCGATCACTCGTCTACAACGCGGTGCGGGTTTGCCGCGGGTCGAGCGCGTTCAGTACGTCCTCGAACCGGGAATCGAGCAGTTCAAGGAATTCCGACAATTGATTCTCGTGGGCGCGCGGTCTCCCGTGGCGTATTTCGCTTATCCAGGGAAGAGTAGCGAATTCACTTCGCCAGACTGTCATATCCACACTCTGGCGACCCCTGGCGAAGATTACGTGGGCGCGCTCGAGGCCCTGGCAGCGGCGCTAGCGATAACCGGCGATGCGATGATGGCGGAAAAAGCAGAACGACCGCCGATGCCAAGCGGGGAAATCACGCTGCCAGGACTCGCCGCGGCGGTCGGAGCGCTGCTCCCCGAAAACGTGATCGTGGTCGACGAGTCCATGACGTCGGGGCGTGGGTTGATGGCAACGACCAAAGGCTCGCCGCCGCACGACTGGCTCACAAACACAGGAGGCTCGATTGGAATCGCGTTGCCGCTGGCGGTGGGCGCAGCGATCGCGTGTCCGAATCGGCGAGTGTTGTGTTTGAGTGCCGACGGCAGCGCCATGTACACACTGCAGGCCCTGTGGACGATGGCGCGGGAGGGCCTCAACGTAACGACGGTCGTCTTCGCCAACCGCGACTACGCCGTGCTGAAACGAGAGTTTTCCTATTTGGGTGTTGGCAATGCGGGGCCGCGGGCGGCAGCCATGTTCGAGATCGGACGTCCCGATCTCGACTGGACGCTGCTGGCAAAAGGAATGGGCGTGCCCGGCTGCCGGGTAAATTCGCTGGATGAATTCGGGAAGGCGCTGCGGGCGGGCTTGGAAGGTGAGGGACCGACGCTGATTGAGGTGCCCCTGTAGGGCCTCGAAGAGCCTGGCGGCTCGGCGGCGTTAGCGTGCGTTGGTGAGTGGGACCAGCTTGGTGAGCTCGCCCTTGATAACTTTCCCAGTGGGAGTCAGCGGCATCGATGGGACCAGCAGAATTTGCGTCGGCCGCTTGTAGGGCGCGAGATGCTGTGCGGCATAGCGTGCCAAATCCACTTCTGAGACTTTCGACGCCGGCGCGAGTTCTACATAGGCCACAACTTCTTCTCCGCCATGCGCTCCCTCCACAGTTCGGCCAACGACGGCAGAACGCACGACCGCTGGGTGGGAGTTGAGCACCGCCTCGACCTCGACTGGGTAAACATTCTCTCCGAAGCGGATGATCAGTTCCTTGGTTCGGCCCACAATAAAAAGATATCCGTTTTCAAGACGCGCCAGATCGCGGGTGTTGAACCATCCCTCGGGGTTGACGGCGGCGGCTGTGTCCTCGGGCGCGCGGTAATAGCCCTTCATGACATTTGGGCCGCGCACCCACAATTCCCCGACTTCTCCTTCGGGAACCGGTTTTTGGTCCGATCCAACCAACTGCACTTCGACCCCAGGAAGAATCTTGCCTACGGAAGTATCGGTCCGGCGCTCTCCCACAACGGCTTGTGAAATATTGGGAGAGCACTCGGTGACGCCGTATCCATTGTGAAGAACCATGCCAAACAGGCTCTCCACCTGGGCTTTCAGCGCGGGCTGAAGTGGCGCACCGGAAGATGAAATGATGCGAAGGCCGGGAAGCTTGAGTGTCTTCAATCCCTTCAACTTTGCGCAGTCGACAAGGAGAGAGAATACGGAGGGAGCGCCTAGAACCACCGTGAGTCGCTCTTTCTCCAGCATAGGGAGCGCCGCAATAGGATCGAAACGTGATACCAAATACAGTGTTGCTCCGCTCAGCAACGAACCTAGAAGCACGACAGAAAGGCCGACTGCGTGCGTCATCGGCAAGACACCATAGAGCCGATCATCCGGAGTCAGGGATCGGATCTTCGCGGACGCCGCGGCGACGAAAAGCAGATTGCGGTGCGTCAGCATGACACCTTTGGGATGCCCGGTCGTGCCCGAGGTATAAATCAACGCGCCCACACGGTGTGCCGCCTCGACATCGACGGGTTCGGGTTCGACACTCTCGTTGAGTGGTCCGACCGCAAGCGGACCCACGGGTGTCGTCTCCTGAATCGGAGCACCGTGCCGCTTGGCGTGCTCCCGCGCTTGCACAGACACGCTCGTGGTATACAGCACCCGGCGAGCGCCGCAGTGATCTCGAATTTCATCAACTTCGCGCGCCGACAGACGCGCAGTTGCCAGCACCGGCCAAGCATCGAGACGAGCCAACGCCAGGAGAATCGCCACAAAAGCACGGCAGTTCTCGCAAACGATCAACACCCGGTCGCCCGGCCGCACACCCAAACCAACGAGCCACATCTGCGTATCGGAGACGACAGTTGCGAGTTGCCGGTTAGTCCAGGCGCCTGATGTTTCGACCAAGGCCGGATGATCCGGCGAACGCTCGGACCATGGCGTGATCACATCGCAGATGCGGGTGGGAAGGCTTGCCAAGAGCTGAGCGACGTTGTCTGGAGTTTTTTCTTGCATGACAAAATGGCAAAAGACTGTGCTTCTTGTAGTCGCGCCTGTGGGCCACCATGGCTCAGCAGAGCGAAACGACGCCTTTCACATAATTACGGGAAGACTCTTAAGGCCCCTGAATCCAAACGTAGACGCCCATTCAGCTCGGGGACCAGCTAGCTTCATCTTCGGAAAACGCTGCACTAGATTCAGCAGCGCAATCTGTCCCTCTAACCGCGCTAGTTGGGCTCCAATGCAAAAATGCAGACCAGCACTGAACGCCAGGTGTTGAACTGATCCGGCTCCTTAAACTGCTTTGGATCCCGGTTCGCAGCGCCGAGCATGCACAGGACCGTCCATCCCTTTCGTATCGGCTGGCCGCAAACCTCAATATCTTCCTTGAGCACACGAGCCGTGAATTGTACCGGGCTCTCGTAACGCAGAAGCTCTTCCACCGCGGATCGGATCATGTCCGGTCTCTCTCGTAACTCCGCTGTCTCCTGCGGGTGCTGGAGGAGCGTGTACATACCGTTGCCGATCAGATTTCGGGTCGTCTCGTGCCCGGCGAAAAGCAGCGCTATGCACTGCGCATATAGCTCTTCTTCCGTCAGTACTTCCCCTTCTTCCTCGATATCGATCAGGAGGCTGATCAAGTCGCTTCCCTTGTTGCGTCTCCGTTCCGCCACCGTCTTGCGAAAAAATTCGGTTAACTCTATGAGCGCATCCTGTGCGGCGGTTGCCTCTTCCACCGTTCGGTCGGGATTGCCTCGAAACACGGCGATGGCCCGCGACCAATCGACGAATGTGTCCCGAAGTTCCTGCGGAATTCCAAGCATCTCTAAAATGATGCGGACGGGCATGGGATTTGCGAATTCGCGCA
>JBEKLO010000029.1:0-39495 GCA_050010155.1 Terriglobales bacterium
GGCCGAACACTGCCTACCAAGGATTCTTGCAAGGGCTGAATCTCAATCGTCCATTGGGCCTGCGGGGAATAATCGGTGGGAAAGTCGTGGCGCAGTTGCATCGCCATGGCGGTGAGGCGTGCTTGCGCTTGCTGCTGCGTTATGCCGGGCTTCAGACGTCCGATCGCAGCGGGCATGAACCGGGTGCTGCGCGCCGGCGGGGGCGCGGGGTCGGCACTGAATCCGGCGGTGCAAAATACGTCCACGTTGCCGGAAACTGTTGGCGCGGGATAGCGAAATCCGGGAGGAAGAACGCCGACGATGGTGTAGGGATCGCTATCGAGCGCGAGACTGCGGCCGAGAACATTGGGATCGGCGCCAAAGGAACGACGCCACAGAGAGTCACTGATCACTACTACGGGAGCGAAACCGAGGGCGAAGTCCTGAGGGCCAAACAGCCGTCCAACTTGCGGGGTCGTGCCCAGCATGGAGAAGAAGTTGGGATGGGTAACGGCGAGTTCTAGACGCTCGGGCTGGCTTCCGCCGGTCAAATTCACGCTACCGCCGCCGACCGTGCTCACGTCTTCGAATATGCCGGCGCGATTTCTGAGATCCTCGAGTTCGGGCACGGAAAACTGCACATCCCGCAAGCCCACTCCTGGTTTGTTAAAGAAGATTCTTACCAGGCGATCCGGTTCGCGGTAGGGGAGCGAACGCAGCAAGACGGCATTCACGATGCTGAACATCGCTGTGTTGGCCCCGACTCCCAGAGCCAGGGTCAGGACGGCCACGATCGTAAATGTGGGCTTCCTGCGCAGCATGCGCACAGCGTAACGAACATCCTGAAGTAGCGTCCCCATGGTTGGAAGCTCCTCTCACGCTCGGATTGTGCCGCTGCTGAAACCCGGATCGACCTACGTAATTTCGAGGGTGGCTGCACGTTTCAGACCGGTAGACGCGACTAGCTATGTTATTGAACGGCCTGACCTGACCTTGACGCAGGAAGTCACATTGTGGAGCAACCCTGTCCGCTTGCGGAATCGAGTGTCCGCTATTGGGCAGCGGGATGCGCCCCTCGCCGGGATGCACTCGAGGAAAACAAGAACAACTTGGACTGATTGTCCGTCCATTGATTGAACCCGAGCCGTTCCTATAGGGTGGTGTGGGAGTTGCGCCTTGGACATTTATCTGGTCGACGGGACATACGAGTTGTTCCGGCATTACTACGCGCTGCCGTCCGCCCGGGATTCGGATGGCCGAGAGGTCGCTGCGGTCCGCGGCGTCCTTGCGTCGGTGCTAGGGATGGTCAAAGGCGGCTCTACCCATATCGCAGTGGCGACCGATCATGTCGTCGAATCGTTTCGCAACGGGCTGTGGCCGGGTTACAAGACGGCCCAAGGCGTCGAGGCCGACCTGTTGGCACAATTCCCATTGCTCGAAGAGGTACTGTCGGCGGCGGGTATTGTGGTGTGGCCAATGGTGGAGTTTGAAGCGGATGACGCCCTCGCTTCCGGGGCAACCGCGGGTATTCGGGACGCGCGCGTTGAGCGGGTGATCATTTGCACGCCGGACAAGGACCTTGCGCAATGTGTGACGGGCACCAAGGTCGTACAGCTGAATCGCCGGACTCGCGTGACCATTGACGAAAACGGTGTGATCCAGAAGTATGGCGTGTCGCCGGCATCGATCCCTGATTATTTGGCGCTGGTGGGTGATGCAGCGGACGGTTATCCGGGCCTGAAGGGTTGGGGTGCGAAATCATCGGCTAGCGTCCTGGCGAAGTTTGGCCATATCGAGTCCATTCCCACGGACTGGCGCGAGTGGCAAGTAAATGTCACGAGCGCTAGCGCGCTCGCCGCCACGCTTGCCCGCGATCGGGAGCGGGCGCTGCTGTTTCGCACGCTGGCTACGCTTCGGACCGACATCCCGCTCTTCGATGATGTGGACGAGTTGCACTGGAATGGCCCCAAAGCCACGTTCACTGATCTTGCGGCTCGACTGGATGCGGCGATTACCCAACCGCGGCGGGCGACCGGTCGCTCGTCTGGCGTACCGATTCGGGGTTCTGCAGCCGAGCGATAGTCGGCGGATCAGGTTTTCCCGCGTAGCATTACTCGCAGTGAACATCGGCGTAAGGGTTCGGCAGCCCCGAATTCGCGTTGCCTGTTCCGGGCGAGAATCTGCGACTTGTTACAGGGAACCGCAATCGAATAGGAAATCGCGTAGTAGGCTGGAGGCTTCATGGCAACACTCGAAGTAGCTTTCCTGCAGAACCAACTGGAGGAGCGAAAGCGCCGCCTGGAAGCAGCGATAGCGCTCGCACCACAGAAAGCCGGATTCGCTGGTCTTCTCCGCGAAGTAGATTTGGCTCTGGAACGAATGACCAGGGGTAACTACGGGCTGTGCGAGGAGTGCCACGATACGATCGAACAGGACCGACTGCTGGCTGATCCTCTGGTGCGCTATTGCCTCGACCACCTCACCGAGTCAGAGCGAGGTGCGCTGCAACGGGATCTCGACTTGGCCTCACAGGTGCAGCGCAATCTTTTGCCACAAGTGAACCTGCAGGCAGGTGGCTGGGACACAAGTTATTATTACGCCCCGCTCGGTCCCGTCAGCGGCGATTACTGCGACTTGATCCCGTCCGATGGACAGCTCTTCTTTGTGCTGGGCGACGTCTCCGGCAAGGGCGTGGCCGCGTCAATGCTGATGGCGCAACTCCACGCTTTGTTTCGCAGCCTGACTGGAATGGCCCTGCCGCTGGGCCAGATGGTCACCCAGACGAATCGCGTTCTCTGTGAGAGCGCGTTGGCTGGGCAGTACGCAACTCTGATATGCGGCATGGCTAAGCCCACAGGAGAGGTGGAAATTCATAACGCCGGTCACTGTCCTGCGATCATGGCCGGGAGTGGTGGTGTATTGCGAATTGAATCCACCGGTTTGCCGCTGGGGATGTTCCACGAAGTGGATTTCTCCGCCACGCGCCTGCACATGGAACCTGGCGATATGCTCTTCCTCTACACCGACGGCTTGTCGGAGGCCCGTTGCGCGGACGAAGAATACGGCGTGGATCGTGTCACGCGTGTGGTGCGTCAGGCGGATGCAAAGCGCCCCGCCGCGCTAGTCGCCGCTTGCCTTAGCGATCTGCGCACCTTTGTCGACGGCCCACCATTAGATGACCTAACGTTGCTGTCCATTCAGCGAATGGCCTGAACGTCCTCACGAAGACGCCCGACCAAATCTTCGCCAACTCCGTTATTCTTTCGGACATGAAATCAGCCGCGGCCGACGATTTCGCCATTGAGTTTCGAAACGTCTCCTATACGTTACCGACTGGCCAGCAGGTGCTTTCAGGTTTGAATCTGGAAGTGCGGCGCGGACAAACTCTCGTGCTGCTCGGCCGCAGCGGCTCGGGAAAAACGACGACCCTAAAGCTGGTGAATCGCCTCCTGTTGCCTACCGAGGGGGAAGTGCGCGTAAATGGCCTGGCGGGCGGCGATGTAATTCACTTGCGGCGAAGCATCGGATACGTCATTCAAGATGTAGGTTTGTTTCCACATTTTACAGTGGAGCGGAATATCGCCCTCGTCCCAACGATTGAGGGCTGGCCGGAAGAGCGGATTCGCACACGAGTGCGGGAGTTGCTGCAGACCGTTGGGCTCGAAGCAGCTATGGCTTCGCGCTATCCGCGACAACTTTCCGGCGGGCAGCGGCAGCGAGTTGGAGTGGCTCGGGCGCTCGCGGCCGACCCGGCCATTCTTCTGATGGACGAACCGTTTGGCGCACTAGATCCACTTACGCGCGACGAACTGCAGCGTGAATTCCTCGCCTTGCAGCGACAACTGAGCAAGACTGTCGTCTTTGTTACCCATGACCTGCGCGAGGCGTTGCGACTTGCGTCTCGCATCGCACTGATGGAAGCGGGAAGGCTGGTCACGGTTCTAGCTCCCGAGGATTTCTTGCGCTCCGACGATCCCTGGGCGGCCGCGTATGCGAGGGCATACGGAGTCGGGGCGCCGTCGCCTGCACGCCGCAACGAAGATGGGAATGCGCTATGAATTTTCTTGATTTCATCATGCAGAACCGCGGCCAGGTTCTGGAGCTTACGTTGGAGCATCTCTGGTTGGTCGGGATTTCCACCCTGCTTGCCGTGGTCGTGGGCATACCGTTGGGCATCATGATTGCGCGCTGGCCCAGGTGGAATAAGCCAGTGTTAGCGAGTGCGAACATCATTCAGACGATCCCGAGTCTGGCGCTGTTTGGGTTCCTGCTGCCCGTGCCCTGGTTGGGGGAACGTGTCGATCGTTTGGCGATCCTGGCTTTGACTCTGTATGCGTTGCTGCCGATAATCCGCAACACCTACACAGGCATCCGCGGCGTTGATCCGGCAGTGGTTGAAGCAGGCCGGGGCATGGGATTGACCGATAACCAGCTTTTGTTTTGGGTCGAATTGCCGCTGGCGCTGAGTGTCATTCTTTCCGGGGTGCGGGTCGCGGTTGTGATCTCAGTGGGGCTCGCGACTATTGCCGCGGCCATCGGGGCCGGAGGGTTAGGAGAGTTTATCTTCCGGGGTCTGGCTATGGTGAACAATCAACTCATTCTGGCGGGGGCAGTTCCCGCCGCAATTCTGGCGCTGTTAGCGGATCTCAGTCTGGGATGGCTCGAGCGGCGGCTGCAGCCACGGTAAGAATGATGACGAAGAATGAAGAATCGCTTGGCGGCGGGTTGCGAAAGTGGAACTCCTTGCTGATTCTGATTGTGGGAGCCTTGCTGTCCTCCTGTTCGTCCGTCCGCTCTGATCGCATTGTGGTTGGCTCCAAGAACTTTACGGAGTCGTTGATTCTAGGCGAACTGATAGCACAGCAGATCGAAGCTCAGACAAGTCTTAAGGTGGAGCGGCGTTTTTATCTTGCGGGAACGTATATCTGCCATCAGGGCGTGTTGGCAGGGCGCATTGACATTTACCCGGAATACACAGGTACCGCCTTGAGCGCAATTCTGAAGCAAAATCCTGCAGGAAGCGAGGCCGAAGTTTATCGGCGAGTGAAGGAAGAATACGAAAAGCGGCTGGGGTTGACGCTGGGACAAAGCTTCGGATTCAACGATACGTTTGCCATGGAAATTCGGGGCAAGGATGCACGCCGTCTGAACCTCAAAACCCTATCTCAGGCCGCCGCATATACGCCGCAATGGCGCGCCGGCTTCGGCTATGAATTCATGGAACGTCCTGACGGATATAAAGGTCTGGCGGCGGCTTATGGTTTGCATTTTGCAACCCAGCCGCGCGTGATGGATTTGGGATTGCTAGCTAGAGCGCTGCGCGATCATCAGATCGATCTTGCCGCCGGCAACACGACCGATGGGCTAATCTCGGCTCTGGATTTTTTCGTTCTCGAAGACGACCGGCACTATTTTCCACCCTACGAAGCTGTGCCAGTGGTTCGCGAGAAGGCTTTGCAGCAACATCCCGAAGTTGCGCGGGCGCTTGCGGGTCTGGCGGGAACGATTTCGGATCAGGAAATGCGGCAGCTGAATTATGAAGTCGATGGGCTCCATCGCGATGTCAAAGAAGTTGCGCACGATTTCCTGCGGAAGAAGGGGCTTGTCAAATGAAACGCCAGCGCCCGCTGTACGAAAAGGAGCTTTTCAATACCCACGCCTGTCGACGACAGTTATATCCGTTTTGCCGCTGTCGCACTGGCCTGCTCCTTCCATCGTTGGACATTTACGCCCATGATGAGAAGCCAGAGGCTGAGCGCCACTTCTGCGATAGCCGTAGGCACGAAATATGGAAAGATACGGGTTTCGAGCGCGGGCGCAAGAAAGAGCGCAAAACTGTTGATGAGGTAGCCCGCGCCCTCAATCGCGAGTAGCACGCCGATGAGGCGTGGAAGAAAGGTGGATCGGTAGATCAGGTATGCCATCGCGAAGCAATCGAAGCCAAAAAACACCAGGCAGATGGCAAAACCGCCTTCAAACAACTGGAGAGAAAGATACGCTGCCCCCTGTAATTGTTCCGCTGTAAAGGCCTGCAAGTAAGGTGCGCCTCCTAGAATAACGAGCGGCGCGTAGTGAGCGAGCAAACTAACGGCCTCAATGGCAGTGGAGACAAGGCCAAGGATCGCATCCAGCAAAGCGATGTTCCGGTTGACTACCTTGAACAGGTTATAGAAGATGAGCGCCAGGGGCACATTACACAAGAGGTAAAAGACTTCCACCGAAAAGCCTAAACGGTAGAGCAACTGGTGCGTCATGATGTTGTGCGCGGTAGTGGCGGCATCCCCCTGCACAACAAGCCTGCCGCGAACGAAGAGCTCGGCAAATGCGCCCCCGACGATCACAATCAGATACAGGAAACCGGCGAGCCTGGCGTAGAGGCGGGGCGATGTTTCAATTCGTTCCACAAATTATTGTCTCCTGAGCGGTCTGGAACCTCAAGGCGCGTTGCTCCCAACTGGCGGGACTAATCTTCCGAGGGGCTCAATGTTGATGCAAACACAAAATGGACGAGCCTGTCGGCGCTAAAGTCACATCTTTATGCGCGTCTGGCAGGGTAGAGACTCGTCCGCGCGGCCTGCCTCCGGGTGACTCAGTTGAGGCGCTGATCCTCTCGATCATTTTTTTCTGTGAGGTCCGACACTGATCTTTTGGACCCGCTCGTTTATAATCCCGCGATCTCGAGAGAACCGTTTGTGCCGTTCACGGAGCGTTGGTCTTTTCCACCGCCGGGACGACAAAGGAGAAGCGGAAATGAAGCTGCGTTTATTGGTAGTGTTTGTCCTACTTTCGGTGGCCATGCTCACCGGCCAAACTTTTCGTGGAACAATTCTTGGCTCCGTCACTGATCCCTCCGGAGCATTCGTTGCTGGAGCTACCGTCAAAGTGCGCAACGAGGCCACTGGGCTCGAGCGCACCACCACGACCAGCGCGGATGGCAGCTACTCCGTGCCCGAATTGCCCATTGGCAAATACTCCGTCACCGTAACGCAGGCGGGCTTCCAGACTTTCGTCGCCGCCGGAGTTTCCGTCGATGTGGCTGCCGAACGCCGTGTCGATGCTCCCCTTAAGACCGGATCGGTGTCCACCCGAGTTGAAGTTTCCGCTGAAGATCTGCCTATGGTCGAGACGACGACGAATGACCTCGGAGGCGTCATCACCGCCGACACCGTCCAGGACATGCCCGTCAATGGCCGCGACTATACCAAACTTATCTATCTCAATCCCGGCGTTGCCGGCTCTCCCGACCAGATCTCCGACTCCCCCGGCTCTTTCGGCGAGTTTTCGATGAACGGCGCCCGCGGTCGATCGAACAACTATTTGCTCGACGGCACCGACATGAACGATGGTTACCGCAATGATCCGGCCATCAACCAGGCGGGCGTTTTCGGTACTCCTTCAACGATTCTGCCGCTCGACGCTGTGGCTGAAGTCAATGTGCTTTCCAACTTCCAGGCAGAGTATGGGCGCAGCGCAGGTGCGATCGTGAACATTGTCACCAGGAGTGGCTCCAACAAGATCCACGGCACCGCCGGAGAGTATTTCCGCAACGACGCTCTGGATGCGCGGAACTACTTCGACCCAGTAGGCACGCCCAAAGCTCAGTTCCACAACAATCAGTTCGGCGCTTCGTTGGGCGGGCCGATTATCAAAGACCGGACGTTCTTTTACGCCGACTATGAAGGTCAACGGGAACCGGTGGGTGTGGTAACGATCGCTACGGTACCCACGGGCGATTGCGCAACCTGCGCGCTGAAACCGAGCGATGCCTCCAATCCAGTGATTGCTAAACTGCTCGCGCTGAATCCATGGCCCGCACCCAATCTGGGAAACGGCACCGCGTCCGTCATCTCTCCGTCGTATAACGACCTGACCAGCTTCATTGCAAAGATTGATCACAGCATCAATGCCAACAACACCCTAACTGGCCGTTATTTCTTCGGGGACAGTATTCAGTCGTTCCCGCTGGCTCTGACTGCGAGCGGTGGCCAGTTGCCGGGTTTTAACACGTTCACGCCGACGCGCGTGCAACTGGTCTCCATCTCCTATACGCGCACGATCGGTTCGGCCCAGGTCAACGAACTTCGCTTCGGCTGGAATCGTTTTGCCGAAGGATTTTTCCCTGACGACCAGAATTTTCACCCCAGTTCGATTGGCCTTTGCGACGCCACCACGGTTGCCGGTTGCAACGGCGGGGTCAACGACCAAGGTCTGCCGAACATCTCTGTAAGTGGCGTCGCCGGTCTCGGCGCCACCAGTGGCGACCCCCGCCACCGGATCGACAGCAACGACCAGATTCTCGACAACTTTTCCTGGAAGCTCAACAAGCACAGCGTCAAGTTCGGTTTCGATTTCCACCGCACCAGCATCAACCAGTTTTTAGACAGGTTCGCCCGCGGAAAATTGAGCTTTGACGGGTCTACCACCGGCACTCCCCTAGGAGATTTCCTGGCAGGGGACGTCGATACCGATGCGTTTGGCAGTTTCCAGTATTTCGGAGACACAACCCGACACACCTTCGAGAACAACTTTGGTTTCTATGCGCAGGATACTTTCCGTCTCACACCGCAGCTGACTTTGAATTATGGCCTCCGCTGGGACTACTTCGGAGTGGTGCAGGAAAAAAACAATCTTCTTAGCAACTTCACGCTTCCCGCCTCGACGAGTGATCCTTTCACCCTCACGCAAGTAGGACAACCGGGCCTCAGTGGCCTCTACAACCCGGATAAAAAGGACTTCGCCCCGCGCGTGAGCCTCGCTTGGGATGTTTTTGGCAAAGGCAAAACCGTGGTTCGCACCGGCTTCGGCATGTTCTACGATGCTTTCTCGCAAGACATGGTGCTGGGCCATTTTCCTTATGTCGGCGTCGATATTCCCGGCCCCGCCTATAACAACATTGGTCCGGCGCCGCTGCTCTCGACAGTCGCGGTTGGCGGAGCGATCAGCCCCGGGGCCCCATTATTTGTACCCACCACCACTTGCAATTTCGAGTGCGACACCTTTGGTTTCGATCGCAATATCAAGACCCCCTACATGGAGAACTACAACCTCAACATCCAGCAGCAAATTTCGAGCAGGGCCGTGATCCAGGCGAGCTACGTCGGGTCGCAAGGGCATCGCTTGTGGCATTTCTTCGACCTCAGCCAGCCCAGTAATGCCACAATCACCGCGTGCGATCTGGGCAATCCGAACAATCTGCCCGCGTTGGCATCGTGCGATGGTCCTCCTGCGATTCACGATTACGGTGTTCCGCGCAACTACATTCCGGGTAATCCTTACGGCTCTACCTACCTGCTGCAGGAGAATTCTTCGGGTAAGTCCAATTACAACGCGCTGCAGTTGAGCCTGCGCGTCAATGGGTGGCATGGCATCTCGTCCATCGTGAACTACGTCTGGTCGCGTTCCATGGATAACTCAAGCGACGGCGAAGACTTCGAGCCCAACGCCGCTCAGCCTAACGACAGCAACAACCCACAGCGCGAATACGGCCCGTCGAACTTCAATATTCCGCAGCGCTTCAGTTGGAACTTCTCCTACGACATTCCGAAGATGGGCGGGAGTTGGCAACGGGCAAAGAATGGCTGGGGCATCAACAGCGTGCTGACTTTGCAGGATGGGCAACCGTTCCAGCTCAATTACTTCTATGAGAGCGACTTTAGCGGCGGCGGCGAAGGTTTCGATCGCCCCGATGTGGTGGGACCCGTCCACTACGACGCCAAGAATCCAGCCAACTATCTTCAGCTCAGCTCGTTCGCGATCCCATGCACGATTCTGCCCGGCCTTACGACTGCGACCTCGACGGGCACCGATGCGGACTGCGTGCCCGGCACGCGTCACTACGGCAACGAAGGCCGCGACTCGCTGCATGGCCCTTCGTTTAAGGAATTCAACTTCGCCATCTTCAAAAACACGCCGATTACGGAGCGAGTCAATATGCAATTCCGCGCCGATTTCTTCAACCTACCCAATCACCCCAATTTTTCCAATCCGTTCCTGCCAGCGTTCTTCGCAGATGCGGGGTTCGCGGGCCACCAGGTCATCAACGGCCACGAAGTGGGAGGTACTTCGCCCACGCCCGGCCCAACGAATGCCTATCCCATCACCGCCACGGGCGACGTCGGCATCGGCAACCCGTTCCTCGGAGGTGGAGGGCCGCGCGGCATCCAACTGGCCCTCAAGTTCACTTTCTAGCTTTGTAACTCTAGGTTTTCTCTGGCTCCTCTTGCAGAACTGCGAGAGGAGCGTATGGCGGCTCTAACCGCGATCGCGCAGGCGCCGAACACAATCTGACGGCCGCCGGAGCGCCATGCGCCGATCAGGGGAAAAGAGGGACTAAACAGCGAGTTGCTTTTCGGACTCGGGGTGCAAGGCCGAGTATACCTTCACGAGCAAAGACCTTTTCGTGAAGGGCTTTTCCAAAAACGAATCTTCTTGCATCGACAGTCCGTATCGCTTCACCATATCGCCGCTGTATCCCGACATGAACATGACACGAGCCTTGGGATGTTTTTTCTCGACCAATTTCACCAACTCCGGCCCGCTTTGGTCGGGCATGACGACATCGGTCAATAGTAGATCGATTTCTGCTTCAAGATTTGCCATGATTCGCAGTGCTTCTTCGGCCCCTTTCGATTCCATTACCTGGTAACCACCGTCCAGCAGAAGGTTCACTGTAAGTTTGCGCAGAGTATCATCGTCTTCAACCACCAATATTGTTTCCGATCCCCCTCGAGGTTCGGCTACGCCGTTTGACAACATAAGCGCTTCGGCTTTTCCAGCCACTCTGGGAAAATAAATCTTAAACGTTGTGCCGTGGCCAGGTTCACTGTACACCCGTATATCGCCCCCACTCTGCTTTACGATTCCATACACTGTCGAGAGTCCCAGACCTGTTCCATACGCAGCCTCCTTGGTGGTGAAAAAAGGCTCGAAGATCTGCGATTGGATGGCTCCATCCATACCGCAACCCGTGTCGCTGACCGCCAAGACCACATATTGGCCGCCGTGGAAACCCCTGTGCAGGCAAGCATAGTCCTCATCCAATTCGGCCTCGCCCGTCTCGATGATAATTTTCCCGCCAGTCGGCATCGCATCTCGGGCGTTCACCACCAGGTTCATCAGGACCAGTTCGATCTGGCTGGGGTCGACCTTGATGGTGCCGATCGGAGTCGTGGGACGAAACTCGACTCCAACGTCCTCGCCCACCAGTCGCAAGTACATTTCGGTCGCATGCCGGACCACTTCGTTCAGGTCCAAATTCCGAGGGAATACAACCTGCTTGCGGCTGAAGGCCAGCAGTTGCTTGGTGAGCAATGCGGCCCGTTTTGCGGCCTTCTTGATTTCCGAGATGTACCCATGGACCTGATTCCCTGGCGCAAGCAGACCTAGCGAGATGTCGCTGTAGCCCAGGATGATGCCCAGGATATTGTTAAAGTCGTGCGCGACACCTCCCGCTAAACGTCCTACAGCTTCCATCTTCTGGGCCTGCCGCAGCTGGGCTTCCAGTTGCGTCACCTCTGTGACATCTCGAGTGCTTGCCAGCACGCAACGTTGTCCGTCAAGTTCGATGGATTCCGCCCATACCTCCGCCTCGCGGATCTTACCTTTCGCGGTCCGGTATCGTATTTGACGTTTGGCTACTACGTCGCCTTCTCTGACCTGCCTTGTCATCTCTTTGCGATCCAAAGGTTCTTCCCAGAAAGACAGTTCTTCCGCTGTGCGACCAATCACGTCACTTCGCGTGCGGCCGAGCAGATCGAGAAAAGCGTCGTTTACGTCGAGATAGCGACCCTCCTCCTCGGTCGATATTGTGATGGCCAGAGGATTACTGCGAAAGGCTTTGCTGAATCTTTCTTCCGATTTCCGTAGCGCCTCCTCTGCTAGAGTTCGCTCGGTGATGTCTCTCAGGACGCATGCAATACGCTCGACGCCGGTGGGACGGTGGATCGGGAAGTACGACACCGCCATCGCCCTCTTTCCCATGCCCGGAAAATCGTACTCTGTTTCGTATTGGACCGCATTGCCAAGGAAGCATTCGTCCATCTTCTCCTTGACTCGGGTCGCAAAAAAATCTTCGCCCACTATCTCGTGCACGAAGTGTCCTACAACCTGTTCTTCCGGAACTCCACGAAAGTTCAGAAAGGCCCGGTTGGCGACAACATAGCGGTATTGCCTGTCCACCACCAGGACCATCTCATCCAAACCTTCAACGACCTTCTTGTATTCACGCAGAGTTTCTTCTACCTGCTTACGCGCTGTGACGTCCCGCAAGATAACGGTGAATAGCTTCTTGCCGGCAACGTCGATCGAAGAGATCGAAGCTTCAATCGGAAATTCTTCCCCGTTGGTGCGTAAGGCCCACAGCGAATCCAGCACTCCCATGACACGTTTGGTTTCTGCGCTCTGCGCGAATTTGCGAAGGTGAGTGGAGTGTGCGGCGCGGAAGCGCTGTGGGATGAAGCGTTCGATTGGCTGGCCCATAGCCTCCGCCTGCGGACAACCGAACATGGTCTCGGCGGCTGCATTGAACAGCACAATTCGCTGGTGATCGTCCACGGTGATGACGGCATCTAACGCATGGGCGACGATTCCAATCAGATGCTGTTGACTCGTCCGCAAAGCCTCATCAGCTTGCCTTCGCGCCGTAATGTCACGAATATTGCACTGAATTACGCTCTTGCCGTCTTCGTTATAGACCTTGCTCACGAACTCGACGTTGATCCGCTGTCCACTTTTGGTTTGCAGTGGCAGATTTTCGTAACGGATGTATTGCTTGGTCTGAAGCTCCCGGAACCCGTCTGTCGCTCCTTGAATACGCTTGAAAGAACCAATGTCCCAGAGAGATTTGCCGATGAAATTATCCCGCGAATAATCCAATAGAGTCGTAAGAAAGGGATTCACGTCGGTTATCACTCCCGACTGCGCATCGAGGATCAGTATCCCATCCTGGGCTGTTTCAAACAGGCGGCGGTACCGAGCCTCAGAGACACGAAGCGCATCGCTGGTGTGGGCGTGTTTCAATTGGACACAGCTTTCACCGTTCCTCCTTCGCCATCGGCCGTGGCTAGGCGCTCCGCTGAATCTCCACACATTCGTAGAGGACAGAAGTTCGGTTTGCGGCCTGAGGGGGAGGAGTGGCCGATACGGATCGCTGATCACGCGTTAAACGATTTACCTATGTCGTAACTCCTGACTCCGGCCGCAAAGCTTGGCGTTCTCGTAGCACAAGATTAAGACATCGTCATTGATGCAATGAATTGTTTTCCTGGACGAGGGCTTACTCGGGATCATTGTGGCCTCCTGCCAACGTCAGGCCCAACTCATAACTGTCGTATATAGGTCGTAAGTCTATTGCGAGGCTCTCAGCCAACAAAACTCAGACGAATTCTTGGACTTCTTATAGCAATACTAAAGGCGTACACGTCTGGCTGGTCAAAAGTGCACACTTTTGCTGTCTTTATCGCAAGGAAGGATGCTTACGGGAGTCTGCCCCAGGTGAAGGGGGTATGTTGCAGAGACAGACCCGGCTCAATGCAATGCTGAGGTGGACGTCACTGACCTTCGTCGAGCGAGAGCTTCTGCAACGCCAGTGTCCTTTAATTGGACAACCGCGCAAATACCGAACAGTGGTGGCCTCTTCTATCTATTGTCGGTTGTGAATGCGGGATTCGTGGGTTGATTGCATGGATTCAGGCCTTTAGCGACCGCTGTATCAGACCAAACAGGATCTGGCCATCCAAGTGCCATAGGGGCTTTGGCAAACCGCGGAGCGACTATGAAAATGCTATGCGTCTTAGATTCTCCACAGGCAGTACAAGAGAACAAGGAACATTTGACCGCTCAGTTGGCGAAAAAGGCTCACGACATGCGTAATGCACTCGCCTGCATCCACCAATTTGGAAACATTCTTGTCGACGGTTTGGCAGGTGATCTGTCAGACGAACAACGAGAGTATGTCGGCATCATGCTCGAAAACGCTTCAACAATTCGCAAGGTGTTAGATAGTGGCCTCGATGGAACTTCGGGCCTGCTTGAGGAAGCTACGAACAAAATCGATTGCCTTTCTAAGATAAACGGCCAGGGACCCATATGAGACTACTTGTCGTCGATGACAACGCGGCCTTAAGAAAAGGATTGAGTGTTCGTCTGCGAGCGAATGGCTACGAGGTTTTATTTGCCGAGGATGCCATTTCGGCTACGACAGCAATTGTGATGGAACGGCCCGATCTAGTGATTCTCGATCTGGGACTTCCGGGTGGAGACGGGTTCGACGTGATGGAGCGATTACACAAAAGCGACCGTCTCGCGAACCCCCCGGTAGTTGTCTTTACAGGATGTGAGTTGGCCGGTAATCGGGACCGAGCCCTGCAAGCGGGGGCTGCGGCATTTCTCCAAAAGCCGATGGAGGACGGCGCTCTGCTCTCCACCATTCGGTTGGCCCTCAATATGTCACGTGACAGATCGCCCTTCGGAGAATCTTCAACATCATGCTAACGATCCTTGTAGTGGACGATAACGTACAACTCCAAATTGCATTCAAGAAAATACTGACCTCTTCCGGCTATCAAGTCAGACAGGCCACAGATGGCGAGGAGGGTTTGCGCCTTGCGCTCGAGACGAAACCAGACGTCATCGTGCTCGACATGATGCTGCCCAAACTCAGCGGCCTGGACGTGCTGCTCTCCTTAAAGCAAGACCATGCAACAGAAAGGATCCCGGTGATCGCCCTAAGCGGTCTGCCCGTCAGTAATGAGGCAAGGTTGAGGAGGGACGGGGCGGTAAGGTATCTGAACAAATCCAACCTCGAAGACATGGATGTCCTGTTGCAAACCATCGATTACGCGCTTCTGATGCCTCGCGACGATGAGTTCAGCCAGCGGAAGTTTTCCCCCAATACAAGCCATCAAAGCAAGAATTAGTTGAATTTCGGGTGAGCATGACGTAAGTGAGGAATATGCCGGATATCGCAGAACTCGAGAGCGCGGCGGAAGTATGGGAACGTCTGGCGGCAATCGTGGAGTCGTCGGACGACGCGATCATTGGCAAAACCTTGGACGGGACAATTACCGCCTGGAATCAGGGAGCCGCGAGGATATTCGGCTACTCGGCCGCGGAAGCGATCGGAAAATCGATGGGGATGCTCATCCCCCCCGAACGCGCCGGAGAAGAACCGGAAATCCTGGCGCGAATTGGGCGCGGTGAAAGCGTCGATCACTTTGAAACTCTCCGGGTTCGAAAGGACGGAAAGCTGATTGACGTTTCTGAGACAATCTCGCCGATAAGAGACAGCAGCGGCGCGATTGTAGGTGCTTCAAAGATTGCGCGCGATGTCACGGAACGGAAACTGACAGAAATCGCGCTGAAGCAGAGCCTCGCGGCCAGCGAGAGTGCCCTTAAAGAGCTGGCCGATCTGAAGTTCGCTCTAGATCAACACGCCATTGTGGCCATCACCAACGTTCAAGGCACCATCACTTATGTGAATGATAAGTTCTGCGCCACGAGTAAATATTCCAAAGAGGAACTGATCGGACAGGATCACCGCATCCTGAATTCAGGCCACCACCCAAAAGAGTTTTTTCAGGAGATGTACCGCACGATCGCCGGCGGCAAGGTGTGGCAAGGCGAAATCAAGAACCGCGCAAAAGACGGATCCACGTACTGGGTGGATTCGACCATCGTTCCGATGTTGACGGCAGAAGGCAAACCCGGTCAGTACATCGCGATTCGATTCGTTATCACTGAGCGCAAACGGGCAGAGGAACGCCTTGCGGCCCAGGCCGCTGAGCTACAGAAAACGCAAGACGAGTTGGAAATACGTGTCAACGAACGCACGGTTGACCTTGCCAATGCCAACAAGGTTCTGGAAAGTAGCAATGTTGAACTCCAGCAATTTGCCTATGTTGCCTCTCATGATCTGCAGGAGCCACTGCGTATGGTAGCCAGTTACACCCAGTTACTGGCCAAGCGTTATAAAGGGCGTCTGGACTCCGACGCCGATGAGTTCATTGCGTTTGCAGTCGACGGGTGCAACCGTATGCAAGGTTTGATACGAGATCTGCTGACCTACTCTCGCGCGGGCAGGAACGGAGAGGAGCCCTCCGAGGTTTCCGGTGACGACGCTTTGCAAGGAGCGCTTACAAACTTACGAATCACGATCGAGCAGAGCGGTGCGGTCATCACTCACGGCCGGCTACCGTCCATCACAACGGACGAAACCCAGTTGACCCAGGTATTTCAGAACCTCATCGGCAACGCAATTAAATATCGCAGCAGCGAGGTCCCTCGCGTACACGTTTCTGCCGCGAACAATGGCGGCAACGAATGGACGTTCTCGGTGCGCGACAATGGCCTCGGAATTGACCCTCAGTACTTTGAAAAGATCTTTGTCATATTCCAGCGCTTGCATGGGCGACAAGAATTTGAAGGCACCGGAATCGGATTGGCTATTTGCAAGAAGATTGTAGAACGCATGGGCGGGAAGATCTGGGTAGAGTCGCAACTGGAAAAGGGCTCAACGTTCTACTTTACGTTGCCGGGAGGCAATAACTAATGACGGAATTTGCTGGAACGCACGCGGAACCTATCGTTGTTCTCTTGGTTGAGGATAGCGCCGGCGATGTCCGACTGACGAAGGAGGCGTTTAAAGAGGCCAAGATCCGTATCAGCTTACACGTGGCAACGGATGGGGCAGAAGCAATGGATTTTCTGAATCGTGCGGGGAACCACACCAAAGCTCCCCGCCCGGATCTCATCTTGCTTGATCTGAATCTGCCAAAGAAGAATGGACGGGAGGTTCTGGAAGAAATCAAGATGAGTTCGACACTGATGAGCATTCCTGTTTTCATCCTGACAACTTCCTCGGCGGACGAAGATGTCCTGCGGAGTTATCGCCTTCATGCAAACGCTTTTATCACCAAGCCTGTGGGGCTCGACGGCTTTCTTCAAGTCGTGAAGAGCATCGACAGTTTCTGGCTCACTGTCGTCCGGCTGCCGCGGGAGTAAATGCTCATGAAAGCAAACGCGCTACAAGTTCTGGTCGTAGAAGATAACGAGGGAGATGTGCGGTTACTTCGCGAAATGCTCAGTTGCGAGAGGCCGGGCGAGTTCGAATTGACGCACCTCTCGCGCTTGGACGAAGCAGAGGCTCATCTTGCGAAAGGCGGAACGGACATCATTCTGTTGGACATGGGATTGCCGGATGGGAGCGGTATGGACACCGTTCGGCGGACCCATGCGGCCGCTTCAGGCGTCCCGATCATCGTACTGACAGGTTTGGACGACGAGGCAAGTGCTGCAGAAGCGATGCGGGAGGGCGCACAAGATTACGTGATTAAAGGCCAAATTGAGAGCCGTGCGCTGCCCCGGGCTCTTCGGCATGCCATCGAGCGATTCCATATGTTGGGCGAAAGTGATCGCATGCGTTCACGACAGATGCAATTAAAAGACGAGTTCTTCTCCCATGTGTCGCACGAGCTTCGTTCGCCACTGACCGTCATCCGACAATTTGTAAGCATCCTCGCGGACGGGTTGGCCGGCGACTTGAATCCAGAACAGGCTCAGTACCTGGAAGTGATTCTGAGGAATGTGAGGCAACTTCAATCGATGGTCAACGACTTATTCGAGGTGACTGGTATCGGCGCGGGAAAACTCAGGATCGAGTTGGAGAGTGCCTCGGTTTCTGAAGCAGTCGCTCATACCGTCAACTCACTGCAAGGGGCTGCCAAGGCGAAGGGGATAACCCTCTCTTCAGACATGCGGAGTGACTTGCCAGCCGTCTACGCGGACCCGATGCGCCTCCGCCAAGCGCTCGTTATTCTTGTCGATAATGCCGTCAAGTTCACTCCGGCAAACGGCACGGTTAAGATTCATGCTCGTGTTCTCGGCGAGGATGCAAATCGCATAGTTCTGGAGGTGTCGGATTCCGGATGCGGCATCACCCCGGAGATGAGCGAGAAAATTTTCGAGCGGCTGTTTCAAGCGCAAGATCCCAATGCGGCTGGGCGTAGCGGTCTTGGCCTTGGCTTATACATCTGCAAAGAGTTGGTTACACGACAGGGCGGACAGATTCGGGTCGAGAGCGCTCCGGGACAAGGCGCGGTATTCTCAATCACACTTCCAGTTTTCTCCCTGCGTAACTTGCTCGCACCGGCGTTTGGAAAGAAAGGACATGCACAAAGTCCCTTCACGCTGGTGGTAACCGAGATGGGTTCACCAGTCGGATGGCGCTCTTGCGAAATGCGCGCCGAACAACGCCGAACCATCGGTCAGTTACTGCAAAGTTGTCTATATTACGACTCCGACGTTCTATTGCCCAATATGGACATTACGGGGCAGGAAGACCTTTTCTTCATTGCAGCTACGACCGATCAAGTTGGCGGTGAGGCGATCTGTAAGCGCATTCGAGAAAACCTGGGCGAACATATTCATCAGGCGCGATTGACTCTTTCTACTTCCTACCGCGTACTGAACACGATCAAACCACGTACGAGTGAACCGCTGGAAGAATTTCGGGAGAACATGGCGGCTGAGATTCAGGCAGCCATGCAACAGGAAAGTTCGTTACGGATGGTGAAAAGTGAGCAATAAGAAAATCCTGATCGTGGATGACGATCCCGATATACGCCTGGGAATGCAAGTACGCCTCAGGGCTAACGATTATGATCCTTTCTTCGCGGGAGATGCGGTCTCGGCTTTGATTGCGGCGGAGAAGCACAAGCCGGACTTAGTTGTCCTTGACCTCGGTCTCCCTGGGGATGACGGATTTGTAGTCATGCAGAGGTTCAAACAAACCCCGACGGTCGCTGATATACCTATCATTGTCGTCTCGGCTCGGGATGTGCGAATGGCGCAGGCGCGCGCGATCGAGGCGGGAGCGAAGGCTTTTCTAGGAAAACCCTTTGATGATGTCGAACTCCTGGCTCTCATCCGAGCTACCACGGGAGAACCCGCGCGATCAGGGAAAATCTTCTCAGCGTAGCCAGACAGCGATATCGGGTGCGTGCGGATTGGCCTGTATTCACCAAAATGTTTCCAATTTGGAAACATTCTCGTTGACGGTCTGGCAGTCTCGATCTCAGAAGATCAGTGGGAATGCGTAGGAATCATGTTGCAAAATGCTTCTCGAGGCCGGGTTCTCGTTGAGAATCTCAGAGATTCCGACGAGTACATGGCAGATTCAATTCCTTCTACTACAGGAGCTAACTTATGGATGGCGCAACGAAGAACACCATATTAGTTGTCGATGACAACACTGACTTAAGAAAAGCGCTGAGCTTGCGACTGCAGGCGAATGGGTACGATGTTCTGACGGCTGCAGACGCATTCGCTGCCACGACAACGATCGTGAAACAAAAACCAAGTCTTGTGATTCTTGATTTGGGGCTTCCCTGTGGCGATGGGTTTGTGGTGATGGAACGACTGCAGAAACGTGACGAGTTGGCGAAAATCCCGGTGATCGTTTTGACGGGACGCGGAAAAGCTAACAACATGGACCGAGCCCTTCGAGCAGGAGCCGTAGCGTTTTTTCAAAAGCCCGTAGAAGACGGCGAGCTGTTGTTGGCTATCTGGAAAGCCCTGGATATGCCTCGTGACCGAGTTCCGGTTAACGACTGAAACCTGTTTTGGCATTCGGCCGTTCATACACTAATGACGGGGTGGGGAAAAAATCCGGAGCGCGAACCCTTCCGCGCTCCGGTGCCGCGAACCAGGAAACGAGTTCCCGGCAATGCTGTCCAGGTCCACCGATGTGCAATTACGGCACCTGGAAGACGGTGTTGCTGGTGAGTGTGGTCCCTCCGGCCGTTACCACCTTAACCACGCCGGTGGTGGCGCCTTCGGGAACGGTGGTCGTGATTTCGGAAC
Source organism: Terriglobales bacterium (assembly GCA_050010155.1). GTDB lineage: Bacteria > Acidobacteriota > Terriglobia > Terriglobales > Acidobacteriaceae > Acidiflorens. The sequence goes on from JBEKLO010000029.1 coordinate 19,837, forward strand.
TGGAAGCTACCGTGAACGCAGCCGCTGTGCCGTTAAATGTGACGCTGGTTGCACCTGTCAGGTCGGTTCCGAGAATCTTAACGGCCGCTTTCACCTTGCCCGATGTGGGCAACGTTTCGACGAACGGGCCGAGACCCATGTCGAGGCTGAAGATCGTGCCGACGCAGCCCTCGGTACAGCTCGGCCACTCATTGCCGCCCTCCTGCATTGTCCCGTAGAAAGTGCCATTGGTGTCCTGCATCAGCGTGCCGCCACCGTTTGGGCCAGATCCGTCGGTACCATCGAAGTTGTGCAGAGTGGTCAGGGCCCCGCTGGGGGTAAATTGGAAAATTGTGCCCTGGTCATTGTTGTTCACTCCGCCGGTCCACGTGATCCCGTAGAAATTCCCATCGGTAGCCAGATAGATGTTCGCGGGTTGTGAGCCGTCCGTGCAATTGGGTTGGCTGCAGAAGTTGTAAAGCGTGGTCAGGTCGCCGCCCGAGGTGACGGTGAAAAAAGTGCCACCAGCGCCGTACTTGCCGCTACCGCCGGCCGCCGTTGTCCCGTAGAAATTTCCGTCAGCGCCCTGGATCAGCGCCGAACTGGATTGAGTGAAACCCGGAAAGTTGTAAATCGTTGTCAGGGTACCGGCCAGGGTGATTTTGAAGATCGTGCCATAACCGTCGTTGACGCCGTCGTTTCCGCCGACTGATGTCGTCCCATAGAGGTTCCCGTCGCTGCCCTCAACCAGCGCAAAGTTGGGCTGGGCGCCGTCAAGGCAGATGCCGCTTTGGATGTCAGAGCAAAAGGAATAGAGGGTGGTCAGCTTGCCCGCCGCGGTAATCTTGAAGACGTTGCCTTCACCATTAGCCCCGCCATTCAATGTGGTGCCGTAGAAGTCCCCATTTGAGGCTAGAATCATCGCCGCTCTGGGAATAGCGTTGCCGTTGGCATATAGGACTTTCAACTTGCCCTTTGTGGTGAGTCGGATGATCTCGCCATCCAGAGCTACTCCGTAGAAATCCCCATTGGCGCCGGCAACTAAATTCGCGGAAGGCGACTGGGCATCCCGGCAGGCTCCGGTGTCGAAGAAGTAGCAGAGCGTTTTTACATCGCCGCTGGTGCTGATTTTGTAAAACGTGCCAGAGTCGAAGTCGTTCCCGCCCGCTGCCGTTGCGCCATACAGATTTCCATCGGTACCCTGCACCAGCCCCTGGGGATAGGCTCCGTAATTTCCAGTTGTCCCCTGGAAGGACCAGAGTGAGTTAAAAGTTTGGGCCTGCACCGGAACGACTACTCCGGCGAATATGGTGGCCGCGACGAGCATGGTCAGCAAGATTGCCGACGCGCCCGAGTGTTTCGCCTGACGATAATTCGAGTTCAATGTTTGTCTCCTGGGAGTCAATTTCTTGTCCGTTGTTTATTTGGGGGACCGTTTGCAATCTGGTAAGTCGCTGCGCGTTCAATCTGCGGTCATGGCATCAGATGGAATTTCCGGCTGCGCATGAGCTTCGCTGGGGTGTGGTCACGGTGACAAAACCGGTCTTCGCGACAGTGGGCGCGATCGACGTTATGGGCTGACTTTAGACTTAAAATGCGCCCGGCAAGGAGTAGACCGATGGTGGGTATTCCAGGTAGAACGTGGACTTGCTGACGGATGGAGTTCATTCTTATTGTCTCCTGGGAAGTCTGTTTCAGTTGCCAATCTCGCGTGCGGAGGTTCTATGCCCCCACATCGCGAGCGACTTTGCCTTGGAACCTGCCCGTCGGTCAATGGTTTGGAGATAGCGGGTGCATGGCGGGGATATAGCGAGATAAAGCACGTATTTGCATGAGTTTAAGTGGACCTATTGCCTGGGTAGAGCGCCTTGTCGAGCCCAAGCGTGCCGCTTTCCCCGCTGCTGGATCCGGTGGTAGACTAAAAACTCCCCCGTCGCCACTTCCTTTATTCTTATGGGTTCTGCACAGGTGCCTCCCACGCTGGTGCGCTTTGGTGTGTTCGAGGCCGACCTCCGTGCGGGCGAGCTCCGGCGGAATGGAATCAAGGTCCGCCTTCAGGACCTGCCTTTTCGAGCGCTGACGCTGCTGATGTCCCGTCCCGGGGAAGTCATCACCCGCGACGAGTTTCGCCAGGCACTCTGGCCTGCCGACGTTTTTGTGGATTTTGAACAAGGCATCAGCAGCGCCGTGATGCGGTTGCGTGACGCTTTGAACGACTCGGCCGATAATCCCATCTTTATTGAGACGATCGAACGCCGCGGCTACCGTTGGATTGGTCCGGTTCTCAGCCAACCCATCCTCAGCCCAACCCTGGAACCGGCCGTTCAGGATCGAGTGCCGATAATTCAGGATCCGGCGCCGGAAGCGGAGAACCGGGACTTCACGGCGCGCTATGAAATTGGATTTGCGCCTACCCCGAAGCGCGGGTTCCAAGCAACATTATGGCTCGCGGTTGCAATCCTCGCCGTATTGGGTTCGGCTGGTTTTTTTCTATGGCGCTGGCGGCGACCCGCTCCGATTTCATCGATTGCAGTTCTGCCGTTCGATAATCTCAGTGCTCCATCGTTCGATGACGCTTTCAGTGACGGATTGACGGACGAAATCGCAGCGTCGGTTTCCCATCTGGATGGCGTGCGAGTGGCGGGGCGCCGCTCGGCGTATGTGTTCAAAGGCAAACACGATGACCTTCGCGAGATCGGGTCACGGTTGAATGTGGAGGCGGTGGTGGAAGGCAGTGTGCAACGCGCCGCTGATCGTACTCACGTCACCGTCGAACTGAATCGAACTCGCGACGGGTTCACGATCTGGAGCCAGACCTACGACGGGACCACGAATGACTGGATGCAGATCGAATCGCAGATCGCCGGTTCGATTGCGCGGGTGCTGGCACGCAAGCTCGCTCCTGCGAATGCGCCCGCCCGCGACCCTGAAGCCCACGCGTTGTACCTCGAAGCGCGGTATCTCTGGAACCAACGGAACTTTCCATCCGAACTGAAGAGCGTCGACCAATTACAGCAGGCGATTGCCCGCGATCCCAACTACGCCTTGGCATGGGCTGCTTTGGCGGACTCCCTGATTGCTATCGGGGATGTCGAAGAAGTGGACCCGGCCGCATACTTGCCGCGCGCACGCGATGCCGCACTGAAGGCCCTGCAGCTCGACCCATCCCTTGCCGAACCGCACGCGGCGCTGGGGATGGTTGCCGCACATTACGACTACGACTGGCCGACGGCAGAGCGGGAATACACGAAAGCATTCGAGTTGAACCCGAATTACGCCAGCGCGCACCAGTATTACGCGCTCGGCCTGATGGCCCACGGGCGCTTTGCCGAGGCCGAAGCGCAACTCGACATTGCGCGCCGCCTTGATCCTCTGGCGCTGATTGTGGATGTTGACCTTGCATTGCTGCGCAAGTTCCAACGCGACTATGACGGTGTCATTACCGTTTCGAAAAGCATCCTGCAGCGCGACCCCAACTACCATCTTGGCTACAGCATGCTCGCGACAGGCTACGACATGGAAGGCCGCCGGAATGACTGGCTGGCGGTGGATGCAAAAGAGCACCAGCCAGATTTCGTGCGCGCACGCGTGACGGGGAACGGCGACGAAATGGAAGATGCCTTACGCAAGGTAGTGGAGCAAGCCAAGTCTGGCGCCACTCGACCCTATGATGCCGCCTCGTATGCGAATCAAAAAGGAGACCGCGATCTCGCCTTCGAGTGGCTGGAAAAGGCGTATCAGCATCATGACTACTGGATGCTGTTCATCAACGTCGACCCTCAATATGACGCACTGCGCTCCGATCCGCGGTTCCACTCGATCATTCACCGTCTCGGCGTTGGATGACAGACGCAGAGAATGGCACGACAAGCGCCTTACTCCCGGCGCTTCAGACCAATCCACTGTAGGCGGATTTCGTTGTCCCGATCAAAGGGGTCCGGGATGAGACCGTTACCCAGAAGATCGGGGTGCACCACACCCGGAACCTGCGCGGAGTGCCATCTTAATGCTAGGGACATGTAGGGTTCATTGACGATCGAGCCGGGGCCCTCTCTCGAAGATGACAAGAATGTAACCTTCCCGTCATGCTCGCGTCAGCGCTGCGCCGCGAATATGGACTCCCCAGCGTAAAGCTAGGAGGAGGATCGTTATGTACCGAAAGTCTAGCAATATGTCCTGCATAAGGCGCCTGCCTCTGCTCGTCGGCCTTGTCGGCCTGCTGGCAGCGGCTCTGAGCGTCTCGGCATTCGCCCAGTCCCAAGAGTTCCCGACCTACTACCCAGGTGAGAACACGAACGCGACCACCGGCCCGACCTACTCGGCGCCCTTGACCAACCCATGGGTCGCTAGCAATGGCACGATCATCACCCCTGCCGGCACCCAGGTCTACCTCAGCACTACGACCCGGGCCAAAGCCGTCGCACTCAATCCCACGGACAACGGAACCGCCGCCGTCCTTCAGATGGGCGCCCCGCAATCCGTCTCGATCTTCTGCGTCGCCTCCGCTGGCTGCGATGGCGGGACCTACACGCAAGGCCAAGTCATGCAGAGCTACATACCATCCAAAACCAACAGCGGCAGCTCTATGGGCATCACCTATACGCCGAACGGCGCGTACCTGCTCTTTAGCCAGGACGGCGACTACGGGCCAGCGTACATTGCCATCGCCAGTGTCAATCCGTCGACTGGCTTGCTCTCCAATTACGCTGAGGTCAGCGTTCCGCTCGACGTCAACGGCGGCGGCTATCTGACCAACGTTACCTGCTATCCCTGGGTCGCTCCGTTCAACACCGCCAAGGCACCCCCGTCCGGCAGCCCACCGGGGACCACTGGCAGCATTGAAATCCCATGCGGCCAGACCGTCTCGCTTGTGTCAGATGGCGCGCCCACTTCCTATCCGATGGGCATCGCGGTCACTCCCAATGGCAATACTGCTTACGTGGTGCTGGACAACAACGATACGATCACCAGCATCAACCTGACGGGAACCCCGGTGGAAGGTCCGGAGATCCGCGTCGGTCAGGTGCCAAACAACATCCTGATCAACAGTGCCGGCACTTACGCCTACGTTGCCAATGAGGCTGGAAAGGTTCCTACCGCGAGCAGCTTCCAGGAATACTCGAACGGCACCCCGGTCGTCGCCGTTTATCCGACGGGCTCGACGAGCAATGGCACCATTTCCGTCGTGAACCTGGCCACGTCCAAGGTCACGAAGACCATCACGGTCGGTCTGCACCCGACGGGTATGACCTTCTGGACCAGTGGGTCGACCACCTACCTGTTGGTCACCAACGCCTACGACGACACAATTTCGGTGATCAACACGAACACCAATACAGTGTCGTCTACGATTGAGCTTGATCCCTTCCTGGCTGGCCTCGGGGTTACAGTGCCTGAGAAGCTCGTCACTGTCGTAGGGCCGAACTCGATTGCCGTCGATAATTCAAACAATGCATACGTGGCGCTCTACAATGCCAACGCCGTTGCCGTAATCGATCTGAACACCCAAGTTGTTTTGGGCCTGATCCCGACCGGCTATGCGCCGAGCTCGGTCGTGGTCGACTCGACTGACGGTGATCTGCTCGTTGCCAACGACAAAGGGCTCGGCACCACGGGCTATGGTGTCTTACCGCCTCCGACGAATACGTTCGAAAACTCGTACGCAAAAGAATTCACCGTGACCGACTTTGAAACCCACCAGGACCTCGGCACTGTGAGCATCATTCCCTTTGCGAGCTTGAACCTGCCGGCGATGACGACGCAGGTTGTATACAACAACCACTGGGATCTCACGGCAAATATCGAGTCTGCCTCCGGTGGCAGCCCGAAGACCGCGCCAGTCGCAATCCCGGCCAAGATCGGCGCTCCTTCGCTGATCAAGCATGTCTTCTTGATCATCCGTGAAAACCGCACCTACGATCAGATCCTCGGCGACGTGACCGCCGGCAACGGCGATCCCTCCCTGGCGGTCTTCGGCGATAACTCGCCCCTAGCCGGCAATGCGACCTACGACCCCGCGGGTTATACGGTCATAACGCCAAATGCGCACTCGCTGGTGCAGCGCTTCCCGTTGCTGGATAATTTCTACGACCCTAGCCGCCAGTCGGCTGACGGTCACAACTGGATCACGCAGGCCTTGGCTCCTTACTCCGACGACATCCAATCGCCGGACTGGCTGCGCGACTACCCCTCCAACGGTGGCGAAGCGCTTGCCTACCAGAAGGCCGGCCACCTGTGGGATCAGGCTGCAAAGTCGAAGGTCTCGTTTAAGAACTATGGCGAGTACATCGAATACAACTCGTTCCTACAACCCAACGGGTCGACCGCAGAGCCGCTGTGGATCGACTTCTACAACGACATCACTTGTTACGAGGCTGGCAACGAGCCCCAGCTCTACAACGTCAACACGGTCGCTTCGCACTCGCCGCTGCCGAACCTGATTAACGCTACGTACCAGACCTACCCACAATTTGACTTGGGCATCCCCGACCAGTTCCGCTTCGATATCTGGAATGAAGACTTCCAGAGCGATGTCGCCTCAGGTACGGTGCCCCAGTTGGAGTTCATGTGGATCAGTTCCGACCACACCGGCGGACCGCCGTACGCGATCGCCATGCAGGCCGACAACGATCTGGCTGTTGGCCGCTTTGTCGAGGCCATCAGCAATAGCCCGATTTGGTCCTCTTCGGCGATCTTCATCGAGGAAGACGACGCGCAGACCGGCGTCGACCACGTCGATGGTCACCGCAGCCCTGGCTACGTCATCAGCCCCTATGTCATCCAGAGTACCGGTGGTGCGACCTACGTAGACAGCACCTTCTACACGCAAGTCAACCTGACCCGCACGATCGAGCAGATTCTCGGCATCCCGCCCATGAACCAGTCCGATCTTGTGGCCTCACCGATGGGCACGCTCTTTCTCGATAATCCACCGGCGGACAACTTCCAGCCGTGGACACACGTGGCGCCGGGTGTGCCTTTGCCCTATGGCGTTAACCAGAACCCAACTCAGACCCTCCCGCCCTCGTGTTCTGCGTCAAAGTCTCAGTACAAGGCGCGGGCCACGGTGAAAGAGAGCCCGAAGGTTCAGGCTCTGCGGGCTGGCTGGATGGCAAAGAAGACCGAGATCTTCGCTGGCAAGTACCAAAAGCCAGACTCCGAAGACCCGGACACCGTTAACCACCTCAACTGGTACGAAGCCACCGGCTTTACTCGCCCGTACCCCGGCGAGAATACGGTTCGCCCCGCGAGTGACTTCAACCGCGCGGCACCGGCCAAGGCTGACGACGACGACTAAAACACGTTTCGACTGCAATGGCCCTCTCCCGGTGGGAGAGGGCTTTTTGTTGGCATCCGTTGGAGTGTAATCGCCTTCTATAAGAAGGCCGTTGGAGTTAAGGGTTCTCCAAAGTGGTGTGGATCACCGCCGCCCTCTACTGGCAGGAGAGCGTGAATCTTTTGACGGATTGCGCCCCAGGCCATGGTCCTCGGAACTGCGTGTAATACACGTAGAACTCTTTCAGGGGAATGGTTGGGTCATCGGTCATCGCCCGTGCCGATGGGGCCGGAGTATCCTGCGAGGCCCGGAACGTGTCCTAACATGCCCAGGAAGATAGTATCCGTCCATTGGAGGCCGTCGGGCGATTCGGCGTAGCTGTAGTTTTGCGAGTCGCTGTTGAGCATCATGTAGCGGTGAATGTAGGAGTTGTAGGCCACATTGTTTCCGCCGCCGTAGTGCCCTTCGGGAATAAGATCGGTTGACGCGCCGCCGATTCCCGGTTGATCCCACGCACCTTCGTAGTATTTCTTAAATGGCGCGGCGAAGTGCACGCTACCCCCGAAAGCGTTTTGCAACACCTCGGCGATAGGCGCTCGCGCGACGGATGCCGTGGTGTTAACGCCGCTCTTCAACCAGTCGAGAAAATACACATAGAGATACTTGCGATCGGGCGAAATCACGAGCTGTGGGTCGCCGATCGCTCCGGGCCTGTGCGCACATGACCACTAATCGGTAATCATAACCTTGGGTCTGCAAAAGCACACCCTCGGCGCCGTCGCGTCGTATGTTTCGTTGAGCTGTATCGATTCCAAAATCAGTGCGATGATCCGCTCCGTAATTCCGCGATTTCAAAACAGCCTACTATCCAATTGTCTTTCATTGACTGGCATAGAGGGGGCCCCTCATCATGAGAGGAGGCCCGCACCCACGAAGAAACCGGAGCCGGCAGTCTCAGAGCAGCGAAGCAACGCATGAAGAAACTTCCACGCCATCTTGGTCAATATCCCGGAAGCCAGGATCGCCGGCAACCTCGCTTCTCCCGGGAGCTTTCCGTGCTTTACGAAGACGATGCCATCGTAGCCCTTAACAAACCAGCCAAGCTTCTGGCAGTACCCGCGGAGAACTCGGGTGCACCATCCGCCCTGTCGATTCTTTCGGAGGAGCTAAGGCAAAAGAGGCAACGGGCCTTTGTCGTGCATCGCATTGATCGATACACATCCGGGATCTTGCTGTTTGCCAAGACGTGGCCGGATCGCGAAGCGCTGGTCCGGCAGTTTCTCGAACATACTCCGGTAAGGCAATATCTCGCAGTCGTGCGCGGGCACCTCAACGTCAAAGAAGGCGCGCTCGTTCACCATTTTCGACAAGAAGGAATGTTTCAGAAAGTGACCTCAGAGCGCGACCCGAAAGCAACCCGTGCTGAACTTCGCTACTCGGTCGAGCGCCCGCTGCGCGGCGCTTCGCTTGTCCGAGTCGCGCTGGTGACTGGGTTACAGAATCAGATACGGGTGCAGCTTTTGGCGCTCGGCCATCCAGTCATCGGCGACAGAAAGTACCATCCCGAAGAGGCGTCAGAGCGACGTATTTCGCGAGTCGCTCTGCATGCCGCGCATCTTGAGTTTGCCCATCCCCGGTCGGGACAAAAGGTATCCATTGATTGCGAACCGCCGGCGGACTTTCAGTCTCTGCTGCAGGCCTTGAAGCTGCCATCTCGCCCGGGCCGGTGAATCTCGCCGTGATGCGAAATCAACTCGAGGACCTGGTTGTTCGACACATCGGGAGCTTGTGCCCTTGGCCAGGAACTGAAAGCCTTGGCTACAAGCCCGTCTTCGCAGAGACGAGAAGGGTTTTGGCTCGGGCTAGCTCGGGACGATCGGAGTGGATACCTTCGCAATTCTTCAGCAGTTGGCTGTAGATCGCCACCCTCACACAGACGTTAGGGTATGGCTTCCTGTTGTCATTGGCGTTAATCGCGTTTGCACTAACAGCCGGCGGACGAATGCTCAGTGCATACGCTTGTTTGCAGGAGTTCTCGCCAGATTCTACCTCGAACCTCGATCTGACCTCGGCCACTTAACCCCAAGCTGATCAAACATGAACTCGTAAAGATAGCTATCAATCGCGGCCTGCTGATCTTCCGACGCGCCGATGCCTCCGTGCCCGGCATTGGCAAAGTTGATGAGCAGCACGGGACGCCCTGAGGCATTTGACGCCTGTAAACGCGCCGACATCTTTCGCGAGTTCGCCGGGTCCACAGCGGGATCGTTGTCCCCGGTGAGAAACAAAATGGGGGGATACTTCGTCCCTTCCTGCACGTGGTGATAGGGCGAATAGGCGTACATCGCGCGGAACTCCGTGGGATCTTTCACAGACCCGAATTCCGACGTGAAAAACTGCCCGCTCTCGGTCGTTTCGGAGCGCAGCATGTCGTAAAGTCCGGCGACGGAGACCACTGCCCCGAACAGCTCAGGATGCTCGGTTGCGACGGCAGCCATCAGTAAGCCTCCGTTGCTGCCACCTTCAATCCCGAGCTGCGCAGGCTTCGTATAGCCGGCATGGATCAGGTACTCCGCGCAAGCAATGAAATCGTCGAACACATTCTGTTTGTGGAGTCCGCTGCCGTTTTTGTGCCACTCCTCGCCGAATTCACCGCCGCCGCGCAGGTTGGCGACAACATACACGCCGCCGGCATCGAGCCAGGCGCGTATTTCGGGATCAAACATCGGCGTCAGGCTAAGTCCAAAACCTCCATACCCGGTGAGAATTACCGGATTTTGTCCATCGAGCTTGGTCCCCTTTCGCTGGATGATGGTAAGAGGAACCTTCGTACCGTCTTTCGACGAACAAAGAGCTCGTACGGCTTCTGAGTCGGCGAAACCGGCGCGACGGCTTTCGCGCAGGGCCGTGACGGTGCTCTTTCTGGATCCCGGGTCGTAATAAAACCATGCCGGCGAATCCAGATAGCTCTCATTGCGAAAAAGGATGCGGTCGTTCTCGACTGGCACAATTTGTGTGATGGCTGAGACTGGCTCAGACGGAACCGTTCCCAGGTCCTTTCCATTATGGTCGTAGACTCGGATTCTGCTCGGGCCTCCGACCAATTCCGTTACATACAGAAGGCTCGCGGTGGCGACAAAAGTGGGCCGTGGGCCGCCGAACGTGTATTGGAAATCCTGAATCACAGCCTCACCTTCTGGGACAATGGTCTTGGCGTTCTCGAACGCGGGGCTGGCAAGCGGCAAACGCAAAAGCTTCCCGTGGGGTGCGTTCTGATGAGATACCATGTACAGCGCATCGTCGCCAAAAATCGCGGCATGCACCTCGTCCGAGAATTTTGCGATTTGCGTCCACCCTCCGGATGGACCGCGCAGAAACAACTCGAACCGGCTCATGTCCCCGTTTCCGACTTCTGCGAGCACATATTTGCCGTCCTTGCTTTCGCTCAGCCAGATGTCGACGATCCGCGGGAAATCCTTGCCCAGTTCGTAAGTGTCTGCGCTTTGTGGTGTCCCAAGCTTGTGAAAGTAAACTTGCTCGTAAAAGTTCAGATCCTCGGCCGGACGCTCGCCTTCATGCGGGTAGTGAGTGTAGTAGAGCCCGGTTCCGTCGGCGCTCCATGCCACGCTGGAGCCGGTTAACCCGCTCACGTGCGTGAGGACATCGGGCAAAGCGCGCCCGGTAGCAACGTCGTAGATATAGATGCTGCTGACCATCGCGCCCCCCGAAGGCAGCGACAGCGCCACTTTGCTGCCGTCGAGCGAGGGCACGAATGCTTGAATCGTCGTCGAGTTGGTTGGATCCAGTGCGGTCGGATCCAGAACCAAGTGCCTAAAACTTGGGTCATCGGCGGATGGGATCGTCACCAGCGTGTCCTGCTGTTTGCCCGGCTGCGAGTTCATGGCGAACAACACGCTGCCGCGCGATTGCAGGTCGTAGTAGCTCGGGGAACGTTCGCTGTCGAGCCTCTTCATGAATTCGTAAATGGACATATGCAAAGGAAGAGGGTCGAGAAGCGAGCGCGCATACTTATCTTGCGCTGCAGTCCAGGCAACCACATCAGGGCTCTTGCCGTCTTCGAGCCAGCGGTAGTCGTCGGCGACCTTGACGCCGTGATACTCGTCCACTACGGTGTGTTTTGGAGTTGCGGGAGGCGAAGGTGCTTTCGTGTTTTGCGACGCAGCCGACGCAAAAAGCAGGATGCTAACGAACGTTGTCCAGAGGCGCATGTCCACACTCCCCAACAATGCCTATCCGCGAAGAATTATAGTCCCGGCTTAATCCTGGAGAACTCGGCATCGAATATTAGCCTTGGGGGCTTCATCTGGACACACAGTTTAAAGCTTTGGAATCGCCTCAGCGTGACAGATCCGAAAATTGCGGAGCGAGCGAAAGATAGACAGAGATCGTTATAACGTGTCACCACCAAAGATAAGCACTCCCACGCTGCGGTCTGATCAATAGCGCTCAGTCATTTCGTGTTGCCCCATTTCCAATTGCGAATCTCCGGCAGGTCCTGTCCGTGTCGATCGATGTATTGCTTATGCTCGATAAGTTTGTCCTGCATCTGCTGCTTCAGGTAATTCCCCTGAATATCCACTTGCGGCAGACGATCAATCACGTCTTGTACAAGATGAAATCGGTCCAATTTGTTCTGTACTCTCATGTCAAACGCAGTCGTGATGGTGCCTTCCTCTATATATCCCCGTACATGCAGATTCTGGTTGGTCCGACGATAGGTCAAGCGATGGATCAACCAGGGGTAACCGTGGAAGGCAAAGATGACGTGCTTGTCCTTGGTGAAAAGAGCGTCGTAATCCGTCTCGCTGAGCCCGTGTGGGTGCTCGCTCTTAGGCTGAAGCTTCATCAGATCCACAACATTGACGACTCTGATCTTCAGCGCGGGCAGCGACGTTCGCAGGATGGAAACGGCTGCCAGAAATTCAAGAGTCGGCGTGTCTCCACAACAAGCCATCACGACGTCCGGCTCGCAACCCTGGTCGTTACTCGCCCACTGCCAGATCCCAACGCCCTCGGTGCAACAACTCTTCCGGACGATAGCGTTTCATCCAATTCTCGAGCTCTGCGACGTGCTCTCGATGCGCCGGATCGACAAGAATCGGCACCTGATGCGACCGGAACGTCCCTTCGATCTGAAGGCCATCGACTACCTCTGGCCCAGTCCAACCCTTGGGCGACTTAAGGACGATCATGGGCCAGCGCGGTCGCGTCGTGTCGTTGTGGTTCCGCGCGTTGCTCTGAATGTTTCGCATAGTCTCGACAGCTCTGTCCAATGCTTTAGCCTTTACGAGAACTGGTGTCGGAAGCCGCAGAATCCGTACTTTTGGATCATTGCCGGCGCTCCAATGTTCTCGAATGCGGCTGTTAGCGGGCTGAGAAAAATTGATTGGCACGTCTCGATAAGACGGTTACCCATTTTGTGGAGGAGCCACGGTTACAACATCTCGACCGTTAGCTTTGGAATCATAGAGGCATTGGTCCGCGATCTTGAGCAGCTCTCCGGATGTTGAACCATGCTCTGGAAACGCGGCTACGCCCACCGAAACAGTGAGCGGTCCCAGAGGCTGCTTCTTATACTGCAGCTTTAGATTCTTTACTTCCGAGCGCAGTACGTCCGCACGGGCGACCGCGTCTTGTGAGGTTGACTCAGGCAAAAGGATCGCGAATTCCTCTCCGCCATAGCGGCAGCATATATCGGTGCTGCGAAAGAAATTGCGAAACAGATCGGCCATGGATTGCAGCACCGAGTCGCCAGCATCATGGCCGAAAGTATCATTGAATCTTTTGAAGTGGTCGAGGTCGAGAAAAAGAATGGCGACGGATTGCTTCTTGCGACCCGCCAATCGCAGCTCTCTCTCGAATGATTCCTCCAGAAATCGCCGGTTGAACAGCCGGGTCAGCGGATCGCGAATCGACTGCTCCCGCAGGGTTTCGCGCAGTTGCAGGCTAGCCAACGAGAGCGCAACGTGCGAGGCAATACTGACCGCTAGGCGCTGACGCAAGTCCCGCAAACTCTCCGTGCCAGATTCGTATCGCGGTCCTGCGATACTCTCGAATTCCAGATGCAAGACGCCAATCGTGTTGCCTTGCGCGACCATCGGAACGCACAGAGACGCGGCAGTTGAACTCTTGGTCAAATGCCGGCAGGCGATGTCATTTCCCTGATGCCCACTCCAGTAGGGCTGGCCACGGCGGAGAGACCAGCATGCCTCGGGAGGAAATGTCGGTGCCAACAGGTCCGCTTCCCCCCACCGAACTGCCGCCTCGACAAGGTCTCGCGACGACCTGAACAAATAGAGCCCACCGCCAGGAGCGTCCGGAAAAAGCTTCTGTGCGGAGTTAGCGACCACATCGCATGCCTCCCGGACGTTCGCGGTGCACGCCAGCAGAGAACCCATTTCATTCAGCAACGTCGTCTGGATTGTGCGGAGTTCCAACTCCTTCACCAGTTGGTTCAACGACTCCGTATGTTGTCGCTGGGCTTCGCTCGCCCTGGTCTGCTCCGAAACATCTTCGTAGATCAGGTACGCACCACGCACCAGCCCCCTTTCCACCAGCGGGACACCATGCAGCGCCAGGTCAAGAATCTTCCCGTCCTTTCGCCGTTGCCGGACGGTTTTGCGCAAGGCCTTTCCGGAAAAGATATGACGAATTAGTTCCGTCGAATCGGAAGCCTCTTTGTCGGATACGCCCAAATGTCTGATATCAATCGAAGCGAGCTCGTGACGGTCGTATTGAACGAGGTTCTCGAAAGCGGAATTCACTAGTTCGACCGTGCCTTGCCGGTCAAGTACGACGATTCCCAGTGGGCTATTTTGTATGAGCGAATCCAAATAGATGGTTTGGCGGTTTAGGTCGATAGACAGACGGTGCCGTTCGCTGACCTCTGACCCCACGAGGAGTCCTACTGCGGAGAGTACCAGCATGAGCAGGGCAATTTTGTTGAATACGGCTGCAGTAGGTGGAAACAAATCCATCGCGATTGCGATTCCAAAATTCATGGCGAGCAGCCCGGTGACAACTCGCCTTATTCCCTGCCGCATCGCAATCCAGATAATTGGGATAAAAGCCAGATAAAAATGGTCGTAATGCCCATCCCTGAGCCCGAACAATATGAAGAGAACGGCGAATATCGTGAACGCCTGGCCAAAGGCTTCCGCAATTGCACTAAACGTGAATTTCGGTTGGGTGTAGCTTGCTCGGGCAGAGCGGACCTGCGAGGGGGCGGGCGAAAGCCAACTGCGAACGTACGGAAATACGTGGACTAAAAGGAACGGCGCGATGCCTACCAAGCCGGTGGCGTCGCCCAAGAACCAGCCTAAACCGGATGTTTTGTATTCGTTCCGGGCAATGCTGTGATCGGCGATCAAGCATACGACGCCAAATATGGAGGCTCCTACCGCCGCAGCCGCACAGAGCAATACATAGCGGACCACATCCCGGCGGCGACGCAGCCCCAGATCGATGTGGAGGGACTTGCGCAACAGGTAGGCCGCCGCGCAATAACAAAGGGTGCTTCCCACGCTACCCACGGTGCCGCTAAAGGACGTGACCGGCTGGGCGTAAATTAACTTCCCGGCCAGAACACCGGCGAGACAAACGAGCAGCCCGTACCATGGACTGACGCCCAACAGCAGCGCCATCGCCAGACCTATGGCGGGATACCAGGCAGCGAATCCAATGCGAGAGATGAAGATGACTTCGGGCCGGTTTAGCAGCAGGTACAGGAGCACGAACGAAACAGAAACGAGCGCGTGGCGAAAGATCAGGCGTCGCGACGGCATGAGTTGAATCTCAGTGAAACCAGGGTTCGCCCTGGAAACACTCCTGGTTGTGTATTGCCAAAGTGAGCATCCATGGAGGAACACCCCCGTGCTCAATGGTGGGGTAAGTGATGAATGCGGCGCTGTTCAATAACGCTCACAATGCGAACGCGAATGTCCCCCATTTAAGTGCCCGAAGAAGTCGAGCCCCGGGATACAGCGTTATCCACCCGGAGGATGGTGACGAACGTTCACCCAGTGCTTGGCCCTTAACGAGCGCTGGTTCATTCGGAATCCGCTGAAACTTCCTGTCTTCGATGAGAAGTATCTTCATATCAGTCACCATTTATTCTGTTCGGCCCTCGGCATTCGGCAGGCGGGTCACCACTGCTCCATGACCCCATAGTTTTTCGGAATCGGCTTGAGCTCTGATTCTGCCCCGTGCTTCCCGCGTGAGTGATTCAGCATTGCTCGTGCCGCTTGTTAACGGCGATTACCGAGCCTTTCATCGAACGAGTCAATGCGCTCCACATGGGGTTACTTGTGACAGAGGAGGAAAATGCCATTACGATCCTTGCTGATTTTGTAAGATGCGTGGCAGGATCAATCGCACGGCACTATGGTCATGACCCGGAGCCGTCGCCACAAGTCGCAACCGACGATGCTTACCGCGTACTTTCTTCTTGTACCAACGGTTCACATCTAGCACTTGGTCCATTGCTCGCAACCCGTGTTTACTTTGTTTTAGGATTATCCTCGCCGCAGCCGTCGCGTACTTCTTTCTTGCCAACCGACCGCACTTCATCGCTGCTAATATCTATGTTCCCATCTTCGTAGCTCACCACTGTAGAGCCATGCGGAACCACCACCGCACCCTCCTTCGGCACGGTCATTGCCTCGTTCGTTAGTCCGGCTAGACTCTCGGCCAGTTTGTGTAGTTCTTTTACGGTTTCCCTTGTCTTTAAGAGCGCTTTAGCGTAGTCCTCCATTTCCAAGTAGCCGCTTATGAGTTGCAGGTGGCTCGTCATCCTACGAACAGACTCCTTCACAGAGTTCAGCATTAGATATCACCCTCCGATTTGTTATCGCTGAATGGCCACAAACAATCTCTAGGCCAGTGGAACACTGCTTTCGATTCGTATGTCAGGTCATTGGGATTCGAATCATCACGAAAATGATCAGAATCGGGAGCAGGTACTTCGATTGTCATGACGACTCTCCGAAAAACAACTTGGCGCAGTATCTCGTAAATTGCATGATGAAAAATAAAAATAGTGGACGACCGGAGGGAAAGGCCGCGTGAGTTGTTTTAGGTTTCTTTCTAATCGTTTGAGGTTATCTCGTGATGTATTGGGTGTCTGTTCACAAGTGAACATGCCGTGCGATTCCGAAACTGGGAAGAGAGAAAGGCTGCTATTCTTTTTTGTCGCACGCGATGTGCAATGTTGAACAGACGCGGGATCGTTGTGCTCGATAAACTTAGCTCATAAGCTAAGAAGATTCATCTGAAGGAGCAGCCACACCTCCCGTGCGCCGCCAGCTTAGGAAGCGAGAGGGAAGATTTCCGTGAAGGTCACCAAAGGCGCTGCTTCTCCAGAGGTTAGAGCTTATGGACGAACGGATACGATTCATCGAGCACAAGGGCAAGCCGATTCTGTTGTTGGATTTTTCGGTTGCCACAGCTACGCAGATGCTTCCTCTCCTCATGAAGGTTCAGACCAGTGTGGCGAAGCAGGGACCCAAAGCGGTTTTAGTTCTAGCCGATTATCTAGGCGCAGAAATCGATCATAAAGTGGCGATGAGAATCAAGGAAGTGCTCGCCCTTGGTGGCGAAACAAGCTGTATGGCTAGCTTCATAGTGAAGCAACCGCCGAAGCATCCGCCGGTGGTTGGGTGTTCGGCCGACCCCTCGACAGTTCAGGCCGGCTCGTCTTCCACCATTAGTTGTAGTTGCACCAGTCCTGATAATGTCCCGGTTACCGTGGGCAACTGGACTGCGAGCGGCGGCAGTATTTCGAATGGCAGCGGCAATAGCGCAAGTCTGAATACAACCGGTGCTTCTGCCGGACCCATCACAGTGAGTGCAAATTGTACCGACGCGCGCGGGTTGAATACTCCAGCTACCGCACAGGTGTTGGTAGAAGTCCCGCCTCAACCCTCCCCCGAGTTCGTCCAACTGGAACACAGACTCGCGCTGCACAGCATTTACTTTCCGACGGACCAGCCTAGAATCGAACACCCGGATGGCGGCCTGTTGCCCAGCCAGGAGCAAACCCTCACATCACTGGCGGACGACTTCAAGAAGTATCTCGACACGAAGCCGGATGCGCATTTGATTCTCGAAGGTCATGCCGACCCGCGAGGCTCGGTGCAATACAATCAGTCGCTATCCGAACGGCGTGTCGAGCGTAGCAAGCGGTTTTTGATTGAGCACGGCGTTCCCGAAGCTAACCTGGAAACCAAGGCACTTGGCGAGCAGCATAATCTAACCGAAGACCAGGTGAAGGATGCGGTTGAGAAAAACCCCGAGTTGACTCCTGAGCAGCGGCAGAAGGTACTCGCGAACCTCCGGACAATTCTCCTGGCGAGCAATCGTCGCGTTGATATCACTTTGAATACCACTGGACAACAGTCCATCCGCGAATATCCGTTCAACGCCGCGGATTCCTTAACCTTGCTGCAACAGGAGGGAAAGAGGAAAGGAAGCGCGGCAGCGCCCAGAAAAAAGTGTAGCCTGTGGCTTAGCCATGAGACGGTCGCACGGCGCATCTGCTATCAATGGCAAATGATTACCTTCGTCGCATTTCCTAGCGCTTGCGGCTAGCCTCGGATCGCGGATTTGGATTTGGCGAGTGGCACAATTCGACTGGAAGCGGGAACGACGAAGAACGGCGAAGGCCGCGTGGCCAGGATGACGCGCGAAGTCGCAACCCTGCTGACCGATTGCATCATCGGCAAGCAGCCGGATGACTTCGTGTTCACGCGACCAGACAAGAAACGCAAGGATGGCACATCGAAAGGCGGGCCTGTGGAGGGATTCCGCAAAGTCTGGGAGACGGTCTGCTGTTCATCTGGAGTTGTCGGGTGTGGAGATCGTGATTCCTCCGCCCGTCGGTGCAAAAAGTCTGTGTCCGACGTGTGGCACGACATGCAAAAAGGGAAGCCAACTCAAGTACGTCGGGCTGATCTTTCACGATCTGCGACGCTCTGGCGTGCGCAACCTTCGCAGGCTTGGCGTTCAAGAGAGCATAGCCATGCGAATCAGCGGGCACAAGACGCGGGCCGTATTCGAGCGCTACAACATCGTTGACGAATCCGACCTTGCCAACGCTGCCAGCCGACTTGACGCGAAGCGAAACGCTGCTGCGGTGGAGGTTAATCGAGACTTCGGGCACGATCGCGGTGAGTTGCACCAAAACCGCGGCAGATGCGCAGATGCAGCTTGTAACTGCTGTTCTGCCTAATTCGCTTTATCGTGAATGGGTTGGGTATAATGCTCTCATCTGCGGTGGGAGTAGCTCAACTTGGTAGAGCATCGGACTGTGGCTCCGACGGTTGCGGGTTCGATTCCCGTCTCCCACCCCAATTCCAAAGAACTTAGCTCGATAGCCCGTTCTGCAACTTTCGAGCTTGCGTCTCTGAGAGCATCATTCACCGGGTCCCCATACACATTCATGGTCACCCTGATGTCTCCGTGGCGCATTGCTCGTTGCTGTACGCTGATAGGGGTCCCAAGCTCATCCAGCCATGCGCGATAGCTATGGCGAAAACTATGTGCCGAAACGTGCTTGATTCCTGCATCCTGACACGCTTTGCCCAGCTTCTCGTAAAAGCAAGTGTACGAGCGTGGCATTTGTCCGTTTAGATCGGGCGAAGCGAACACCCAATTTTCCGGCTCCGTATAGTCACTCCGCTGTTTGTGCGCTTTCAGCACCTCCAGCAAGCGAGCGTCGAGCGCCAGCGGTTTCGCCGAGTGGACTGTCTTTACTTCGCCCGTGATCTGCTTCACCACCGCACGACCCAAAGTCAGTTCCCCACCCAGCCAGTCGATGTCCTGCCATTGCAGCCCGATCAACTCCGACCACCGCAGACCCAAGCAGACGCTCACAATCGCCATCGTTCGGTATGGCTCGGTGAGCATTTCGCACAGACGATGAAACTCTTCCAATCTCATCGTCCGTGCTTTCCGTCCCGGCATGGTCGCGTTCTTAATGTGCACGAGCTCCATGGGGTTGCGGTCTACCGGGATCAACTCGGCCCACATCGCATACTCGAAAATCACAGACAGCATCATGCGAATGTTGCTCCTGCTTTTGGGAGCGAGGTCGAGACCTGCCAGCCAGAGTTCCACAGCGCGTGCCTTGATCTCCGGCAAAGGGGTCCGCCCCCACCTTGGTAGAATGTAATTGTTAACCCAGATGAGGTATCCGCGTTTGGTAGAAGCTCTCTCGGGCATCTTCTCCTTTGCGTATCCCTGCCAGACTGACGCAAGAGGCAAAGGTGCGGGTTTAAACTCTCCCTGAACCAAGAATAGACCTCGCATCGGTTCCGCTGCCAGCATCGCCTGAGCTTTCGTCGGAAACTCCCTTTTGCTGCCGATCCGCTCGGCTTTGCGTTTTC
>JBEKLO010000030.1:0-38627 GCA_050010155.1 Terriglobales bacterium
GATACGCTGGCCGAAAAAGATGTCACTCTGGGATTTGCCCGCCTGCTGCGCCACGAACTCGAGGTTCGCGGTTTCGCGGTCGCTTTGCTGCGCGACGCCGATACCAGTTTGACCCTCGATCAACGCGCCGCCGCCGCCAACGTAGCTCAGGCCGGAATCTACATCAGCCTGCACGCGGCTTCGCAGGGGAGCGGCGCACGTGTCTACACCGCACTGCTCCCCGTGGAAGGCGCAAGCAACGGGATCTTTCATGCGTGGAACGCGGCCCAAGCGCCGATTCTGCCGATCAGCCGCATTGTCTCCGCAGCCATTGTGACCGAAATGCAGAAAAAAGAATTTCCGGCTCAGCGATCGCCCGCCTCTCTGCGTCCGCTGAACAATGTGTTCATGCCAGCGGTCGCCGTAGAACTCGCGCCCGGAGCGAACGGAATCGCTGACTTGACCTCCGCCAATTATCAGCAACGAGCCGCGTCGGCAGACCGCCTCGGGGTGCAACCTTGATCCCCCGCCATCTCCTGATTGGAGTCACCGCGTTGCTGCTGGTAGTTGTGGCGATGGGAATCTATCTTGGCCACATGCGGCGGCAGGCCCGCGAAGCTGCGTTTTCAGCGGCCGACACGCTCCCCGTCGCGCCGCCAGCCTCTGGCCCGACAGAGACGGTAACACTGTATGTAGCTGATGATGCCGCGGGCATGCTCCGCGCCCGCTCGGCGCAAATTCCCCTTCCCGGTGGACGCCAGCAGCGAGCCGAAGAATTATTGCGCGCGCTGTTGCGCATCTACCAGCAACCGGGCTCGCCTCATCCTCTGGCGGCGGCATCAGACATCCGCGCCATCTACCTGGTCGCTCCGGGAGCGGCCGTCATCGATCTGAATGCCGCCTTCGCTGACCAGCATCGCTCTGGCATTCTCGGCGAGCAACTCACCGTGAGCTCGCTGGTAGAAACCCTTGGCGTCAACGTTCCGGGAATCCACCGGGTCCACATCCTGGTCGAAGGCCAGCCGCGCGACACGCTGGCTGGACACGCCGACCTGACCGATTCGTTCGACGTGCTTACGATTGAGCAGGCGGGCAATCAGTAGGCTAGAGCAAGCGGGTTCGAGCTCCTACTGGGGAGTTAACGTTCTGCAAGGGAAAGCCGCCCTTGACGCATCGGGCGGCTCGGCCTGTTGTATGCAAAGGATCGGAGCTGGTTACTTTCTCAGCTTATTCGGTAGCTTGCCAGCAATGTTTACGTGGTCAGCGACTTCGTTCTCGGACGGAGGGCCGGCGATCAGGTAGCCATAGTTGTCCCCGAAATAGGTGCCGCTGTAGGATCCGGCAACGCCCATCCAGCCATACCGGCCGGAAAAGTGACCATTTTTCTCCTTGCTGGCCTTACCAGATAGCCACAACGTCCACTGTTCGCCGGTGTACTCATCGTATTCGGCGTCGAAGATGCCGTCGCCAACGACAATGCCCTTGCCGTAAGCCGGCTGGCCATCGTTCGCGGTGGTGGCGTCGAAGCCCACGATTGGGGCATTGTAATCGAGCCCGCACGCCTCAAGATCGTCATATCCAGCAACCACGCCACCGCTGTTATAGGTGATGACGATGTAGTCGCAAAATTCATATCCGTTGGCGTCAAAGAAACTGAATGTCTGCGCCGAAGCAAAGCTGCAGCCCAATGTCACGAGAGTGATTAGGGCTAAGGTTTTCAATTTCACTGAATTTTCCTCCTTGGATGTATCCGTCCCCAACATCTGCGCTGTCCATACGAGGTTGGTTACTTTCTCAGTTTTCCCGGCAGCCTGCCTGCAATGGTCGCATGGCCAGCAACGTCGTCCTTGGCCGGAGGGCCCGCGATCAAGAAGCCATAGACGTCACCGAAGTAGAGGCCGGTGTAGGTTCCGGCAACGCCCATCCATGCATACGGGCCAGTGAAGCCCCCATCTTTCATCTTGCTGGCCTTACCAGATAGCCAGATCGTAAACTGCTCGCCGGTGTATGCGTCGGCTGAGGCGTCATAAATGGCGTCGCCAATGACAATGCCCTTGCCGTGAGCCGGCTGGCCATCGTTACCGGTCGTGGCGTCGAACCCCACGATGGAGGAATTGAAGTCGTACCCGCATAACGTCGTGAGGTCGTCATATCCCGCAACCACGCCGCCACTGTTATAGGTGATGACGACGTAGTCGCACACTTCATATCCACCGGCGATGAAGAAACTGAAAGTCTGCGCCGATGCAAAGCTGCAGCCGAATACCACCAGAGTAACTATCGCTACGGTTTTCAATTTCACTGAATTTTTCTCCTTGGATGACGAGCATCCTTTACGGGGTCACTTCGAACACCACGCCGCCACCATACGGCGGCTGTCCGCCGGAGGCCGTGCCGTACAGGTCGCCTGCGCTATCTAGAAAAAGGCTCGAGCTGGGATCAGCTCCGTCTGTGGCATTGAAGGCCCAGAGAACTTTTTCTTTGTAGGCGCCCTTGCCAAGCGGAGCCACGAGTTCGAAAACAATCCCATATCCCGTGCCACCATCAACGGTTGTCCTGTACACATTGCCGGCGGCGTCGAGCACAACTCCCGCAAGCGGGACGAACCCATCCTTACCTGGCCCATCAAAGGTATGGAGAACTTTCTCTTCCCACCCCTTCTTGCCTAGACTCAGCTTCCAAACCGTTCCGGATGCGAGGGGTCCGCCGTTATCGGTCGTACCGTAGAGATTGCCAGCGCTATCCAGGACAAGGGGGCCCCGCAAATTGGAACCGCTGCCGAAGGTAAAGAGATTTTGGTCGCAAAAAGTGAAGAGCACAGACTCGGTCTGGGCGTGCGCCGGGCGAGAGACAATCAGCAGGAGGGTAGAAAGAATCGCCAGTGCGAAAACCCCGGGCGTCATTGTTCCAAGGATCGAACTACGAAATCGCGTTGTGTTGTCCATGCGTGTCCTTCCCGAGGGTCTTGTTTGGTAGAAACAACCCGTCCTGACCACCGATTCATGTAATCAAGCTCTCGGACTTCGGTCCTGGTGGCCATCCCAACGATTCGGAGCCTACTAAACACCAGATACTCCAATCGAGACAAGTTATTTTCAAGTCACATCTATATCACCGAGTAAACTATTTAAAATAGGACGTTTGTTGCAAAATGAAGTCTCCGTTGATGGACCAATGCGAGAGATAAAGGATAGGGTGAGCGGATCGGATCGAGATGTTTCGGTGCACAAAAAGCGCAAGGTCGCGCGATGGCTTGTTGCCGTCGGTGGCCGCACCCTTCGTTCCGATGAGAGGGAAATTCGCCGAGACATCGAGCGGCTTGGGTACACCATCGTGAGCGGCAACAACATCACGGCGATGCAGCATGTCGAGGAGTTCTCGCTAAAACTACCCGACAAAATAAGTGTAAAATCGGTGAAAATTGCTCACCGGAATCCCCGTAAGTTATTGAGGGCCCGTAGCTCAAGCGGATAGAGCATCGGATTTCTAATCCGAGGGTTGCAGGTTCGATTCCTGCCGGGCCTACCACATATCCCTTTTGAAGTGAATCAGTTGATCGGTTCCCGCTGGGGGCGGAGTCTTATTCTTTTTTCTTTGTCGGCAAGAAATGGGTGCGCTCGTGTTCATCTTTGGAAAACACGTGCAGCCGTACGGTTTCGCTCAGCTTGAACTTGTAAGGACTTTCAGGCCGGCATGGACAAAGCAGCCTTTGCCACTCAGGGGCTCCTGCAACATTCTCGATGTATGCTCCATTGCTATATTTCAGTTCATTTTTTTTCATGAGGTAGTGCACGCGGCAGTTTGGACATGCGACGTAGAGGCGAGTGGTGGACATAGTTTCCTTTGAATTATGACCCGTACGTTCCGGAACGGTTTCAACGCCAACGGGCCCTCAACCCACGCGTACGTTCGCGCTAGCGAAAATGTACGCGTGCGTTAAATCATTGTCTGTCAATTTCTGACTATTCACCAACGTGTTGCCTGTACGGAGAACCTGCGTCGTAGTCTTACGCGAGAAGAAAGCTTCCGGGCAATCGGTAAAAGCCTGTAGGGATGCGCAGAGATATCCCGTTGAAATTGATTGAAAGTCGCCTGCTGGTTTGGGGCGCAATAAATTTTTTCTTCTGCGTATTCGGGTTCAGTTTTCGTCCTGTCCCGTCATGCGCATTTGCCTCATCCACCACTGCTCTTTCTTGCATCAAAAGTTAGGTCTCGGAGGAAGAGATTATGGACGAGAAAATTATGCAGGAAATACTCCACGAGTTGTTTTCCTCCCTTGAGGATTTGGAAACTCAGAGCAGGGCAATCTTGCAATTCTTGAAAGACAAGGGAATCACCAACGAGAAAGAACTGGCTCCCTATTTCGAACGGGCGGGAACCGCGAGCAGCGTCAGATGGCGGGCGGTTCGGGCGCGAATTGATTACCTGCTATCTTCCGCCATGAAGACCACCGAGCAGGATGCGAAGAAAGAGTCTCAAAAGGCTTTAGAAAACAGACACGAGCCAAGTGACACTGGCGCAGAATCAGCTCGTGGAGATGAAACTGAAAAAGACATTAACGACAGGCAAAAGACTGAAACCAGCGCAGCGTAGCGACAAAGTTCGGTTGCCGTGTCTGACCCCCGTCATTCGCTAATCTTTAGTTGGCGCGCGTGTACTTGTTGATCCAATTCACCTCCCATGTCTTCCCGCCATCCTCTGAAAATGCCTGTTCCGATTGCGCGGAATCATCACTGATTTTCCAGATGGAAAAACGAACCCATATTTGCCTGCCGTTGATCTCCTCCTGGTCATAAAATTCGCAACGGCCATTCTTACATTGCCCCACCCCCGGCTCGCCTAACGTGCCAACATTCGGCGTGGCGAAGTCGAGGTTCCATTCATGCGTGTTTGGGTTGAACCATCGCAGCGCCAGCAACTGCACGTGCCCAGCCGGGCCGTCGCCCACATATTCCGCGAGGTTGGCGCGTCCGCCCCACACTCGGTGAACCACCGTCTGCCCCTCCAAATCAACCCATGTCGTTGACCCCGTCAGCGGATGTATTAGACGCGAAGACTGCGTATGCCACGTTCCCAAATCGAAATCGAACGCGTGGCCATCGGGATCACCGCTCATCGGCTCAGCCCCAGCAGCCATGTCCGATGGAGGTAAATCCTTTTCACGAGCCTTATGAGCATCAAACGACGTAAACCAAGTTTTCCCTCCATCCTTCGAATACGATTCCGTGTAGCGATGCGAATTGGGAGTGATTTCCGACCACACTCCCCTTACGAAGATCGATTTGTCGTGAAAAGTATCGTGTGCGTACAGCTCGCCGCGGCCGTCACGAAACTCGCCCACCAAACCGCCGGACAGAACTGCGTTCTTGCTGTTGAGGAACGACTGACTCCACTGGTGCGACTGCGGATTGTACAGAAACAGCGACATTCCTTCCCAATGTCCCTTCGGACCGTCAGCCTCAATCTCTTCTAACTTCGCTCGCCCACCCCAAACCGGTCGTATCGTCACCGTGCCCTCGAGTTCCATCACGTCGCTCGCAGGCGAGAACGGATCGAGCACACGGCGTATGTGCGTGTGCCATACGCCAGTGTTGAAGTCGAAATCGTGTTGTCCGTCGCGGGCCGTGTCAGGCGGTTGCGCTGCGGCCGCGAGCGGAACTTGTCCAATCGGGCTGCCGGCAAAGCACACGCACATCAAGAGAATTAGGGCATGAAGCCAGAGCCGGTTTTGGGACCATGGTTTGTTGTTGGGGAGCGTGCCGTGCATCGTCTTTGGGGCCATCGCTTGGTCGATCGATCTGCAGTAAGGTTCCGTCACCTGAGATCTCCTTTCGGTGAAAGGAGCAGTGTAAGCTTGATTCCAGGCAGGCCACCCCACTTATGCCAAAGGGATTTTCAAAGGAAAATCAAAGCTCGCCGGATACTGCTTACCGCTTTGGCGATTTTGAGCTTCATCCTCGTGATCGCCTGTTGAAGAGGGCTGGCATCGCCGTCCCGCTCCAGCCAAAGGCTTTTGACGCTCTCCTGTGCTTGCTCCGCAACGCGGAACACCTTGTCAGCAAACAGGAATTGGTCAGTGTGCTCTGGCCATCCGTGCATGTGAGTGAATCGAACCTCACCAATATCATGGTTGGCCTAAGGAAGATTGTCGGCCGGGATGCGATTCGCACGGTTTCGAAACACGGGTATCGATTCGGTCTGACGGTTGCCGGCGAACCTGGTGTGGCGCGTGCGACTTATGAAAAGTTTGCCCGGGCCAAGGAACTTGCGGCTCAACGTTCTTTGGAATCGATGTGCCTGGCGCGGGATTTGTACTGGACTTGCCTGGCGGAAGATCCCACATTCGCACCCGCGTGGGCTTGGCTGGGTCGATGCTGCTGGTTCCTGGACAAATTCAGCGGCAACTCGTGGGCAAACCTCGAATTGGCCCACGCCGCATTTCAACGGGCTTTCGCGCTTGATCCGGACCTGGCATCGGCTCACCAGTTCTTCACGTTTGTGCAGGTCGACACCGGCCACGCAGATGACGCCATGTGTCGATTGCTGAAACGCCTTCAGCGTCATCCCAGCGAGCCAGAATCCTTCATCGGACTGGTGCAAGTATTGCGCTTTCGCGGATTGCTTCAGCAGTCGCTTGAGGCACACAGACAGGCAAAGAAGTTAGACCCGACCGTTGTCTCTAGCGTTGCTCACACCTGGTTTCTGGCCGGAGAATACGCGTCGTCCATAGAAGCCTATAGCGGACGCGAGGCTTACTACCTCGACGCTGCGGCTTGGGCGGCCTTGGGGGATCGGAAACGCTCGATTGCCCTATTGCGCGAACGGCTGGGGAGGATGTCGTTGTCGAAGTTAATGACCGCTCTCATGAAATCCCTATTGGCGATTCTCGAAGGCAAACCTAAGGTTGCCGCCCGTCTGATGGAGACGGCGGATACCACTCGCGAACCGGAAATCAAAGTATATTTTGCGCGGCACTACGCGCAGATAGGCTTGGCCGATTCTGCTATAAGTGCCTTGGAACAGGCAGCACAATCCGGCTTTGTCTGCTCGCCGAGTACTCTCACCTCAGATGTTTGTCTGAGCTCGCTCGAGAAACACCCGAAGTTCCGGTCCTTACTGAAGAGAGCTGAAACTCTTGTCGAGGACGCGAGGTCGAGCTTGGAACGATCTATGGCCTCGTGAGGTGATAGCTGGGAGCGTCTGACCAACGACGTTGAGCAGGATTTTCCTCGGCAGGTTGTGCCTTCGCATTCAGCGGTAGACGAATAAAAAACGTAGTTCCCTTATCAACCTCGCTCGTGAACGTGAGCGTTCCGCCGTGGCGCTGGACCACGACCGAGCGCGCGATGGCTAAGCCCTGGCCGGTGCCTCTGCCGATGCTTTTCGTTGTGAAAAAGGGCTCAAAGACTTTGTCGCGAATATCTTCGGGAATGCCACAACCGGTGTCTGCAATGGAGATTAAGACGGTGCCTTCCTCGAGTGCAGTGCGAATTTGGACAACACCCTTCACGCCGGTTTGCTGCTTGACATCCGCGATGGCATGAGCGGCATTGACCAGCAAGTTGAGAAAGACCTGATTGAGTTCGCTAATATTGCAAACAATGTCGGGCAGATCTCCGAAATCGGTTTCTACCTCGGCTACGTATTTCAGTTCATTGCGCGCGACGGTGAGGGTGCTGACCAAGGCTTCGTTGATATTGGCAGCGGCTTTTTCTTTTTGGTCGGGATGAGCAAAGTCCTTCATGGCGCGGACCAGCGTGGCGACGCGGGTGACGCCATCCAGGGACTGGACGATGGCTTTGGGAATTTCCTCGATCAGAAAGTCACTGTCAACGGCCTTTTCGGTTTCCGCCACGTCCTGAGCCAGCGCGCGTAGAGCCGGCTCATGGGCGGCTTGGTCCCGGAGGCGACGATACTTTTCCAACACCTGGAGCAGGCTGGTGGAAGCGTCGCGCAGGAATCGATTGTTATCTCCTACGAACTGGATGGGAGTATTGATCTCGTGAGCGATACCGGCGGCCAAACTGCCGACGGCTTCGAGCTTTTGGGCGTGGCGGAGCTCAATCTCGAGCCGGTTGCGCTCGGTCATGTCTTGCGCGATCGCAACCCGGAACTTGTGACCGTTGTAGTCAAGACTGTGGAAGTAAACTTCGACGGGAATTACGCGGCCGTCTTTACTGACATGCTTCCACTGTCCCGCACGGCCATCGGCGGGCCATGATTGCCGCAAGTGTCCACGGAACCGTTCCTTCTCTTCCGCGGGTCGAATATCCGTTACCTTCATCCGTAAAAACTCTTCGCGACTGAACCCGTAATGCTGCACGGCAGCTTGGTTGACCTCATGAAACTCCAAGGTCTCGATATCGAAGACAAAGGTTGGATGGGGGATAGTAGCGAAAAGCAAGCGGGCACGCTCTTCGCTTTCTTGCAAGGCGAGTTCAGTACGTTGGCGCTGGGCCAGGTGCGCGGCCAGCAGCGCGGTAAGAAGCAGGCCCGACAACAACATCACCCAACTGCTCCAGCGTGCCGGTCGGAAACTGTTGGCAAGTGGGTAAGCGACGAGTTCCCAAGTGCGGCCCGCGACGGAAATCGTGCGCGTGGCGCGGAAGCCGGGGGGAAGGTCTTCGACGCCACCGAGGGGAGCGCCCTTGGGATAGAGCAGTCTTTCCTCTGATTTGGCGTCACAGTCGAAGATAGCCAAGTTGAGGCCGGATGCGGCGCTGGGGGCGGTTCCAGCCTTCTCCACGATATCCGCTATGCGAAAGACCGCGAGGGCGAACCCGGTCAAAGCTTGACGCCGCTGCTCGGTGGTTGAGGGCTCGATACCTCCGCGGTAAGTTGGACGAAAGACAAGGAAGCCGTATTGATCAGACGTCTCTTGGACGAGCTTGATGCGATTGGTGGCGACCAACTGACCGGAATCGGCTGAACTCTGAAGTGCCGCTCGACGGACGGGGTCGGATGCAAGGTCGAAGCCTAGCGCTTTTTCATTGCCTTGGAAGGGAGCGACGAAAAAAACGGGAAAGTACTCATCGCGCGCAGTGGCTCTGGCCATCTGCTGGGGCGAGAGACGATCCTGGAATTGGAACGACGGAAAGCCGTCGTGACGCGCATCGTTCTCATATCTATGCCGCGATCGATTCGGTACGCGTGGAATCCACTCCAATGCTTGGATTGCGCGGTTGCGCGGCAGCAGGGGGAGCGTGAAACGGGTGAACTCCTGCCGTTCGACTGGGTACGAAGCGTCGAAGAATGCGCCGAGCGAGACCAGATTATTGACGGTGAGAGTCACGTTCGTCTCGACGGCATCGAGGCGTTCCTGTGCAATGCCGTTGAAGGAGGCTTCGGCGCTTTTGCGTTCGAGACTACGCAGGGTGGAGAAAATCATCGCGCTGAGGAGGACACCAATGGCGACGATCCCTAATGAGGGTAAGTTGCGACGCACAAATCCAATAACCCGCTTCACCATCTGTCATCGGCAGAAGCGCCAGGGAACTTGAGCCTTCAAGGCCGATCGCAAAGTGTTCGGGAACGGCTCGGGGCATATTGCGGAAGTCCCGTTTCATAACGAGACTCGGCGCGACAGCCAGTGAAGCGTGTTTCCGGATTTTTATGAGCGCGGCGAGGGGTCCAGCGGGAAGTTGTTAGGAGATTTGGTGGACCTGGTCGGGATCGAACCGACGACCTCTTCCATGCCATTTCTCATTTTCGACTGTAGCGGAGCGACACAGAGAAAACGCGAGAGATACTGAGGGGCAGTGTTCATGCGGGTTTGGCCGCTGTTCTCTGCCCCTCACGTGTACCAGAGCGACAGCGCCCGACAGCACCCGATTCGTGCAGGGATGCGAGGGTTACGACACAAGTCACGACACAAAATTCCACGCCGCCGGGTGCGCCGCGCGGAACGGGCCAGGATCGCGGTGTGGCTTTTGTTCGATAGCTATTGCTCGGGGGCCTGGGGGCAGACAGCCCCCAGCGGGGCGCGGGGGCCGGCCCCGCGTCGAAGCGCGAAAGCGCGGCGGGCTGGCGGTTGCCGTTGCGGTTGCCTTCGCTTGCGTCGCGCGAAGCGCAAGGAGGGGGGAGCGCAAGCCGATGCGCTGGGCTGGTGCCCCACGCGCACTTAGCCCGACGCGCCTTCTTGCGGCGGGCGTTGTGGGGGGAACCTGCCCGTTTAGCGCGAGGTCGTTTTGCGCCGGGGGTAAGGTGTGCCGGTCACTTTGCTTGCGCGCCGGTTGGCCGTTCGCCTGGCGCTGCTGGGCGAGGCCGCACGGCCCTGCCAGCTTTATCGGCCGGGGGCCGCGCCGCCCCCCGAGCGACTGGCCCGGCTGCTTACCGGCGCGCCGCATGTGACCGGCGCGCCGTGGGCGCAAAACACAAAAAATAAAACGCGAGCGCAGCGAGCCTCCATACCTTCTTGCGGGGCGAGGAGGGGGCAGGGCCCCCCGACGAGCTACGCTCCTACGTGGGTCTCCGGGGAGGGCAGTGGCGCCGCAATAGGCACGCCCCCTGGTGCGGCGCGGACAGCGTCCGGGGGTGATGGGTCATCCCCGAGTTGTCCGGCGACGAGGCCGCGGTGTTGGCGGAGACGCCTCTCGGCCCGTTCGCACACACAATCTTCCAATTTATTATTATTTTGTTTTCGCGCCGACCACCATCCTTGGGGCGCATGACGCCCGTCATTGCACTGGCAGAAGCTAAAACCGATCACTGCGCTGGTGAGGCTTTCTGACCACCTGTCACCGGCGCTCTTAATGTATAGACATTAGCGCAGGGCAAGGAATTCTCACCGTAATTGCACACAACCGCGCTGGAAACCGCGAACAGCTGATACCCTTGGCTGCTGTAAGTGTTGAGTACGCTCTCAATAGAAGCGCCGGTTGGGGTGGTGCAGAGGTCCGTGTATTGCTCGTTTTGAACGTTGCACGAATACGTCAAGACGGTTTGATACTGATAAGTTTGGGCCTGAAGAGGGGCACTTGTCGCAGCGTTCGTCCCAACGGCAACGTGCGGAACGATCACGAGAGCTAGGAAAGCAATGCACGCCAGTTCGAGAGCGATGCGATTGAAGGATGTCATTGGAGAGTCTCCTCTTTGGTGCTGTAAGTTGTGGGCTTGTACTGCCCGGTAGGAGTGTCTACCCAAAGAAAGCGCGGCGTCAATGAGCAGGAAACATTCGCGGGACATAGGGCCGCTCGCGGCCCTCCTGTTATGACCGCTTGCGCTTTGCACTTCGCACATTACAATTTCTGTCGAGTTCATCAATCACTGCGAGTAACTCCGGCAATGGCCGCTGGAGTGACCAATGAAATCTAGCCGCTAGATGCGTTGCTTTCGTAGCTCCCATAATGTGCGCGCAGAGGATAAACATGACTTCTTGGGAAGATGCGTTTTTGATTTTGAACAAGTGGCGCGATGACCCAGAACCGCCACTCATTGCCGTTATGAAAGTGGGAGAGTGGCCTGACGAGCAGGGACAAACGACTTCGATTGCCGGAGGAGTGTCGGTTTTTATTAAAGAAACCTCTGTGTCTGGAGGGACTGTAACGGTCGACGAGGCAGGATTGCTTAGTGATATCGACTTGACTGGGGCGGTGTTTGAGTACTCCGATTCGAGGGACTCCCCGCTGGTGGATGGAGACTGGGTATGTTCGCTAGTGGCAACTTTTCCAGATGGAGAGATATTAGTTTTTGCTGAACACCCTGAGGTTTGAACTTGCGCCACAGGCACACCTCATGCGAAGATTCGCGCGAGTGGCCGTGTCGTTTTCGCTATCCCTGCTGGTTCTTTGGCCGGAACGCTGGGTTAGCTGACTACTGATTCCTTCGCTAGAGGGGATGATAACAGTGGTCTGCCCAAAGAACCAACAACATTCTAAATTTCCTGATCCAACTCGCCTTCTGTTGGTGATTGTCATCATGCTAGACACGATCAGACGATGGTTGTTTCGAGACGCTAGACCGATTGACACGGCTATGCTGGTTGTTGAGCTTCTGGTTCTCGCCATTATTTTGGCTGAGTTTGTCTGGAAAATTTGCGAATGGTTGGGATCTCAGCGCAAAGCAAAAAAGGAAATTGAGCTTCGCCTCAACTTCCTGAATATTTCCGACGCTAATTCCCTGTCTCATTGGATCCTAGAGGGATTACTCCCACCAGATGATAAGTGCCGGTACTTTGCTACCGAAGACGAGCATGGCCCTGCGCTTGTCGAGCGGGACTACGTTCACGGATGGGTCATTTCTCCAAGGTATAAAGGTGAAATGAAGAAATGGGCCAAGAAGCGTACGAAAGACAAGTAACGCTATGGACTTTAATTGGGGAGTCTTCTGGTCGGTGCTCGCGGCCATCGTCGCGGCCTATATCTTGCGAGCTATCGTCGTCGTCATTTTGGATCGCTGGTGAAAGTAACTGACGTGCCACTCCCGCGCGCGGCAATTTTCAGAGGATAGAGGCACTGCCCTGGCAACCGCACGGGTGTTGTCAACTCCAAGTCAACCGGGCACTATCTTCCAGCGCCTCTGCGTCGCGGCTGATACCGTTGACGCCGGATGTGGGCACACACCCCAGCGTGGCGTCAAAAAGTGAATCGCTCCTCCCGGCTCGCCAGCGGTGCGGCGGATTGTGGGTCTGACACGATGGCCTCGCGGGATTATGGGCAAGGGCCCAGCGAAATGTATTGGCGCGGGAGTGTGGTGCGGAGCGCAAAAGGGGGTGACACGGTTGCGAGTTACAAAGTCGCCCTACTCTTCCGCTCTTCCCCCAGGTGCGGGAGTTGGCGGCGGCGTTGGGATGTTGCGCAACTCGATCTCCATCCCTGTCATAATCTGTTCAATCTCATCGTGTGTAAGCGACCTCTCAAACAGATTCCAACCCTCGGTTCCTTGCAGGTTGCGGCGCATGCGCTCCTTCGCCTTGCTGCGATCTTCGTAGTCTGAAATGCAGGCAACCGCTACGCTTTTCCCGCGCTCGCGGCGCAGCTCGCGCAGATAGGAGACCTTTTCCCTCGTCTTCTTGCCATAAAGAGCACCAATAGCTGTGAAGCCCCGTCTTCCCTGATTGACCCAGGCCGCGACTTGCGCGACGCTCGACGAATCGATTCGCATCCGTGACCAACGCGTAAGGTAGGATTCCCACGCCAGTGGCAAGCAGCCATGGAAGTGGTCGATTCGGCATCCCGGCAACCATTTCCGCAGTCGCTCTTCATCCAACGATCCGTGGCGGCCGGTAAAAAGTAACGCGTTGAAAACAAAAGTTGTGCCTAACTTGGGGCCATTAGATGCACTAGTGGTCTCAAGTTCGGCACAAACCGTGTCTACAATGACCTCTCCGGCCCACCGTCCTATCATCATCGGACGATAGCGGCCATCGCTGCGCCCCAACGCCTTGGCCAACTTGGATGGTGATGGCGGGCGCAGGGACGACACCAGCGTCACGACCCACACCTTAAGATCCATGCCATTCGGTCCGCCGCCCAACTCCCCAGCCACTCGGTTCATCCAGAGGAAGTCCGATCTGCGGCGATGAACGATGCTCGCCTCGGACATACACTTGGGACAATGATTCTTGAGCTGGCAGCGCAGCGGGCGCCCGCTGACTGACAAATCTTGTCGGACGTACACCATCCGCGCAGCGAGTTTTCCTTTCACGCAATCGTAGAAGGCCTCACGCTTGCCCCGTTTGGGTAACCTGCCGCGCTTGTTTGGCGTCTCGCAGCTGTCGAGCAGTGGGAGAAGTGCTTCCCAGTCGTTTGAGTTCATCGCAGTGGAAACGCATCCCCCATGCCTCCAGCGCACATACCCCACTTGAAACAGCGGTCACCGCGCCCCCGCAAGCAAGCGGGCGATATCGTCAGGATGGAAGAGCAGCCTTCGGCACAACCGGACGGGTTTCAGCTTGCCCTGTCTCACCCACGCCCGCCCGGACAGTGTGCGGGGAGACGCACAGAGCCTTGGCAACTGCGAGCAGAGGGAGCAATTGAGGAACGTCCGGCATCACGCACCTCGCTCTTTGCGCCTGGCCTGAACTGCTTCGGCTGGGATGCGCCACTGCTTGCCGACTTTGCGGCCCAACAATTTGCCCGTCCAAAGCAGGGAGTAGAGATAGTCCAGACCTACGCCAAGTCTCCGAGCGGCTTCAATTGCGCTGATTTCCTTTTCTTTCGATGCCATCTTTCCTCCTTGACAGTCCTCATGCTAGTGCTTACGCTATTATTTATGCAACGTGATGCGTACAAAACCGTTACAGACTTGCCGGTTCTGGTCCCCTGCAGTGCGCGAGAACAGGAGGGTCGAGCGACATTTTTGGGACAAGATGGATTGCATCCGGTTCGTGCATTCGCTGACTCGGACCTTACTCGGAAGTCGAAAGGAAACCCCCTGCGGACGATGTTGGAATCTGAACAGGGGTTCTTTACCGCGATAGTGGCGCTACAACGCGCGCTAGGAACAAAAGACCGGCTCGCGGCTGCTCGTGCGAGAGAAGGCCTAATAAAAGCCATCGCCCGAAAGGAGCAGGTTGTCTTGGACCCAGATCACGTCAGTCAGCTTGCCTCATCGCCGGGAGTCAATCCTCAGCGCGCGGAACTGATGGCGCTTGAACTCTACACATTGCGGCCTGGAGAAGCGGACGAAAAAATACTGTTGTCTGCAAGAGTGTCGGAAGCCCTTGGCTCTGTGCGTCTCGTTCTGTGGTGGTCGGGCACCAAGTTTCGGCCGGCGCTCTACTGCCCTGATCTGAAAAGCGCTCTCTACACATTCGTGCTAATGAAAACAGTCGCGGGTCAAAGCTGGGGAGTGTGCCCCTTCTGCGGGCTGTTGTTCGTGAAGTCCCGTCGGAACCAAGACTACTGCTCCATCGCTCACCGCGAGGCACACCGCGTAGCACGATGGAGAGCGGCGAAGGTATCTAACTCGAAAGAGAGAGGTGGAAAGAATGTCACTCACAAAGCGCGGTAAGACGTGGCACTGTCACTTCGTTGTGAACGGGCAGCGATTTCGGCAGTCTCTAGAAACCACGGATTGGCGAGAAGCGCAATCCAAAGAAAAAGATCTCATCGGTCAAGCGACAGAGGGCAAACTGACGCAAACCTCCTCCTCGCTGGCCCGCCAACCCTTCGGGCAGGCAGCGGATGACTACATGACTGCTCGGAAACTGGAACTCGCTCCGGCCAGCCGAGCCAAAGAGAAACAACTGCTCGTACAATTGCGAGCCTATTTCCAGCAAGTGCCCTTGAAGTCCATCACGGCAAAGCGGATCACCGAGTTTCGCGCCTGGAGGGCTGAGCAAAAGGTTACGCGGGCTGGCAAAGAGCGGTCCGTGGGCCCCGCAACTCTGAATGCAGAACTTGGCATTTTGCGAAGGATCATGAAGCGGGCACGGGTATGGGCACGGGTTGCCGACGATATACGCCCACTGCGCGAGCCTTCGACAATCGGGAGGGCGCTAACCGAGGATGAAAAGCAACGGCTGCTCAAAACGGCCGCAATGCAGCCTGAGTGGGAAACGGCCTACCTTGCCGCAATACTCTGCCTGAATACCACTGCGCGAGGCTGCGAGTTGAAAGGGTTGCAGTGGTCGGACGTTGACCTGTTCGCAAAGGCACTGACGATTCGCAAGTCCAAGACGGCTGCAGGTGAGCGGGCCGTGCCACTAACCGACGTTGCCGCGTCTGCTCTGGCAAGGCTGCGACGGAGAGCGGAGGGGTTCGGCAAGGTCGAACCGGCGCACTACGTTTTTGCGGCCTTCGTACCGAAATTCACTTTCAGCGGCAAACGGGTGATTGATTACAACGTGACCGCCTTCGATCCGACACGACACATGAATAGCTGGCGATCGGCATGGAGGACGCTGACAAAGAAAGCGGGCTTGCCGGGCTTCCGGTTCCACGATCTACGCCACTGCGCCATCACGCAGCTATCAGAGAACGGCGCGTCAGATTCCACGATCATGGCGATTGCCGGTCACGTGAGCCGTCGCATGTTGGAGCGGTACAGTCACGTGCGGATGGAAGCAAAGCGAACCGCGTTGGAAGTGCTTGCTGTGAGCACCAAAACGGCGGGTTATGACACAACTCATGACACAAATCCCGCTGCAGTGACTACTCGCCCCGTCTAAGTTGTTGGGAGATTTGGTGGACCTGGTCGGGATCGAACCGACGACCTCTTCCATGCCATGGAAGCGCGCTCCCAGCTGCGCCACAGGCCCACTTGAAAATTGCTACGCTCAATTCTCGCTTAGCTTGGTCGCGGCGTCAAACTCAGCTGGCGCTTTTTCGATCTTCGCTGCTCGACTACGATGGTCCAACTCAACTAGGATAGGTTGGAAAAATACCCGACACCATCGGAGCCACATGTTGAACTCGCGGAATATTTTCGGCTGGCCGCTTCTCGGTTTCACACTCATCGTGATTGCCTTGCTGGCGCCAACGGTTGCGCTTGCGCAGAATGGGGCTGGCGCAGGCAACGGGGCGCAGCCCCCGGTCGCTTATGCTTCGGTCAGCGCGTTGAACGCGATTTTGGCGCCCTTACAGCAGACTGCGCAGAACATCCTGTCCGATCTCGGAAAGATGCGCATCGAGAAATGGAAGACCGACGCCTCGAACAAGCAGCAAACGCTAGCGAATGTCACCTCCATACAGCGCAACCTGCAGTCAGCGCTGCCGGAAATGATCACGCAACTGAACAATGCACCGGAGGATCTGGGAGCGAGTTTCAAACTCTACCGCAACCTCGATGCGCTGTATGACGTGTTTGGTTCGGTGGTGGAATCGGCGGGAGCATTCGGAAGTAAAGATGAGTTTCAAAGCCTGAACAACGACATGAGCGGACTGGAGAGCGCGCGGCGTGTGTTTGGCGAGCGGATGCAGAAACTGGCCGCCAGCAAGGAAGATGAGTTGACGCATTTGCGGGCGCAGGTCAAGACGCTGTCCGCGGCGCCTCCTCCGCCGCCGAAGAAAATCGTGGTGGACGATACCGAGCCTGCGAAGAAGCCACCGGTGAAGAAGAAAGTTACGAAACCGAAGCCGGCTGCGACGCAGACAACGCCCAATACTCCGCCGACGCAATAGCGTTGGCGCCCGGCCCCTGAAGGGGCTTCTCATTTCGAGATTTGTGGCATCGCTAAAGCGATGCCCTGATACGAAACCAGAGTTTCCCGCACTCGTTTTTCCGCACTGCTTGGGACAGCTATTTCATGGGCGGCAAGTACGGAATGTAACGCGCAAACAACCAGCACAAGAAGAAGACGACTGGTACATGAACCATCAACTGCAATACTCCATACCCCACAATGTCGCGGGCCTTCAACCTCAATATGCCGAGGAGCGGCAACATCCAGAAGGGATTGACGAGGTTGGGCAGGGCCTCCGACGCGTTGTAGATCTGCACCACCCAGCCTAGATGCACTTGATGGAGATTTGCCGCCTGCAGGACATAAGGCGCTTCGATCACCCACTTACTGCCGCCCGAGGGAATAAAAACTCCGAGCGCGGCCGAATACATCGCCACCAGGAAGGGATATGTGTTGTGAGTGCTGATGGAGGCGAAAAGCTTTGCCAGCGCATCCGCGATGCCGGTGCCTATGATCATTCCGAAGATTACCGCGTAAAACGGAAACTGAATTAACACGCCGCCGGTCGCGGGAACACACTCGGTTACGGCACGCATGAACCGCTTCGGTCGCCAGTGTAGTAGAAGACCAACGGTGATGAACATCAGGTTGTAGGTATTCAGATCTAGGGCCGCCAGTGCGCCTTGGGGCGAGGTGCGGAACACGTCGAACAGATGGTAGCCCAAGAGCGTAACCACTAGAATTGTGAGCAGCGGACTGTATTCCAGCCACTCGCCGGGTTTGCTCTTGGGTTCGAGGCTGGAGCGGATCGGCTCGTAGTGAATACCGTAGGATTCGGCGGTTCTGGCATTCTCCGGCGACGGCGTCGAGAGATACGCTACCAGCACCGAGAGCACGATCAGGATTGCCGTGGTCGCAATGCTTTGCCACAAGAAGAGAGTTTGCGTGAGCGGGATCAGACCACTGATGTTGAACAACGTGGGCGGCATCGCCGTCTTCGTTGCCATCAGCATGGCGGCGGACGACGACAGTCCCATCGCCCAGACTGCGCCCAGCCCAAGATAGGCCGCGCCACCGGCGGCACGGTAGTCCAACCCCTTGACGCGATGCGCCAACTCGCGAACAAAGAGCCCGCTGAAAATCAGGCTCAATCCCCACGAGATCAGCGACGTCAGCATTGAGAAAAGCGCGACCAGGGCGACGGCCCCGCGCGGCGTCTTTGGAATCCCTGCCAAGGCGCGGATGGCACGATACACGATCGGGGTCGAGGCTACGACGTATCCACCGATGATGATCATCACCATTTGCATGGTGAATGGGACGAGAGTCCAAAAATTCTTGCCGCCCTGGATGGCGAGTTTGGCGGGACTTTGATGCAGTAGCAGGCCGACGACGAAGACCACCACGATCCCGAGCAGGGCAAAAATCAGCGGATCGGGAAACCAGCGCTCGCTCCAGTTGGCGAGGGCGAGGCCAAAACGGACCAGGGGTTGCTCCTCGGTTGCAGGTTGCTTTTCGCGGGGCGTGGGCATAATCGATCCTCTCGGTTGGGCTGCGATTGTCCTGGCGTGCTTCCCGGGCCTTTACCGAAATATGGCGGACATTGTAACGCGAGTTGGGGCAATGCGAATTGAACGCAAGGAAAGCTGCTCGGGGCGACAGGGCAGACGATGACCGCTCCCTTCGCAAACATTGTGAAAATTGTTTGCTGCGTGCTGCGATGGGTGTAGGATGCCTTCGATTGGGCTAGCAGGATCGGCCACTCTAACTCGGTCTGGAGCGAGTGATGAATACCCTCCCGGTATTGCTGGGTGCGTTGTGCGTGTACGCGCTTGCTTACCGTTACTACAGCGCGTTCATTGCGGCGAAGGCTTTGGCGCTCGACGATCGCCGCACTACTCCCGGACACCTTTACGCTGACGGACATAATTACGTCGCGTCACCGCGGTGGGTGCTGTTTGGACATCACTTTGCGGCCATTGCCGGAGCGGGTCCGCTGGTGGGACCGACCCTGGCGGCGCAATTCGGATTTGCTCCGGGGTTTCTCTGGCTGCTGATTGGCGCCGTGCTGGCGGGGTGCGTGCAGGACTTTACCGTGTTGGTGGCTTCGATCCGTCACCGCGGCCGCTCACTCGCGGATGTTGCTCGCACCGAAATCAGTCCCTTTGCGGGCTTGGTGGCGATGATCGCCGTGCTCTTTATTCTTTTGGTCACGCTGGCTGGCCTCGGCATTGTAGTGGTTAATGCGCTTTCGAACAGCCCGTGGGGCGTCTTCACCATCGGTATGACCATTCCCATCGCCGTCATCATGGGCGTGTGGATGTTCAAGAGCCATGCCGGAAAAATTACAGTCACGGGTCCTAGTATTTTTGGGGTCGTGCTTTTGATCGGCAGTGTGATCGCCGGACATTGGGTTGCGCAGAGCGGAGTCGCGTCCGCACTTACTTTCACGCCACACGAAATCACGATCCTCATGGCGATCTACGGCTTGGTGGCTTCGGTTCTGCCTGTCTGGCTGGTGCTGGAACCGCGCGACTATCTCTCGACCTACGTGAAGCTGGGTACGATTGCCGTGCTGGTCATCGGCGTTTTCGTGGTTCATCCCAACATAAAGTTTCCGAACGTCACCGAGTTCGTTCATGGCGGCGGACCGATCATCAAGGGAAGCCTGTTTCCATTTCTTTTCGTGACCATTGCTTGCGGCGCGATCTCGGGATTTCACTCGCTGGTGTCATCCGGCACCACTCCGAAGATGCTGGACAAGGAAACCGACGCTCGCTTCATCGGATATGGCGCGATGATTGCCGAGTCGCTGGTAGGAATGTTGGCTTTGATCGCTGCCTGCTCGTTGTATCCGGGCGACTACTTTGCCATCAATACGGCGCCAGCGGTCTTCAGCCATCTGGGGTTGACGACCGTCAATCTGGATTTATTTTCGCGCGAAGTGGGGGAAAAGCTGGCGGGACGAACGGGAGGTGCGGTTTCGCTGGCTGTGGGCATGGCACAGATTTTCCGTGGTCTGCCCGGAATGGATCGTCTGATGGGCTACTGGTATCACTATGCCATCATGTTTGAAGCCCTTTTTATTCTGACTACGGTGGACACGGGAACGCGCGTAGCGCGCTACGTTCTACAGGAGCTCATGGGCAAGGTTTATAAGCCATTCGGCAACAACGCGTGGTTGCCGGGAAACGTGCTGACCAGCTTCTTTGTGGTTTTGGGATGGGGATATCTGATTTATACGGGAAATATTTCCACGATATGGCCGTTGTTCGGCACCGGGAACCAATTGCTCGCGACGATCGCGCTGGCGGTTACGACTACCTTCCTCATTAATATGGGCAAGCAAAAATACGCCTGGATCACGGCGGTTCCAATGTGCTTTGTCGGTGTCACCACGCTGACGGCGGGAGTGCTCTCGATCAGAAACATTTTCTGGCCCTTGACGTCAAAGCCCGGGCA
Source organism: Terriglobales bacterium (assembly GCA_050010155.1). Lineage (GTDB taxonomy): Bacteria > Acidobacteriota > Terriglobia > Terriglobales > Acidobacteriaceae > Acidiflorens. The sequence goes on from JBEKLO010000030.1 coordinate 20,507, forward strand.
GGAATTGACCGGCTACCTGGACTCGATTTTGATGGGTATCTTTATCGCGGGCGTCGTTCTTGTAGTAATCGATGCGGTGCGACGTTGGATAAAAACTCTGAGCGGCGAACCCGTGCCGCAGGAGTGCTTCGGTCCACCGCTGACGGAGGCTGGCGAGGTGAAGATGGGGTGCTGCTAGGAGCGCGGGGCGCGCGGGTGGATGGTCTTCACAGTTTTCGCTTCACACGTAAATGCAACTGGTAGGCGCGGGGTTACGAGATTACAATCCCTCACCAGAATACCGGCAGACTCCAGGAGGAACGCGTGACATCGACAACTGGCAACGGACACAAGACTTCTGCCGGATCGGCCAACCCAGTGGTCTGGATCGTGGCTCTTATCGGGGCGATTGTTTTCTGTGTAGTAGTTTTGAAGGCTCCGCCGCTCGCCCATCCCTGGCCGCAGAACTACGATCCCACTGGGCGGTGGTGGCTTTCGACATTGATCGCCGCACTACCGATCGTGGTGTTGCTGGGGACGCTGGCGCTACTGCACATCAAGGCTCACTACGCCGCATTGCTTGGACTGGGCACGGGCCTCGCGACCGCAGTACTTGTCTTCCACATGCCGGCGCGGTTAGCGGCTACCACGGCCGTCTACGGCGCCGGATACGGATTGTTTCCCATCGGCTGGATCATCTTGAACGTGATCTTCATGTACCAACTGACGGTAGAGGCGGGACAGTTCAAGGTGCTGCAATCGAGCATGACGGGCATCACCCAGGATCGCCGTCTGCAATTGTTGCTGATCGCGTTCTGTTTCGGCGCGTTCTTCGAAGGCGCGGCTGGTTTCGGAACGCCTGTGGCGGTTACCGCCGCGCTGCTCATTGGCCTTGGGTTCAAGCCGCTCGAGGCTTCGGGCCTGTCGTTGATTGCGAATACCGCCCCGGTCGCATTCGGCGCGTTGGGCACGCCCATCATCGCGCTGGCCAAGGTGACGGGCATGAGTGAAATCCTGCTGGGCGCGATGGCGGGCCGCATTCTGGCGCCATTTTGCATACTGGTTCCCTTCTGGCTGATCTGGGCTTTCGTGGGCTTCTCGGGAATGCTGGAGATTTGGCCCGCGATTCTGGTTGCGGGCGTATCGTTCACGATCCCTCAAATCCTGGTTTCCAATTTTCATGGTCCCTGGCTTGTGAACATCGTTGCCGCCGTGGTTTCCATGATTTGCCTGATTGGCTTTCTCTTCATCTGGCATCCGAAGAAGATTTGGACTTTCCCCGGCGAGGAAAGCAAGGGCGCTCGTGCGGTTCACGGCTACAGTCGATCGGAAGTGGTACGCGCGTGGATCCCGTGGGTCATCCTCAGCGTCGTCGTGTTCCTGTGGGGCACACAGACGGGCAAGAACCTCATGAACACCCCGGAAAAGGTGTTCCCATCCCTGGCCACATGGCATACGCCGCCGAGCGCGATCACGAACCCGGCGTTTCCGGTAACCGGGCTGAACAATCTGGTGCAGCGCGTCCCGCCGGTGGTTCCGAAACCGGCGAAAGAACCCGCCGTGTTCTCCCTGAACTGGCTGAGCGCGACCGGATCTGGGATTCTGGTGGCAGCAATTCTTTCTGGCTTGGTGATGCGCATCAGCATTCCGAATATTTTCAAAATATACGGGCGCACAATCGTGAAGGTGCGCTTCTCTCTGCTGACGATTGCGGCGATGCTAGGGCTGGGGGTGTTGACCCGCTACTCGGGAGTGGACGCCACCATGGGGCTGGCCTTCGCGCGCACCGGGGTACTCTATCCGTTCTTCGGAACCTTGCTCGGATGGCTGGGTGTGGCGCTGACCGGCTCAGACACATCGTCGAACGTGTTGTTCGGCAGCCTGCAAAAAATCACCGCGCAGCAGATTGGAATTGCACCGAGCCTGATGGCGGGGGCGAACAGCTGCGGCGGTGTCATGGGCAAGATGATTGACGCCCAGAGCATTGTCGTGGCCAGCACGGCGACTCAGTGGTACGGACACGAAGGCGATATTTTGCGTTATGTGTTCTTCCACAGTCTGGCGCTGGCGGCTTTGGTGGGCGTCTTCGTCACGCTTATCGCTTATGTGTTTCCGTTTACCAGTCTGGTGGTGCGGTAGCGTTATGCGGTGACGCAAGACGGCTTGTACTACCCGAACAAAATCGCGATTGCACGCTAAGGAAGAGGGTTGACCGGTGTCACGCAAAGTATCTCTTTTCGTTCCGTGCTTCGTGGATCAACTGATGCCGGAGGCGGCGATTGACACGGTCAAGGTTCTCCGCCGGATTGGATACAAGGTCGAGTACCCGGAAGAACAGACTTGTTGCGGCCAACCCGCTTTTAACACGGGATATTGGGATGAGGCGCGTCCGTGTGCCGAGCGTTTTGTTCGAGTCTTCAAAGATGCCGACTTGATCGTTTGTCCCTCCGGCTCCTGCACAACCATGGTTCGTACGTTTTACCCGGAGCTGCTGGCTGCGAGTTCGTGGCGCGCGGACGCCATTGCGTTAGCCAGCCGTACGTTTGAGCTTTCGGAATTCCTGGTGAAGGTCGCCGCGGTCACACAAGTCGGCGCAACTTTTCCGCACTCGGTTACCTATCACGCGTCCTGCCACGGGTTGCGCGAACTGCACATTCATGACGAACCGCTCCAGCTTTTGCGCCAGGTGGATGGACTGAAGCTGATTGAAATGGTGCGATCCGAGGAATGCTGCGGCTTTGGCGGGACCTTCGCCGCCAAGTTTCCTGAGATCTCCGCGGCTATGGGAACTTCCAAGGCTGAAAGTGTGGCCGCCACCGGCGCCGAGTTCGTGACGGCGACTGACCCGAGCTGCCTAATGCATCTCGAAGGAATTCTGGGCAAACGCCATGCGCCCACCCGCACCATTTATCTTGCCAGCATCCTCGCGCAGCAGGACGCGGCGCAGAGTTCCGCGCAGGTGAAACCTTGAGCACGGCGGCACAACGCTTCCTGCAAGACGCTGCCGTGAAATCAGCGGACTTGATGCACCGCGAAATCATCCGGCGCGGCATGGATAGCTACGATGTAGCGCATCTCAAGGGACGCGCACGGATCAAGGACTGGGAAGCAGCGCGTCAGAAATGTCAGGAGATCAAGCGGGAAGCCATTGATCACCTGGACCGCTATCTTCTGCAGTTCGAAGAAAAAGTGATTGCGCGCGGCGGACATGTTTTCTGGGCAGCCGATAGCGAAGAAGCCTGCGCTTATGTAAAGAATCTTGCCACGCGGCTCGGCGTGCGCACGGTGGTGAAGTCGAAATCCATGGTGACGGAAGAAATTCACCTTAGCCCGGTTCTGGAAAAGGCTGGCATCAAGGTCTGGGAAACCGATTTGGGTGAGTTCATTGTGCAGTTGCGCGAGGAACCGCCTTATCACATCGTGACTCCCGCCATGCACCTCAATCGTGGCCAAATCGCCAAGTTGTTTCGCGAGAAATTGGATTCAGGGATCACGAGTGACGATCCTGTGGATTTGATGGCGGTTGCGCGCCGCAAATTGCGCGAGGCGTTTTTTGCCGCTGAAATGGGCATCTCAGGCGCGAATTTTCTGGTGGCGGACGCCGGCGTCATCGCCATTTCCACCAACGAAGGCAATGGCCGCCTGTGTACCAGCGTTCCTCGCATTCACGTGGTGGTCACGGGAATTGAGAAGGTCATTCCGCGGTTGGAAGACTTGGCTGTTCTCTGGCCGGTGCTTGCTACCTCTGGCACCGGACAAGGGATTACGACTTACGGCACACTGATCGGCGGTCCGCGTCGTCCGGGCGAAACGGACGGGCCGGAAGAGCTTTATGTGGTGCTGGTCGACAACGGGCGCAGCCAGTTACTGGCCGATGCGGAACAACGCGAGGTGCTGCACTGTATTCGCTGTGGCGCGTGCTTGAATATCTGTCCCGTTTTCCGGCACGTCGGAGGACACACTTACGGCACAACCTATCCGGGACCGATTGGCAGCGTGCTCACGCCACATCTGAATGGCATCAAGGAGTTCAAACACCTGTCGTATGCGTCGTCGCTGTGCGGGGCTTGCACCAGCGTTTGTCCGGTGAAGATCGATCTGCATCACCACCTGCTGCAAAACCGGCGCAACGCAACTGCAGTGGGAGCTACCAAATCAAGCGAGCGGATGATGTTCCGGGCTTGGCGCTCAGCGATGCTTCACCCTTGGATGTATGCGCTCGGTGGCTGGTCGATGCGCAAGGCTCTGCGCATGCTTTACGGACTCGGGCTGGCGGGCTCAATCGTCGATCCGATGCGAGTATGGAATCGTTATCGCTCGCCTGTGCCGCTGCCTTCCGAATCATTTCGTGCGCGCTGGAGAAAAGACCGTGCCGCAAACTGAAAAAGCGCCCACTGAAAATTCGAGCCGCGCCCGCATTCTGGATCGGATTCGCGCTGGATTGCGCATTGCGGCCCCGGAACCTCCGGCCATGGTATCCGAGCGCGTTATCTTTGAGCCGGTCATTTTTGAGCCAATCAGTAACCCTCTCGAGCGATTCCAGCAGGAATGCGCCGCCAACCTCATGGAATGCGCTCTGACCGCCGATTCTGGAGCGAGCGCTCGACGGCTTTCCGAAGTCCTGCAGTCGTTGCCCGCGGGCGAAATTTTCGTGCAAGACGATCCCTCGTTGCGCCGGTTGATCGAAATGACGACCGAATTGACTGCGCCGGGCCGGGTGATTCGCTGGTCGAGTGAAGGCCCGCCTGCTGGAGCTTCGCAGGCAACGATCACGCTCGCCGAGGCACTGATCGCGCAAACCGGATCGATTCTGGTAACCGCTTCGTGCGGTGGCCGTGGCGCTTCGGTGATCGCGCCGTGTCACATTGTTTACGCGACAACGGGGCAACTGGTTCCCGATCTGACTACTGCTCTGAGCCGCGCCACACAAGAACGAATCCTTGATCGCAACTCGTTTGCCTGCGTCATTAGCGGCTCCAGCCGCACGGCCGATATCGAGAAAATTCTGGTGCAGGGCGCGCACGGACCGCGACGGCTGGTCGTTATCTTGCAGGGCGAGAGGTAGGTATCAGTTCTCAGAAAAGCTAGTTTGGCATTATCTCCCGTCCGCTACTTGCCTTTAGTTTTACGGCGTCACTTCGAACACGTCGCCGTATCCGCCGCCGTAGGAAGCCGTGCCATAAAGGTTGCCAGAGCCGTCCAGAATCAGGCTGCTGTATGGCTGCGATCCGTCATAACCCAGGAATTGACAAAGAATGTCCTCGTCGTATTTGCCGTTGCCGACCGGTGGTACCAGCTCATAAACGATTCCGGCGTTGGCTTTTCGACTGCCACTGACGACGGTCGTTCCGTAAACATTGCCAGCGGCATCGACCACAACTCCGCCGAAGGGCAGTTGGCCGTCTCCTCTGCGGCCCGTAAATCTGTGGAGAATCTTCTCTGTCCAATTCCCCTTATGCGTGCCCTTGGTTACAAGGGTCAACTTGTAGACCGTTCCGTTGCCGTTCGCGCCACTCGTTGTCGTGCCGTAAAGGTTTCCGTCGTGGTCGAAGGCGGGAGTGCCCTGGGCGTCGTCGCCATCGTTTGGGCCATCAAAGGTATGGATCACGGCTGGAGTCCAACCGCCGTTGCCGTTGGGCGAGAGTTCGAATACGGTTGAGAGCGTAGTGCCGAAGATGTTCCCCTCGGTATCGATGGTGAGCCCGGCGTAGCTGGCGGTGGCATCGACGGGGTAAATCAGTTGCTCAGTCCATCCGCCAGCGGAGGGGCTCAACTCGAAAACGCCTCCGTTGCCATTTCCACCGCTGCCGCAGTTGCAGGTTGTGCCGTAAAGATTGCCCGCATGGTCAAATATCACACCGTTTTGAGGGTAGGCGCCATCTCCATCGTTGGCAAAGCTGTAGAGAACGGTTTCCGTCCAGTTAGATCCCGATGGGCTCAGTTCGAAGACGACGCCGTATCCATACGCGCCTCCGGCGCTGGCGGTTCCATAGAGGTTTCCCTGACTGTTGAACACCAGGGAAGAGAAAGTGGGAGTCGCCCCGTCCGCGCAGTTCGGAGCTGAGCAAAAGTTGTAAAGCACCGACTCATTCCAGCCTCCACTGCCGTTCGGCGAAAGCTCGAATACGGTTCCGTATCCCGGTTGGCCGTAGAATGCTCCGCCATTGGTCATGCCATAGAGGTTGCCGGCATTGTCAAAGGTGAGCGGAGATAAGGGATAGGCGCCGTCGCTGCCGCCTTTGAAGCCGTAGAGGTCGGTCTGGGCTTGGGTTGGTCGCGCGGCAATCATTAGTAGCGCGCACAGGACTAGTGCCAAAACGACGCGGATGGGAATCGCACCCACTGTCCATGTCGTCTCGTGGAATCTTGCGTTGACATCGGAAATGTTCGAACAGATTGTGGTTCCAGCGTTCGCCTTTGCGGAATGCATAGTCCCTCCTTTAGATACAAGGGTCCGTCGCACTCTGATTATTCGAGGCTTCCGGAGTCGCTGTTTGCCGAATCCGTCAAGCGGAGGCTAGCGATTGCAGGGTCCTGATTCGGAGCAAACACCCACAGCAAGTACCGCGGGAAACTACCACGACTATCGATCCGAGGGCAATGGCACGAGATGGGTAGTTGATACTTTGATTGGCGCCGCGGGCGCTGTCGCGCTTCGCCTTACCTCGACCAGACCAGCGCGGCTTTCCCTACGCGATTTGCGGCTCAGGCTTAAAGATTACTCCCTGACTGGTGCGGCTGTTCATCACAACGCGAACGGGTTCAGCGAACCGCAGGTGCCGGACACATCCTTGTTCTTCTACGGCTGGCTGTTCCGTCAACCACTCCCAATCGATGGAACCTTCGCCAGCGTCCGGATTCACCGTGAAATAACCGATTTGGAATGCGGTTAAATTCTGAAAGAAATGGCTGCCTTGCGAGGGAGTCACTCGAAAATCGCGGAAGCCAGCCTCCACAATCACGCGCGCTCCCGAAATTTCATCCCACTCTACCGGAATGCCGAGCCACGGCTCGGTCGATCCCCAGCGGCCTACACCGATCAGCAGATAGGGTCGGTTCTGTTCGTTGAGCTGGCGATTAAAGCGCGCCACCGCCGTGGCCACCTCCTGGCTGTGGCCACGCTCGAAGCGTTGCGAATCGACCACTACGACATCGTGGAGATCGTCGATGCGACCGTTGCCCAGTACCTTGCTGCTCTGGCAGATCAACTGTTCAGTTTGCACATCATCTAGAGCCAGCTCCTCTGTGTCAGGAGAGAGCGTGAGGGGGCGGATTTGCAGAAAACCAAAGTCGGCGACCTGCGCGGTCGCCGCGTCTTCTTCCCGCGGCAAACGCACGGCAAATTCGATCTCGACGGGATTGCCTAGCGCATCTTCGCCGGCTCGAACCAGATCATCGAGAATTTCCGCCAAGGGGAAAGTGCCGTGCTTAAGCATGGGGGCAAAGGTCACGATGCGCGTGCCCGGCCGACTTACGCCATCGTAGACGGCGTTATTGTCGCGGGAGTACGTGGAGGCCAACGCCCGCAGCGTGCCGTCGGCCTCGGCGGCATCGAGGCCGAAACGGCGCTCATGCCAATGTCCGGGACGGCCATCCACTGCGCCGTGCAACTCGAGAGCCCAGAATTCTGACTGCGCGTTGGCCAGGATGTCTTCGACGGATGAAAACTGCACAAGGTTCTGGGGATAACGCGGGCAGAAAGTCAAACACTTACCGCCATCGACCACGGCGCGGCCCAAGCCCAAAGCCACGGCAGCGATACCATCTTCGAAGGTCATCGGAGCTACGGGATAGTAATTGCGCGAGCGCACGACTCCTGAAAAATCGGGATAGAAGCGCTCGCCGTGGCGCGTGCCCACAACCTGTTGCAGAATTACCGCCATCTTCTCTTCTTCCAGGCGGTAGGGCGTGGCCCGCACGTACGCCTTCGCATGGCGGCTGAAGGTGGAAGCGTACACACGGCGGATGGCCTCGCTGAGCGCCTCCAGCCGGGCTTCTGGATCGGTTTGCTGGTTGCCCAGCATGAAGGTTTCGTACACGCCGGTGAAAGGCTGGTATTGCGAATCCTCCAGCAGGCTGGAGGAGCGGACCGCCAGCGGATGCGTGACCTCGGCGAGGAACGCTTTCAGATCCTCGGTGAGCGCGGCGGAAAGCGGCGCGGCCAGAAACTTGCGATAGATTTCCGCGTCATCTTCGCAATGCAATGCAAAATCGAGAAGGTTGTTTTCGGTCACGAATTGATCGAACATGTCGGTCGCCAGAACAACGGCGGGAGGCACCGAGATGCGAACACCGGGATAGCGGCGGGTCATGCGGCTCTTGCGCAACAAGTAACGCACGAACGCCAGGCCGCGCGCTTTGCCTCCGAGCGAACCGGAACCAATCCGCAGAAAACTTGATACCGAAGGCTTGAAGGTGTCGGCGCGGAAGTCACCAATCAGGACCTCGCTCTGTTCGCAGCGATAGTCGTTGATGGATTCGATGAGATCGCGGCGCAGATGTTCATCACTTGGAAAATCCGAAACTTTTCTTGGCCGCAGCTTAGCTGCCAACGCGAATTCGGTGCGCGCCATCAGCCAATGGGAGAAATGGTTGCTCTGCGAGTGAAAGACGATGCTTTCCGCCGGAACGGTTTGCAATTGCTCTTCCAACTCGTTCATGTCCTTAGCTCGTCCGACTTCGCTGCCATCGGGCAGGCGAAATACGAAGTCTCCAAAGCCGAATTGTTCGGTCAAGATGCGGCGCAGATCTTGCAGCAGCGTGGGTGAACGCTTGCGCAGAAAAGAATAGCCGGCCGCGTGGGCGCGAGGTCGGAACTCAGTGCGACTGGTTTGCAAGACTACAGGCGCGTCCGGCACCAAGCTTTTTACCATGCGCGCGAGTTCAAAACCCGCCTCTGGACTGAGCTTGCCCTCCCAGGGAAACTCCACGTCCGAGACCACCCCGAAGAGATAATTGCGGTACTCCTGCACCAGGCGAGCGGCATCTTCGAAGTTCGTGCTCAGCAGAATCCTTGGCCGTGCTTGCATGCGCACCAGTTTGTGCGCGACGTTGAGGCCTTCCTGGATCACGCGCCGCGATTGCTTGATCACCTCGGTATAGATCACGGGAAGAAACGAGGAGTAGTAGCGGATATTGTCTTCCACCACCAGCAGCACCGGCACACCCATTGCTCGCGTGTCGTGCAGCATGTTGCGCTGATCCTCGATGTACTTAACGATCGCGATCAGGATGCGCGCGTTGCCCTGCCACAGAAAAATGCGTTCGATGTCGGTGACCGGATTGCGCGCCACAAAATTCTTGATCTCGCGATAGTCATAGCCGAGCACCACAACCGGAACATCGAGGCCTGCCTGCTTTACCTCGGTTGCCAACTGCGCCGCGTTCATGTCGCCGACCGTGAGGTTGGTGACGATCAGGTTAAATTGCTGTGACCGGGCCAGCTCGGCCGCTTCCGCACAGGAAGAAACGTGGGTGATTCCGGGAACGTGTTCAGGGCTGAGATCGAGCGACTGGTCGATGAGCAGTTCGTTGAGGCGGCCATCTTCGCGCAGGATGAAAGAATCGTATAGGCTCGAAACCAGAAGGATGTTGTGAACCTTGAAGGGCATCAGGGTTTCGAAGCCTTCAAAACGCTCTTCTGCGTCCATCATGAGGGCGGGCTCGGCGATGCGGCGTACGCTCATGAGGAACATCCTAGTCCAAACCGGGTCGGCTGGAGAAAGCGCCCTCGGCGTGTTCGTCACACCGCGGTGTGTCACACGTCACAGCTCGCGGTAACATGGCGTGGTGTACTGACCATGGAGAACTGCTGTGTGCCTTGCTATACCAGGTAAGATCCTCGAAATTCAGGAACAGGGACCGTTGCGTGCAGGCCGCGTCCAGTTCGGCGGAATCGTCCGCCAGGTATCCCTCAACTTTGTTCCGGAGGCTGGACTGGGTGACTATGTGATGGTCCATGTCGGTTTCGCGATCAGCTGCGTGGATGCGGACGAAGCCGAGCGCACCTACAAGCTTCTGGAAGAGATGGGCGCACTGGAAGCGGAATTGCCACCGCCGGCGGAAGCGTAAGTTTTACCCGAACGCACGGCTCGGGTCCTCCCCCTGATTGTTTTCTCGAACGTGATTGAGTGAGGCTTCGTTTAGGCGGTAAGCCGCTTCTAGCTCTCCCGCCGGCAAGGCTCAGCTCGACTGCAGCAGCTACGCTATGGGTTCTACGTCACTTCATCGTGTGATCTTTGTCACCGATTGGCGGTTGGGCTCTGGTAGAGTCAGGCCAGCGGGGTTTTGCGCTGCTTTTTGAGTATGAAGTATCTCGACGAATACCGTGACCATCGCATTGCCCGGGCCTTGGCGGCTGAGATTGTCCAGTCGACAACCCGGCCCTGGGTACTGATGGAGATCTGCGGCGGCCAAACCCACACCATCATGCGCTACGGTCTGGACGAACTGCTGCCGCGCGGGATCGAAATCGTGCATGGCCCGGGATGTCCCGTCTGCGTGACTCCGCTCGAAACCGTGGACAAAGCGATTGCGCTGGCGCTGCGGCCGGACATCACCCTCGTTTCCTATGGAGACATGCTGCGAGTGCCGGGGTCGCATTCGGATCTGTTTCGGGCCAAGGCCCAGGGCGCAGATGTTCGCATCGCGTACTCTCCGACCGAGGCAGTGAAGATCGCCCGCGCGAATCCCGATCGTAAAGTCGTCTTTCTGGCGATTGGATTCGAGACCACGGCTCCGGCGAATGCCATGGCCGCGTGGCAAGCCAAGCGCGAAGGGCTCACCAACTTTTCTTTGCTGGTTTCGCACGTGCTCGTGCCACCGGCGATTCGTGCCTTGATGGCTTCGAGCAGCAACCGGGTACAGGGCTTTATTGCACCAGGACACGTTTGCACCGTGATGGGATGCACGGAATATGAGTCTCTGGTTCGTGATTTTCGGGTGCCCATTGTGGTGGGCGGGTTCGAGCCGGTCGATATTCTCGAAGCTGTCCTGATGCTGGTGCGACAACTGGAAGCAGGAGAAGCACGCCTGGAAAATCAATATGTGCGCTCGGTGAACTACCAGGGAAACGTTCCGGCGCAAGCGATCATGGCCGAAGTATTTGAGATTGCGGACCAGAAGTGGCGCGGGATTGGCCCGATTCCGCAGAGTGGGTTGCGTTTGCGCGCGGAATACGCGGCTTATGATGCCGACCTCGTTTTTGATTTGGGTGAGATGACGGTTGACGAACCCGCCGAGTGCATCAGCGCGCTGGTTCTGCAGGGATTGAAGAAGCCGACGGATTGTCCGGCATTTGGCATGCGTTGTACGCCTGAAAATCCGTTAGGAGCTCCCATGGTTTCAACGGAAGGCGCTTGCGCGGCTTACTATCATTACCGGCGCCATGCGGTCGCGAAATAGGAGAGAACGTGTCCACGAAAACCGACCCCGAGATTAAATTCGAGCTCAGTTGCCCGACGCCGCTCCCGGTTCGAGACACGATTCTGCTGGGACACGGCAGCGGCGGCAAGCTCAGCGCCGAGTTGATTCGCGACGTCTTCCTGCCCGCATTTCAGAATCCCGTGCTGGCGCGTCTGGATGATCAGGCAATCGTCAATGTCAACGGCCAGCGTCTGGCCATGACCACCGATTCTTTCGTGGTCAAGCCGCTGTTTTTTCCTGGCGGCGACATCGGCTCGCTTGCCGTTCACGGCACGATCAACGATCTGGCGATGGGTGGCGCGACGCCACTATTTTTGAGCGCTGCATTCATTATTGAAGAAGGCTTCTCGATGGATCAGCTTCGGCGCGTGGTGAACTCATTGCATCATGCCGCCGCCGATGCGGGCGTGAACATCGTCACTGGCGACACCAAAGTCGTCGAGAAAGGCAAGGGCGACGGAATCTTCATCAACACGACGGGAATTGGACTGGTGCCGGAAGGCGTCGACCTTTCCGCGGACCGCGCCCGTCCCGGCGACAAAGTGATGTTGAGCGGTTCGATTGGCGATCACGGAATTGCCATCCTGGCGCAGCGCGAAGGGTTGGAATTTGAGACTCAGATCGAGAGTGACAGCGCTGCCTTGCACACGTTTGTGGCTGCGATGCTGGGCGTGACTTCTGAAATTCGCTGTATGCGCGATCCCACGCGCGGCGGCGTATCCAGCACCCTGAATGAAATCGCGGAACGTTCGCACGTTGGGATTGAAATCCTGGAGAGTTCCCTTCCCATTCACGAACAGGTTCGCGGTGCGTGCGAGTTGCTCGGTTTGGATCCTTTATATGTCGCTAATGAAGGCAAGTTGATCGCAATCGTGGCGCCTGAGGCGGCGCAAGTACTGCTGCAGGCCGTGAGACGTCATCCCCTCGGAGCCGAGGCGCAGATCATTGGTACCGTTAAGAAAGAAAATCCGGGGCTAGTCACCATGCGAACGCCGTTGGGCACGAGTCGCGTCGTGGATATGCTAGCGGGCGATCAACTACCCCGCATCTGCTGAAGAATTATGCACGAAATGGGAATCGCGAATTCGGTGCTGGAAGCGGTGAGAACCGAGATGGGCCTCCATCCCGGCATGTATCCGTGCAAGGTTGGAGTTCGGCTGGGCGAGATGGAAGCTATCGATCCGGAAGCACTGCGCTTCTGTTTCGAGGCCATGATTCAGGAGACCGATCTGGCATCGCTGGAACTGGGGATTGAGGTTTGCCCCCGCCGCCATCGCTGTCAGGTTTGCGAGCGTGAGTTCATCGTGCGCGACTATGATTGCAGCTGTCCGCAGTGCTCAAGTCTCGCAACCTTATGCATCAGTGGAAATCAATTAGAGCTGGCTTATCTGGAGGTTGAAGAATATGGATCGAGTACCGTTGGAGCGAAAAGTACTCAGTGAGAACGACCGCATCGCGGCCGGGTTGCGCGCCCGATTTCAGGATCACGGCGTTCTGTGCCTGAACATCATCAGTTCTCCCGGTTCGGGTAAAACTAGTCTACTGGAACGCACCCTCGAGAGCCTGCCAAAGCATGATCGTGTCGCCGTTTTGACGGGGGACATTCAGACGGAAAACGACGCCGACCGTCTCAAGCGATTTCATTTTCCGGTCAAACAAATCACCACCGGGGGCACTTGCCACCTCGATGCTCGCATGATCGAACGGCATCTGGAGGACTGGAAACTCGAAGACCTCGACCTTCTCTTCATCGAAAATGTGGGCAACCTGGTCTGCCCGTCCAGTTACGATCTGGGCGAAGCGGCCAAGGTTGTAGTGTTGAGCGTGACCGAAGGCGAAGACAAGCCGCTGAAATATCCGTCGATATTTTTCAAGTCCGACTTGATGGTATTAAACAAGATCGATCTGCTACCTTACGTGCCGTTTGATATGACCGCGGCGGCGGAAAATGCCCGCAAAGTGCATCCCGGCATGGAGATCGTGAAGACATCTTGCCTCACCGGCAACGGTCTGCACGAATGGATGATGTGGCTGGAAGAACGTCGCCGGGCACATAAAGCCGTAGTGGAGGCCGTGGGTTAATGAATAATGGTGCATATGGAGGTTCGACGCCAGATCGAAGTCTCCGGCATTGTGCAGGGCGTCGGATTCCGACCGTACATTTATCGTCTCGCTACCGGCAGGAAACTTAAAGGCACGATTCGCAATACGTCCGCCGGAGTCACCATTGAGATTCAGGGGCCGGCGGAGACGGTCCGGGATTTCATTGAGCACTTGCCCGCCGAAGCGCCGCCTCTGGCGCGGATCACCAGTCTGGTCGTCCATGATTTGCCTTGTAATGGCGATCGGGATTTCTGCATTGTTCATAGCCACGAGGGCGAGGAAGTTCGCACCCTGATTTCGCCGGACGTTGCCATCTGCGGCGACTGTCTGCGCGAGATGTTCGACTCCGCGAACCGGCGATATCGCTACCCGTTCATTAATTGCACCAATTGCGGGCCGCGCTTCACCATCATTCGCGATATTCCTTACGATCGGCCGAGCACGTCGATGGCGCCGTTTCCCATGTGCCCGGCATGTCTTGCGGAGTATGAGAATCCCCTCGACCGCCGTTTTCACGCGCAGCCTAATGCGTGTTGGGACTGTGGACCGCGGGTGGAACTTTGGGATAAGGCTGGGCAGAAAATGGAATGCGGCGATCCCATTGTCGAGGCAGCTTCTGCGCTGCGTGGGGGGCTGGTCGTCGCAGTCAAAGGGCTTGGTGGATTCCATCTGGCAGTCGATGCCACGAACCCCGCGGCCGTCGCTCTGCTGCGCGAGCGGAAGCGCCGGGTGGAAAAGCCATTTGCCGTGATGGTTCCGGATGTACAGGCTGCAGAGAAACTCTGCGAATTGGATGACGCGGCGCAAACGGTGCTCACATCCATACAGCGGCCCATTGTTCTTCTCAAGAAGGTTGTAGCGCCGAAGAATTCGCCCAGCATAATTTCAGAAGAAGTTGCGCCCTTCAATCGCTACCTCGGAGTTTTCCTGCCATACACGCCGCTCCATTATCTGTTGCTCTCCGAGGGGAGATTCAAGGCTCTGGTGATGACCAGCGGCAACCTGAGCGAGGAACCGATCGCCATTGACAATCGCGAAGCCGTCGATCGCTTGAATGGGCTGGCCGACTGCTTCCTGGTGCATAACCGCGACATCCTTTTGCGCTGCGATGATTCGGTGGTGCGAGTGGCGGGGGGCGTTGCGCGCCATTTGCGGCGTTCCCGCGGTTTTGTTCCGGTCCCAGTGTTTCTGAAAGACGATCAGCCTTCGGTGCTTGCGGTTGGCGGCGAGTTGAAAAATACCATCTGCCTCACCAAGGGTAAACATGCATTCCTGAGTCAGCACGTTGGAGATTTAGAGAATGTTGAGAGCTACGGTTTTTTCCACGAAGCAATCGAGCATCTCGAGCGCATCCTCGAAATCCAGCCCGAGATCATCGCTTACGACCTGCATCCCGATTACTTCTCCACAAGATGGGCGCTCGAACAAACAGGAATGAAGTTGGTGGGCGTGCAGCATCACCACGCGCACATTGCCAGTTGCATGGCGGAAAATCATCTTGACGGCCGGGTGATCGGGTTCGCGTTGGATGGGACTGGCTACGGCACTGACGGAAAAATCTGGGGCGGAGAGGTACTAATCGCCGGGTATGAAGATTTCGAACGCGCCGCGCATTTCGAGTATGTGCCGTTGCCTGGTGGAGCGGCCGCAATTCGGGAACCGTGGCGAATGGCGGTGAGCTACCTGGCACAGCACTTCGGACGTGAGTTTCTGAAACTTGACATCCCGTTCATTCGCGCACTCGATCGGCGCAAGGTTGACTTTTTGCTGCGCATGATGGAACAAGGCGTGAATTCTCCGCTTACTTCGAGCTGTGGACGGCTGTTCGATGCCGTGGCTGCGCTCGCCGGAATCCGCCAGTTGGTCAATTACGAGGCCCAGGCTGCAATTGAACTGGAGATGGCGATGGTGATGACAGAGTCGGAAAATACTCCATATCCCCTGAAGCTCTTGCCAGACGTGGACCACTGGATCATCAGCACGCGTCCGATGTTCGAAGCGCTGCTGGACGATCTTGGCCGAAACGTTCCGATCGGAATGATCAGCCGGCGTTTTCACAATGGCCTGGTTGAGTGCTTTGTGGAACTGGCAACTCGGCTGCGTGCGAAAACCTGTCTCCACCGCGTGTGCCTGAGTGGTGGCACGTTTCATAATATCTATCTATGGCAACGGCTCGAGGCGCGCCTATCCGAAGCAGGTTTTGAAGTATTCACACAGAAGCAAGTGCCCTCCGGCGACGGCGGCTTGAGCCTGGGACAGGCAGTAGTAGCGGCCGCAAAGATTCGGGAATAGGAAAGTCTCGATGTTGACCTACTTACTGTATAATGTAAGACATGAAAGACGCATGTGCTACGTTTACATCCAAAGGCCAACTTGTGCTTCCGGCGGCGCTTCGCCGCAAACATAAGATCGAAGCGGGCACCAAGGTCAAGTTTCTGGAAGACCAGTTCGGCCGTATTGTGCTGCAGCCTCTTACCGAAGATTACATCAACCGTGTCCGGGGTCTGCTGGCGGACGGGCCAGATCTGCTGGCCATCTGGGAAAAGGAACATCGCGAAGAAGGTAAGCACGATAAATGAGAACCTACGTCCTCGATGCCAGCGCGCTGTTTGTTTTTTTGCGGGACAAGCCAGGAGCCTCCAAAGTTGAAGAACTCCTAACAGAGGCCATACGTGGTCGCGCCAATGTCATGATGTCGGCAGTAAATTACGGAGAGGTATATGGCTTGATTCTCCGCCAGCTCGGGCCAGAGCAAGCAGTGATGGTCGCGTACGCGGTGAGTCCACTACCTATCGCAGTGCTGGACGTAACCCCGCAAAGGGCATGCCAGGCTGCAGACGTTAAGGTCAAACATAAGCTCTATTACGCCGATAGTTTTACAGCGGCACTGGCAATCGAACATAAGGCGTCGCTGGTGACCGGCGATTCCGATTTCCGCAAGCTCGGGCACGTGGTTCCCGTCGTTTGGCTGAAAGTGTGAGTAAAAGCTCACGACGAGGCGACGAACGTCAATTCTGTTGCAGGAAAAAGACTTAGCATGGGAACTCCAGAGGCCGCTCCGGAGTCTAAGTACTTAAGCGGGAACACTGTTCCTCGTAACTTCCGTAAGGTGGCTTAGGTAAGAAATTAAGGTTCCCGCCCGGGGCTCGAGTGACTCTATAATTGGAGGCAACGCCAGCCATGGCGGGAGCTACTACATTGGGCGATCTTGCCAGCGCTATCGGAGCCCGAGCTGAGGAATCCGCCGTCATTGCTGAACTGAAGGCGGGTTCGGAAGAGGCCTACGCCTGGTTGATTGGCGAATTCCATCAGCCCATCTACGGCCTCATCTACCGCATCGTCAATGACCCATCCGACGCGGCCGATACTACCCAGGATGTGTTTCTGAAGGTTTTCCGCGGCATGAAGCATTTCCACGGGGAATCGAGCCTGAAGACCTGGATTTACCGCATCGCGCTGCACGAGGCGGCGAATCGCCGGCGCTGGTGGTTCCGGCACAAGGCGCAGGAAATCCAGATTGAGCCCATCGACGCAGGGGAATACGAATTTCCCGGGGAAGACCGCCTGGTGGATCCGGGCGAGTCACCGTTTGAAAAGTTTGCGCACACCGAAGTGCAAGCGGCCGTGGAGCACGCTCTGCAACAGGTGCCCGAACCGTATCGGACGGCATTGATCCTGCGCGATCTGGAAGAAATGTCGTACGAGGAGATCGCGGAAGTTTTAGCGATTTCTCTCGGAACGGTAAAGTCGCGCATCACACGCGGACGCGATGCGCTGCGCAAGAAATTGGCGGGATATGTAAGGGAAGTGGGTTCCGAGTTAGGGCTGGTCACTCCTTCTGATGATCTGCCCACCGATCGGATTGGCAAGGGTCGGACTGCCGACGCACGGCAGGACAACGTGACCCGCGGCGGCAGAGAGGTTCAGGTGACACCATGACGTGCACTGAGATCAGGAAATTGTTCTCGCCGTATCTTGACGGCCGAGTAAGTGGGTCGGACATGCACGCGCTTAAGCGCCATCTGGATCAATGCGCCGCTTGCTCGCGGGAGTATGCCGCGACTGAACGCACGCAACAGTTGTTGGCTAGTCTGCCTCCGAAGAAAGCTCCGGCCGACCTGGCGCTGAAGTTGCGGGTCGCGATTTCGCGCGAGACTGCACAGGCGCGCCGACGCCGGTTTGAAGGCCTACTGGTCAGGCTGGAAAATGCCCTGAACGCTTTCATGGTTCCGGCAACAGCCGGACTGGTGAGTGCCATATTGTTTTTCGGACTGCTCTTGGGCTTCTTTGCCCTGCCGGCCGAATTGCAGGCCAGTAGCGGGGATGTTCCGCTCATGTTGTACACGGGCCCTCAACTCGAGACGTCCGCATTCGGCACTTCGCTCGGCAATATGGGCGACGATGCCGTGGTGATTGAAGCTTACGTGGACGCCAACGGCCGGGTGCAGGATTACCGCATCCTGTCGCAGCCCGACGACGCCAAGGCGGTGCTGCCGCAGTTGAAGAATCTGCTGATTTTTACTACCTTCCGTCCGGCACTTTCGATGGGCCGGCCAACCACCGGAACCGCCGTGCTCTCGTTTTCCAAGATCAGCGTCAAGGGATGACGGCCCAC
>JBEKLO010000031.1:0-37295 GCA_050010155.1 Terriglobales bacterium
GCTCGAACCTTCTCCGTCGCAAAATAATATTTTCGATGGCTTCCTGAAGTATTTCGGCAAGGTTCCCGGCCCTCCGAAACTTAGTGTTGCGAAGCGGCCTTGCCTCCCGAGGTCCCGACCGCATCCAGTATGGCATCGTTAATCGCGTAAGCCGTGCCATCGGCCCCGATCACCGTCGGAGTGTAGGCTTCTCCGATGCCGGTCGATAACGTAATCGATTGTGTGAAGCTGTTGGTAGCCAGGTCCCAGTGATAAAGGTTGCCATCTTCACTGTTCGCGAGAACGGCCTCGCTGAACGGATCAATAGCTGCGGTATTGATACACCACTCCTTGTATCCTCCTGGGCAATCGGGATCCGGAGTTACACCCAGGTGCGTGAGCACCTCATTCATGACCAATGTGTTGGGAAGGATCGGGTCGGGCTCGGTAGCGTTTGGGTCGAGGATGGCAATCTTATTCAGCCCGGTGCCCGTTCCGACGCCGCAATAGTCGTTGTACTTGGTCATCAACAGGTACTGCGAAGTTCCCGTATAACTTGGGACGATCGATGCCGGTACGATCGATGCCGTGTCATCCCAGCCAAAACTGCCGGGAGTTTTCGTCTGCGTCAGTCCGGCATTGTAGTGCAGCAGCCAGCCGCGATCGTTGTGATTGGGGAAAGGATTTTCAAGCACGCCGAAGTAAACATCGCCATCTGGCCCGACAGTCGGCGTGGCCGAACTTCCGTTGAAGATCAAGGCCGGCAATCCCGATGATGGATCGGTCAGCGAAACTCGATTAATCAGCGCCAGTGTCGTACTGTTCACGGCGAGCAGATATCCACTGCTGCCATTGTCGACTGCCACATATAATGTGCTGCCGTCAGACGAGAGTGCGGGCGCGCAACTGACGGAAACCTCGATGATGGAAGGATCGCCGCTCAAGGCAGCGGCCGATACCCAGGTTCCGCTGCCATTGGCGGCAACGCGCGCGAGCCCACTCTGCAGATTGAGTGGAGTGGAGCCGAGCACCAGGAATCCGAAGAAGAGATTGCCGTTCGAGTCAGTGGAGAGCGGAGTATCAATTTGCACGTTCTGCTGATAGGCCGTCGGATCCTTCCGATAATTCTTTCCGCCATAGAAGTAGAGGCGGGAGACTTTGCCCTTCGCTTCATCGGGGTTCTGCCGCACCAGCACCCGTCCCGCAATGTCGGGAACAAAAAGCTGCGTGCCCGAAATAGTTGGCCCCAGACCTGGGGTAAAATCCGCCCCTGGCGCCAGCCACCCGGTCTTCTGCATCCAAAGCCGCTTGCCGGTGGTCGCGTTATGCGCCTCGACGCGAAAACTATTCGTGCCCGTCTTCACCGGCACAATCACGGTATTCGCCGCGGTCACCAACGGCGAGCCGTAATGGATGTAAATCGTGCCCTGCGGCGGATTCAGGTCCACGGGAACATGCCAACGAATTGCGTCCAGCGGTTGCGATTGGACGGTTGAGAGCGCCGTGTGTTGTTCGTCATGGGAATGCGTCAGCCAGTCGCCGGTTTGAGCGATCGAACGGGCTGCCAGCATCGCAACGCATACGCCCACGCAAAGCATCGAAACCGTCCATCGGGAACTGATCTTAGAAGTGATCGCCTGTTTTTCCATGTTTTGTGTCTGTCCTCATGCACCATTCCGCCAGCGACGCTGGAATTGACTCCCTGCGCGAGCAGCAGCGTAGCAGTTTAACCCGGTTGCAGTTGTCAACGGGAGGTAAATTTCGCGCCCGGGATGATGGTTGAGGGGTTGTCCGGCCGTATACCGCTTCACCCCACGGCGCCGCGAAAAAAAATCTCCGTGTATTGCTGCACCAGCGCCTCTCCAGTCAGCGGCCCCTCGGGCTTGTACCACTGATAGATCCAGTTGATCATGCCGACTAGAGCGAGCGCGGCTGCGCGCGGCGTGACCGGCGACGGCGGGGAATTGCGCTTGCGCTGGGCATCGCGCTGAACGTCGGCGATGAGGTGCTCGACGAAGTGCAGGTAATCCTTTTTGCGAGCGTTGATCTTGCGCCGCAGCGCCGGCGGCAGCGGATGATTCTCGTGGAGCATCACTGTAATTTCACGGTCTTCGGGACTCAGCACCGCTTGAATGTGCAGGCGGATTAGCGTGCGCAGCCGCTCTTCCGTGACGTCAACGCGGGCCGCGTCGATACGGCGCACTACATTGATCACCCGTTCTTCGGTGATCTGCATGGCGTGGGACATGATGTGAAACAGGATTTCGTCTTTCGACTGGAAGTGGTGATAAAGGCCGCCCTTCGACAGCTTGAGCGCGGCGGCCACATCGTTCATGGAGGTTGCGTCGTACCCCCGCTGTTGAAACAGTCGTGCGGCGGTGCGCAGAATTTCCTGGCGTGGTTCCGGCCGGAGGTCCTGGCGGCCTTCCTGCCGGTGTTCCTGTCGATGTTCCCGTCGATGTTCAACTGCAGTCTCGCGAAGCATCACCACAGATGGTATCGCGGAATCGGCGTCCGGAGAACTGTTATCCCCTGACCTTGCGCCCGCCCGAAAAATTGGCTCTCCATCCGCTGTCAATCGCTGTGATCTTGCGGGCTGTTTCTGTCGTCAAGTTCGCCCCGCTGCTCAGCCGCAGAACTGGCCGACGAGTTTCCTCGAGTGCGCCCGACTGGCGCAGAATGTAGCGCGCCAGCACGGCCTTCCGCAGATCGTTGTGCGCAGCCCCGTCTTCATGAAATTCAAATCGGACTTTTTGCAGCCCCTCGTTGTGCTTGCGGTTGGCGCTGTGGTGAACGCTGGCTTGCAGCCGCTGAATCCGCGACAACGCGCGCTCGACCACGCGAACAAGTTCGGCGCCAAACTCGGGCGCTCGATCTTTGAGCAGCCTTTGCTTCGTTCTTTCCGCCGAAAACCAACTCGGATTTCGATTCGATTCCTGTGGCGGCTCGAGCCTCGACACTTCGCAGAGGTGAGCCATGACACTCGGCTCTCCCTGCTCAGATCTGGCGCGCATCTCTCTCGTCGTGCTTGCCGGTTCCCGTCGTTTGAAATAGCGGGTAAAGGAAATTGCCTCCATCCGCCCATGAACGCCAGCTTCTTCAAAAGCCTCGAGCGCAGCGGATTGCGCGGGCGTGAGGCCCGGTTCCACGCCGCCTTTAGGAAAAATCCATCGTCCGCCGCGGGTTTGAACCAGAAGAAATTCAATGCCGCGTTTGCGCACGCGGTAACAGACCGCGGCAACTTCCCGGCGTCGTCCCGCCAGTCTTGACGTTCGCGAAGTCTTTCCCGATCTTTCGAGCCCCATTGCAGTAGAGTGCGCGATGCCGTCGCGTTCTGGCTAGAGCAAAGTTGGTTCGTGCTGGGCCGAGCACAGTTCGCGCTGTCCACACTCGTTCTCGCCCCGGAATCCTTCTGCATACTTGTGCGACCGGCTGCACCTTGGCGAAAGTAGCGTGAATAGATTTCTGAACTTGGGACGGAACTCTTGGACAACCTGTATTGTCTTCGCTGCAGTCGGGAGCTTGAAGCCGGGCAAAAATCGGTTGCGGTATTCCTGTTTGCGCAGACGGTAGGAGTAAGACCGCGCCAGAAATCTCCCGCACAGCGGATTTGTTTCTGCCCGCAGTGCTCCGTTTCACTCGCCATGGGCCCGGCGCCAGAGGGCGCGCTCAATCTCGCCGCATGGCAAATGATCCGAGACATTGTAGGCGCCGACCCAGCCCTGACCGAAGCCGCGTGGGAAAGCCTGCACGGGCTTGAACAAGACTTGCTCCCAACTCAAGGATTAGCGACTGGGACTGGGGGCGGTGCGCACGCCACGCGTGCGTATTTCGAGTTTTGATCTTCTCGACGCACGATAGAGGGTAAATCTCCACAGCGCTATCGGCGAGGACCTGTCCGCCTCCCGCTCATTGCACCCTATCGCTGCCGTTGTTTTCGATTTGTCAGTTACTTATTGATCAAACCGCCCAAGTCTTTGAGAAATAAAGACTTTACAAGCAAGTCCTTATTTCTCAAAGACCTGGGAAAAAACCATGCCTAAGTCTTTGATTCTAAAAGACCGCCGCAGGGGGGGTAGAACGAACCAGCGAGACGTCAGTGCCTCAGGTTCTCCGGCTTTTCCTTCGTGAACCTTCGTGCCCTTTGTGGTAGACGCTTTGGCAAAACGATCCACCGCGCAGAGACACAAAAGGTTGACATCGACAGGTCTCGATAGGTACGATTCCCTATACCGACCGATCGGTCGGTTTATTGTTTCCAGACGTCATTCGGCCTTCCAGCCAACCTACTATCGATAAGGAGTTCCCCAATGGCCACTGTCTTTTATCAAAACGATGCCAATCCTTCCGCACTCAAAGGCAAAACGATCGCAGTTTTCGGTTACGGGTCCCAGGGACACGCGCAGGCGCAGAACCTTCGCGACAGCGGATACGACGTAATTATCGGGCTCGATCCCGAGCGCACTTCTGCCAAGCAGGCGCGTGCCGATGGCATGACCGTGCTTGCACCATCAGAAGCCGCCGAGCGCGCCGACTGGATCCAGATTCTGACGCCCGATGAGACCCAGGCCGAGTTCTACGAATCGGCCATCAAGCCCCACCTGCGCAAGGGCAAGGGAAAGATTCTCGGGTTCTCGCACGGCTTCGCGATTCACTTCAAGACCATCAAGCCTCCGAAAGACGTGGACGTAGTCATGATCGCCCCCAAAAGTCCGGGCCATTTGCTGCGACGCGTGTATGCGCAAGGCGGAGGCGTTCCCTCGTTGCTAGCCATCCATCAGGATGCGAGCGGACGCGCGCATGAACTCGCCCTCAGTTATGCGCATGGCATCGGTTCGACGCGCGCCGGCGTCTTGCAGACAACTTTCAAAGAAGAAACCGAAAGCGACCTGTTCGGCGAGCAGGCGGTGCTCTGCGGCGGGTTGACGTCGCTGATGCAGAAAGGTTTCGAGACCCTAGTCGAGGCCGGCTACGCTCCCGAAATCGCCTACTTCGAGTGCGTGCATGAGATGAAGCTGATCGTCGACCTGATCTATGAAGGCGGCCTGAGCCGCATGCGCTACTCGATTTCCAACACGGCGGAGTACGGCGACTTGACGCGTGGCGAAATGGTAGTGGGAGATGCGACGCGCAAGGCGATGAAGAAAGTGCTGAAGAAAATCCAGAACGGCAGCTTCGCCAAAGAATGGATTGCCGAAAACAAAAACGGCGGCGCAAATTTTGCGGCGTTGCGCGAGCGCGCAAAACAGCATCCCATTGAAAAAGTGGGCGAGCAGTTGCGGACGATGATGTCATGGCTGCCTGCGGAGAAAAAGAAAGTAGCCGAAGCAACGCCGGCGGTTCCTGAAGTCGTCAACGCGTAGCACACGTTTCTCAGTTCCCAGAGTATCGGGTGATCTGGCCATCGGGTCATCGAGAGTCGAAGGCGCTTAGAGTTAGATGAGCCGATCACCCGATGACCCGATCCTCTAGTGTCTGCGTTATCCCCATGAACATCGATCTCAAGCATCGCAGTCGCAACATCACCGACGGTCGCGACCGGGCTCCGGCCCGCGCCATGTACAAAGCCATCGGCTTCACCGACGACGACTTGGCCAAACCGCTGATCGCCGTCGCCAACACCTGGATCGAGACCATGCCCTGCAACTTCCACCTGCGCCGGCTTTCGGCAAAGGTGAAAGAAGGCATTCGCGCGGCCGGAGGCACCCCCATGGAGTTCAACACCATAGCCATTTCCGACGGCGAGACCATGGGAACAGAGGGCATGAAGGCCTCGCTGGTAAGCCGCGAGGTCATTGCCGACTCCATCGAACTCGTGTGCCGCGGGCAGCTTTTTGACGCGGCCGTTTGCATCGTCGGATGCGACAAAACGATCCCAGCCGCTGCTATGGCGCTAGCCCGCATGAATCTCCCAGGTCTGGTGCTTTATGGCGGGACGATTGCCGCCGGAAGGTACCACGGCAAAGACGTAACCATTCAGGATGTGTTCGAGGCCGTGGGCGCAAACGCCGCAGGCAAGATGAGCGACGAGGATCTGCTGGCGCTCGAAAACGTAGCGTGTCCCGGCGCGGGAGCATGTGGCGGCCAGTACACCGCGAATACCATGTCCACGGTGATGGAGCTGATCGGACTTTCTCCCATGGGATTCAATGGAATTCCAGCGATGGATCCGCGCAAGGACGAAGTGGCATTCCGCTGCGGCGAAGTCGTTATAAATCTTCTGAAGAAAGGAATTCGTCCCAGCGATATTCTGACGCACGCCGCGTTCGAGAACGCGATAGCAGGCGTGGCGACAACCGGCGGCTCGACCAACGCCGTCCTGCACCTGTTAGCGATTTCGCGCGAAATGGGATTGCCGCTCGATATCGACGACTTTCAGCGCGTCAGCGAACGCACACCACTGTTAGCCGATTTGAAGCCGGCAGGAAAATACGTGGCGGCGGATGTGGACGCGGCCGGCGGAATCACGCTGATCGCCAAGCGCTTGCTCGACGGCAAGTATGCTGATGGTTCGGCAGTAACGGTGACCGGCAAGACATTTGCTGAAGAAGCTAACCGCGCGCAAGAAACTGCCGGACAGATGGTGATCGCTCCGTTGAGTAAACCGCTGAAGACCACCGGCGGCCTCGTGATCCTGAAAGGCAATCTCGCCCCGGGCGGCGGCGTAGGCAAGATGAGTGGCCACGAACGGGCCTCGCAAAGTGGTCCCGCGCGCGTTTTTGATTCCGAGGAAGCCGCGATGCACGCAGTAACCAGCAAACAAATCAAAGCCGGAGATGTAGTGGTGATTCGCTACGAAGGTCCCAAGGGTGGACCCGGCATGCGAGAAATGTTAAGCGTGACCGCGGCGATTGTAGGCGAAGGCTTGGGCGAAAGCGTAGCGCTGATTACCGATGGACGCTTCAGCGGCGCAACTCGCGGCTTGATGGTCGGCCACGTAGCACCAGAAGCCGCGTTAGGTGGCCCAATCGCTGCGATTCGCGAGGGCGACCGCATCACCATTGACACCAAGACCAGGAAGCTGGAGTTGGAAATCTCCGGCGCCGAAATTTCGCGGCGTCTTTCGGAATGGAAGGCCCCAATGCCGCGGTATAAGACCGGAGTATTTGCAAAATACTCTGCCCTCGTAAGGTCCGCCGCAGAAGGCGCGATTACAACTCCGTCCGCCTGAGTACTCGCACCTGAGTCAATCCAAGAGCTAAGCGCTCGAGGAGTCTGCTACTGCTTCAGCGTTCCAGTCCAGTTGAGAATAACTTCCTGGGGGTTTGACTGGCCTCCGCTCAGTGGCTTCAGAGCAGGAAAACGTTCGCCGGGCGCCACCGGCCCGAGCGCAGTAAATTCGTTCAAATGGATCGGGAGCTGTGTCGGCGCTCCGAATGCAAAGGCCTCGACGTTTTGAATCGGAACCATCATCAGCTTGTCCCCGACGGCGTAGTAGAGTTGCTTCCCGTCCGCGCTCCACGAAGCGGAACTGCCGCCGCCATTCGAAACCTGCCACTTCCCTCCCGGATCGGGAAATGCGGTCACATAAATTTCAGCCCTGCCGGATTCATCTGAAGTGTATGCGAGCCATTTGCCGTTCGGCGACAGAACCGGGCCTAATTCATTGGCCGGCGAATTGAGAAAGGGAGTCAATTTCCGGTCGCCGCTCAGATCGATATAGTAGACGTCGAAGCGCGTGGCATTGTTTTGCAATGCCATGAAAAGATAGCGCCCGTTGGGCGACCAGCTGGCCATCGTGCCGGAGACCGACGGCGTCTCCAGTTTCTCCTGCTGACCGGACCCACTCGTCGGTTGGATCCACACTCCCCCCAACTTCACTCCCGCGGTAGTGGTGACCGCAATTCTCTTCGCGTCGGGAGAAAACGCATAGCTCAGACCGGTCGTGTCAGCGAAGGTGCTGCGCGATACCGTATTCCGGCTGGGGTCCACGATCCAAATATCTCCCCGGTTGGTATCCGGATCGATCCGCGCCAGCCCGACCAGAGAACCGTCGGGGGAAGGTTTCGGCGTCGCATAGAGGCCAGGATCGCCGAACCTTGCGATCTCCTTGCCGTTACCGTCCACCCACATGGGCTGGGTCTTCTGCAGCGATCCATGACGGAAAACGAGGGTGCCGTGCGCGGCGGTGAAAGCGATGAGGTCGCGCGCGTTCCAATAATCGAGCTTTTCGGCCACGGGTGTAGGATCGCCACTCAACTTGAGCGATCTCGGGTCGAAGCGCTGCGCCACCAGCACAGCTTCGCGCAGGTAGAGCAGGTATCCCTCCGAATACTGCACGTTGGATGCGAGTTCCAGTATCTGGCGCGGTTTCTCGCCCGAGAGCGAGGCGCCGTATAACGAACCCGCGGACGATGCATTCCCCGTGTCGCGAACAATGAACAAGTAGTGATCGCCATCGGGGAGAAAGTATGGGTTTCGATTCGTCCAACCCGGTTTTGCCTCGGTGATCTTCTCGGGCGTGCCGCCGCCTTCTGGCACCTTATACAGTGGCTCCGCAATGTTCGGCGTGAAGATGATCACGCCGCGCGCATTCCACGATGCGCCGCGCCCTTCTGGAGCATCGCAGAGCACCTGCACCGGTCCGCCCGCCAGAGCTACTTTCTTCAGCTTCCCTGCCGAAAAGTAACCTATGTACTTCCCATCGGGCGACCAAAAAGGAAACGACGGTCGCTCGGCTTCTTCCACCTGATGCATCGCCCCGGTGTTTACGTCGCGCACCCACAACTTTGATTCGGAAGCAGCAGCGGTGCTGGCCACCCTGTCGCTCGACTGCGAAACTGTGTTCACCAGGAAGGCGAGTTTTGAGCCATCCGGTGAAAGCGCTGGCGCACCGATGGTAACAGACGCGAATTCCGTCTCCTCGGGCGGCAGCCACGAAGCGGTCATCGGCCGTCGCGCCTCGTCGAGCTGAGTTCGAGTGGACAGGAAAAAAGCGAGAGCAGCGGCGGCGAGAATCCATCCGACGACCGCTGCAATCAGCAACGTGCGCTTCTGCACCACGCGGCGGGCGCGTACCTGGGCAGGCGCTGCCAGTTGGCTGGCCGAAGCCTCTCCGATCCATTTCAATTGCAACTTCAGATCGTGCACCGTCTGGAAGCGCTCTTCCGGATCCTTGGCGAGGCAAGTTTTCACCACCTGCGCCAGCGCCGGCGGCGACATCGGCTGCACCACAGAAATTGGCGGTGGCTCTGAAGCCAGAATCGCGGCCACGATGCTCGCCTGACTCTTTCCCGTGAACGCCCGCTTGCCCGTTGCCATCTCGTACAGCACCGCGCCCAGCGCAAAAATGTCGGAGCGTACATCGGCATCCTTGCCTTCCGTCTGCTCCGGAGACATGTACTGGAATGTTCCCACCAACGTGCCCTGGGCCGTAAGCGGCTGGTCTGCTGACGGGTGAGAAATTGTCATCGTCAAGCTCGATGCCGGTGCCGCGCCCGACGGAGCCGCCTTGGCCAGCCCAAAGTCCATCAGCTTCGCGCCGGTCTTCGTCAGCATTACGTTTCCGGGTTTCAAATCGCGATGCACGACGCCGCTCTTGTGCGCGCGCTCCAACCCCTCGCAAATCTCGATTCCATATTTCAGTACGAGTTCGGTCGGCAGCGGTCCCTTCAGCAGCCTGTCGGCGAGCGTCTCTCCCTCGAGAAACTCCATGACCAGGAAATCGATGCCATCCTGATGGCCGACATCATGCAGCGTGCAAATATTGGGATGGTTTAGAGAAGAGATGGCCCGGGCTTCGCGGTCGAAACGCTGCTTGGCCTCAGGATTGTCAGAAAGATGACTGGGCAGAATTTTGACCGCAACGGAACGGTCAAGGCGAGTATCTTTCGCTCGATACACCTCGCCCATGCCGCCTGCACCGAGCGGCGACTGAATTTCATACGGACCAAGTTTCGTGCCAGAGGCCAGCGACATGGGTGCCGGCCATTATACCCGCGTCACGCGTTGCGGAAGCGATGTTTCTGAAACGGAAGGCGCCGCCCGCAAGTAGGTATCCACGCTCGCCGCCGCCTTTCGCCCTTCCGCGATCGCCCACACGACCAGCGACTGACCACGCCGCATATCGCCGGCCGCGAAAACTCCGGGCACCGATGACATATAGTTCTGGTCCGTAGCCACGTTGCCGCGAAGGTCTAGTTTCACCCCCAACTGATCGATCATTCCATTGCGCACCGGGCCGACAAAACCCATCGCGATCAACACGAGATCGGCTTCTATCGTCAATTCCGTGCCGGGAATCGGCTCGAAAGTTGGCGCCGGACCAACGCGCACGGCGTGCAGTTGCTGAACTTGACCGGCACTGTCTCCGATAAATGTTTTGGTCGCGATGCTCCAGTCACGTATTCCGCCTTCTTCGTGTGCGCCTTCGTTGCGCAGTTGCATCGGCCACAGTGGCCATGGCGTCAGGGGCGAGCGTTCATCCGGGGGCTTCGGCATGATCTCGAACTGGTGCACGGAGACGGGCCTTTGCCGATGGCAAGTTCCAAGGCAATCGGCCCCGGTATCGCCGCCTCCGATGATTACCACGCGCTTGCCAGTGGCCAGAATCTCTATCTCCGGATCGATGGTCTCGCCGAGATTGCGGCGGTTCTGCTGCGGCAAGAACTCCATCGCAAAATGGACACCCATCAATTCGCGTCCCGGAACATTCAAATCGCGCGGTTGCTCCGCTCCGCCGGCGAGCACGATCGCATCGAACTCACCACGCAGATCTTCGACCGCAACATTCTTGCCCACCTCCGCGCCGGTGACGAATTTCACACCTTCAGCGGACATCTGTTCCACGCGGCGATCGACAATATGTTTCTCCAACTTGAAATGCGGGATGCCATAGACGAGCAAACCACCGATCCGGTCCGCTTTTTCATAGACCGTTACGGAGTGTCCCGCGCGGCACAACTGCTGCGCCGCCGCCAATCCCGCGGGACCGGAACCGGCAATCGCCACTTTTTTCCCAGTTTTTATTTTTGCCGGCTGGGGATGAATCCAGCCTTCCTGAAACCCCCGCTCCACGATATTTTTTTCGATTTGCTTGATCGTGACCGCAGGCTGGTTGATGGCCAATACGCAAGACGCCTCGCATGGAGCGGGACAAATCCGACCGGTGAATTCCGGGAAGTTGTTGGTGGCGTGCAGTTGGCGAACCGCTTCCTTCCAGCGCCCGTGATACACAAGATCATTCCAATCGGGAATCAGGTTGTTGACGGGACATCCCGTCTGGCAAAAAGGCACGCCGCAATCCATGCAGCGCGCGCCCTGTGTGCGTAGGCTCTCTTCCGGAAAATCGAGATAGATCTCGAACCAATCGTTGACCCTCCGAGTCACTGGCCGTCGCGGGGCAAGTTCGCGCACGTATTCCAAAAATCCTGTGTCCTTACCCATGACGCACCTGTTCGGCCGGAACCGGCACAGCCAGCGGCGGACTCGGATTATAAGGCGGGCGTCTGCGGCGTAATCCGAGAACGCGTTTGTGCTCGTGCGGAAACACTTTGATAAAGCGGGATAACATCTCCGACCAGTTGTCGAGAATCGAAGCTGCACGCGGGCTACCGGTCAGTGCGAGATGCCGCGCCACCAGTTCCCGCACGAGCTTGGCTTCAGCGATTTGCCCATCCTGCGTTTCGAGAACTGGCTCCAAGTCAACCGATTCCAGATTGCAGCGCTTTTCGGCAAAGTCTCCGCGTTCGTCAAAAACGTAGGCGACGCCGCCACTCATGCCGGCGGCAAAATTCCTGCCGCAGGCTCCGAGCACCAGCACCAATCCCTTAGTCATGTATTCGCAGCCGTGGTCGCCAACGCCTTCGACGACCGCAGTCGCTCCGGAGTTGCGAACAGCAAAGCGCTCGCCCGCAACGCCGTTGAAAAACGCTTCGCCACTGGTCGCACCATAGAGCGCAACGTTCCCAATCAGAATATTTTTTCCCGGGTCGAACTTTGACCGCCGAGGCGGAAAGACGACCAATCGTCCACCGGAGAGGCCTTTGCCAACATAATCATTCGCTTCGCCTTCGAGGGTGAGCGTCACTCCCTTTGCCAGAAACGCGCCCATACTTTGCCCGGCAGATCCGTCGAGATGAATACGAATCGTATCGTCGGGGAGGCCGGCGGACCCGTAACGGCGGGCAATCGCTCCGCTCAGCATGGTACCCACGGAGCGATGCACATTGCGCACCCGCATTCGAAACACAATTGGAGTAAGGGTTTCAAGTGTAGGCTGCGCTTTGGCCAGAAGCTGATGATCCAGCGCCTGCTCCAAACCATGGTCTTGCGCCTGTACGCAACGCCGCGCTACGCGCGATGGCACCGGCGGATTGTAAAGAATGGCCGATAAATCCAGTCCACGTCCCTTCCAATGATTAACGGCTGGCTCGACGTCGAGCATGTCGACGCGCCCAATCATCTCATCCACGCGGCGAAACCCGAGTTCGGCCATATACTGCCGCACCTGCTCCGCAAGAAAGAAGAAGAAGTTGATGACGTGCTCGGGCTGGCCTTGAAAGCGCTTGCGTAGCATCGGATCTTGCGTGGCAATGCCCACCGAGCAAGTATTGAGATGGCACTTGCGCATCATGACGCAGCCCATCGCAATCAGCGGCGTGGTCGCAAAACCAAATTCTTCCGCGCCGAGGAGGGCGGCGATCACCACATCGCGTCCAGTTTGCAGCTTGCCGTCAGTCTGCACGCGGATTCGGCCGCGCAGATCGTTCAATAAGAGGACCTGCTGTGTTTCCGCGAGCCCCAACTCCCACGGAATGCCCGCGTGCTTGATTGAACTCAACGGTGACGCTCCCGTGCCTCCGCTGTCTCCGCTGATCAGCACGACATCGGCATGGGCCTTGGCTACGCCCGCAGCGACCGTGCCCACTCCAACTTCCGCCACCAACTTCACCGCGATGCGGGCTTGTGGATTCACATTCTTCAGATCGTAGATCAGCTGTGCGAGATCTTCGATCGAATAGATATCGTGGTGCGGCGGAGGCGAAATCAGCCCGACGCCGGGGATCGAATGCCGCAGCCGCGCAATAACTTCATCAACCTTATGCCCGGGAAGTTGCCCTCCCTCGCCAGGCTTCGCGCCCTGCGCCATCTTGATCTGCAACTCATCGGCATTGACGAGATAGTTCGCAGTAACTCCAAATCGCGCCGACGCAACCTGCTTCACCGCGCTACGCCGCAAATCTCCGTCAGCATCCGGCTTGAAGCGCTCCTCATCTTCTCCTCCTTCGCCTGTATTTGACTTCCCGCCGATGCGGTTCATGGCGATGGCCAGCGTCTCGTGCGCCTCCTTGCTGATCGAACCGAATGACATCGCTCCCGTGGTGAAGCGCTTCACAATTTCCTTAGCTGGCTCGACTTCTTCAATCGGGACTGGCTTGGCGCTCTTCTTGAACTTCATCAAACTGCGCAGCGTCGCCAGATTGCTGCTTTGCTTGTCGATGAGATCGGTGTATTCCTGGAAGGTCTGGAAGCTATCCTGCCGTGCTGCCTGCTGTAGTTTGCTGATGGTCTGCGGATTCAGCAGGTGATATTCGCCGTTGACGCGCTGATGGTAATTTCCTCCAACTGCAAGTTCGGTCTCGGATTCAGTCAGCGGGCGAAATGCATAGTCGTGCTTCAGTTGCGCTTCGCGGGCCACCACTTCGAGGTTGATGCCTTCCAAACGCGAAGCCGTGCCCGCGAAATAGGCGTCGACCAGTTCCCTGCTCAATCCGATGGCTTCGAAAACCTGCGCTCCCTGATAGCTCTGCAACGTCGAGATACCCATCTTGGAAAAAGTCTTCAGCAAGCCCTTGTTCACCGCTTTGACGAAGTGCTTCACCGCAAGTTCAGGAGTCACGCCCTCCGCCAACTCGCCGCGCCGTGCCAGGCTTTCCACGCTCTCCAACGCCAGGTAAGGATTGATGGCGCTCGCCCCATAGCCGCTGAGCAGCGCGAAATGCATCACTTCTCGCGGTTCGCCGGACTCGATAATCAGTGCGACCTGGGTTCGCGTCTCCTCCTGCACCAGCAGGTTGTGCACGGCGGCCAGCGCAAGCAGGCTGGGGATGGGAGCGTAATCTTTGTTCACACCGCGGTCGGAAAGTATCAGCAACGTATAACCGGCTTTTCCGGCGAGCGATGCTTGCTGACGCAAGATATCGAGGGCTCGTTTCAGTCCAGCCTCGCCTTCGCTGGCGCGGAACAGCGCAGGCAGCGTGATAGCGAGCAGATCTCCCGTCGACACGCGGCGCAGTTTCTCCAGTTCGATATTAGTGAGCAGCGGATGCGCCAGCTTCAGCATGTGACAGTTCTCGGGCTCTTCCGAAAGAACGTTGCGCTCGGCCCCGATATAACTGATGAGCGACATCACGATCTCTTCGCGAATCGGGTCGATGGGGGGATTGGTGACCTGCGCGAAGAGCTGCTTGAAATAGTTGAACAGCGACTGCGGACGATCCGAGAGACAAGCGAGCGGCGTATCCGTTCCCATCGAGCCAACCGGCTCCTCGCCCTTCGAAGCCATCGGGCTGAGGATCATTCGCAGGTCTTCATCGCTGTAGCCAAACGCACGCTGCCGTCGAAGCAGGGTTTCCGCATCGGGATGGTGCATGCGTGAGGGCTTGGGCAACTGGTCGATCGTGATCTGATTGTCTTTGAGCCACTGCGCATACGGTTGTCGCGAGGCCAGCCGCTCCTTGATTTCCTTGTCCGGCACGATGCGGCCTTCGACGATATCCACCAGGAACATCTTGCCCGGCTGCAGACGGCCTTTCATCTTCACCTGCTCCGGTTCAATGTCAAGGACTCCGGCTTCCGAAGCCATGATGACGTGCTCGTCATGAGTAACCACATAGCGTCCTGGTCGCAAACCGTTGCGGTCGAGGATCGCGCCGATGACTCTGCCGTCGGTGAACGCAATGGCCGCCGGCCCATCCCACGGTTCCATCAGGCACGCGTGATATTCGTAGAACGCGCGCTTCTCCGGCTTCATGTGGGAATTTCCCGCCCACGCTTCCGGAATGAGCATGGCCATCGCGTGCGGCAGGCTCCTCCCCGCCTGCACCAGAAGTTCCACGGCATTGTCGAAATTCGCGGAATCGCTGCCATCGGGCGCAATGATGGGAAAGAGTTTCTGCACATCGTCGCCAAATAAAGGAGACTGTAGCAACGACTGGCGCGCGTGCATCCAGTTGACATTGCCCTTGAGGGTGTTGATCTCGCCATTGTGCGCAATGTAATGATAAGGATGCGCTCGTTGCCAGCTCGGAAAGGTGTTGGTTGAAAAGCGCTGGTGCACCAGACACAACGCGCTGGTCACGTCGGGATCGGACAGTTCTTTATAGAAATTAGTGATCTGCGTCGCCAGCAACAGACCTTTGTAAACAATGGTGCGGCAAGAGAGCGACGGGATGTGGAACACACTCGCGTCCTCAATGCCGGATGCTGCTATCTCACTCTCGGCGCGTTTCCGAACCACGTAGAGCTTCCGCTCAAAGGCATCTTCGTCGCTGAAAGCACCGCACCCTACAAAGATCTGCTGGATGTAGGGCTGCGAACCTCGTGCTACACGTCCAATGGTTGCAGCAAAGCAGGGCGTATCGCGCCAGCCGAGCACAGTCAATCCTTCTTCGCGAACAATGCGTTCCAGAATCCCTTCGCACTGCAAGCGCGGATTCCTCTCGACCGGCAGAAACGTCATGCCCACACCGTAAAGGCCGGGCGCGGGTAACTCGAAACCTAGTTTGGCGCATTCCCGCACGAAGAACTGATGCGGGATCTGGAGCAGAATTCCTGCTCCGTCGCCGGTCTCAGAATCGCATCCGCAGGCGCCCCGATGCGCGAGATTGAGCAGTACCTGAATCCCCTTGCTCACGATGTCGTGACTCTTGTGGCCGCGAATGTTGGCGACGAATCCGATCCCGCACGCGTCGTGCTCCTGGGCGGGATGGTATAAACCCTGAGCGGGAGGAGCACCATTCGTTTTTCGTCGACGCGTCGTCATGGGCACGTTGCGAACATTGCCAAACTTGCGGCGTAAACGGGCCGCTTCCGGATCAGTTGTTCTTGAGTTGGGAGTTGGGACTTCGCCGCAAAGGTTGCGGGGTGTCGCGCACTTCGGCTCAGGAACGCAGCTGTCTAACCTATTATTTGCTGCCCATAGGACCGGAAAGTACAACTCAGAATTTCGATGTTAAGGATGCAAATTTCAAAATTTCGGGAATCCCAGGCAATTTCACCTATTTTCGCGCTCGATGCGCCGACTCCGTTATAATCCCCGCATCAACACAATGGATTTTGATCAGCTCATCACGTTTCTCGAAGTGGCCAAACAAGGCAGCTTTTCTCGTGCTGGCGAGAAAGTTTTCCGTTCCCAATCCGCCGTCAGTGCCCAAATCCGCCAGTTGGAGCAGGAGTACGGCGATCGCCTGCTCGACCGCTCGGGTAAGACCGTAAAACTGACGCCCGCCGGGCAAGTGCTCTATGACTATGCCGAACGCATGAAACAGCTGCGCGAGGAATCGCTGATGGCGGTCGCTGACCATAGCCGTACCCCCCGCGGCACCCTTCGCGTCGGCGCCAATGAAGCCACATGCCTCTATGTTCTGCCCGAGGTATTTGCGGAATACTGCCGGCGCTACCCGCCCGTGCAGATCAACATCTACCGGAATTTCAGCTACAAAGTTACGGAAAAACTCGAGAACGGCTCCATCGAACTGGGTTTTCTGACTTTGCCTATCCAGTCTCCGAGCCTGGTCATCCGCCCTATTTTTCGCGACAAGCTGATGTTGATGGTAAGCCCCAAAAATCCTCTTTCTAAAAACAAGACCGCCGCCGTCCGCGATATCGTCAAACATCCCATTTTGCTGCCCAAGACTGGCCATACCCGCAGAATCCTGGACAAGCTGTTTCGCCCTTATCGCGACGAGTTGCAAGTTCGCATGGAGTTGCCGAGCATCGGCATCATCAAGAGCTTTGTGGCCGCTGACCTCGGAGTGTCGATCATCAGCGCCTCATTCGCCCGCGATGAAGTGGCCGCCGGACGAGTCAAGCTGATTGATCTGGAGGACGCAGAACTTTTTCGTGAACTCGGGCTGGCCTACCGTCGCGACCGAACCCTCTCCTGCGCCAGCACTGCGTTTATCGAGGTTTTGCTGCAAAAGTCCACCTCAGCGAAAAAAGCACTCCCTTCAGTTTCGGCGTGAGTCGCATAGCTTGCGGGGCAGAATCTCGGTTTCGACCCATCCACGTCTCCGCGCGTTTACATTCCTTTCACATTCGCGTTCTATGCTAGCTTCATTACAGTCGCAGTTCGTCCAAAGACTGTGAGCTTCCCATGGCCCGCAAAACAACAAAGTCGCCGGCTTTGCGAGTGAAACGACGCTCGACTTCGGCGCGATCCCGCGCAGCGGAACCTGGCCCACGTCCGGCCGCACCGCGTAGTACGCGGAGTGATCACGACAACGAGGGCTTTACCGAAGACGAACTCTCGGCCCAGGTCGTCCGCGGCTGCCTGATCGCTCGTGATGCGGTTTTCAATGTCAGGGACTTTCTCGCCGACGGTTCGCGCCTGGCATTTCTCGCCATCAAGGATTGCGAAAAAGAACTCGACCAGATCGAGCGCAAGATCGACGATCAACTCCCCGAAGCCATCACGCGCGTGGGCGAAGCAAAGGCGCGTGAGTTGCTGGCCTGCCTGAAGTTCATCACCGATCTCGAACGCATCGGAGACCTCGCGTACAGTGCGGTGATGCATCTGCAATCGCGCCGTGAAAAATTGCCGGCAGCAGATTCCCGTCAGCTCATTGAGATGGCTTCCCTGCTTCGCGAAATGCTGGAGCAGGTTCATCAAGGCTTCCTCAAGCGTGAAGTGTCGTACGCGCAGAGCGTCCTGAAATCCGATCCGGAAGTGGATCGCCTGTGCCACTCCTTGTTTCACCGGCATCTGGCTGAGGAAAATAGTTCAACTGGTCAGAAGAATTTTGACATCCTGCTCGCTGCCCAGGCGCTCGAGCGCATCGGCGATCACGCTAAGAATCTAGCGGAAGAACTCTACAGTCTGTCGGAAGGTCGTTCGCTACGCCACAACGCCAGAAAGCTTTCAACCGCTTAGTGCGTAGCTCGTTCGGGAACGATGGGAGTGGACAGACTCCCACTTCAGTGAAAATCGTGCGACACAGTTTCCGCCCGCGTAATGCGAAGCGGCAAAATTTTCTCCGCACGAATATGGATCACGTTGTCCTGATTCTGCAGAATCCCTTCGATCATCAGAAAGCGCTCGGAAATCAGCATCACCCGATTCTTCTGCAGAAGATCGGGAGCAAAGATTGCATTGGCGATCCCCGTTTCATCCTCCAGGCTCATGAACATCATGCCCTTGGCCGTTCCCGGACGTTGACGCGCAATCACGCATCCGCCGATTCGTATTCGCCGTCCATTGGGAATTAGCGACAACTCTGAAGCGCTATAAATCCCCATCCGCTTCATCTCTTCCCGTCGATACTGCATGGGATGAGGACCAACCGTCAGTCCAGTAGCGCGAAAATCCGCCACCAATCGCTCTTCATCTGTCATAGCTACCAGCGGAGATTCCCCTTCCATTTCCGGTAACTCATCCAGCAACGGCCCCGACCAGCGCACTGCTCGCTCCACCTGCCAAAGCGCGTCGCGTCGATGAAGTTTAATGTTTTGACTGGCAACTGCATTCAGCGCGCCAATTTCCGCCAGCGTCGTCAACTCATCCTTCCGCAACTCGGGTACGCGGCGAGCCAGATCCTGCACCGAAGCAAACGGAGCCAGGCTGCGCTCCCGAACCAAAGCTTGCCCCGCCGGCTCGCGTAATCCACGCGCGTATTTCAACCCTAGACGAACCGATGGCCGATGGCTGAGAGCTGATGGCTCCAATGTGCACTTCCAATCCGACCGCGTCACATCCATCGGCAGCACTTTCAATCCGTGGCGCTGCGCATCTTTCACAATCGTCGCGGGATGATAAAAACCCATCGGCTGATTATTCAGCAGCGCCGCCGTAAACGCCGCCAGATAATGGCATTTCAAATAAGCGCTGGCATAGGCAATCAAGGCAAAGCTCGCGGCATGCGATTCCGGAAACCCATAAAGCGCAAATGACGTAATCGACTGGATGATCTGTTCCTGCGTTTCGCCGAGAATTCCGTTGCGGGTCATGCCGGCACGTAGCTTTTCTTCAATCCCTTTCATTCGCGCCTCGGATCGTTTAAAGCCCATGGCTCGACGCAACTCCTCCGCTTCACCACCCGTAAAGTTAGCGGTGATCATAGCCATGCGCAGCAACTGCTCCTGAAACAAGGGCACGCCCATCGTTCGGCTGAGCACGGTTTCCAGCGACGGATGCGGATACGTGACTTCCTCTCGACCCTGCCGCCGCTTGAGAAATGGGTTCACCATATTCCCCACAATCGGCCCCGGCCGGATGATCGCCACTTGCACGACAATGTCGTAAAACTTCTCCGGCTTCAGGCGCGGCAAACACGCCATCTGCGCCCGGCTCTCCACTTGAA
Organism: Terriglobales bacterium; assembly: GCA_050010155.1. Lineage (GTDB taxonomy): Bacteria > Acidobacteriota > Terriglobia > Terriglobales > Acidobacteriaceae > Acidiflorens. The sequence continues at coordinate 19,500 of JBEKLO010000031.1, forward strand.
ACATTCCCACGGTGTCGGCTTTTTGCAGCGTGGAATAGACGATGGGATCGTCCGGCGGAAGATGAGCTAGATCCACTTCTTCCTTGTAATGATCGCGGATCAGTTCGAGAGAATCCTTCAGCGCCGCCATCATACCGAGACCCAGCAGATCGACTTTGATGATCCCCATGTCCGCGCAATCTTCTTTATCCCACTGCACCACGACGCGGCCCGGCATGGAAGCGGGTTCGAGTGGCACGACAGAATCGAGACGCCCTTCACAAATAACCATGCCACCAGAGTGCTGCCCTAAATGTCGCGGCAGATCCTGCGCGGCGAGACACAACTCAAAGTATTTGCGAATCCGCGGATGCTTGAGATCCAGCCCGGCATCGCGCAAACGGCGGTCGAGCGCATCATTTTCGTCCTTGAACTCCCACGTAGCCACCGCGGCCGAAATTCGCTTCAGCGTATCCGCGTCGAATCCCAGCGCCTTGCCCATTTCCCGCGCGGCCATGCGATTGCGATACGTAATCACGTTGGCAGTCATGGCCGCGCCGCGCTGCCCATACCGTCGATAAACGTATTGGATTACGCGCTCGCGCTCATCGCCGCTCGGCAAATCAAGATCGATGTCGGGCCACTCGCCCCGTTCCTCGGAAAGAAATCGTTCAAACAGTAATTCCATGCCGATTGGATCCACCGCCGTGATGCCAAGCGAATAGCAAACCGCACTGTTGGCGGCCGATCCGCGCCCCTGCATCAGAATGTTTTGTTCGCGGCAATACCGCACCAGGTCCCAGACAATCAGGAAATACCCCGGAAGTTTCAGGTGTTCGATTAAGTTCAACTCGCGCTCGATCTGCCGACGAGCCCGTTTCTTCAGTTCTGCGCCTGCTCGCCCATAGCGGCTCTGCATTCCCGCCCGCGTGCGCTCGCGCAAAAACGACATCATGGTCTCTCCTTCCGGCATGGGATAACGCGGAAACTCATATCCCAGATCGTTCAGCGTGAACTCAAGCCGTGAAGAAAGTTCAAGAGTGTTGGCGATTGCCTTTGGAACCTCCGGAAAGAGTTCTCGCATGGCCACGGGAGACTTGAGATATCGCTCGGCATTGCGCGCCAGCAGGCGTCCGGCAGTGGCCAGCGTACGACGATGTTGTAGCGCGGTGAACGCATCCGCCAACTCGCGCTCCCGAGGCGTGGCATAGTTCACGCCGTTGGTGGCGAGGAGCGGAAGTTGCAATGCTTCCGCGATTTCGATCGCAACTCTGTTTCTATATTCTTCGTCCCGATGAAAATGCCTCTGCAATTCGACGTAAACATTCTGCCTGCCAAATATTTCCGTTAGCCTCTTCACTGCGTCGAACGCTGCTTGTGCTCCGCCTCGCCTAAGGGCCGCGGCCAGTGGCCCTTCCTCGCCACCCGTGAGACAAATCAAGCCATCGGCATGCTCAATAAAATCGGGAGCCGACGCACAGGCTCCCTCCTTACGCCCAACGCGTAATTTCATTTTCGTAATCAGGCGGCAAAGATTTTGATATCCAGCACGCGAAGCAACCAGAAGCGGAAGCCGAAATTCACCAGAGAGCTGCGGGCTACGAGCTGCGAGATGCGAGCCACCCGTCTGCTCGAAGCTCGCAGCTCGTAGCTCGTAGCCATTTGGAGAAAACGCAGAGCACGTTACTTCCGCCCCAATATGCGCGTTGATCTTCGTTTTGTTCGCGGCGAGATGAAAGCGCGGCCCCCCGTACACTCCATCGCGATCGAGCAATGCCATCGCCGGCATTCCCAGGTTCGCACACACTGCGATCAGTTCCTCGGGAATTGAAGCACCTTCGAGAAAGCTGAACGCAGAGCGGGAATGGAGTTCAACATACATCGGTTGTCAGCTTCCAGTTCCCAGTTTCCAGTCGTCAGTTGCTTGGACTGGAAACTGGCAACCGGCAACTGCTCTCAGTCGTACATTCCTTCCACAAACCAGTTCCCACTGAGCTTGTCCTGCACTAAGCGATACAACACGAGACTCGTTGCCGGGTGCCAGCTTCCAGTTGTCAGTTGGGACTGGGAACTGACAACTGACAACTGGCAACTGCTCTCGGCAGAAACGGCGATGTCCCACTCTTCGCGCGACCAACCTTCCTGTTCCGACCAGTCGCCGGAAGAACGCCATGGGCCGGCAGTCCAGACGATTTCGCCGGCAATGTCCTCGCGCTCGATACAGCGCAACCGTACCGGTTTCGCCTCGCGCAAAGTTACGCTCGCGCCAAGCGGCGGACGAAACAGACGCAGGGCAATCACCGCGCTCATTTTTTCTTTTGCGTCTTCGTTTATGTTTGCCGCGAACTCCCATGCACTATTTTCTGGCATAGACATATCCTTCTTTCGATTCCAGGATTGTGTCCCCTGGGGTTCTGCAGCCGCGGGCTCTCCCGGCGCGAAGTGCCGCACCGCAAACGCGCCTTCGCGATGCGTATCCAGTAACTCCACCGACCCCACTCTTCCCTCCCCGACAATGCCTGCGATGCGCGCCAGCGTCAGCTCCAGTTTTTCGGGCTCGGGAAAAATCGGCTGAAACAATCCACTCTGCAGGGCTCGCGGACGCGCCGGATCGGCCGACAAATGAATCTTCACAATGGGCGCTCCCGGTGGATGCGCCTGCAAATCCAGCTGTAACAATTTCAGAAATACTTTCGCGTCCAGCATGGGCATGGGCAGCCGCAAAGTGCGGGTGAACTTTCGGGTAAGAATGCGCGTGGGCGTCTCTGCAAAAGATGTGGAACCGTTCGACGGCGTCCCTGCGAGTTCCAGGTCCAGGTGCAATTCCTGCACTGCCAGCGCGCACGCACGCAAACGCGAGCAAATCTGCTCCAGCATGCGGTTCAGCAAAAACGCCAGCGGTTCCAGCAGCACGATGGGATATTCCAGTTCCACACTCTCGGCAAAAATCAGCAGCGGTTCCAATACACACAAGTTGCGCGACGCCGCCCCGCGCGCCAGTTTTTGCAGACGGATTCCCGATTGCCCCAGCCGCTCGCTAAGCGGAACTTCGGGAAGAGCAGCGAGAGCGCGCACTTTGCGGATGCCCCAGCGATCCAACGTTTCCGCCCAGCGAGTGGCCTCCTCCGCATCGGAAGAAAAACATTCCAGCAAAACATCTACCGGCAAACCTCCCAGCCGCTCGGCTTCACGACCTTCCGGAATCAAGGTCACGCCAGAAAAACCCCGGGCAGCGAGCAAGGCAGCATCCGGATTTGCAGCCAGGGCAAGGTTTGCCTCCAGTCCCAACTGAGAAACCCGTTGCGCCAAGTCGCGCGCAATTTTTGGCAGCGTGCCCAACAACGGCTCCAATCCGGTAAGGTCCAGCAGTACGATGCCGGGTGCGGTGTCTTCCACTTCTGGAGAAAACGATTGCGCACAATCCAGCAGAGCAGCATGGGCGGACCCCTCCTGCGTCTCGGAACGCGCGCGTAGCACCAGGTTCTCCCATGCTTCCAGTTGCGCCCTGGTCGCGCCAACCTCCAGCCCCGATTGCCGTGCTCTTTCATTGAGCGCCATCACTTTCTCTAGCGGGGGCCGTCCGGCGAGCACTGCGACCGAGCGGGTGCGCAACTCCGGCTCCAAGCGAGTGATCGCTTGCACAGAAAAATCGGGGATGAAGATGCCGGCAAACATGAAAAACGGCTCTCAGACTCGAGTTCCTTGTCCTCATCATTGAATGAATCTGTCTTTACCAGGAACCTGCGACTGATAACTATCCTGCCCACGCGGCTCGACTGCTGAAACTTGCGGTCGATTGCATCGGCTTGCGCTCCAACTTTCCTTCCAATCGCGAGCGCAACAACTCGACAGTGATATCGAATTGGTCAAATAATTCCGAGTGCGCCAATTCCGAATGCATAGGTTGCTTACCTGAAAGCTGAGAGCTGACAGCTGACAGCCTTTTTTCCGACCTGGCGCCTGACACCTTCCACAGCGCCGACGAGCAACTCCCTGCAATTGGCTGTTGTTCCAAAACCAGCAATGTTGTCGGCGTGTGCTCAATGGCACGGCGGAAGCGGAACCACGATGCCAAAGGAATTCGTCGCGCATTTGACACCGGAACATCTCCGAGATCCAGAGCAATCATTCCGAAACCGTTGCTCTGCAGCAGCAGGTCCGTAACTCTCAGCATTTGTCCGAGCTGTGATTCCCAGCGGCGAAAGCCGGTTTTTTCAGAAACGAGCGCCGTGCCTGAAGACATACCCGGATACCGATCGTTCGTTTTCGCGCTGCCTGCAGGGCGCGCAAGCGCATGATTTTGATCTTGACGCGGCGAAACTTTTTCCCCGCATCGCACCCAAAGCAATCGACTCATCTCCATGCCGGCCGCAGCCCCGGAAGCTGGATCGAACGCATCGCTTGCATCCACCAACGCACAAACTTCCCCGCGCTGGGTGGCGCGCGCAAGCGCGAAAAGTAATACGCTGGTTCTCCCGGAGGAGGCCGCACCGCAAATTTCCGTGAGGCAACCGCGAGCAAGACCGCCGGTCAGCAAATCCAGTTGCGGAATGCCGCTCGGCACCATTTCGGGCCTCACGCGCACATCGAGGCGCGAAGCAGGAACTACTGCGGCCAGTTTAGGATTGGCACTCACCCGGGCCAAAATCTCCGCAGTGCTCTTTGCAGATATCACCGAGGCTTTCTCCACGTTACGCAGAGAAGACGGCAGAGAAAAAATAAAAGGGCGGCCAGCGGCCGCCGCAACCGGAAAGCAGACATACATTCTCACAATTTTTCAGGGAACTTAGAGCGCAGGATGCTCGGGTAATAAAACGCTATATTCGCTTTTTATTCGCCTATTAAAGTATCGCTCTTCGTCTAGCCATTGTCAAGATGGTTCGACTCAAATCCTGAGCAAAAACTGCAACTTCAGGACTTACAATGCTTTGCGGAGAGCTCTTGAGCCGCGACACGGGGCGCGGATAGTTTCGGAAAACGCGAGACCCAGTACTCCGTTTGAGAGAACCGGCTTTTGTTATAATCTGGTTTCGCCGCAATCTCCCGAGTGGCGCTATCGTCTAGGGGTTAGGACGGAAGATTCTCAATCTTCAAACCCGGGTTCGATTCCCGGTAGCGCTACCAAATCAACCTTTCTGCTATCAATCACTTGCGCCATCCCATAACACAGTCGCCTAAAGCGATGTGACAGAATCATTTGATTCTGAAATGAGGAATGACCGAGGCATGTCCCAACCAAGCCGCGTGTGATCCTTAAACCGATCACGTATACAGTTTTTTCTGCTACTGCAGCTTCGCATACTCAGCCTTGGCTTGCTTCAGGATAGGGATGTCGGGGTCGGCGTCTTTCCAGAGGGTGAGGAAGTCCCGATAGGAAGCGTGAGCCTGGCTGGTTTCTGCTGACAATGCATAGGCCCTGCCGAGGCCAAGGCGCGCCAGTGCACCGATCGGTTCGTTCTGGACAAGTCCCGGGTGGTCGACAACCTTACGAAATTCGCCGGCTGCGGCAACACCCTCTTTCGCGTCCAGATATGCTAGACCCCGGACGTAAACCGGGTAGAGCACGAAGTCTGCCTGTTGTGCGGCTTGTCCTAATTCGTGGGGCATCGAAACCGCGAGTGCTGCGATGGCCTTGGCCGAATTCCCGCTTTCCAGGGCAATCGATGCCCGGATCACGGGTAACGAGTTGTAATGAATCACGGTATCTTCTGGGAAGCGCCGCTCGAGATCATCGGCGATGCGAGTTGCGCCGGTTCTATCGCCCGCGATCGCCAGAGCGACTCCGGCGATCGCCGCAGCGTCTCTTCCTTGTGAGCGCGCCAGCGCACTCTTCGCTTGCTGCCTGGCGACAGAAAAATTACCAACCAGGGCTTCTCGCACGGCAGACTCCGCCTCGTACTCTGCGGATGTCTCTTTCTGTCCGCCCCGCATTGTGTACTCGACAGCGCGGGCGGTCAGTTCTCTCGCTTTTGTAAACTGTCCGCCATAGGCTGCGGTGTCCGATTCGTAATAGAACATGAGATCGTCGAGACCGGGCTGGGCGCGGGCCAACGCTGCTTCTCGCTGCATACCGGCAGCATCGTGCCGCAAGAACTTGATCTGGTACAGAGTTTGGTGCAAGAAAGCGGCATCAAGATGGTGGTCGCTGGCTTCGCGCGCCACCGCCTCGGCTTCATCCAGATGGTTCTCATGCAGGTGATCGATCATGAGGTTGGTATAAACTTGCGTACTTCCCGGGGCCAAGTCCATTACCTTCTTGCTCATCGCCAGGCTCTCGTCATATTCGCCCAGATAGGAGTCGAAGACACCCAGATTCGCCATTGTGGACCATGCGCGCGGGTAAATCTGGACGGCCGCCTGAGCCGACTTCCGCGCATCTTCGAAGTTACGCGTGACGAAGGCGTCATAATACATTTCCATGTCGAGCTTCTCACGCTCGCTCACGTGGCCGCGCAGGGCATAAGCCTTGCGACCGTTCTCTTCGGCCTGCGAGGTCTCCCCCATGTTGAAGTAGTTGACCGCCAGGCCCGAATAAGCCTCGGCGAAATTCGGATCGAGGCGGATTGCCTCTCGAAACAACGTCACCGATTCGACCGGCTTATTCGACCCCATGGCGCGAACCGCCAGGCTATAGGCCCGCAGCGCCTCCAGCGATGGCGTGGTGACGTCGGATGGCTGGACGTCGTACTTCTGCACCGAAGCGAGCGACTCGCCGAGCTTGCTGCGCATTTGAGACGCGATTTTCCCGAGCGCGTCCAGAACGTGGTTCTTGTCAGGGGCGGCGGCCTCTGTCCTGGCGAGCACGTCACCGGTCGCGCAAGCGACCGCCTTCAAGGTTAGAAGAAAATGCGTTCCAATCTGTGCTATCGATCCATCGAGTGCGGCGGTGCTGGTCGTGCGCTGGCAGACCTCGCGAGCAAGTTCGGGCGTGAGCGGCGCATTCTTGGGCTGACCCATCAGTGCGAGCGTCTGCGCCGTCCGCGAGTCTGAAATCAAATTGAGATACGGTGACTGCGCCAATTGAGCGGAAAGACCCTGGCGCAACGCCCCATCGAAAACCGTATCTCCCGTCCTATTATCGAAGTCCGCCAGGACGATGGTGTCCTTGTCGGTGAGCTTGTGCGCCCGGTGGAGGTAAATGTAGCCTGCCGTCGCGAAGAGCACGCAAAGTAGGGAACAAGTTACCAACCATCGCAGGCTTCGCCGGGGCTTGGCCGCCAAAGCCGCCACCGCTCTGACCGGCGCCGGCTGTTCCTCCACGACGACACGGGAGCGCGTGCGGCTCTCGATGACCAGCCTGTCCTCTTCTTCTGTAACTATTTCGCCCTGGTCCACTACCTGCACTCTCTCCGCAAAGCGGTAGCCGCGGCCGGGCACCGTGACGATGTAGCGGCTTTCGCCGACTGGATCTCCAAGAGTCTTGCGCAGCACAGAGACGCTCTGTGCCAGGTTCGATTCCTCCACAAACGTTCCCGGCCATACCGCCTTCATCAGATCGTCCTTCAGAACGACCTTTTCCGAGTTCTGCACTAGCACCAGGAGGATGTCGAAGGCCTTCGGTTGCAGCGGAACTGGCTTCATTTCGCACAGCAACTGACGACGATCGGGATCGATCCGGTAGCGGCCGAACTCGTAGAACTGCCTGACTGCATTGGACATAGCCGATCCTTAGAAATTCTGAGAAGTTCTGATGACCTTTCTAAAGACTTCTGAAGGGCCTGTGGAGCAGGATCACTCCCGTTGGCGAGCCGCCAGGAAAGCCGAGCCCGATGTGGAGAGCAATCTATCACGAGTTTTGGCGTTGGGCAAAGGCTTCAGGGCAGAGGGCCGCAGTCGCTCAAAGGCAAATAAGAGAGGTGCGTTTATGAAGCGAATGCAAGTGACCATGATGAACGCTGCGCTGATGTGGATGTTATGCAGCGTCAGCGCCCTGACGCAAGTCAAGGGTTCCGGCACGACAAACTACATTCCCGTCTGGACTGCCAGCGGGACGATCGGCGACTCCATCATGTACCAGACGGACAGCAGAATCGGCATCGGCACGACTGCGCCAGAGTATGCCTTGGACGTTGACGGCCGCATCAATGCTGGGTCTGGCTACGCGATCGGGGAAACAGTAGCGCTGACCCTCCCCGGTGGCGCCTCCCTAGAAAATCTCGCCCTCGGCTACACCGCGATGGCTGCCATTACCACGGGCCAGGAAAACACGGCCTTGGGCTACGTCACGACGCCGTACATTGACACCGGCTCGGGCAACACGGCCACGGGTTCTGAAGCGCTCTTCTCCAACGAGAACAACGCGAGCTACAACACGGCCAATGGTACCGGTGCCCTTTCCTTTAGCACTACGGCCAACGCCAACACCGCCATCGGCGCCTTTGCGCTCGACAACAATAACCCCACTGACGCCGACAACAACACTGCTATCGGTTCCTCAGCCCTTGCGAACGCAGATGGCGCCAACAGTATCGCGATTGGGGCCAACGCCGGCCTCAACGTGTATGGTCAGAACGACGGCAACCTCGACATTGGCAATGCCGGATCTTCGAGCGATGCCAACATCGCCCGCATCGGCACCAGCGGAACCCAAACCTCGCTCTTCGTGGCCGGAGTGCGTGGCGTAGCCACCGGCGACAACAATGCCGTGCCTCTCGTGATCGATTCCAACGGTCAGCTCGGGACGGTCAGCTCTTCGCGGAGATTCAAGATTGACATTCAGGACATGGCGGACGCGAGCCAGCATTTGTTGCAGTTGCGCCCCGTGACCTTCCGCTACCAGAAGCCCTTCGCCGACGGTTCAATGCCGATGCAATACGGGCTGATTGCCGAGGAAGTAGCCGAGGTCTACCCGGACCTGGTAGCGCGATCGGCCGACGGCCAGATCGAAACCGTGAAGTACCAAGTCCTGAATACGATGCTGCTGAACCAGTGGCAGCGGCAGCAGGCGCAGCTAGAGAAAATTCGGGAACAGATCGCGAGGGCAAGAGCGATGCTCTCTGCGACTCGCCAAATAAGCGTGCCGGAATCAGGCACGCGGTAAGGGCCATGGCCGTCGCCAAATTGACATTTCAAAAGAGAAGAAAAAATCAAAACAGGGGTGATTTATGAAGGGAATAACGACGCAGTTCAGTACCGCGAAGATTCAGGTTCTCTCTCTGCTCGTTCTGCTGCCGAGTCTCCTGCTGTGCACGGCGATGAGTTATGCCCAAGTGAAGGGCTCCGGCACCACCGACTACATTCCCGTCTGGACTGCCAGCGGGACGATCGGCGACTCCATCATGTACCAGACGGACAGCAGAATCGGCATCGGCAGGAACTCGCCACAGTACGCCTTGGACGTTGACGGCCACATTAACGCTTCCGGCTACGCTCTCGGCGAAACGGTTGTGCTGACCGTCCCCGGCGGTGCTACCTCTGCGAATATCGCCCTCGGCGTCTTAGCGCTCGCAAGCACCACCTCGGGTACGTACAACACCGCGCTGGGTTATTACGCCATGCCCAATAACTCCAGTGGCTCCTACAATACCGCGACCGGTTTTTTTGCCCTCTATGACAACAACGGAAGTTACAACACGGCCGACGGTTCCGGTGCTCTTTCGACAAACAGCGTTGGCAACAACAATACCGCAGTCGGGTATGAGGCTCTTACCAACAGCAACGCGAGCAACAACACCGCCGTCGGTTACCAGGCGCTCAACAATCTCACGACTGGCACCAACAATATCGCGATCGGGGCAAACGCTGGAAGCGGCGTCTCCGGTGGAGACAGCAACAACATTGATATCGGCAACGCGGGATCGTCGAGCGACAGCGGAGCAATCCGCATCGGCACCAGCGGGACGCAGACATCCTTCTTTGTCGCGGGCGTGAGAGGCGTCACTACCGGCGAAAACAATGCCGTGCCCGTCGTGATCGATTCCAACGGTCAGCTCGGTACGCTCAGTTCCTCTCGACGATTCAAGACCGACATTCAGGACATGGGAGACGCCAGCCGCGGGCTGATGCGATTGCGGCCCGTGACCTTCCGCTACAGGAAGCCCTTTGCCGACGGTTCAACGCCGATGCAATACGGGCTGATTGCCGAGGAAGTCGCGGAAGTCTATCCCGATCTGGTGGCGCGCTCAGCCGATGGCCAGATCGAGACGGTGAAATACCAGGTCCTCGATTCGATGCTCCTCAATGAACTGCAACGTCAGCAGTCTGAGATCGGCGACCTGCAAGATCAACTCGCTCAACTTCTGACATCAATCTCCACGCCCGAACTGCGCCAGTCACTCGGCGGGACCACGCCAACACCGAGCCCACGCGGAGCTGAGATCAGCCAGGTCCGCCAAGCCTTGAAATAAGAACACACGAAAAAGCCGAGCCCAATGTGGAAAGCAATCTATTACGAGTTCCGGCGTTGGGCAAAGGTTTCAGAACGGGCAGTAGCTGCCTACAAGAGAACCGAGATCACCGTGGAAACCGACCGGATCTGGATCATTCGCAGATCGCGCGCCACCAGGGGATGGTGCGCGGAATGTGGCCGGGAGGTGGACATGGTGGGGTTGAAAGAGGCTGAGGCGCTTCAAAAGATGGCGCAACCTGTGACGACCCAACCGATGCTCCCCGGTTGCGGAGACAACCGGGGTTGGCATTGGTCGGAAGCTGCGGACGGCTCGCCGCTGATCTGTCTCGAGTCGGTTCTGAAGTCGCAGTAAGAACCATCCACGATTTGCGGATCACTCGGGAAAATTATCCCGGAGACCCACAACTCACAACCGAAACAATTCAGCCATCGGCAAAAGGTTGCCGAACCAAGGAGAACTGCAATGAAACGAAAAGCAACGTCACTTTTTCTGGGGATCTGCCTGGTCATTTTGGCCGGCGCAGCCAGCCCTGCCTTCGCGCGGTCGACGACCGCATACAACTCATTCAAGGTATGGATGGCCTCGAAGAACGACTTCAAAGCCACCTATAGCTGCCTGACGGAATCGTTCGGAGCGGTAGTGAATAACTGCGCCTTTCCCGTGAGCCTGCTGTTCGATGTAAGCGTCGACGACGCGGGAAGCCACACCTTTACCGTCCAGAATTACTTTGACGGAACCGATGCCGAGAACACCTTCACCTGCCAGTCCTACGCCTACAACGGCGCTGGTAGCATCGCCAATGGCAGCGACATCAACTTCACCGCTCCAGGCCAAACCCTCTCCACCACTGTCAGTGTAGGTTCCGCTGAGAGTGTTCAGCTGATTTGCAAAGATATCCCCAAGGGCGGTGGCGTTTCCAACATCAACTGGAATCCGTAACCCAGATCGAAAGCACGAAGCTGAGCATCACCGGGTGGTTAGTAGCACGAATCTTGTTGCGGGGAGTCGTCAAAAGCTTCCCGCACATTTTTAGACCTCGACGAGTCCAGCTTGTTGAAGCGGTATTTTCCGCACGCGAGAGTGAGAATCAGGCAGTCGTCTGGCACAGAAACCCGGGATGAAGTTGTAGTAGATCACTTCCCACGTTATGAAATAGAGGATGCAGGCTACCAGATGTTTCGCTATTTAAAGAAGGCGCGTTTGAACGCTTCGTGTCTTTGACGAGCCTTCTGCAATATCTCGTCGAACCCTGGTTCGCTCCGTAGATCATTTAACAGTGGGTCCCTGGAAAGATATGGGTAGCTGAAGAAACCCGATTCAACGCTAGTGCGTAGGGCGCGACAAGCCGAGATTTTGTCGCCCAAGACGGCATACGCTTCCGCGATCTTGTATGTGGCTTCTGGATCACCGACCCCGCGCTCTCTAATTTGTCTCTCCAATCCATTCAACAGGCCCAAGCCTTCTGCCTTGCGCTGATGGATCGAGTCACTCAGGGCCTTACCGATTCCTGAATACAAGGTAGGATCTTCGTATGCACGATCAAAATCTTTCGACGCTTGGTCGAAATTCTTTTCGTGAAATTCTCCGAAGCCACGATAAAAAAGAGTGAATGACGAATCGTCGGGCGGTAGGCTCTCAAGAAACCTTTGGTACTCCCCCAGATAGAGGTATGTGTTTAATACGGACCCATTGGCTTTCACTAACCCGAGTTGACGCGCCCGCTCGCACTCCGCCACGGATTCGTTCAACATTCCAGCGAACCGGTACGCATATCCCAGTTCCCAGTGAGCGGCTGCGCTGTTGCCGTTCGTCCTTAACGCATCACGCAACAAGGGTACGGCCTGCTCAACTTTTCCGGTATCTACCAAGAGGTTGGCGAGGAACATTTGCGCATCAAGCAAGTTCGGTCGTATCGCCAAAGCCCGCTCGTACGCGGCTTGGGCACGACGATATTGCTCGCGGCCGCCAAGCTCGAATGCTGCGTCTGAAGTGTAAGATGCTCCCAAATAGGCCCAAGCGGGTGCGTAGTCAGGATCAATTTCAGTGGACCGTTCTAGCATCTTGATCGCGAGTGGGAATTTGTGCTGCCCATGAAAATCGAGTCCCTGCAGGAAATACTCGTACGCGAGCGGTTTCACCGCGTCCTCCGACTTCAGGCGCTCCGCTTCTAATGGCGATAAACTGAGCTGCAGTTCCGAGATGACTTGGCTGGAAACTTTGTCCTGGACGGTAAGCAGATTGTCATACTTTAGATCGATCACTCCTTGCCCCAGAATCTTCTCGGATTTGGCATCAACGATCTGGTAAGTGATTCGCAGGTTGTCACCATCGCGTATGAAACTTCCCGTTAGAATGCTATCTACGTTCAGGTCCGCAGCAACTTTCTGAAGATCAATGGCCGTGCCTCGATACTTCTCAATCGCGGCAGAAGGCCGAACGCTGAGGGAGCTCACGTACGCCAATTTCGTAATGAGTACGTCCGCTAGAGAGAACCCTAGAAAGTCGCTCCTCGAATCGCCACCAGAGTTGTGCAGCGGGAGGATCGCCAGACTGCGCGGGGTCACAGGCTGCCCTTTCCCAGACCGCATGCGAACAAACTTCGGTAGAACGATCAGACCAAGGACAAGGAGCACGGCCAGTCCAACGGAAAAAAGGAAGATGAGCCTTCCGGTTCGCTGTCGTATTGATCCCAGAGCCGCTACCTTGGGGAGTTCTCCTTTCGCAAGTGATTTAGCGGAAGGCAAAGGAGTCTCGCCCACGGCGCCCTTAGAATCTACCAGTGAATCAGTAGGTCCCAGGTTGCCAACGAACCGGTAACCGCGCCGCCCTACGGTCTCAATGAACAGCGGTTTTTCGGCAGAGTCTCGCAGCGCATCCCTCAGCTTGCTTACGGCCACTGCGAGGCGATGGTCGAAATCGACAAAGGTATCTTCCGACCAGAGGCGCTTGCGAAGTTCTTCCCGAGTGACGACTTCTCCCGCTGATTCCAATAGCGCAGCCAAGAGCGCAAACGGTTGTTCCTGCAGCCGTACTTTGCTGCCTTCTTTTCGCAGCTCACCGGCACGTAGGTCTACCTCGAAATTCGCGAAGCGTACCAGAGGTGGGAGGGTAGACGGCATGAGCGTGCGTCACACTGCTCGAAAGTTTAGCATGCCATCACTCGGAGTGCGACGCCCACATTCTCTTGCGAATAAACGACTTATCAGGGGATTTATAGGGTATCGAAAGAGAAGCGCGGAAGAATTGACCGTCGTCGCTGTCCGAGAGACAAGTAGAAACGCGCGGCGCCGGTATCGCAAGATAACCCCGCTGGCGGTGTCAAGCCTTGCCTTACTTGGAGGACGTGGCTCGATCCTTAAGGTAGTTCGGCCAGGAACTGTTCCACGCGCGATCGCTGACTATGGCTCTTCGCAGGGAAGCGCAAGCAAGAGAAAGAAAGAGAAGAAAAACACCTGCACTACTTACGGGAGAGAATATGAAACGACTGATGGCGGCTGTGTACGGACTTGCCTGTTATGTGATTTTCCTCGGGACCTTTCTTTATGCGATTGGCTTCGTCGAAAACCTCGTTGTACCGAAGTCGGTCGATAGTGGCACGGCCGGACCAATTGGCACCGCGCTACTGGTGAACGGGCTGCTCCTCGGGCTTTTCGCCATCCAGCACAGCGGCATGGCGCGCCAGGGCTTTAAGGCGTGGTGGACACGGGTTATTCCTAGCCCAATCGAACGCAGCACCTACGTGCTGTTTGCTAGCCTGTCACTGCAGTTGCTGTATTGGCAGTGGCGAGCCATGCCAGATGTAGTTTGGCAACTCCAGGGCGGGGCGGCGGTATTTCTGTGGGCCGTGTCCTTTACCGGTTGGGCCGTTGTCCTCATATCGACCCTACTGGTCAGTCATGTGGATCTCTTCGGTCTGCGCCAAGTCTGGCTGTACTACAAGGAGAGGCCATATACGTCGGTGGGGTTCAAAACTCCGATGCTCTACCAATTTGTCCGCCATCCCATCTACTTGGGATTCCTGTTGGCGTTCTGGGCTACACCGAAGATGACCACCGGGCACTTGCTATTTTCAGTTGCTACGACCGGTTACATCTTTGTGGGGATTATGCTTGAGGAGAAAGATCTGCTTAAGCTGCACGGGGAAGCGTACGCGCAGTACCGCCAGCAAGTATCCATGATCGTGCCCACCCCAATGCGAAGGACGCCTCTGGGCACCGAGCACGCAAAGGTCGTAGACAGGTAGTTGCCAATCGTACTCGAACATGGAACCGGAGCGCCACCGGCCACATCCAGTGCTCCGGCCGTCATCTTCTCCCACCGCGGTTCGTTCATCGGTCCGGGAACCGCTCTCCATTCAATGATGTTCGATCCGTGATAGATCTTCTCCAGGTTCTCGGGGTGCGGCAGAAATCCCGGACTGCCCGCGCTGAAACCCTTCCGCATTGCCGACGACCAGCTCCAAAGCCAAGTACTTCTTACTGTTCCAATCCAATGCGCCGCAACAAATCCTTGAAACGGGGATCATCCCGAATGGGGTCATACATCGGGTCAACTTTGATTTGCACCACGGCATTCGAGTGCTCCGAAAACGCTTTCTGCAGCAGTTCAATCGCCCGCTCTTTCTGGCCTGTACCCGAATAAGCGACCAACAACGCTGGGGTTCGGTCAATCCGCGAGCCCGGAAGCTGCTCAATGTTCACCACTTCCCGGCGCGCCTCTTCGGCACGACCCAAGCGGCTATAAACAGCCGCCCTCATCGCTATCGCCCATGGCCCTTGATCGCCGGCTGCCCAGCGATCCATCTCGTCGAGCGCCTCGTCATATCTGCCCAGTTCCGAATAGGAAGGAATCATCAACCCTCGCGCATGACGAAAATTCGGGTCAAGTTCGAGCACCGAGCGGCATTGCTTCAGCGCGCTGTCGTATTGCCTCGAGTAGTACAGGATCGATGCATAATCGGTGGCAATAATCAGCGATAACGGATCCAGTCGCCGCGCCTGCTCGCTCTGGGCGAATGCTTCTTGGAATCGACCTTGCCACGCAAGCGACTCCGCATACCACTGGTGCGCCGTCGCATATTGCGGCCCGAGCTGGATTGCACGGCGGAATTCTTTCTCCGATCCCAGCCAGTCGTAATCGTAGTTCTCTTTGATCAAAGCGAGCGAGGCATGCGCCTCCGCCAGACTTTCGTCGAGTTCCAGTGCTCGCAAGGCCGCCGTTCTCGCCTTCGGCATGAGTTCACTTTGCGAACCCTGGTACCATGTGCTCATCAACGTGAAAGTGTCCGCCAGCCCGGCGTAAGCGCGGCCGTAATTCGGGTCCTTATCGATCGCTTGCTGAAAGTAATCAGCCGCCTGTCGAAAGCCTTCCTCCGTCCGCTTGTTCCAGAAATACCGGCCCTTCAAATAAAGGTCATAGGCTTCATATGACTTCGGCTCAGGCGCAGGCGTCTCCCGCGCCGCCTCGAACGGCCGTCGCCCGCTCAGACTGAACTCGATTTCGTTGGCAACTTCGCGCGCAATCTCCGCCTGCAATTCCAGCAGATGGCCCAGTTCACGATCGTATTCCCGTGCCCACAGGTGGCTCTGGTCCTTCACCTGGATCAGCTGCGCCGTGATTCGAACCCTCTCCGAATCGCGCCGCACGCTGCCCTCAATCACATACTGCACCCCCAAATCCTTTCCGATCTGGGGAATTGATTCCTGCGAGCGCTTGTAGTGCATCACCGAAGTCCGGGCAATTACTCCCAGATGGGTAGGATCGAGGTTTCCGAGCTGGCTGATCATCTCTTCCGTCAGCCCATCGCTGAAATACTCCTGCCCCGCATCCCCGGTGAAATTCTCAAAGGGCAGAACCGCGAGCATAACTCGTCCGCCTGGCCGGAAGGGCCGGACTTGGAACTCGAACCATTGGCGGTAAACACCCCAACCCGCAATCAGGACGATCGCCGTCGCAACAATCGATATCCCGAGCGCGCGCCTTCGTCGAAACCAGGCCGGGTCCTCACGAACGGAAGATTGCGCCACTGCGGCCACGGTCTCCGGTTCCGTATCGGGACCGGCAACCGGCGCAACGACCGGCGAAATGACCGGCGCAATGATGACGGGCGCAATGAAACGATAGCCCTTACCCGTAATGGTTTGAATGAATCGAGGCTGCTCCGGGTCGTCTTTCAGAACCTGCCGGATCTTCCGTATCGCGCCGTTGATGCTGTTGTCGGTGTCAAGATAGACGTCTTTCCCCCAAATCTTTTCCACCAACTGTTCACGGGTCACCACTTCTCCTCGCAGCTGCACGAGGAAGAGCAGAACGTCCATGGGGATGCGTTCGACTTTGAGAATCCGACCGGAGCGGCGTAGTTGGCCGGCAACACAATCGATTTCGAAGTCGTCCCCAAATCTGAGTGAATCTTCGATTCTGGCCGGTTCCAACGACACGACACTCCCCCGACAGTCAGCGCAACATTCTACCCCGCATTCCTGTTTCCACAACATCGTCATTGTTTCTCGTAAGTTACTGGGACATGAAAATTAAGAATGCGACAGGCGCCCGCTATTGAGTGGACGTCTCGTTTGCGGCAGGATGGCTCGCGTTTCCAGGGTCAGGTCTTAACGGAACGCAACACTTAAAGACGAAGGACGCAAGAAAGAAGTTCTGTTGGCTCTATCCAGAACAAAACAAATTGCTCTAAAGGAGATTTTTATGTCGCGCAAAACCGCTGTTTCCGTCTTTGTGGTTCTCGTCTGCTGGGCTTCGCTCGTTGTCCCGGCATCAGCACAACATTTTCAACAGGTTAAAGGCACTCTCGCCAGTGTCTCGGCCGGCCGAAACGAGGTCTTCGGCCTCGATGCCGTTTCCGGGGTCTGGCGATTCAATGCCAATACGAGCGCCTTCGCCAAGATAAAGAAGGCGTCGCTGGTCCAGGTAGCAGTCGGCGGCGGCACCCTCTCACAGCTTGACGAGGTCTGGGGAATCAACTCTGTCGGCCAAACTTTCAGGTTTAACTACACCACCAAAACCTTCGATTCAATTGTCGGTACTCTCAGTCAGCTCGCGGTCGGAGTGGGCAACCAGGACAATTGCCATCCCTATGAAGTCTGGGGCGTCAACTCCGGGGGCTCCGTTTTCCGATTCGACTACTGCACAAACGCGTTCGTCGCAACCAGTGGTTCCCTGGCTCAGGTCGCAACCGGCGGCGGCGACGTATGGGGGTTCAACAGCTCGGGCAATATCTTCCACTTTAGCTTTGCCACGCAAACGTTCGGGCAGGTTGGGGGCGGCTTTATACAGATCACCGTGGGAGTGAACGACGTTTGGGGACTCAATCCCAACATTAACGCCTTTCGCTACGATCCCGCCACCGGCGACTTCAACATCTCACAGGGGTTTGTTCATCAGATCGCGGCTGGCGGGGATGGCGTCTGGCTCCTCGACACATCCGACAATATCTGGCGATTCGACTCCAGCA
>JBEKLO010000032.1:0-41930 GCA_050010155.1 Terriglobales bacterium
CATCCATATCACCGTCCAACCATCGGTTGGATCTCGGACTTGAATTCTTTTTCGGCCACCGACGCACAGGCTTTTTTCGACAAGTACTATGTGCCCTCGAACATGACGGTCACCGTCGTGGGAGACGTAAAAGCTTCGGAGGCCATGCCCATCGTCGAAAAGTATTTTTCGCGCATTCCGGCGCGTCCGAAGCCCGACACGGCGACCACGGTCGAACCGCCTCAGAACTCCGAGCGCTCGGTCGTGCTGCATGAGCAGTCACAGCCCGTCTATCTTGAAAGCTATCATCGTCCCGATTACCGCAGCCCCGATGACCAGGTCTACGACGCGATTGCAGACTTGATGTCGAGTGGCCGCACCTCGCGCCTCTACCGCGCGCTCGTTCGCGACAAGCAGATCGCATCCGACGCGGAAGGATTTACGGGCTATCCCGGAAATAAATATCCGCACCTGTTTGCGTTTTACGCCACTCCGATTCCCGGACACACCACCAAGGAAGTAGGCGATGCGATCCACGCGGAGATCGACCGCCTGAAAAAAGAAGACATTTCGGATGAAGAACTGAAAATGATCAAGACGCGCGCCAAAGCCAACTTAATACGCTCGCTGGGATCGAATGAGGGCCTGGCGTTCGCGCTCGGTCTGAACCAGGCGCGATATGACGACTGGCGCGAACTGTTCCGCTCGGTCGACCGAATCGAAAAAGTTACCAAGGCGGATATCCGGAGAGTCGCGGTCAAGACCTTTACACCCGACAACCGGACGGTAGGGATCATAGAGTTTGCCGGCCCGCCGCCAGGAATGGGCGCAGCGCCGCAAGGAGGTGGACAGTGAAGCGCTCACAGTTCGCCTTCTCCGCGCTTGTCGTCACCATTCTCATTAGTTTCTTTTGCAGCCAAGGGCAACTGCTGGCGCAGGCTCAGCCAACTTCACAGGCGCCTTGGCAACGGATTCCAATTCCAAAGTTACCCGCGTTTCATCCGCCGCAGCCGACACGTTTCGTGCTACCCAACGGCATGGTGGTTTTTCTTCAGGAAGATCACGAACTGCCAACCATCGATGGTACCGCTCGCATTCGCGGCGGCGAACGCTCGGTTCCCGCGAACAAAACAGGACTGACCGATATCTACGGTGAAGTGTGGCGCACGGGCGGCACCAAGACCCAGACCGGCGATCAACTTGACGATTACCTCGAACAGCGCGCCGCCAAAGTTGAAACTGGCTCCGGCATCGATTCGACGACCATCAGCTGGTCGTGT
Organism: Terriglobales bacterium; assembly: GCA_050010155.1. Lineage (GTDB taxonomy): Bacteria > Acidobacteriota > Terriglobia > Terriglobales > Acidobacteriaceae > Acidiflorens. Next base: position 1,260 of record JBEKLO010000032.1, read on the forward strand.
TTGAAAGAAGATTTCGACGATGTGTTTCGTGTGTTCGAAGATGTGCTGAAGAATCCTGAATTCCGCGCCGACAAAATCGAGATTGCGCAAAAGGGAGCGTACGACGCGATCTCGCGCCGGAACGACGATCCTTCGCAGATCGCGGGACGCGAAGCGGCAATTCTGGTCTATGGAGCGAACAATCCATACGCGCGCGTTGCCGAGTATAAAACGGTGGCGGCAATCACGCGTCAAGATCTGATTGAGTGGCACGGCGCCTACGTTCATCCCAACAACATTATTCTCGGCGTGGTCGGCGACTTCGACTCAGCCAAAATGGAAGCTCGTCTGCGCGAAGCTTTCGCGTCGTGGCCGAAGGGACCGTTTGCAAAGACGGAGATCGCGAAGCCAGACCCTGCCAAGCCGGGTTATTACGAGGTCGACAAAACCGACGTAAATCAAAGCCAGATTCAAATGGTAGCGGTGGGCATCATGCGCAACTCTACCGATTACTACGCGACCTCGGTGTTCAACGAAGCGTTTGGCGGGGGATTTTCGTCGCGGCTGTTTGGCGACATTCGCACCACCAAGGGACTGGCTTACGCGGTCGGCGGCGGAGTGGGCTCGGGATGGGACCATCCCGGAATGCTGCGTCTGATGGTGAGCACCAAAAGTAAAACGACCATCGAGTCCATTCAGGCGCTCGATGAGGAGATCGCCGATTTACCCAAGCATCCAATTAACGATGAGGAAATCAAGCGCGCCAAGGACTCGATCCTGAATTCCTTCATCTTCCGTTTCGATTCTCCGGAGAAGGTTTTGCGGGAAAAAATGGCGTATGAGTTTTACGGCTATCCGCTGGATTTTCTGGAAAACTTTCAGAAGGAAATCGAAAAGGTCACGAAAGAAGATGTAGCGCGCGTAGCGGCAAAGTACATCCACCGCGACCAAATGGCGGTGCTGGTAGTGGGCAATGCGAGCGAATTCGACAAGCCCTTGTCGTCGCTGGGGACGGTCAACAAACTGGACATCGCCATCCCCTCGCCACCGCCGGGGTTGATGCCGGGTCCGGGGGAACATCCGTAAGCTCGAGGAAACGATAGTGAATAAGGCAAGCCGCTGGGGCGCAAAGCGTCTCAATGAGCGTAGTCGGGAGATTACGCCGATCGTTTTGACCGAATGCGATTTGCTGAGTTTTACGGTTTTGGTCGGGAGGGTACGCGAGATTTTTCGGTTGCGTCCTTTGCCTCCGCAGTGATGGTGACCTCGACTCGCGCTCCCTTCTTGAGGCTAACTTCGCTTCCGTTTTCGTCGGTTAACGTGTTGTCGATGCGTACCTCTCGATAAAGTTCTGTTGCGTTCCCACACTAATCTCTGCCGTTTCCACTTTGTCCGCACGTACTGAGGGGATAATCTTCTCGACCGTCCCCGGCAGGGTAACCTTAGACTTTTTGGGCATCGCTCGAATAACCTCTCCCAACCGTAGCCCAAAATCGATTGGAGAAAGTGAGCAATAGTGACCACTCAAAAGCTGGATGAAGAAATTAAGCGACAGCGCTCACGTAGCGAATTCATTGTGATGGCGGGCCACCTCACCCCATTTGACAAAATTCACAAGTCGAAGTATCGTAGGCGAACAAATGGCGAATATGCACGCCGGCGCCTATGCCTTCCTTCCCGCTGTTCTCCGATGCCGATGCTCAGCCAAAGCTGATCGGCATCGCACGCCTCGCCGCCGATGGCGATTCGCTCCGCGAGGGCCACAACGTTGAATACTTCACGCTCGGGACGCGTTCACTTCTCAGCCGGGTCGTGAGCGCTCGCAGACTCCCCTTCACCTGGGCCATCAATCCGTATCGCGGATGCGAGTTCGCCTGCAAGTACTGTTACGCGCGCTATACCCACGAGTTCATGGAACTTCGCAATGGGGTGGATTTCGAACAAAAGATTTTCGTCAAACAGCAAGCCGCAGCGCTTCTGCGATCGGAGTTGAAAAAGGTCAAGCGTGGCGAGGAGATTGCGATCGGGACCGCGACCGATCCGTATCAGCCGGCGGAGCGCCGTTTCGAGGTAACGCGAGCCATCCTCGAAGAACTGTCAAAGCACGCAGGCTTGGAAATCGGAATTGTAACCAAGTCGAACCTGGTCACTCGTGACACAGAGATCCTGCGGCGTATCGGCGAGCACAACCGCATTTTTGTAAACATGACCGTTACTACGGTAGATACCGAGTTGGCGCGCAAGCTCGAACCGCGCGCCCCGCGCCCCGATCTGCGCCTGGAGGCAGTTCGCCAATTGAATTTAGCCGGCGTGGATGCGGGGGTGATCTGCGCTCCCGTGCTGCCCGAGATCACCGACCGGCCGCGCGATCTGGAAGCGCTGGTACAAGCGGCGAGCGCGGCGGGCGCCAAATATATCTTTGCCAATCCGCTATTTCTAAAACCATGTTCGGCGGCGGTATTCCTTCCGTTTATCGAGCAACACTTCCCTGCCCTCACAGAACATTACCGCAAGCGTTACGACGGTCGCGCATTTCTGCCGCCAGGATACGGCGAGCGGCTGTCAAAGTTGATGGCGGCGTTGCGGCGCAAGTATGGAATTGGAAACCAGCACGCGCGCAGCAGCCAAAGAGCGCATATCGAGATCGCCCAGATGGAATTATTTTGAGGTACCGTTGGAACTGCGGGCGTCATCGCCTGATCACCCGAAACTGGACGGGTGAGACGCCCGTCCCTCCGCAAGCGAAAGCCAGCCTATAATGTGTAGTTCGCCATGGCCTCCCCTCAGCAAATTCCCCCAACACCCCGACCCAAGAACAGCGCCCACCACTTCTGGCATCGCGTCAGCGAGGGGATGGCCGTCAACCAGCTCTGGTCGCAGTTTGTAAAGGACGCGCGCTCCAGCTATCGGCTCTACTCCGCCGGGTTGGATAAACTTCCGGAGGAGCCGTCCAAATTAAAACGAGCCTGGCAAATCGTGAAGGCGCTCTTCTGGGCGATCATGGAGAAGTTGACCCCGGCGCGCCGCGTGCTGCTGTTGCTGGCGCTGATTTTGCTCCTGACTCCTTCGGGTGGTTTTTCTTACAACAGCGGCGACAAACACGTAGAGGTCGAGGGACTGGACTTGCATTTCTGGGGTGGCGTGCTGATGTTCGTCGTCCTGTTGCTGGAACTCGCCGATCGCGTGGTGATGAAGCGCGACCTTGAGATCGCCAAGGATATCCAGGCGTGGTTGTTACCGGGCGCCCCGCTTCAGATTCCCGGATACCAGATTGCTTATGCCACCCGTCCCGCTAACACCGTGGCCGGCGATTACTACGACGTGATCTTAAGGCCGGGCCCAGAACCGAGCGCCGACCGCGTCCTGTTTGTGGTGGCCGATGTCGCGGGAAAGAGTATTCCCGCGGCGATGGTCATGGCTACCTTCCAGGCAAGTCTGCGCACGTTGTCGACGAGCGGCGTCCCGCTGCGAGAAATGGTGGCTGGCGTAAACCGCTATTCCTGTTCGAACAGCCAGGGCGGCGTCCGCTTCACGACCGCATTTTTCGCAGAACTCGATCCCGCCACCGGGGACCTTGCTTACGTCAACGCCGGACACAACATCCCCATTCTGCGCAAGAAATCGGGCGTGGTCGAGCGCCTGGAAATGGGTGGCATCCCCATCGGCATTTTTGCGGAATCGCACTACGAGATCGGCACGACCCGTCTGGAGAATGGTGACTGGCTGGTTATTTTTACAGACGGCATCGTCGAGGCCGAGAATGCCAAGCAACAAGAATACGGCGAACCAGAATTGATACGCTTGGTGGACCGCGTCTCGGGATTCACTCCGGCAGATTTGCTGCGCAGCCTTCTGACAGAATTGGATCAGTTTGTAGGAAACACGCCGCAGCACGATGACATGACGTGTCTCCTGCTCAAAAGAGGCTGAGCCACCCGCCACCAAGACGGCGAACCCGACGCCGCTTACGAAAGCGGATTACCGTTGGCCGCCGGAGCTTCGATCTTCCTCAGCTTTTCTCGGCGCACTCGGCGTCTCAGCGGTAGACCTTCCCCCGGTTTGCGCAGCGACCACCTGCAAACGGGCTTGGCCAAGTTCGCTTCGCGCCGCCGCCTGAATTTGCGGATCGCTGGAACCGCGCAGAACCGAATCGCATTCCTCGATTGCCTCCTGCGGATGTCCAACCTGCATTTCGTACCACGCCAGTTCAAGAACTTGAACGGGCGGATAATGATGCAGGGAGCTGGCGGCCCGGAATTCGACCACCGCCTCGTCCGATCGTCCCTGCTTCGCGAGTGCGATCGCGAGATTGTCATGCGCCATGTAATTGCGCTCGGTGACGCTTAAGGTATACCGCCATAGGGTTTCATCGTCGCGCCAGTATCCCAGTTGGCGGTACGTCAGGCATCCCAGCACAAACACTGCAAGAACAGCGATGACACCCATCCCCACGCTGCGCATGCGATCGCCAGAAACCGGCGCGGACAGGACCAAATCTTTCAAGTTCCCGGCATTCACCGTCCAGGCATTCAAGGTCCAGGCATTCAAAGTCCAAACCACCGCGATGAACAAACCGATGCAGGGAATGTAGGCGAAGCGATCGGCCATCGCCTGCTCGCCCACGGTGATAATTCCGATCATCGGGACTAAGGTTCCCAGGAACCAGCACCATCCCACCGTTAAGTAACGATGCTCACGCCAATGCCAGACGAGTGCGGAAATCAGAAGCAAAAGCATCACGGCCGCCACCACCTCTGAACCAGGGAGCGAATTGCCGGGATGCGGATACATAGGAGCCAGATGCGACGGCCAGAACATTTCTCCCAAATAACGCACGTAGGAAACGAAGACATTCGCGCAGCGCGCCCACAGGGAGACTTCGGCCGCGGTCCGTACGGCTGCCCCAGCCCGCTGCGCGATCACGGTGATCAGCGAATCCGCCGCGGCCAGAACGAACAGGGGCCACTTTTCCCAAACCAGAAAGCCAAAGGAGCGCGGAGTAACCGTTGCAGTTGAGTCTACGGGCGAAGCCGCGGTTGATGCCCCGAACATGCGCTGCAGCGGCCAGTAATCCCAAAGCAGGAGCACAAACGGCAGCGTCACGATCTGCGGCTTTGCCATCAAGCCCACGGCAAACAACAGGATTACCCACCCATACCAGGATCGTCTATTGGTGCGCGCATATCGATCGTAGGCGTGAAGGGCGAGCAGGAAGAACAGCATGCTGAGAACGTTTTTGCGCTCCGCCACCCAGGCTACCGATTCGACGTTGACCGGGTGCAGGGCGAACAGCGCGCTCACGACGAGACTGGGCCAGGTGAGTCCAGTCGCACGCCACAACAACAAAAACAGCAGCACCACGTTGGCGGCGTGCAGCAGGAGGTTCATGTAGTGGTGGCCGGCCGGATTTAGTCGAAAAATCTGGCAGTCCAAGGCATGCGACAACCACGTGACCGGATGCCAGTATCCGGCGTGAAAGGTCGTGAAGGACCACTTGACGGTGTCCCACGTCAGACCGGTCTGCACCTGTGCATTTTTCAGAATATAGACAGAGTCATCGAAATCGGTAAATTGATTCCCGACGAGAGGGTTGTAGAAAGCGAGGGTGGCCGCCACCAGGAGCAGGCTGTAGATGACGATACGCTTTTCGCTGGACGCTGACATGACGATAGACGGAGGCGACTTCCTGGGCAGAAGGTTCGAACCCTGACAACATCGCATCTCCCGCTGCCGAGGCCGATTCTAGCGTCCCTCGTGCGCAGTTAGGCGTCTCGTGTTACTCAGAACCAATCGACGGTAACCTGGGCGCGGAGAACCCGGTCACAGAGAACGAGAGTTGGTCCATTGCTTTTGGGGAGGGGCCGGGGTCAAGAGTGCCCAGAACAGATCCGAAGGGTGCAGCTCAGAGTAATAAAATAGAGAGCAGGTCTTAGATGCTTTGTGTTTTTCTCGGCGCACTCGGCGTCTCGGCGGTGGAGATTTTCTCCGGCGCAAGAAAAGCGACAGGAAACGTTCCCACCATGGCGTTGCGGCGTCTGACGGGCGGTTTGACGGTAAGATGAAGACTCGGGCGACTAGCAAAATTTGTCATTACGGATCTCCGAAAGTGTCATATTCTGAGAACCGAGATTACCCGAGCAGGTGACTATCTTGCACAAGGACGCTGAAAACGCTGAGCTTGCACCCGGAAGGACATCTGACTTCCGTCACTTGGGCCTCTGGCCCCTAGAGTGCGATAGTACAGGCGAGTTGGTCATCCAACCAAACCAGACACACGGAGACGAGGAAATCTAAATGCGGAAACAAAAGGGCTTCTCACTAATCGAACTGCTGATCGTTGTGGCGATCATTCTGATCATCGCTGCGATCGCGATCCCGAACCTGTTGCGTGCACGTATTGCGGCGAACGAGTCGTCCGCCGTGGCGTCGGTTCGCACACTGAACACAGCTCAGATTTCGTACAACTCTGCTTACCCGACGGTTGGCTTTGCCGGCACCCTGGGCGCTCTCTCGGGCACCAGCTGCGCTCCGCCTAGCTCCACCGGCGCTTGCTTGATCGATACACAGTTGTCGTCCGGTACCAAGAGTGGTTACGCGTTCCAGATGACCGGTGTCAGCGGTTCTCCCGCCTCCACCTATCAGGCAATCGGAACCCCGTTGACTCCGAACCAGACGGGCGTACGCTCCTTCTGTTCGTTCGCAGACGCTGTGGTGCGCTACAACATGGCCGCCATCACCACCTGCGACACCACGCAGACCCCGCTGCAGTAAGTTAGGTTTTGGCAAAGTACCTGGGGGAGGGTACAAGCCGGAAAAGAAGCAGAGGAGCAATCCTCTGCTTTTTTTTATTGCCCGGACTTTTTCTGATTTCTTCCCTCGAACCTTGCGCCAGAAGTGACAAAATTTGGCGCAAGGACCCATGATTGATGTGTCAAAGTTTGTCAATCCAGCCCGCGGAAGGCCACACAGAACCCTCCGAGCGCAATTCAAAGAGACAGGTTCCCCCTGAAACGCTGTGCTTTAACCGGTGCGATTTATTTTGGCCGAACACCCAGAGCGGCGCACAAACTGCAAGGAAACAACAGTTAGGGTAGTTAACATCGATCCCAGGAGTGGGGAGGAGTTTTTAGGAAATGCAAAAGCAGAAGGGGTTTTCTCTGATTGAGCTGTTGATTGTGGTCGCCATTATTTTGATTATCGCGGCCATCGCGATCCCGAACCTGTTGAGGGCGCGGATTTCGGCAAATGAATCCTCGGCCGTGGCTTCCCTGAGGACATTGAACACAGCGCAGATTTCGTATAACTCGATGTACCCGACGGTGGGCTTTGCCAGCACGCTCGCCTCGCTCAGTGGAACCAGTTGCAATCCGCCGGGAGTTACTGGCGGCTGCTATATCGACCAGACTCTGGCCTCCGGCACCAAGAGCGGCTATGCGTTCCAGTTAACGGGCACTTCTGGAACCCCGGTTTCCACCTACCAGTTCATCGCCTCGCCGTTGACTCCGAACCAGACGGGGGTTCGTTATTTCTGTTCTTTCGGGGACGCCGTGATTCGATTCAACTCCACAGCCATCGCCGCCTGCACCACCAGCGTCACGCCATTGCAATAGGGATTGCGTTTGGCTAAGTGCCTGGGGGAGGGTACAAGCCAGAAAAGAAGCAGAGGAGAAATCTTCTGCTTTTTTTTCGCCAAACTCAGAAATGAACTGACACAAAATGTCATTTGCGCTGGGGGAGAATGACGAAAGTGGCGAAGCTGGAAGCTGGACATCCAATCGGGCTGTGTTTTCAACGGTATCCATTGGGTCGGTAAAGACCTGCGTCCGGCACGCAAAGTGCAACAGTTCAATGGGATTGATTCCATTAGGCTCATCCGCGATGAGGAAGATGCCATGCGACGCAGCAAAGGATTCTCGCTCATTGAACTATTGATTGTTGTGGCTATTATTCTGATCATTGCCGCGATTGCGGTGCCGAGCTTTCTGCGCTCGCGCATTGCGGCCAACCAATCAGCCGCGGTCGCAGCGCTCCGAACCTTGAATTCGGCGCAGATCACCTACAATTCGGCTTATCCGAGCGTGGGTTTTGCCAGCACCCTGCCCGTTCTCGGTGGCACCAGTTGCTCACCCCCGAATTCCACCAGCGCCTGCCTCATTGACACCGTATTGGCTACCGGCCAAAGGAGCGGGTACACCTTTACCCTCTCCAACGTGAGCGGCAGTCCGGCCTCAAGCTATAACTTTATCGCCAGCCCTACCACCTGGAATTATTCGGGAATGACTTACTACTGTTCGTTCGCCGACGCGGTCATACGCGCCAGCACGACCGCCATCACGACTTGCGATGGCACCATCAGTCCGCAAAACTAGCTTGGGGGCGGCGCAACTTTGCCGCTCCAGCGTTGTCGCTGATCCAGTCGTTTACTTTCGTAACCATCCCGCGTGCCCTATCACCTCATGCCACTCCGGCATTGCTTATAATTCTCTTACCAGGTTCCACAGCAAATTCCGCGTAAGGGCCGGTAACCCGCACATAGCCATGGCTGCAATTGAAATTCTCGATTTGGAAAAGAGTTATTTAGTCGGATTTTGGCGCAAGCGCCCGAAAACGGCACTGCGTCCGCTTCGACTGACGGTTGAAGAGGGAGAGGTCTTCGGCTTCCTCGGGCCAAACGGCGCCGGCAAGACGACTACCCTCAAACTCCTGATGGGCTTGGTATTTCCCACCGCAGGTACCGCCCGAATTCTGGGCATGGAGATCGACGATCCGAAGGTCAAATCGCAGATTGGATTTCTACCTGAGCACCCCTATTTCTACGACCACCTCAGCGCCCGCGAACTCCTCAACTACTACGGACAGCTTTCGGGAGTTCCGGCAAAAAGCCGCTCGGCGCGCGTGGAGCATCTGCTCGAACGCGTGGGATTGAGCGCTGTTGCCGGCCTGCAGCTGCGGAAATTCTCGAAGGGTATGTTGCAACGCGTAGGGTTGGCCCAGGCCATCCTGCACGATCCTAAGCTGGTGTTTCTGGATGAGCCCATGTCGGGACTGGATCCGATGGGCCGGCGCGAGGTCAGGGATCTCATCCAGCAACTACGGTCCGAAGGCAAGACAGTTTTCTTTTCCACCCACATTCTGTCGGACGCGGAAGCGCTCTGCGACCGGGTGGGTGTCATCCACCAGGGTGAGCTGCGCGGAGTGGGCGCAGTCGCAGAATTGACTTCCGAAAAGCGGGGCAAGGTCGAAATTATCTTTTGCGCCACCAAAGTACCGTCGGGTTTGAATAGCCTTCATGGCGAGACCTCAGTCAGCGGAGATATGGTGAGCGCGGTGGTGCCCGAGGAACAGCAGGATGCCGCGCTCGAAGTCCTGCGCCGCGAGCGCCTCAAACTCATCTCGCTCACACCCGTACGCCGTTCACTCGAGGAGTATTACATCCAGAAACTGCGCCCCAACACCACGGAAGACACGCGCACGACAGAAAACCGGAAAGGGGTGAGCGCATGAACTCGCGCATCGGATACATCGCGTTCAATACCTTTCGCGAGGCCGTTCGCGATCGCGTTCTTTATAACCTCATCGCGTTTGCCCTGCTGCTTTCCGGAGCCGCGATTCTGGTGGGAGAAATTTCCATCGACATCGAGCGCCTGGTGGTGGTGAACCTCGGCTTGACGGCCGTATCGCTGTTCGGAGTGGTAATCGCCATTTTCATCGGCATTGGCCTGGTTTCCAAAGAGATCGACAAGCGCACGCTCTACACCGTGCTCTCGCGGCCCGTCCGCCGTTGGGAGTTCGTAGTCGGAAAATTCTTTGGCCTCACGGGAACGCTGGTGGTGAACACGTTCTTCATGGCAGTCGGCGTGTTTCTCGCGCTGCTGTATGTGGCCCACAAGTTCGAAAAAATGGATGTGTGGGTTCTCGCCGCGCTCTACTTCATCGTGCTGCAATTTTTGATCGTGTGCGCGCTGGCCTTATTCTTCTCCTCTTTTTCGACTCCTCTGATGGCCGCAGTCTTTACTTTCGCGCTATTCGTGATCGGGAGTCTCGCCGAGGATCTCCGCGGCTTTGCCCGCATCACACAGGGAATCGGAGGTTGGCTGGCAACAGCCATCGCTTATCTGGTCCCAAATTTTTCCGCCTTGAACGTGATCAACCAGGTGGCGCACGGCGACCCCGTTCCCGGCCGTCTGATCCTCTATAACACCGTCTACACGCTGCTGTATTCGGCGATGGCCATCTCGGGAGCGGTGCTGATCTTCCAGCGCCGAAATCTGAAATGACTACCGCGGGGCGCGTCAACCTGGTCGCCGGCACCGTGCTGCTTCTTTCCATGGCCGGTGCCATGGCAACGCTTTCTGCCGTCGACCGCATGCGCCCTCAGGCGATTCCCCAGCAAGCGCTTTATGTGCGCTCTTCCAAGGTGCTTCGCCGGATGAGCCTCGGCTACACTGGACTGCTGGCCGATATTTATTGGACTCGTGCAGTGCAGTATTTCGGCATTCAGCATCACATCGATTCTGGCGATTTCCGTCTGCTGGCCCCGCTGCTCGAAGTAACGACGGAACTCGATCCAAAGCTTTTGCCGGCCTACCAGTTTGGCGCCAACTTTCTGGCTCCGAAACCGCCTAGCGGAGCGGGATTGCCGGGTGCCGCGCTCTCGCTCATAAAATACGGAATCGAGCACAATCCCGACCAGTGGCGCCTCTACTACAACCTCGGCTTCATCTACTACACCGAGTTCAAGGATTACGCCAAGGCGGCCGATGCGTTCAAGCGGGGATCAACCCTTCCGGTGACCAGTGAATACATGCCCATTTTGGCGGCAAGGATGGCGCAGCATGCCGGCGAATTCGACACAGCACGCATGTTGTGGGTCACAACCTACGACAGCACCAAAGAAGCGCGCATCCGCCAAAACGCCGTCGAGCATTTACTCGCCCTGCAGGTGGATGAAGAGGTAACGCAACTCGAGCAAGTAGTCGAAAAATACCGCGTCCAGAATGGAAGGTTGCCCTCCAGCATGAGCGATCTGGAGCGCGCGGGATTTATTCATGGGACGCCACTCGATCCGAAGGAACATCCGTACAAGCTGATGCCGGATGGCCGCATCGAAGTGCAAAATCCGGAGAAGATTCCCTTCATCACCAAGGGCCTTCCCCCGGGTATGTTGCCGCCGCAACCCCCGCGTGAGACGCCAAGTCATTAAGACCTTGGGACGCTGATTATTGAATCAAGATGATTAAATGATTCAATGATCCAAGTCTGGAGCGCTTTCCGCAATTGGTGGCGCGAGCGGTCGCAAGAGAACAGCGCGGCCAGCACAATTTCCCTCCTGCTTCGCACCCTCTGGAGCTTTGTCCGCGACTCGACGCCCGAGCGCCGCCGCCAGCGTTATGGCGACATGGAGTACGACTGGGAGCACCGCGTCAACACCACGACCGGCACGGTGGGTTGGCAAGCGCGCCTGTTAGGGTTGTTTTTCTCCCCGTATCAACCGACCGACCCAGCCTTGTTTCACGAAATGATGGCGAGCCTGCCTATCGCCTTCGAGCAATTCACTTTCGTCGATATCGGCTCCGGCAAGGGACGGACGCTGCTGATGGCCTCCGAATATCCATTCCGGAAAATTGTAGGAGTAGAGTTGCTGGCGGAATTGCATCAAGGGGCGCAAGAGAACATTCGGGCCTATCACTCCGCAACCCAGCGCTGCACCCAGATCGAAGCGGTCTGCGCCGACGCCAGCGAGTTTACCTTTCCTGACACGCCGATGGTGCTGTACCTGTTCAATCCGCTCCCGGAGCCGGGATTGCGGCGGACCATTCGAAATCTAGAGCAGTCTTTGCGGCAATCGCCCAGGACGGTTTGGATCGTGTATCACAACGCCGCCATGAGCAGCATCTTCGAGGCGTCGCCGGCATTCGTGAAGTCCACCACAACCGCGCAATACTCGCTGTTCACGAGTCGGTAGATTTGCAATCGAGCGCCATCCCCAAAATTGGAAATCGGAAGGATGGCTTCTGCCCAACTATTTTGCATCCGCGCCGATCGTACGGATCACCTTACCGCTGGCATCGAGAAATTCTAGGACGGGCGTCCCATCCGCCGAAACGCGCGCTACCAGCCGTTCATGGCCTTGCGGATCGCTGAGACTGAGGCTCACCGACTTGTCGCGGCCGCGACCGAAATAGCCTCGATTGATAATGCCCCCGGGATACTTCTCATGCAGTGCACGAAATGCAGCAACGCGCTCCGGCCCAGGCGCCATCGCGTTCGCACGTTGCCACTCCGCCGACATTTCTGGAGTAATCGCATACGGAGTGTCGTCGTCGTTGACGACGTAGTACGTGGTACGTGAGTCGCCATCACTGCTCGATTCCATCACCAACGTCTGGTCCCGCTCGTATTCGTCGAAGCTGAGATGTCCCCAACTATGGTTGACACCGTCCTTATCTTTTTTGCCGCCGAAGATAAGACCGCCGTTTTCCGTCCCCTCTTCATTGTTGAAGAGCATCCCCGTAGCGTCCCGATCGGAGCGCGGATACTCCTTGCCGCGGTAATAGGCGCCCGGAAATTCGGCGTTGTCAGAAATGACCATGCGCGTGGTGCCATCGGGTTCGACGATATTGATTCGGTGGACCGTTATCTGGTCGAAATTGGCGTTGGATGACGATTTGCTTGCGCCCAGCAAAACGACAGACACAAACGCCAGGGTGAGAACGCCGGAGTAGATTGCAAGAAATTTCTGCGACGTGAAGAAATTCATCTTAAGGCCTCACTGGATTGGAACTGACTACAGACTGGTCTCTCGTTGCCTCACTGCACGTTGTATAACAAATTCTGCCCGATCGCAGAGTGAAGGTAAAATCAGCATTGGGAAATCAAGACTGGGGAAATCGATCCAACGTGAAAACTGGACTCTTGTGTTGGCTGCTTTCTTGCCTCCTGGTGGCCGCCTTGCCCGCGCCCGCCCAGAATAACGACGTTCACCAGCTCGCCCGCGCCGTAGACGGCCACTACAACCATCTGCGCAGTCTCGAATCGGACTTCACCGAGACCTATCGCGGCGATGGTCCGGAGCGCGTGGAATCGGGCACCTTGTGGCTGAAAAAACCGCGCAAGATGCGCTGGGAATATCGTTCTCCAAAAGAGAAGCTGTTTGTCAGCGACGGCCAGCTTGTGTGGTTTTACCTGCCCGCCGAACGGCAACTCAGAAAAACAACGCTGCGGAAGCTGGATGATCTTCGATCACCGCTGGCATTCTTGCTCGGTAAAACCAAACTGGAGAATGAATTACGAGGACTTTCAAAAGCCATGGATCAATCACCGCTACAACCGGGCAACACCGTGTTGCGGGGAGTTCCTAAGACCACGACAGGCCAAGTCAGCGAGGTGCAACTGGAAATCACGCCCTCCGACCAGATTGTCCGCATCGTGCTGGTCGATGCCGACGGCGCGACCACCGAGTTTCGTTTTGCCGGCTGGAAAGAGAATGTGGAAATGAGCGACAGCCGATTTCAATTCACTCCTCCCCCGGGGGTAGAAGCGGTAGAAGGAGAACTGGGACCGTAACGTTTCCGTAGAGGCGCGGCTGGCGACGTCTCGGATCGAGGCGAAACAAGGCGCAAGCTACAGACTGGTTACTTGCGTACTGCGCGGGCCGGGTTACGGTAAGGGCTTAGGGAATAGAATGTTACACTTAGCTAAGACACCCGGCACTGCTCACAACTGGAAATCCGGAAGACGATAGCGCATGGCACAATTCCTGGTCAAAGTCGCCGACGAACAGGGCCACCTGCGGCAGCAGGTGGAAAACGGCTATTCCGAAGCCGAAGTCCACGATCGCTTCGTGCAGCAAGGATACCTGGTCTATTGGGTCAAGCCCCGCACCATACTCAGCGGCGGAGGCCAGTTCGGGCGGCGCTCCAAGCTCAAACAGTCCACATTCCTGATCTTCAATCAGCAGTTTCTAACCCTGATCAAGGCGGGACTGCCGATCCTGACCGCGCTCGATCTTTTGATCAAGCGGCAACGGGACCAATCCCTCCTGAAGCAACTCGAAAACGTACGCGAGCGCGTAAAAGGCGGAGAGTTGCTCTCCGATGCTTTCGCCGCCCAGCAGGCGTTTCCGAAAATGTATACGACCACGCTAATGGCGGGCGAGAAGAGCGGCAACATGGAAGAAGTGCTCAGCCGCTACATCACCTACCAGCGCATGGTGCAGACTTTCCGCAAGAAACTCCTGGTGTCGCTGGTGTATCCGGCATTGCTCGTCTCGGTAGTGACGGTGATGCTGATTTTTCTGATCACCTACGTAGTGCCCAAGTTTGCCGATCTGTTCAACAACCTGGGAGCGCAATTGCCGGCGATCACGGTTTTCATGCTGACGCTCGGTGTGAACGCGCAGAAGTACGGATGGATCGTCGCGCTGGTTTTGATCGTGTCGGTTGTGCTGTTGTTGCGCTGGAAACAGAGCGATCGCGGCGCCGAACGCATCGACCGCTTCTTGTTATCGCTACCGCTGATCGGGGAAATCCGCCTCAAATACCAGGTGGCCAATTTTTCACGCATTCTCGGGACCCTGCTTCAGGGCGGTCTGCCCTTGGTCCCCGCGATGGAAACGGCCGCTGAATCACTGAGCAGCCGCCAAATGTTGAACGGGGTCACCGCCGCTGCCGAGCGCGTGAAAGAAGGCCAGAGCCTGGCGCATGCCCTGGAAACTCAAAAGTTGTTTCCCGATCTCGCCGTGGAAATGCTGGAGGTAGGCGAATCGACCGGTGCGCTGCCCGCTATGCTCGCTTCGGTAGCCGAGTTTTACGAAGAGGACGTGCAGACAGCTCTGGGCGCAGCGATGGCGCTGATTGAACCATTGATCCTGGTAATCATGGCGGTATTCGTGGGTGGCATCCTGATCTCCTTGTATATGCCGATCTTTACCTTGGGAGCGCAGGTGCACTAGAAGGCAGATTTTACAGTTTCGAGGTTCTAAAGCTTCAAGGTCCAATTCGGACTGGCTCGAGAAGGGTTGTAAACTGGAATGGCAATGGCTGACAAGAAAACAGTACTGATAACCGGTGGGAATGGCGGAAAGTTGGTGCCGGAACCGGCATCCATTCCCGATGAACTCGAACGCGCGCGCGATATCGCACGCCGCTACCGCTGCGAATTCATCGATCTCAGCGACTTCCAGTTGCACCACGATCTGTTCGAAAAGATCCCCGTACATCTGATGTTCCGCTATAAGTTCGTCCCCCTCGATGAGACCGATGACGGCCGCCTCGCCATCGCCATTGCCGATCCCAGCCAGTTGATGATGATCGACGAGATCAGCCTCCTGCTCGGCAAGCGCATCGTCACCAAAGTTTCTACGCTGAAACAGATCTCCGACATTCTGCAAAAGACCGAACAGTCCAAGCGCGTACTGGAAGACGCGAGCGAGGGATTCACGCTCGACGTCATCCGCGAAGACGAAGCCGGCAACGACGAAACCATCTCCATCGACAAGTTGACGGCAACCGCGGGCCAGGACATGAGCCCGATCATCCGCCTGGTCGACACCACCATTTTCACAGCGTTGCAGCGGCGGGCGAGTGACATCCACATCGAAACGCGCGACGATTCGGTGGTCATCAAGTTTCGTATTGATGGCGTGCTCACCAATGCCATGCCGCCGATCGGCAAAGAGCATCACTCCACCATCATTTCGCGCATCAAGGTCATGAGCGAACTCGATATTTCCGAGCGCCGCGTGCCCCAGGACGGCCGCTTCCGGGTGAAATACAGCGGGCGCGCCATCGACTTCCGCGTTTCCATCATGCCCTCGATTCACGGCGAAGATGCTGTCCTCCGCGTCCTCGACAAGGAGTCGATGAGTGAAAAATTCAAGAAGCTTACGCTCGACGTAGTGGGCTTCGACCCCAATGACCTGCGCCGCTTCCGCGCCTATATCAAGGAACCCTACGGCATGGTGCTGGTCACCGGCCCGACCGGCAGCGGCAAAACCACCACGCTCTACGCCGCCGTCAACGAGATCAAAACCGACGAAGACAAGATCATCACCATTGAAGATCCAGTCGAGTATCAACTGCGCGGCATCACCCAGATTCCGGTGAACGAAAAAAAGGGATTGACCTTCGCCCGCGGTCTGCGCTCGATTTTGCGTCACGATCCCGACAAGATCATGGTCGGCGAAATTCGCGACAACGAAACCGCTCAGATCGCCATTCAATCCGCGCTCACCGGTCACCTCGTGTTCACTACCGTCCACGCCAACAATGTGGTCGACGTCCTCGGGCGCTTCCTGAACATGGGCGTCGAACCTTATAACTTTGTCTCGGCGTTGAACTGCATTCTGGCGCAGCGGTTGGTCCGCGTCATCTGCGATTCCTGCCGCACCGCCGTCCATTATCCCAACGACGTGCTGGAAGCCAGCGGCCTCGACGCGCAACAGTGGTCGCAGGTTCCCTTATATGAAGGCCAGGGCTGCATCGAGTGCGCGGGCACCGGTTTCCGCGGCCGGACCGCGATTCATGAACTCCTGGATTTGACCGACCGCATCCGCGAGATGATTCTGGAACGGAGGCCGACCTCGGAAATCCGCAAAGCCGCTCGGGAAGACGGCATGCGTTTTCTGCGCGAATCCGCGCTCGACAAAGTGCGCGGAGGTTTCACCACACTGAAAGAGATCAACAAGGTCACCTTTATCGAGACCATGCGCTGAGGGGCCCGCGTAGCGACGGGGATTTGCCCGGCTTCGATTCGTATGCGCCGTTTAGTTACCTTCTACAGGGCCGCCAGTCCAGTCCCGGCATCCCCGGAGGTAACTACTCGCGGCATGAAAGCACGGGATATCATCGGGGTTAACGGAACGTAAAATAACGATGGCTTCTACTTCCAAACACGTTCGCCGTCCAACGCTCGCCTGCGAAATTGCAGCTGATCGCGTTCTAGCCGGCCGCGCCGCCGATGCCGGACGGGTCGTGGAAATGGCGTCGGCGCGCGAACTCGCCCCGGGAACCGTAGTCCCCGATTTGATGGAAGCGAATCTGCGCGATGGCGCGGCGATCCGGCAGGCCATTGAAAGCGCTCTCGGCAGTGTGGGCGGACGATCCCGTGATGTGATCGCGATTCTGCCCGATAACACAGTGCGCGTCGTCCTCCTCGATTTCGAAGCTCTTCCCTCGAAACGCGAGGAGGCCGAAGCCGTAGTCCGCTTCCGCTTGAAAAAATCGCTGCCCTTCGATCCCGCCGATGCCCGCATCTCCTATCACGCCCACCCGACACGGAAAGGCGTGCAGGCGGTAGCGGCGGTGGTGCTGAACAAGGTGCTTGAGGAATATGAGTCGGCGTTTCGCGACGCGGGCTACAGCCCCGGTATGGTGATGCCGTCAATGCTGGCGGCAATAGGAGCGGCGGACGCGGAGCGGCCCACGTTGGTGGTTAAGGTGGACGCGCGCACCATCAGCATTGCGATTCTCGATCAGGACCAATTGCTGCTCGCCCGCACCCTCGAAAATGTCCGCGGCGTGACCATTACCGGCGAGCAACTGGCGGAGGACGTTTACCCTTCCGTGGTTTTTTTCCAGGACACCTACAACCTGAACATTGAGCGAGTGTATGTAGCGGGCCTGCCCGAGACGGGTATCGCCGCGACCGCACTGAAGAGTCAGTCCGGAGCGGCAGTTGAGGAACTGGTGACCACGTCGCAGATCGGTTCCACCACGGGCACTGTTCCCCGGTGGCGCATGGCAGGAGTAGTAGGAGCGTTAATTTCATAAAGGGCAAGGATCGCTGTTCGTCGTTGGTTTTTCGGTAACAACCGAGGAGAACAGCGAACGACGAACAGCAAACGACGAACTTTCACAACTATGCGTCTCGACATCAATCTCGCAACCCACCCCTACGAAGATGCCCGTGAATTCTGGGCGCGCTGGGGACTGGGAGTCGGTTTGCTGGCGGTGTTGACGTTGTTTCTGCTGGGCCTGGCGGTCAACGACTGGCGCAACGCCGGAAGAGATCGCCGCGAGATCGCTCGACTCCAGCAGCAGATTGCGCAGCGCGACAGCGAACGGGCACAGGCGCAGGCCTTTCTCGACCTGGCCGCCAACCGCAGCACCCGGGACCAGTCTCAGTTCCTGAATGGACTGATTCAACGCAAATCTTTTTCCTGGACGCGAGTGTTCGAGGATCTCGAGCAGGTCATGCCTCCGAACCTGCACGTGGTCTCGCTGCGGCCGGAGTTGAATGACCAGAATCAGATGGAATTGCAGATGAAAGTGGCGTGCGATACTCGCGCCGCCGCCGTCGAACTGGTTCATCGTATGGAGGGCTCGAAGCATTTCCAGGGAGCCCAACTGGTGCAAGCGAGTGAGAGTTCACAAGCGGGAGCAGGCGTAGCCGCGTTAGTGATCGCGATCTATGTTCCCGATCTGATCGCCGACGCGAAAGATCGAAGCGACAGAGATCGAAGCGAGAAAGACAAGGGCGAGAAAGACAGGAGCCAGAAGTAATGCCCGAACTCGGAAATTCCCGGCGCAGACTGAAGATTGCAATTGGCGCGATGCTGGCCGCCGATGTAGTGGCTGTGGCTGTTCTGTTCTCGCCGCTGGTGGGCTCGGAGGATTCGCGCCGGCTCCAGATCAACGAACTCAGGGCCGAATTGACCAAGAAAACGCATGCCGTCGAACCGCTGCGCGGCATGGACAAGAAAATCGTGCTCGCCAAGAATCAGATTGGCGAGTTCTACAAAGACCGTTTTGCCGCCAAGGATTCCGATCTCGTCAATGAACTGGGAAAGTTGGCCTCCGAAAATAGCATTCGTATTCAACAGGAGCACTACAAGGAAGAGGACGCCGAGAGCTCCGGCATAGTTCCAGTCGAAATCGATGGCAGTTTTTCCGGGGACTACCTGCAACTGGTGCGGTTCATCAATACCCTGGAACGGTCGAAAATGTTTTTTGAAGTGGATAGCGTGGACCTGGCCGGCGAAGGCGAAGGGCCGGTTAAGCTGGGAATCACCATCCACAGTTATTTGCGGTCGGGTACATAAGTGAAACTGGGAACCGAAAATCGGAAGCAACTCTACGCGCTGGCCGTGCTGGGCGGGATTGCCGTGCTCATGATGGCCTATGAATTCTGGCCTTCGTCG
Organism: Terriglobales bacterium; assembly: GCA_050010155.1. Lineage (GTDB taxonomy): Bacteria > Acidobacteriota > Terriglobia > Terriglobales > Acidobacteriaceae > Acidiflorens. The sequence goes on from JBEKLO010000032.1 coordinate 20,380, forward strand.
TCCTCTACCCCGCCGACTACCGCGCAGACGGCAACCACGGCGGCCAAGCCCGCCACCCGGCGCACCGCTTCCGGAAAAATAATACCTGCTGTGGAACCGAGGCTCGATCCCACCCTCGACCTGAATCTGCTCAGCCAAAGTGAGGAAATCAAGTACACGGGTAACGGAAGAAACATCTTTGTCGCGGGTTCGGTGGCAGTGATTCCCAAGCCCCATGGAAACGGCACAAGCGATGTACCGGAAGAGGCAGGCATTCGCCAACCTCCGCCCATTCCGCCGCCTCCTCCAATCACGCTCAAGTTCTTTGGCTTCGCGAATCGTCCCGGAGAAACAAAGAAGGTGTTTTTGTCCCAGGGCGAAGATATCTTCATCGCCGCCGAGGGTGACATCGTTGACCGCCGCTATCGAGTTTTGCGCATCTCCCCAAACGCAGTGGACGTGGAAGATGTGCTCAACAACAATCGCCAAAGCCTTCCCTTGACCCAAGGCTGATAAAGGCCGCAGCAGATTTGCATTTTTGTGATTGGGTAGAAGCGAGTGATCGACTATGAGGCGTCGTGATTTGAAATCGCAAATTACAAATCACAAATTACAAATCCGCCAGCGCGGTTACATGATGATCACGCTGATGCTGGCGCTGGCGATGATCACCCTGGCCATGCTTGCCGTCCTGCCCGGCATTAAACAGCAGATTATGCGCGACCGCGAAGAGGAAATGATCCATCGCGGCAACTCTTATATGCGCGCGATCCAGCATTTTTACACTAAGTTTGGGCGGTACCCAAACCGCGTCGAAGAACTGGAGAATACCAACAACCTTCGTTTTCTACGCAAGCGCTATAACGATCCGATGAATATCGATCCTGTCACGCACAAGGAAAGACCCTTCAAGTTCCTGACTCAGGCGGATATCACGTTAAACAATGGACCAGTATTAGGACAAACGACGGGCCAGAGCGGGTCCGGCGGGGCAGGTGGATTGTCAGGACAAAGTGCATTCGGTGCATCGCCGTTTAGCAGTCCGCAAAGTGGCCCGGGCAGCTTGGGAGCGCAACCCGGTGGCGCTCAACAGACGAGCACGACCGCCTCGACTTCGGCGAGCAGCGACTCCGGCAGCTCTTCTTCCAACGGTTCTTCCTCCGGCAGTTCCTCCTCCGGCAATTCACCGGATACAGGAGGGGCTTCGACAGGCCCGGGATCATCGTCTCCCAGTTCCAGCCCCAACGGGCAGACATTCGGCGGAGGCCCGATACTCGGGGTCGCCAGCACCAGCAAATCCAAGACGATTCGCGTGTTCTTCGACAAGAACCATTACAACGACTGGTTCTTCATTTACATGCAATTGACCAGCATCGGCAGCGGCAGCACTGGCCTGCTGACCGGACCGATCAATCCGAATGGGACAACGGGCGTCGGCGGCCTCACGCCCGGACTTACGCCAGCTGGCGCTACCTCGGGACAAGGGCCGAGTGGTTTTGGTCAAGGTCTGGGAGGGGGATCAACTCCGAACGGCGGCCAGACCCCGATTCTTCAGCCCGCTCCCCAGCCTCCCCAACAGGCGCCCCAGCAGTAGAGTTTGCCTTTTCACTCCACTCTTCATCTCTTCATCTTCGAGCAAAAGAAAAGCCCCGCATCGAAAGCGGGGCTTTGTCCCAAACCAGGCATTACTGTGAAACAAGAAATTCTTGAACGCGGACCGTTAAACGTTAAACGAGGAGCCGCAACCGCACGTGCTCTTCACGTTCGGGTTTTCGAACTTGAAGCCGGCGCCTTCCAGCGTTTCCACGTAATCCACATGCGCTCCGCCCAGGTACATCAGCGAAGTAGCATCCACGTAAACCTTCAATCCGTCAAAGTCGAAAACCTTGTCCATCATGCCGGCGCCATTCTCGAACGCCATGGAGTATTGAAAGCCGGAGCAACCGCCGCCGACGACCGACAACCGCAATCCCGACGGGACCGGGGTCTGCGAGGCCATGATCTCTTTCACCTTGGCAATCGCGGATGGAGTTAGGACAGGTGCCGCGGTTTTGGGTTGGGTTTCGGGTACGGTGCTAGTTGCCATCTGTGGGATCTCCTTGTAGGTCTCATTATAACAAAGGTCGTGCCCAGCGCCGCAAGCGCTTTTTGCAATCCGGCGGTGTCTGCCGAGGTAGCGCCGGCATCTTGCGGCGGTCGCATTCCGGTGCTCCGAGCGAAGCCAAAGGTCCCATTCCCAGACCCTAAGAACCTGTACTTCACCCCTGAAAGCCGGATAGTCCCCCCGGAAACCAGTCTATCGGCACAATTACGTTTTATTAGATGCACCGGCAAGCAAGAAGTCGCTGCCCTCTTGCCAACGGGTCTATAATCGTGCGCAGTAGAGTCCGTACCCGGATGGCAACCCACAGCAGCATCGTTTCTGCTGGAGTTGCACACGGAAACTGCGGGATACCGGCTCGAGCCAAGCTACGAGGTGGGCGTATGACTCCGATGTTTATGCTGCTGGTCGCGTGGGGTGTTTTGACAGGGGTTCTGATCATCCTCTTGATCTATAAGAGCACCCTCACCATGCACGAAGACGATTCCATCTTCCTCAATGAATCCGAATCGCAGATGCATAAGGATCAGGTCGAAGTTCTGGCCAAGATGAAAAAGATCGGCCCGATCGTCAAAATCCTCGGCGCCTTGTCGGGAGTCATGATCCTGGTCATTGCAGGATTGTTCATTTATCAGGGGCTGAGTAACTCGACCACGCTGCAATAGAAAGCAAGTTCGCGGATTCGCGCGAGTTCTTAGCTTGCCAACCCCCGGCTCGGAAAGTACTCGCGCGAGCGGCGGCGGAATCTGGCTGCCCGCCAGCGAGTCTCTTCCATGCAACAAATCCGCATAAGAACATGATTACGCGACACTCCATTGCGATTGTCGGGGGCGGTCCAGCGGGCGCGCTGGCCGCTGCGCTCCTCGCGGCGGAAGGCAGGAACGTCCTTCTCTTTGAAGAAAAGCTAGCATGGGAAAAGCCCTGCGGTGGCGGCCTAACCCACAAAGCTTTGCTGCAATATCCGTTTCTCGCCGACGCACGCGGCGAAAACAACTCTGTCGGAAATCATCGGGCGGAACACAATCCCGTTGAAGAATGTGAACTGATTAGCCCTTCGGGGCGACGAGTGCGCTTCCACCTCGATCATCCGGTAGCCATCTTCTCTCGCCTGAAATTGAACGGCTTGCTGCTGGAGCGAGCCCGACGTACCGGCGCCGACATACGGCGGGAGCGCGTCACGCAGATTGCCCGCACCGGTCGAGACTGGAAACTGCGAACGCCCCAGGCTGAATACAGCGCTACCAACTTGATTCTCGCCGCCGGCGCGCGCAATCCGTTCCGCGCCCAATTCCTCTCGCCGATTTCGCCCAGCGATCTAATGGTCACCGCCGGCTACTTCATCCCCGGCCGCACGGCGTTGATGCAGATTCAGTTTCTGAAAGCGATCACCGGCTACATCTGGGTCTTCCCCCGCATCGATCATGTTTCCGCCGGAATTGCAGGCAAAATGGGCGAAACATCGACCGGCAACTTGCGCCACATACTGGAACGCTGGCTCGAAGAAAATGGCCTCCCACTCAATGGCGCCCATTTTTACTCGCACATTCTTCCGTCTTTTCGTCCCCAGACTTTCGAAACGCTAGAAGTGAGTGGCGAAGGTTGGGCGATGGTAGGCGACAGCGCTGGACTGGTAGACCCGATTACCGGAGAAGGCCTCTACTACGCGCTACGATCGGCCGAGTTGTGCGCCAACGCACTATTAGCGGAACGCCCCGAAGACTACCGATCCATTCTGCGAGAAGAGGTGTTAAGTGAGTTGAAGCTCGCGGCACAAGTTTCCGACCGCTTCTACAATGGACAATTTTTGGGTGAGAGCGTTTTGGAGCGGATGGTGTCTCTAACCGAGCAAAGCGCAAGCATCCGCAGTCTGATGAGCGACCTTTTTGCCGGAACCCAAGCGTATCGCGACTTGCGCGCGCGGCTGTACAAAATCCTGCCCTCGGCGATGGCCGAGGGCTTGGCGGGAATGCTGCGCCGCCCCTGGAGCCGCAGCAAACGTGGCGCCAACTTCGCGATCGACCCGCTGGCGGATTAACACCATAGTAGAGCGGATCTCCAGCCCACGCCTTAGGCGCGGATAGCGCGTTATCCCGCGAACAATCCGCGCTTCTGGCTCAGGCCGCCTTTGCCTTCATCCCCGCGATGTCGTCAAGCAGCACCTGCTCGTGGCCTTCGGGGTTTACCTTTTCGTACACCTTGCGGATCACGCCCTTCGGGTCGACCACAAAACTCGTGCGCTCCCAGAACTTCATTCCTTTCCATTCCGCCTGCCCGAGCCCCAGAGTCTTCATCAGTTTCGATTCGGTGTCGGAAAGCAAGTCGATGGTAAAGGCAAACTTGTGCGAGAAATTCCGGTGCGAGGTGACGTCGTCGGCGCTGACGCCAATGACCTTGATCCCGGCAGCATCGAAATTAGCCTTGGTCGCGGTAAACGATTTGCCTTGGATGGTGCAGCCCGGCGTGTCGTCCTTCGGATAGAAATAGACGACCAGCCACTGTCCCGCGAAGTCGGAGAGTTTCATGGTTTTGCCGTCCTGGTTGGGCAGCGAAAAATTCGGAAACGGATTGCCAGCAGAGAGCATAGAAAAAGTTCCTTTCGTAGGTTGTAGTGCTAGCTAGAGCAGCCCGCGCAAGAGCCGCTGCGAAATCGGCTCATAGTCTTTAGCCAATTCGAGTTCAGATCGACCTCAGAGCTATGAGCCAACTGCCTGACGTCGTCTTCACGCCGCCTGCATAGCTTTCTTGGCACGCTCGGCCATCTCTTCGGGAGACACGTCTTCCTTGTGCGTCGCAATACCCCAGAGATGTCCGAACGGATCCTGAATGAAGCCTGACCGATCGCCATAGAACTGATCCGCGACGGGCTTCAGAATTTTTGCACCCTCCGCCGCCGCTCTTGCGACCACTTCATCGCAATTCGGGAGGTACACATACAGGCTCACCGGAGACGACCCGATACTTTCGGCGCTGCGGTATCCCATCTGAGGATTTTCATCCGCCAGCATGATGCGCGAATCGCCGATTTGCAATTCGGCATGGCCGACCCGGCCGTCAGGAGCGTCCATGCGCTCGACTACAGTCGCGCCGAAAATTTTCTTGTAATAGTCAATCGCTTTTGCCGCGCCCTTGATCACCAGGTACGGAGTAATTGTGTTATAGCCCTTCGGAATGTAATGGACTTCTTTCATAATTCTTCTCCTCTGAGGATGAGGTTCAGGTTGAGGTCAAGCACTATGCGGCCCCCCACGGGCCGCGTTATTGATCTATCAAAACACAAGTTGGGAGGGGGTTCAAGCGAGCTCCCTTTAAACTTAGCCACTACCGCGCCTTTTGAAAAGCAGGGATGTACCATGGTCCGAGAATCTATCTAAGGCTAACCTGTGCCCGAGCTGCCCGATATAGTCGTCTATCTCGACGCTCTGCGGCAACGCATCCAAGGCCAGCGCCTGGAACGCGTGCGCATTGCAAGTCCATTTCTGTTGCGCACTGCCGTTCCGCCTGTGACGGATGCGGAGGGTAAAACCGTCGTCGAATTGCGCCGCCTGGGCAAACGAATCTGCATCGGCTTCGACAATGACCTTTGGCTGGTCCTGCACTTGATGATTGCCGGCCGCCTGCACTGGAAGAAACGTGACGCCAAGCTTTCACCACCGCGCGGCCTGGCCGCCTTCGATTTCACGAACGGAACTCTGCTCTGGACCGAAGCGGGCTCGCAAAAACGCGCCTCCTTACACGTGGTCAAAGGAGAAGATGGGCTCTCAGCTCTTGATCCCGGAGGCCTCGAAGTTCTGGAATCAAATCTGGAGCGCTTTACCGAGGTTCTGACGTCCGAGAACCACACGCTCAAACGCGCTCTCTCCGATCCACGGCTCTTCAGCGGCATCGGCAATGCCTACTCCGACGAGATTCTTTTCGAAGCCCGCCTCTCGCCATTTGCCCTGACGCAAAAGTTGAAGCCCGAAGAAATCGAGCCCCTGTTTGCGGCCACACAAAACAGCCTGCTGCAATGGACCGAGCGCTTGCGGCAAGAGACCGGCGACCAATTTCCCGAGAAAGTCACAGCCTTTCGCCCGGAAATGGCGGTTCACGGCCGCTACAAGGAGCCGTGCCCGCGCTGCCAGGCGAAAATCCAACGTATCCGCTACGCCTCCAACGAAACCAACTACTGTCCAACCTGCCAAACCGGAGGCAAGTTGCTCGCTGATCGCGCCCTGTCGCGCCTGCTGCGAGAGGACCGGCCGAAAACACCTGAAGAATTTGAACTACTTACGCGCGACCGTCGGTAATCGACAACCTAAACAACCCTCCCCAGCATCGGAGAGGGGTGCAATTTTTATTGACACAACTTGACACGGACAGAAAGCGCAATTCCTGGTCCGTCACGGTCGCTCCCGCTTCGGCCAACCAATCTCTCGAGGTGATGAAATGACTTCCGCCCGCTCAGCGCGCTTACTAGGTTGTCTGCTCTTGACGCTCGTGGTGCTCGCTTCGCCCATTCACTCGTTCGCGCAGGTGGCCGTGTCCATCACGGTTGCGCCACCGGTTCTCCCCGTGTACACGCAGCCCGTCTGTCCGGGCGACGGTTATCTCTGGACCCCCGGCTATTGGGCTTGGGACGACGGCGACTACTACTGGGTGCCTGGCACGTGGGTTGAGGCGCCCGAGACAGGTTTCCTGTGGACTCCCGGGTACTGGGGCTGGGGCAATGGCGGTTATCTATGGCACGCCGGCTACTGGGGACTCGATGTCGGTTTCTACGGTGGCGTGAATTATGGATTCGGATATGTGGGTACGGGCTTTGCCGGGGGATACTGGCAAGGCGGAAACTTCTTCTACAACACCTCGGTGATGAACGTAAACACCACCATCATTCACAACACGTACACGAAGACTGTAGTCAACATGGGCTCGAGCCACGTCAGCTACAACGGCGGGCGCGGTGGGCTCACTGCCAGACCAACCGCCGAACAGGAGAAATACGCCAGTGAACGGCACATCGCGCCTACGGCGGAGCAAACCAGGCAACAAGAAGCCGCTGCCAGCGACCGCAGCCTGCGAGCTTCCGTCAACCACGGTAAACCGCCGATCGCGGCATCGGCCAAACCGGGAGATTTCAAAACGGGGGTAGTAGCAGCTCGAGGGGCAAGTGCAGCCCGAACTACCGCGGAGAAAACACCGTCTACTCGAACCAATCGTGAAAGCAGAACCAAGACTGAATCCAGATCATCATCGTCCAAATCCAAGCCCGCAACAGCCGAGCACGCAAGAGCGCCGCGTGAGGAAGCCAAACCAGCAACCACTCACGCCGAGAAGACTGAGAAAGCGCCCAAGCCAGAAAAGACGGCTAAGGCCGAATCCAAGCCAGCCAAGCCAGCAAAAAACGAACACGTAACCGAGCCGCGTGCGGAAACCAAGCCCGCTCCCACGCATGAAAAGACGGCCAAAGCCGAATCCAAACCGCCAAAGCCAGCAAAGCCGGAAAAAAACGAACACGCCTCCGAGCCGCGCGCGGAAAGCAAGCCGGCTCCCACGCACGAAAAGACCGCCAAAGCTGAAACCAAACCGCCGAAGCCCGCAAAGCCGGCAAAAAACGAACATGCATCTGAGCCGCGCGCGGAAAGCAGGCCTGCTCCCGCGCCCAAGGAGACGGTGGCGCACAACAGCGCGCCGAAACCTGAGCATCAAAGCGCCCCTCGCGCCGAAAGCAAGCCCGCACCCGCACCCAAGGAGGAAAAGAGGCCTCCGCGCTAGACTGCGTGCCGTCAAACTGAAATGTGATCTTAAGCCGTCGTCTGAGCTAAGTTGTCATCTTGAGCGGAGCAGAAACTTCACAACGTGAAGTTTCTGCGGAGTCGAAAGACCCCTGCGTCTTCTCCGCACCTCAGGTAATCGCCGGATCGTCTGGTGAGCGATCCGTGGGCATGCTGAGCACGCTAATCGATCCCCAGTTCCTTGGCCAGCGCCTTCCACTTCCCATCGACCAGCGCCCTGGTTTTCGAGTCCATCACAATCTCATCCGGCCACGGACGCCCAAATCCCTCAGTTGTCCACTTCCGAGTAGCATCAATCCCCATCTTCGATCCGTAATTCGCGAACCGTGCAGCGTGATCAAGCGAATCCACCGGCCCCAATGTGAACTGTATGTCGCGCTCGGGATCGATGTTGTTGAGCGCCTTCAATGTAACGTCGCCCACATCCTGCACATCCACGTCTTCATCGACCACGACGATGCACTTGGTGAACATCGCCTGCCCCAGCGACCAGATGGCATTCATCACCTTGCGCGCCTGCCCCGGATACGACTTGCGAATGGAAACGATCATCAAGTTGTGGAACACACCCTCAATCGGCAGATTAATGTCCACCAGCTCAGGAATCGTCAGTTTCATCAGCGGCAGAAAAATTCGCTCGACCGCTTTGCCCATCCAAGCATCTTCCTGCGGAGGCTTGCCCACAACCGTCGTCGCGTAGATCGGATCTTTTCGGTGCGTCACGCAGGTCACGTGAAACACTGGGTATTCATCCTCCAGCGAGTAGAAACCCGTGTGATCGCCGAACGGCCCTTCGGTCCGAAGCTCATCAAGGTTGACGTAGCCTTCGAGCACGATCTCCGCATGAGCCGGAACTTCGAGATCGACCGTTTCGCACTTCACCAGTTCAACCGGCTTCTGCCGTAGAAATCCGGCAATGATGAATTCTTCGACATCCGGAGGCGCAGGCACGATGGCAGAAAAAGTAAGCGCAGGCTCGGTCCCGATGGCAACCGCGACCTCCATTCGTCCGGAGGGCCGCTCCCCCGCAGCCAGCATCGAGCCACCAGAAGAGCGAGCCATGATATCAACCGCGGCCGATCGAGAGGCCCGCGAATCCGTAGCAACGGCACTCGCACTCCGCATACGGTCGCGGTAATGTTCCGCCGCAACTTTCTGCCGCTGCCAGTGCATGCCGGTCGTGCGTTCATCGTAGATCTGCATGCGATACATTCCGACATTCCGCTTCCCCGTCTTGGGATCGCGCGTAATCACGCAGGGCAGCGTGATGAACCGTCCGCCATCTTTCGGCCAACATTGCAAAATCGGAAAATCAAGCAGCGAAAAATTGTCGCGCTTGATCACCTCTTTACACGGCCCCGTGGGAACGGTCTTCGGGAAAAACTTTCCCATCTCAGCCAGCATCGGCAGCATCTTCACTTTGTCGAGAAAGCCTTGCGGAGACTTCACATCCATAAACCCGCGAATCCGCTCGGCAATTTCGTCAAGTCCATCGACTTCGAGCGCGAGCCGCATACGCCGTGCTGATCCAAACTGGTTGATAAGAAGTTGCGAGCCGGGATAGCCCTTCACATTCTCGAACAACAGAGCCTTGCCGCCAAACGTTCCCTGCCCGCCTTTTTCTATGACTCTGCTCTTCGAAACCCGATCGGCAATCTCGGTAATTTCCAAAATCGGGTCCGCTTCCGTGCGGACGCGCTTCAGTTCGCCGGCTCGGTCGAGCGCTTTGATCCAGTCCCGCAGATCGTCGTATGCCAAAATTCCTCCGCGATAAAACGAACGCCAGAATGCCAGACGATTATATGACGCCCGCATCGGCGCTGGCGGAATCCCTGCCGTCACTCTTCCACATTTCACGCTCTGCGACTACGATATGGAAATCAATTTGGCAAGATCCGTAGTTCCGCGAGGGACAGATGATCCGTTTTAAAGTAAACGGCAACGAGCAGACGTTCGACGGCGATCCGGACATGCCGCTGCTCTGGTATTTGCGCGACGTAGCTCAACTCACCGGCACGAAGTTCGGCTGCGGCATGGCCCTATGCGGAGCCTGCACCGTGCACCAGAATGGCGCGGCCATCCGCTCCTGCACCACTCCCATGAAAGAAGTGAGCGGCGCCGAGATCACGACCATTGAAGGCATCGCGCTGCTGCACCCCGTGCAAAAGGCGTGGATGGAGATTCGAGTTCCGCAGTGTGGTTACTGCCAAACCGGCCAGATTATGCAGGCGATCGCCCTACTCAAAGACAATAAGAATCCGAGCGACCAGGATATCGATACCGCCATGTCCGGCAATCTCTGCCGCTGCGGCACCTACCAGCGAATTCGGGCCGCCATTCATCAGGCTGCGAAGGAGACGGCATGAAGCGCATCGAAAATGTCAGCCGTCAGGGGAATCCAAATTTCAGCAGAAGAGGATTCCTGCAAGGCGCATTAGCCAGTGGCGTTTTCGTGCTGGGTGCGCGCTTCATTCCCGAGCCGCTATGGGCCGCGCAAGGCGAAGCGCCCGCGCCTCCGTTTGAACCAAGTTTATGGATGGCAATCGCGTCCGACGGCACCGTCACCATAGTCGCCCATCGTTCGGAGATGGGATGCGGTAGTCGCACCGCCTTGCCGCTCATTGTCGCCGACGAGTTAGACGCAGACTGGTCGAAAGTGAACATTGAGCAGGCGATTGGCGATCCGAAATACGGCGACCAGGATACCGACGGCTCGCATTCCGTCCGCAGCAACTTCGATCTGATGCGCCAGGTGGGAGCCACCGGCCGCGTAATGCTGATCACCGCCGCCGCAGCGCAGTGGAATGTTTCTCCAAAAGATTGCACCACCGAGCCGCATTTTGTCGTACATCGCGCGACCGGCCGCAAGTTGGGCTACGGCGAAATTGCCGCAGTAGCAGCCAAACTCCCCGTTCCGAAGAAAGAAGACGTCCCGCTCAAGCCTCGCTCCGAGTGGCGTTACATCGGTAAAGAAAGCAATTCCCTGTTCGACCTTCCCGAAATCGTCACCGGCAAGGCAATCTTCGGCATGGACGCATCCATGCCCGGCATGGTCTATGCGTCCGTCGAGCATCCTCCCGTGCTGGGGCAAAAGATCAAGTCCTACGATGACAAGGCCGCGCTCAAAGTTCCCGGCGTGCAGAAAACACTGACCATCGCAACTTTCAAACCGCCGCACCAGTTTCAGCCACTCGGCGGAGTCGCCGTAATTGCCGACAACACCTACGCGGCCTTCAAAGGACGAAAGAGTCTCAAGATCGAATGGGACAATAGCCCGCACGCCGTCTACAATTCTCAGCCGTTTCGCAAGACGCTCGAAGCAACTTCCCGCCAACCGGGCAAAGTAGTTCGCAACGTCGGCGATGTCGATACCGCGTTTGCCCAGACGACAAAAAACGGTGGGAAGATCATCGAGGCCGAGTACTACGCCCCGCATCTGGCGCACGCGTCCATGGAACCGCCCGTAGCTGTCGCCGAGTATCGCAACGGAAAGGTTCTAGCTTGGGCCCCCACGCAGAATCCGCAAGCCGTGCAAGAGACGATTGCCGGAGTCCTCGGCATCAAGAAAGAGGACGTGACGTGCCATGTCACGCTGCTAGGCGGTGGCTTCGGACGCAAGTCCAAGCCCGACCAGGTCGCGGAAGCGGCCGTTCTTTCCAAGCAACTGGGCAAACCCGTCAAAGTCGTCTGGAGCCGCGAAGACGATATTCGCTTTGATTTCTTTCACTCCGTGGCCGCAATGTACATGAAGGCCGCAGTCGGCCGGGATGGCAAGCCCAGCGCCTGGTTGCAACGCACTGTGTATCCGCCCATTGGTTCCACGTTCGAGGCCTCAGCCACCTATGCACTCGACGAGATGGGCCTGGGATGGAACAATCTTCCCTTCGATATTCCGAATCATCGCGCTGAAAACGGCCCCGCCGACTTCCACGTGCGCATTGGATGGCTGCGCAGCGTAGCCAACATCTATCATGCGTTCGCGATTCACTCCTTTGCCGACGAGCTCGCGCATAACGCTAATAAAGATTCCGTCCAGTTTCTGCTGGATCTGATCGGTCCGCCGCGCATCGTCAAACTTGATCTCACCGGAGACGAGGCGGAAGACGCCAAGCAATACCCTCTCGACACCTCCCGTTTGCGGCGCGTAGTCGAGATCGTAGCCGAGAGATCCAACTGGGGGAAGAAGCCCATGGGCAAAGGCCGCGGCCTGGGGATAGCTGCTCATCGTAGTTTCCTGACCTACGTAGCAACCGTGGTGGAAGTTGAAATCGACAGCCGCGGACAGGTCCACATTCCAAATGTGTGGACCGCCGTGGATGCGGGCACAATCGTCAGCCCCGACAACATCCGCAATCAGTTCGAGGGTGCGGCGGTGTTTGGAACAAGTCTGGCGTTGTTCAGCGAGATCACGGCGACCAACGGAGTCGTCGACCAGAGCAACTTCCACAATTATCCGATCACGCGCATGAACCGCGCGCCGCGTCACATCGAGGTCCACATCGTGGAAAACGAAGCGCCGCCAGCCGGAGTGGGCGAGCCTGGATTGCCGCCGATTGCTCCTGCGATCTACAACGCAGTCTTCGCGGCCACCGGCAAGCGAGTGCGCGAGCTTCCGCTATCGAAGACGAAACTGGTGTAAGCGGAACTTCAGTCTTTAAAGTTTGCCGTAGTGGATATGTTGAAGCCGCACTTTGCTCTGTGCTCGGCAGCGCGTTACACTTCGGACTATGAATACAACGAACCAACCGAATGTGAAGTTCGTTCAAGCCCCCGATTATCGCGATGCTTATGCCAACAGCGTGCAGATTCGCGTGAATGTATGGGATTTCTTTCTGGTGTTTGGGACCATGCAGCAAAGTTCGGAGGCGCAGGTGGAACTGCGCAACTTTCAGGGAATTTATCTCAGCCCGCAACAGGCTAAGGCATTGATGGCGCTCCTGCAGCAGAATGTGTCGAACTACGAGGCCGCGTTCGGCGAGATCAAACTTGATCCGCGGGCTCCGGTTGGACCCGTGCACTGAGGCGCCGTTCAATGACAGCGACGTGGACGGCAGCGCGATCGGAACAGTCGCCCGATCCCAAGAAGAAATTCCCCCCGGCGCCTTCCGCTGGTGGCTGGACCCCATGGACACTGCAACTTCTACTGTTTGCACTGTTCTTTGCAGGGTTGATGCTGCTGCATGCGCCGCTCCTCCGCCTACCGTATTTTTGGGATGAAGCTGGCTATTACGTGCCGGCAGCGCGCGATTTGTTTCTGAGCGGCTCGCTCATTCCGCATACCACGGTAACCAACGCGCATCCTCCGCTGGTGATGGCATGGCTGGCGCTGGCTTGGCGTGTTTTCGGATACTCCACTCTGGTGACGCGCACGGCCATGCTGGCTTTGAGCGCATTCTCTCTGCTGGGATTGTTTCGGCTGGCGCTCGCGGCCGCCAATCCGCCCGTGGCTTGGGCGACGACGGTGTTAGTGGCGCTTTATCCGGTGTACTTCACCGAGAGTTCGATGGCCCAGTTGGATATGACGGCTGCCGGATTTACTTTCTGGGCGCTGGCCGCTTATATTGCCGCTTACAAAAAAGAAGATCATCCGTGGAAGGTCGCGCTCTGGTTCTCGCTCGCGGCTTTGACGAAAGAGACTGCGATCCTCGCTCCGATGGCGCTGCTGGGCTGGGAGTTGCTGGCTTATTGGACCCGTCCTCGATGGCTGGAGATCCTGCCCTCCGGACAGCGCACGCGCTGGCTCTGCCTGATGCTTCCGGTTGTGCCGCTGGCGGGCTGGTACGCCTACCACTATTTGAAGACCGGGTTCCTGCTGGGTAATCCGGAATTTTTTCGCTACAACGTTGCCTCCACGCTCAATCCTGGGCGCGTGCCGCTGGCTCTGGGGTTGAGACTCTGGCAGCTATTCGGATACTTTGGCTTGTATCTACTTACGCTGGCGGGATTGTTGGCTATGCTTCGTCCAGCGCTCAAGGAGAACGGAGTCGCTCGTCCGCGAATTGCGTTTTGGATTCAGGCCTCATTTCTTTCAGTGGTGCTCGCCTATCTGAGTTTTATGTCGGTTGTGGGCGGCGCGGTTCTGGCTCGCTACATGTTGCCCGTGGTTCCGCTGGTGATTTTGGCGATGGTCTCGACCCTTTGGCGACGAACGCGGTATTGGAGACTGTTTGTGGGTGCAGTCGGTATTGCCTTTGTGGCGGGGCTGTTTAGCAATCCGCCTTATGGATTTTCTCTCGAAGATAATCTGGCGTATCGCGACTACATCGTGATGCACGCGGAGGTTAGTCGCTTTTTGTCGATGCGATACGCGGGGGCGAGCATTCTGACAGCGTGGCCGGCGTCGGACGAACTCACTCGGCCGTGGCTGGGATATGTTCATGCCAGTTCTGACGCCAGTTCGCCTTTTCGCGTGGTGCGCATCGAGGACTTCTCGGCTTCGCAGATCGATTTGGCGGCGAAGGCTCGCGGACAGTTTGACTTTGCTCTGGTTTTTTCGACGAAGTATCAACCGCCGCATCCGCTGCTGGAGAATTGGGATGCCTGGCAGCGTCTCAAGGAAAAATTCTTTGGCTATCATGTTGATTTGCTGCCCGAGGAGATTGTCCAGCGATTGGGGGGAACGGTTGTTTATCACAAGGAAGTGAACGGGCAGTGGATCGCGGTGATCGCGATGCGGTGAGCGGTTCGATCTAGAGGAGAGGAGTTGCATGAAGGCGAGACTTCGAGGTTTCTCCGCGGCGCTGGTCGCGGCGATTCTGCTTTGTGTAGTGCTTGGCTGGCAGACGTCCCTCGTAGCGGCACAGGGTGCTGGCGCAGTGGTCACGGACGGTGCTGATGCCGAGGTGAAGGCGTTCCGGCTCGACGAACTGGAAGCGCGGCTGCGCACCATGGCACCAGGGCCTGAACACGACTACTTTGCAGGCTTGTTGGCGAATCGATCGGGACGAATTGAGGAATCGATTCGACTACTGAAGGGCGCTTTGCCGAGTATCCGGACGGCGCGACCGGACCGGGCTGCGGTCGCCTTGGAGGCGCTGGCGGATGACTACAACAAGAGTTTTCAGTACGACGATTCAGCGCGAGCGTATGACGATTTGTTGGATCACTTTGCCAGCCAGTTGAGTAAGGAGCAGTTGCAGGGCACTAAGGACGATTCGAGCGTGATGCATATTCTGCGCGGAGCGCCGGCGCAGACGATCACTTGGGACGGGCCTGTGCAGTTGAAGACCTCGCGCAATCCTTTGGGCTCGGTGAATGCGGAACTGACAGTGAATGGAGTTCGCGAGCAGTGGCTGCTGGACACGGGAGCAAATCTTTCGACGGTCAGCCGCAGCTTTGCCGAGCGGCTTGGGCTTAAGCTGTTTCCGGGAGTTGCGCAGACGATGGCCGGGGTTACTGGAATTGAAAATCCACTGCATGTGGCGCTGCTTCCCACGTTAAAGATGGGAGGCGCGACGCTCCGCAATGTAGTGGTGCTTGTGCTCGACGATGCGAACCTGAAGGTCGGCCCTGGCAAACAGGCATATCAGATCAATGGAATCATTGGGTATCCAGTTTTTCAGGCGCTGGGTAATATCACCTTTCTGCACGGCGGCGGGTTCGAGGCGGGCGATAAGAGCCGGTCGAGCATGGCGGGGACGCGAATGTATATGAAGTTGCTGACGCCGGTGATTGAGTGCGTGGTCGAAGGCAAGAATCTGCCTTTCAGCTTCGACACGGGCGCGTCTGGGACTAATTTATCCGCCCGCTATTATGAACGGTTTCGGAGTGAGTCCGGCACATGGAAGAAAGGGAAGAACAAGAGTGCCGGCGCAGGTGGGGTGGTGACGCGGAAAGTCTATCTGCAGCGGCGGGTCAACCTTGGCATCGGCGACAAGACGGCTACTTTGAAGATGGTGCCGATTTTTCTTTCGACTATGGGATCGGGGATCGACGACTTTTACGGGAACCTGGGACAAGATGTAGTGGCGGGCTTCGAGAGCTTCACGCTTGATTTTGCAGCGATGACATTCAGTTTGGGCGAACCTACCGGCGCACTCGAAGCATTAGAGCATTGATTCCTTCGACAGTGTTCAGCTTGCAAGCAAGTGGCAGGAATGTGTTTTGAATACGACCCACACGGCCTTGCCCGGGACAAGGCAGAGAGCGTCGCGGGCGGCTAAGGTCAAGTGAACTTCAAATTCCGTGCCGGCACAATCCACGATCGCCGAGACGATCACATCTTTCTGCGCCAGCCGCCGAATGGTTCCCGGCAAAATATTACGAGCGCTCAAGCCGAGCGGGTTTTCCGTCGCGAGCAGCAAGTCGCCGCCGCGCACGCCTACGCGCAGGCGCGAGCTAACCTCGGCCCGAACCAGTGGCGTTTCCAGTTCAAGCTCGCTCGTGGCCACGCGGCAAGTCATGGTGCCGCGACCTTCGTGCAGTGCCAGCACAGTGACGTCAAAAATATTTTCGAAACCTGACAGGTGCGCCACCGTTTCGAGGCGCGGAGCACGCATGACTTCATGCGGCTGGCCTTGAGCTACGATTCGTCCGGCGTCTAGCATGATCACCTCATCTCCCAGGGCAAATACTTCTTCACCGTTGTGGGTGACGAAGAGGATCGGAACGCGGTGATGCTGGTTCCACTGGCGCAGGTCGCCGACCAGCAGAGATTTTGTCGGACGATCGAGCGCGGCCAAGGGCTCGTCGAGCAGCAAGGCCCTGGGTTCCGTTACCAGCGCGCGGGCCAGGGCCACTCGTTGGCGTTCGCCCCCGGAGATTTGCGCCGGACGCCGATCGCGCACGTGACCGATGCGGAAGAGGTCGAGGATTTCGCGGCTGCGCTTTTGTCGCTCGGAGGCGCTCAGCGCGCGAAGACCGTAGGCCACGTTTTGCTCGGCGGTCAGGTGCGGGAAGAGGGCGAGATCCTGATGTACGTAGCCGATGCGGCGTTTCCAGGCAGGGACGTTTTGCTTCTTCTCCGAGTCAAAGGTCTTCGCCGCCTACAGCAACGCGCCCTTCGTCGGGATCAGTCAACCCGGCGGTGCAATCGAGCAGCGTCGTTTTCCCCGCGCCGGATGCTCCGAAAAGAATCGTGAAACCGGCCAGCGCGCGAAAGTGAACATTTAAATTGAAGGTGCCTTCTGGATTCGGAAAGCGCTTCCGGATGCGGACTTCGAGATCGGCCGAAATTACCGGGGGCGAGGATGGCGGTGCGAATCGCGGCGAGTTGGCGATCTGTGATTTTATCGCCACGGGCCAACCACCCAGGAACGCCGGTTCACTCCGTAGACGAATGAGAGCACAACAAACGAGAGGATGAGCAGCACGAGAGCCGTCTGGTTCGCGCTGGAATAGTTTGCGGCTTGCACCTGATCGTAAATATCGATCGAGATGGTGCGTGTCACCCCGGGGATATTGCCTCCGACCATAAGCACAACTCCAAACTCGCCTAGCGTGTGCGCGAAGCTGAGGGCAAAACCCGTGACGAGTCCGGCTTTCGAGAGGGGGAGCACGATGCGGCGGAAGGTTTGCGCGGGAGAGTGGCCCAACGATGCCGAGGCATGAAGCAGCGAGCGGTCGACCGCTCCGAACGACGCGGCGAACGGCTGCACGGCGAAGGGTAGACTGTATAACAACGACCCAATCGCCAAGCCTTCGAAAGTGAAAGCCAGGGTGTGGCCGGTGAGCGATTCCCACCAACGCCCCAGCGGGCTGCGCGAACCTAGCGCCACCAGGACATAAAAACCTAGTACTGTCGGAGGAAGCACTATGGGGAGAGCGACTGCGGCTTCGACTAGAAATTTCCAGCGCCAGCGGGCATAGGTCAGCCAGTAGGCGATGGGGATTCCGATGGCGACGAGCAGCGTCGAGACGATGGCGGCTAGACGCACGGTGAGCCAGAACGCCTGCCAGTTCATCTCACTCGCTCTCCCATCGAAACGTTTCTGCCTATCAATGCTCCTCCGCCTGCAAGCTGAAGCCGTAGCTCCTGAGCAAGGAAGCGGCCTCGGGACTGCGCAAAAATTCCAGGAACTTGCGGGCCGCATCCTGCTGTTTGGATTTTGAAAGCACCACGGCTGCTTGATTCAGCGTGGGATAGGCATCGAGCGGGACCGCCCAGTAGCGGCCTTTATCTTTCATGGCGGGCGCGAGCGCATGGGAAAGCGCGATCAGTCCGGCCTGGGCGTTGCCCGACTCTACGAACTGGGCCGCCTGCGAGATATTCTCGCCTATGACCAGGCGGCTTGAGACCTGATCGTAAATTCCGAAATGGCGTAGGGTGGCGGCGGCGGCTCGGCCGTAGGGTGCGGTCGCGGGATTCGCGATGGAAATCTTTTTGACGGATGGGTCGAGCAACGCCTTAATGCCTAGTTTGGACAAGTCGAGCGGCGAGTCGGATGGCACCCATAGCACCAGACGTCCGACGGCATAACGGTAGAGTGTACCTTTTGATGCCAGTCCCTCGGCTATCAACTGTTGAGGGTAGTCCTCGTCAGCGGATAGGAAGACATCGAAGGGTGCGCCGTTTCGTATCTGGTTGGTCAGATTTCCGGACGCTCCGAAGGACAGCTTTACCGTTTGGCCAGTTTTTTTTGTGTAGGCGTCGACTAGTTGCGGGAGAGCGGCACTCATATCGGCGGCGGCGGCCACGGTTATTTCCTGCGCGGCTGCCAAGGATGCTGCCAGCAGGAGGATTAGAGCCACTAACTGTTTCATCGCAAGAGTATCCAACCTTCCAATTCCCAGAGTATCCGACCTCTGCCGTTTGTATCCCAGAGTCGGTTCTCATGGCAAGACCTAAGGTAGGGTTTGGAATGCGATGCAAGGGACCAGACTCGACATACGCAACCCTGAACTGCCCTTACTTCGCTAAAATCAGATTGCACGTTACCGGAGAAAACAATTGAACGACTATCTTTTGTCCGTCCTGCTGGGAATCGTGGAGGGTCTCACCGAGTTCCTGCCGGTCAGCTCCACCGCCCACCTCCGCATATCGGAGCTGTTGCTGCATGTGCCGCTTTCGAGCGGCTATTGGAAGATGTACTCGATTGTCATCCAATTGGGCGCGATTCTGGTTCTGCCTATTTATTTTCGCAGCCACATCGCCAAGCTCATCTCAACATTTCCCCGAGGCGAGAAGGGCGACTGCGATTACCTGACCCATCCGCTGAGCCTGGTCATGATCGCGTTTGTGGTCACCGCGATCCCGGCTTTTCTGCTGACCAAAGTGATTGGCAAGAATCTTGAGAGTCTGTATGTGATGGGCACGGCCCTGCTGCTCGGCGGCATCATCATGTGGGTGATTGACGGCATGAAAGCGAAATGGGAAAAGGCTGGGCCGGGAGCGACCGGTTCACCCATTCATACCTGGAAAATGGACGACATCCACGGAGGCCAAGCCATCTGGATCGGCGCATGCCAGATTTTCTCCGCCGTGTTCCCTGGAACTTCGCGGTCAATGTCGACGATTTGCGCCGGGCAACTCTACGGAATGTCGCGCGCCGCTGCGCTGGAGTTTTCTTTTTTCCTCTCCATCCCCACAATGGGAGTGGCCACTTTGTACACGCTCTATAAGTCGATCCACGGCGGTAAAGATGAAAATCCCATTGGTGTCGCCGGAATCTCGTCTCACGAATGGGTCATCCTCGCCATCGGCTTCGTCGTCTCGTTCATCGTTGCCTATGGAGCGGTCGCCTGGTTCATGGGCTATGTTCGCAAGCGCGGCTTCGCGCCGTTTGCCGTGTATCGCATCGTGCTCGGCATTGCGGTGCTAGCCTGGGCCGCGGGAGTGATTGGAAGGTAGATAACTGGGCAGTATAGATGTATGGTTACGGCAGGTGACGGCTGGCGCTCGACTCTTCTCCGCTACAACGAAAGGTATATGCGTTCTCTCGCGTGCGTCGCCCTTGTCCTGCTGGCATCGACAGCATTCACTCAAACGGTTAAGCGACCCAATCGGGAAGCGGCCAAGGTGGTCTGGGAACCACCAGAGTGGGATTTCCCGGAAAATGTAAAGGCGACTGTTTCAAGAGAGATGCTCTCCGCATTCCGCGTATCGGGCTACCAAATCAGATTGGATGAAACCAGCATGAAGGAAGTACAACAGCGTCTTGGCGGCGTAATGGCGAGAAGGGGTGACGCTGGTGACGCCCTAGAATGGCTCTGTTTCCACGGAACAGATGAGATTGGCCGATGGGTTCTCTGGCTGGAGAGCGGCGAAATCAGCGGGGGTTCCGTCGGCAGTTTCCAATGGCAGCGGGTTTCCAGCTATGATGTGCTCGACGCCCGCTGTCACAACCTCCGAAAAGCAGACTCCGTAGTTCAGTTGTCTCTATCCCTCAAACTTGGGAGTACATTAGCGGAAGTATCGAATAATCTCGGTCCGCCGACGTCCAAAACTGACGAGAGGCTCTTTTATCTGCATGAACATGAGGTCGAAGGAAACAGAGCAGGGGAACCGTTCATTTCATCCAACATCGTCGTGGTCCATCTTCGGCACGGGATAGTCTGGGCAATTCAAGCATCAAAAACTACATCCGATTAAGGTGCTCAAATTGCCGAAAATCGTCATTGCGCTCAGAACCTCGCCCGTACCCAACTCGCCACCCCGTCCCGTTTCCCACATTGCCGGAACCTTCGCTTCTTGTCATAATTATCAAGCTCTGGCCACGTAACGGTGCTGTTGGGTGAGTCTCGCCCGGGCAACGCCGTCGCTGCCACATGACATTTTTTTCGAAGATTTTTACGCCCACTAAGAACCGGCGCCTGAACGAGTTGGTCGGGTTCCTGTTGTGCGTCTCCGCACTCCTCCTTTTCCTTGCGCTGGCGTCTTATTCGCCGCTCGATCCTTCGCTGAACAGCGCCTCCATCCTTACCGGATCGCACGCTGCCCGCAACTGGATCGGCATCTTTGGAGCCTATCTTTCCGACCTCATCCTGCAATTCTGGGGGGTAGGATCGTTTCTGCTGCCCGTGTTTTCGGGATATCATGAGGCGCAAGTCGGGGAAGAATTCGGGCGAGTTCACACTCCTTTGTGCTCATGAAGCTTCCTATACATTTGGCCAGACTGTTGTCGTGGGCGATGTTAGCCTCTCTGGGTCCCACTTTCCTCTCAGCCACTTCTGCGACTGTTCCCGGCGATCCCCTGACCGGAAGTGGCAAGGCAAATCGAAGCGTTCTCACATACGGCGAGCTCTTCTCGAACGCAGCTCCCGCGTCTCCCGTCGACGACCGTGCAGGCTTTGCTCTGTCCGCCAGTGCGGCTGCACCGTCGCAGATTTTTGAAGGAACTCTAACGCTGTCCAACCCTGCATCGAGCGGCAGCTTTCGACTTCTTCGCGACGACGAAAAGATCGACACCGGGACCGACTCCCCGCGGCGGCACCTCGCAAGGTTCAGCTTCGAATTTGTGCAGAACGGCAGCTATCTCATTCCCGTTCACCAGGGACTTGTCATCACCGGCAATCCGGCGTGGAACTACATTGTCGGCCCGGGACGCGTCTGGCGGGAGGAGGGCGACCACGGTTACATGAGGGCATCCTTGCCCTTTGCTCTGGTGGAACGAAATCAAAACTGCGTCCATAACGGGGAGATGACGTTCCTGTTCAGCAACAAGAAGAGCCCCCACGTTTCGCAGGTACGGTACCAGATCACCCAGGAAACTTGCGAATATTTCAAGTTCAACATGTGGGGACAACTACCGGCGGCCTACTCT
>JBEKLO010000033.1:0-37095 GCA_050010155.1 Terriglobales bacterium
ATTGAGCAGCGCCTGAAGACGGTGGTGATTCTCGAAAACGACGCGAATGTCGCGGCCTTCGGAGAAAAATGGCTGGGCGCGGCGAAGGATTATTCCGATGTCGCCATGCTGACTCTTGGAACCGGTGTCGGCGGCGGCCTGGTCATGGGCGGCACGATCTGGCGCGGCGCGAATGGCATGGCTGGGGAATTCGGACACACCACGGTTGAGCCCGACGGGCACCCGTGTGGATGCGGCAATCGCGGATGCCTGGAACAATACGCTTCGGCGACGGCCGTGGTCCGGATGGCGCGGGAAGCGATCGCGAGTAACCCGAAGTCGGGGCTGGCAAGTGCTGCCAGTTCCAATTCGGAGTTCAGTGCGAAGTCGATCTACAATCTTGCAATTCAAGGCGATGAAGAGGCGCGGCGCATATACCGCTATGTGGGACGGTGTTTGGGTATCGTGCTTTCATCGCTGGTGAATTCCCTGAACCTGCCGATTTACGTGATTGGCGGCGGGGTTTCGAGCGCATGGGAAGCTTTTTCGCCGTCGATCTTTGAGGAGTTGCGACGGCGATCCCTGGTGTACGCGGCGACTGCGCCGAACGATCCTTTGGCCAGCAACTTTAAAGAGGGCGCTTCGGCGCACGTGAAGCCCGGTCCCGGCCACAAGACCATCGTCACGCGCGCTCTGCTGGGGAGCGATGCTGGCCTGTACGGAGCGGCGCGGCTGCCCATGGTTGTGGAAGGAAAGCGTTAGTGGGTTGGGCGCTTTGGTGCGCGTGATCTCGGCGCTTGCGATGGCTTTGATCGCGACAAGTGCGACGGTCGCGGCGACCGCAAGGGTTTGGGCGACTGCGGCGATTTGAATACACGCACCGGCTCGGCCGCTGGGGGCGGCGGAAGCGTAAGTTTCGGTCCTGACGCGGCAGTTTTCAGCTTTGCGACTTCCAACAAAGTTAAGTTGCGCCAATCTCCCGGCGGCACGTCGAGCGCGAGGGGACCGTACTGCACGCGGCGGATCTTCTCCACGTGGTGTCCGACTTCTTCGAACATCTTTCGGACCTGTCGATTGCGCCCCTCAATGATGGTTACTTCGAGCCAGGGGTTGTCGCTTTCGCGGATGAGCCGAATTTTTGCTGGCGCCGTGCGTACTCGGCGACCGCCTTTTTCGGCGATGGAAACGCCGCGGCGAAGCTTGTCGAGCTTGGTTTCGTCGGGTTGGCCGGCGACTTTTACGACGTAAGTCTTCGGCACATTGGACGACGCTTTCATCAACGCATTGGCCAGTGCGCCGTCGTTGGTCATGAGCAGCAAGCCTTCGCTGGCCCAGTCGAGGCGGCCTACGGGATAAACGCGCCCCTTCACTTTGCCCACCAGGTCCATCACGGTGGGGCGCTTTTTCTCATCACTCACCGTGGTCACGTATCCCTTGGGTTTGTTCAGTGCGACGTAGGTGAAACGTTCGGGCCCTTGCAGCAGCTTGCCATTCACGCGGATGTGGTCTTGCTCGGGATCAGCTTTAGTGCCGAGTTCGGTGACCACTTGTCCATTGACCTGCACTTGGCCGGCGGTGATCAGTTCTTCGGCCTTGCGGCGAGATGCCACTCCGGCGGCAGCGATAATTTTTTGCAGACGTTCGGCTGGCATGGATGGCTACTCCGGTTTGGTGCTGGCTGGCGCTTCGGTTTCTTCTTCACTATTCGTGAATTCGGCAACACTTTCGGTTTCGGGAGAATCATGCTCTGAGGATTCAATTTCCGAAGCATCAGGCTCTAATGTCGAGGGCAACGCCGAAGAGGATTCTACGGGTGCGGCATCGCTTGGAAGCACATCGCTCTGGAACGACTCGGCCAGCAACTTCTCGAATTCTTCCATGCTGGGGAGTTCGTTGATGTCCTTCAATCCGAAACGCAGCAGAAAATCCTTGCTGGTTTTGTAGAGAATCGGGCGGCCGATTACAGCTTTTCTGCCGGCGGTCGTGATCAGCTTGCGGTCGAGGAGAGTAGCGATGACTCCGCCGGAATCGACGCCGCGAATTTCGCTGATCTCGGGCACCGTGACCGGTTGCTTGTAAGCGATGACTGCAAGCGTTTCGAGCGCCGGAAGCGACAGGCGGAAAGGCGGCTTGAGACTCTTGGCAAAAGCTCGCACCACGTCATGCTGCTCGGGCTTTGTGGACATCCGGTATCCGCCGGCAACCTGGCGGATTTCGATGCCGTGGTCGGCAGCGGAATAATTTGCGATGAGTTCTTCTAGCGCGGCGCGGATGCGCGACTTGATTTCCGCTGGTTCGATTCCTGGAGTTTCCGCCAGTACAGATTCCTTCACCAGCGAATAAACCTGATCAAGAGAAATGGGAGTTTCCGCTGCGTAAATGATGGCTTCGAGTTGGGGTCTAAGACTCATAAAATCAGTTGCCAGCTACCAGTTGCCGGTAAGTCCAGCGCGAACTCTACTGGCAACGGGCAACGGTTCTTCACTTCCAATCATCGCGCACTGCGGCTTGTTCCGTCATCACTTCTTCGAAGTGGGAATGCTTTCTCACCAGCACTTCGCCGAAGACGTGGTCCTGCCTTACCTGAATCGCTTGCAAGCGAATCAGTTCGAGCAACGCAAGAAACATGCAGACCAGTGCCGCGCGTGATGGCACATTGCGGAGCATTTGCTTCAGCCGAACCGGGCGATCTTCTAGCGAAAGCCGGCGGTGCAGGTACTGAATCATCTGGCCAACCGTTACGGTCTCTTCGTTCACTTCAAGAATCGGCCGGGTGCGCGCCCGATCCAGAATCTGCTGGAAAGTTTTGACCAGGTCGATGACATCGGCGGCCAGTTCTGGTTCCGTGCCCTCGGCATCCATGAATTCGCGGATCGCTGGATTGCTGAGGACCGCGTCCTCGATCTGCTGTTTCTGCAAAAGCATTTGCGCCGCGGATTTGAATTTTTCGTGCTCGAGCAGGCGGTTGACGAGTTCGTTGCGTGGATCTTCCTGCGCATCGGCGGGAGCGAGCGGATCGCGCGGCAAGAGCATCTTCGACTTGATATGAATCAGTACCGCCGCCATGTAAATGAAATCGGAGGCCACGTTCACGTCGAGTTCGCGGATGCGCTCCACATACTTGAGATACTGCGCCGTGATTCTGGCGATGGGAATGTCGTAGATGTTGATATCTTGTTTGCGAATCAGGTCGAGCAGCAGGTCGAGCGGACCTTCGTAAATTTCGCCGAGCGCGATGGCGAAGGGATAATCGCTGGCTTCGTCTTTGGCAGGCTTGGTGGCAGGGTTGGTCGCGACCAACTGAATCCCCACGGACGCAGACGGAGCCGCACTTCGCCGCGAAGCTACCTCAGTTGCTTGTTCCGAGTTGGGTTGAAATAAATCCGTCACTTCGTAGAACCCTTCTCGTAATCCAGACCCATGGAACTGCGGACTTCGTGCATCGTGGCGCCCGCAGCCTCACGAGCGCGGGCCGACCCTGCTTCCAGAATATCCCAGGCGAGGCGCGGATTGTCTTCGTATTTTTTTCGACGCTCCTGCATAGGGTTGAGAATTGTGACCAGGGCATCGGCAACCCAGCCTTTGCACTCGATGCAGCCGATTCCTGCCGACCGGCAGCCCTCGTAGACCTTGGCCATCGTTTCTTTGCTGCTGAATATTTTGTGCAGGTCTCCAACCGGGCACACGTCGGGATTGCCCTTATCGGTGCGGCGCACACGCGCAGGATCGGTGACCATCGTCTTCAGTTTTTGCCGCACCACCGGCTCGGGATCGCTAAGCATCACGGCATTGCCGTAGGACTTCGACATCTTGCGGCCGTCGGTGCCGGGCAGGCGTGGAGAGGGCGTCAGCATCGCCGCCGGCTCGGGGAAAATATATTCGCGCTTTTTGTCGTTCAAGTTTCCAGCATAGAAGCCGTTGAAGCGTCGCGCGATCTCGCGAGTCAGCTCCACGTGGGCCACCTGGTCTTCGCCGACCGGAACGACATCTGCCTTGTAAATCAGAATATCCGCCGACTGCAGCACGGGATAACCAAGAAAACCGTAGGTGTCGAGGTCCTTTCCCTTGATGTTTTCCTTCTGCTCCTTGTACGTGGGAACACGCTCCAGCCAGCCCAGCGGAGTGATCATGGAAAGCAGCAGGTGCAGTTCCGCATGCATGGGCACGTGCGATTGGATGAACATCACGCACTTCGCGGGATCGAGCCCTGCGGCCAGCCAGTCGAGCAGCACGTCAACCGAGTTTTCTTTGAGACGCGAAGTGTCGGCGTAGTCAGTGGTCAGCGCGTGCCAGTCGGCGATAAAGAAAAAGCAGTCATACTGCTCCTGCATGCGGACCCAGTTTTCGAGAGCGCCCACGTAGTTTCCCAGGTGCAGCTTGCCGGTCGAGCGCATTCCGCTGAGCACGCGTTTCTTGGAAGGAGTTGTCATTCAGAATTTCACCAGCATTGAGACATAGAAGCGAAGAAATGGGCGGATCAAACCGCTGAGCAGTCCTCCGCCAAGATAGACCAGCGCCAGCAGGGCGAAGAAGCCGATGCGGTCGTAGACCATCCGCACCGGTTCCGATAAGAAGTGCCGCAGCACGTGGCTGCCATCGAGCGGCGGGACGGGAATCAGATTGAAGACTGCCAGAACGATGTTGATGATCATGAGCGAGTACAGCAGCATGGCAAGGGGCGTCAACGCGGAGTCGGAGGCGACGGAGGCGAAGCCAGCAGGTAATCCTAGGATCAGAGCGTGTCCCGAGGCCGAGGAAAGCGAGATGCCGCCTAGCAGCAGAAGTGCCCCGGTGGCGACGATGAAGTTGCTGACAGGACCGGCCACCGAGGTCAAGATGTCGTCCATCATCGGATGACGAAAATTGCGCGGATCGACCGGCGTGGGCTTGGCCCAACCGAGCAGCGGTATGCCGCTGATCGCCGCGACCAGCGGCAAGATGATCGTGCCAAACAGGTCGATGTGGCGAATCGGATTCAGCGAGACTCGTCCCAGCATGCGCGCGGTCGGATCGCCACAGCGTGACGCGGTCCAGGCGTGGGCGGATTCGTGCACGCTGATCGCAAACAGGAAAGCGATCATCTGATACAGGATTTCAATGATTCTCGGCGACATTGGCGAACACTGATTCTAACAAAGGGCTGCGAGCTTCGGGCTTCGAGCCACGAGCAAACGGATTCGCGGTTGCTCGGAGCCCGTGGCTCGTAGCTCGCAGCTATTTTTTGATTTATTGCCCGGCGCGCATGGGCGAGACCATCAGTGGACCGGCGGTACGTTTTTTGCCGTCGGCCTTTTCCGTGTGGTAGACCAGCGAGAGTGCGCCTTCGCCAGAAGTGGTCGCGCTCGCCAGTTCGGCGGCTAAACCCTGATAGGAGCGGCCGAGTTCATTATTTCCCTGGGCGGCTACCGGACTACCCTTGTCAATTGCGGGTCCGATGACCTGGTAGTTGTTGGGCACCTTCCAGAGCACACTGCAGTTTGTGGCTTTCTCCACATCTTCGTCACTGAAGCCGGGAATCTTTTTGTAACGGTTGAGGACGATGCGCAAGCGATCGCGACCCGCGCCTTCCTGCAGAAAGGCGTGAATCCTGCCCGCGCTCCAGAGGGAAACGACATCCGTCTGCGCCACGAGCAGGACGGCATTCGAAAGGTCGCAGATCATTTGCATCGTGGCATCCATGCGGCCGGAGCCGTCGATCACCACGAAATGATACTGGCCCACGAGCAGGTCGAACAATCGCGCCAGTTCCGACGCGGTCGGCATGCTGGTGTGCGGTTGCTGCGCCCCGGCCAACAGATGAAGGCCATTGCGATACGGCGTCATCAAACCGTCGAGCAGTGAACCATCCATGCGATGCAGGTTCTGCAACGCGTCGATGATCGTGAATTGCGGCCGCAGATTCAGTTGCAGGGCGGTGTGGCCGATGGGAGCGAAATCCACCAGCACGACGCGCCCGTGAGCTTCCTGCAAGGCGACGGCGGTATTCACCGCGGTGGTGGTGGCGCCTGCCCCGCCCTTGGCGTTCAGAAAAGTAAAAACGCGGGCCCGGGTGGAACTGCGCTGCGCCCGGCTCAAAGTGGCCGAGAAGCGCATGAAAGCTTCGATCAAGGCCTCGCGGCTCGCGCCATAATCCAGAAATTCGCGCGCGCCAGCGCGCATGGCGGAAACAATGTTGGTGGGCTGACTCAGTTCGCCCACGGCAAAAATCGTAACTTCCGGAGTACTGGCGTGGATTAACTCGATCGTGCGGATCGCGCGCGACGGATTCTTTGGATCGATATTCACGAGCACGACTTCAGCGTGCTGATCCTGCAATTGACGCAGAATGGCGTCGCTCGGTCCCAGCGGGAATCCCACGTGGCTTAATACCGTTCGCGCCAGGTTGGTGCTCTCGACGCGGCTATGCAATACGATAGATTGTTCGCGATCCTCGGTAAGGAGCGCGACGGCGATCCCAGGCATGACTCGATTCTCAGTGTTCATTGTCATGCTACGAACTTCCAGCGCTGGGGCCAAGTGACCTTCGTAACGAAGGGAGACTCCAGACGACGCGGCACGCTACCGGCAGGTCTTCAGATGGGGAAACAGCCCGCCAGAGTGGTGATTTTACCTCATTCTAAGGCAAAGGTGAGCGCTTGAGAAGACGAACCAAAGTTTTCTCGAAAACAGGCTTCAGCGGGCAGCGGGGCCGGACGTCGCCAGTACGGCGCTGGCGGTCGACACCCTTACGAATTGAGAAGTCAGTTCGTTGGCGGGCAAATATTCGTACGAGTCGAACTGCACGGCGATCCCAGTTCGTTGACCGGCCTGTGGCTGACTTGCCGCGGAATGACTGGATTGGGGAGTCGAAGAGCGCAACACCCGCCCACGACACCGAACGGGCATGTTTTCCGCCAAGGTGATGTCGGAGGGCATGGTAAAGGTCAGTTCCACGACCGCCCCCTGCGGGAGCGTGGTCTCCGCGTAAAAGAAAATTCCACGGCCACTCAAGTCCTGAATAAAACCGGGGACAGTCTGTCCGCCGAAATGAACGGCCAACGGTTGGTGCACTTCGAAACGCTGCGCCCCGCGGCGTTCCAGACGATTGGGACCTGTCATCGTTCGCGCTCATCCTTCCCGGAATTTGATCTCTCGCCGACCCGTGCTAACTCTATCGTGGAATGGGCCGCGGCGGAAGTTGCAAGTCGGTCACCCGCGAAGCCTGTGGAAATTCGTCTAGATAGTAAACAGCCATGGCCTCGCCGCGGATCGGAATGTCCCCGCGCTCGGCGCTTGGGGCACATCCTTTCCGGCGGTTGCCGTCATCCTTAAGATGTGAAAAAGTTCTAAAAGGCATTCATGACCGAAGAAAAAGTGATCGATGAGAAAAATTTGGACGCCGTAGAAGAAGCGGCTGCGAAAAAGGCGCGGCTGCCGAAGTGGGCGGTAACTCTGCGCGCGCTGCGCCACCGTAATTTCCAACTCTTCTTCGGCGGGCAACTCATCTCTCTCATCGGAACCTGGATGCAGACCGTCGCCCAGGCGTGGCTCGTCTACCGCCTGACGAAATCCGCGCTGTTGCTCGGTTCGGTCGGCTTTGCGAGCCAGATTCCTGTCTTCCTGATTGCTCCCTTCGGAGGCATCACCGCCGACCGCGTGAATCGCCAGCGCCTGGTCATCGCCACCCAAACCGCGTCCATGATTCTGGCTGGGATTCTTGCGGCTCTCTGTTTAACCGGGTACGTCCACGTGTGGCACATCTTCGTGCTGGCAGCTTTGCTGGGAGTGGTGAACGCCTTCGATATTCCCGGGCGTCAGGCCTTCCTCGTGGACATGGTCGGCAAGGAAGATCTGATGAACGCCATCGCGCTGAATTCTTCGATGTTCAATGGCGCCCGCGTAATCGGCCCGGCCATCGCCGGAATTCTGGTCGCGAGAATCGGAGAGGGCTGGTGCTTTGCGGCGAACTCCATCAGCTACATCGCCGTGATCGTCGGACTGTCGTTGATGCATGTGCACTGCGCGCCGCGCGCCAGCGAGCATTCGCCGATCGAAGACATTATCGAAGGGTTTCGCTGGGTCAATCAGACGAAGGTCATTCGCGCGCTGCTTTTGCTGATTGGGGTGATGAGCCTGGTTGCCATGCCGTACACCGTGCTGATGCCGGTCTTCGCCGACAAAATTTTGCATGGCGGCGCGCGCGGCCTCGGCATCCTGATGGGTGCCACCGGCGTAGGCGCAATGTTGGGAGCATTGACGCTGGCCGCTAAAACCGGAATTAAAGGGCTTGGACGCTGGGTGGTGATGAGTTGTGCCGGCCTGGGAGTCAGCCTGATTTGCTTTTCGTTCTCGACTTCATTCTGGCTGTCCGTCGCGCTTCTGTTGCCTGCCGGTTATTCGATGATGTTGCAGATGGCTTGTTCGAACACGCTGATTCAGACCATGGTTCCTGACCATCTGCGGGGCCGCGTGATGTCCGTGTATTCGATGATGTTCATGGGGATGGCACCGTTCGGAGCTTTCTTTGGCGGAGCTTTAGCGGACCGCATCGGCGCGCCCATCACAATCGCGGTCGGAGGAGCGGCCTGCGTCCTCGGCGCCCTGTGGTTCGGACGCGCCCTGCCCACGCTGCGCATCGAAGCCCGCCGCCTCATCATCGCCCAAGGCATGGCTGGAGGCGAACCCGCTCAAGAACTGAATGCGCAACCGGTGGAAGAATGACGAGAGTACGGTTCTATTTCGGCGTTAGCCTAAACACCACGCCGTAGTTGTCAGCTCCGCCTTGCCTGGCAGTGCCGTAGAGATTGCCCTTAGAGTCCAGAATGACGGGCGCAAACGGCTCAGCCCCGTCACTTCCACTGAAGCTGTGCAGCACAGTCTCGTGCCCCGTCGTGTCCAGTTTGAATACCGTTCCATCGTCGGACTTCCCGCCCTGAATGGTCGTTCCATAAAGGTTTCCCGCCTTGTCGCGCACGAGTTCGCCGAATGGCTCTCTTCCGTCGTCAGGCGGACCTTGAAAACTGTAGAGCAACGTAAATTTCCCAGAACGACTGATTTTGTAGATCGTCCCGTAACCATACGGCGGATTCGCCGTCCCGCCTCCCTCAGTCACCCCGTAGAAATCCCCATCTTTACCCTCAATCAGTCCTGAATAGGCGAGATAGGCGCCCGGGGCGCCTGGAAAGTCATACAAAATTGTCTCCTTCCCAGTCGGGGAGATCTCGAAGATACTCCCCCATCCATACTCTGCGTCGTAATAATTGGTCCCGTACAGGTTGCCGGCGCTATCACGCACCAACGTTTCGGCATACGGATCCGCGCCATCTGGCGTGCCTGCAAAACTGTACAGGACGGTTTCCGCTCCGCTGGCACTCAACTGCCACACGGTTCCCCAGGAATACTGACCTCCCAGATAGGTGACTCCATAGAAATTTCCGGCTGAATCTCGTGTTAGACCTCCATTCGGGCCGTCGCCGTCACCGGGTGCACCTTGGAAGTTGTACAGGATTTTTTCTTCCCCAGCGTTGGTGATCTCAAAGACCGTGCCGTCCCCGCGTCCGCCGGTTCCCCCGCAACACGTGGTGCCGTAAAGGTTTCCTTCCTTATCTTTGATAAGTCCTCCAAAGAACGGATTTTGAGCGTCGGGGAGCGCACCAAAAGCATGGAGTACCGTCTCGTTACCGCTCGAATCGAGCTTGAACACCACGCCATTACCATAAGCTCCGCCCATCCAAGTAGTGCCATAAAGGTTTCCAACTTTACCGAGGAGCAATGGACTATAAGGAGTTGCTCCGTCATCGCCTCCGGTGAATGAGTGCAATACAGTCAGAGTCTGACAATGAACTGGTGACGGGCTAAGGAGAGAGAGAGGATACTAGAATGACAGCGATTCGGGTCACATCGTTGCTCCGGAAACGAAGTCGCGGCAGATCCGGCGCGTTCCCGGAAATGCTGTTCGCCGATGCTCAGTTGCCAGAACTTGCCTGTAGGTTGCCCGTTCGCGGCTTCCTGACGCGAACGGAGAGCGGGGACTGAGAACTAGCTGTTTTTCGTTTTGTAGGCGCCGTCTGGCAGCCCGGTGATCCGGATTCCGCCGTGGCCTTTATGGCGGATGTTGAGGCCGATGAGCAAGGCGGTGATCTGCTCGACAATGCGCGCGTTCTCGAGTTTACCGCCATCAATCGCTCGCACTCCGGCGATTTTCGCCGCGAGTTCCATGGCGATCTGGGTGGCATTGGGATCGTCGCTGCATACGATGACGTCGCAATCCACGGCTTCGTTCTTGTCGCTGTTGAGCACGTCCGCCGAGACGTTGTGGAATGCAGCCGCAACCGAAACGCCCTTGGGGACAAGCTCGGCCGTCTGTTGCGCAGCCGAACCTTGCCAGACGCCGAGGGTGCGGCTGGCGCGTCCGCCGACGCTTGCAGCCAGCGGAACGGTCGCATCAATGAGGATGCTGCCAGTTCGGATCGCAGGCTTCAACTGCTTCAGCAGTTCGGCCTGGCTCGCGAAGGGCACGGTGAGCACCAGGAGGTTGCTGGCCGCGCAGGCAGCTGAATTTTCCATTCCGGAAATTTGAGCATTCGCGCCCGCACGCTGGCGGATTTCCTCCGCGGCTTGATGGGCGCGGGCAGCATCGCGCGAACCGATGATTACGGTCTCTCCTGCACGCGCCCAGCGCAACGCCAGGCCCGTGCCAGCGGGTCCGGTGCCGCCGAGGATGACGATGGTGCGGCTCACGCGGTCGTTAATCTGGTCGTCGATGCGGTCGTTCATGCGAAGTCAGGCGCGAGCGCCTCGGAAAGAACTTCGCCGGAGACCGTTTCTTCGGGCAGCTTGATTTTCATGCGCGAATATTTTGTGTTGCGCTCCGCCGGGATCCGGCCGATCTCCAGAATCAATGACTGGAAATCTTCGGGACTGGTGTATTGGCCTGCGGTCGCTCCCGCTTCACGCGAAATATTTTCTTCCATCAGCGTTCCGCCGTAGTCGTTGGCTCCGGCGTGGAGGCAAAGCTGCGAAAGCTTGCGGTTCAGCTTTACCCAAGAAACCTGAATGTTGTGAATCGACCCGGCAAGGAGGATCCGGGCAAGCGCGTGAATCTTGAGGTGCTCTGAGAGCGTCGGCCCGGTGCGCGCCAGACCTTGCTGGAACAGAAGCGTGTTCTGGTGGACAAAACCCAGCGGGACGAACTCGGTGAAGCCGCCTGTTTCTGTCTGAATCTGACGGAACAAAGACAACTGGCGCACCCAGTGATCGGGCGTTTCCATGTGCCCGTACATCAGCGTC
Source organism: Terriglobales bacterium (assembly GCA_050010155.1). Classification (GTDB taxonomy): domain Bacteria; phylum Acidobacteriota; class Terriglobia; order Terriglobales; family Acidobacteriaceae; genus Acidiflorens. The sequence continues at coordinate 11,248 of JBEKLO010000033.1, forward strand.
GACGTGCTCGGAATGCCACAAGCGTGCGCGGTGCGGATCACCTCTTGCCATTGCGCCGCTGAGAGTTTATTGCGCGAGAGCACATGACGCACTTCATCGTCCAGAATTTCGGCCGCCGTGCCGGGCAGAGTGTCGAGTCCGTTGTCGCGCAGCATGATCAGATAGTCGCGCAGGGTCATCCCGGTCAGTTCCACGCCATACACGATCTCCATCGGAGAAAAGGCGTGGATGTGCATGCTTGGCACCGCATTCTTTACCGCGCGCAGAATGTCGCGGTAATAAAACGGAGGCAAGCCGTGCGGCAATCCGCCCTGGATGCAGACTTCGGTCGCTCCCAGTTCCCAAGCCTCTTTACTATTGCGCGCCATGTCTTCGAGCGAATGAAAATAGGAATCCGCTTCACGCGGGCCGCGGCTGAACGCGCAAAACTTGCAGCCCACAAAACAGACGTTCGTGAAATTGATATTGCGATTGACGACGTAGCTAACGATGTTGCCGACCAGATCACGGCGCAGCGTATCCGCGGCTACGAGCAGGGCGAGCAAGTCGGTGTCCTCGGAGCGGGCCAGGGCGAAACGCTCGTCGTCGGTTAGACATGCTCCGTCTTGCGTTTCGAGCACGCGCTCGAGCGCGGCGCGAATCGGCGCGGAGGATTGCGGCGCAATCTCGTCCCAGGTCCGCGACGAAAATTGTTCGAGTGCTGATGCCGATAATGACATGACGTTCTCCCATCAAACTTTTGTTCATCGTCGTTCGCTGTCCGCCGTTCGCCATGTAAATAAGCGAACAGCCAACGACGAACAGCGACCAGAACAATTACCGAAACAAATCGCTTTTCGCGGGACGAATCAGTTCCCGCGCTTCGCCGCGGCCGCGTTGATAAGCATAACCTCGAATGATGCACGCCGGGGTGCCTGCCAGCTTGCCGCAGACGAGTCCTGCCGCGCAAGCCAGTTCGTCGGCCACCGCGTCGATGGTTGCGTGCAGCGAGTAGCCGTGCGGGTCGCAGCGTCCGCGGTAGTCGACCAAGGGCCGCATGCCCGCAACGCCGATCGCGACTTCGGTCAAGCCTTCCCGCCACGGACGGCCGAAACTATCGGCGACGATGACCGCGATCTTGATGCCCAAATGCTTTTGCAAGTCCCGACGCAACCGCGCGGCGGAGCGATCGGGATTTGCCGGCAGCAACACTGCGTGCTGGCCGCCATCGACGTTCGATACATCCACGCCGCTGTTAGCGCAGACAAAACCGTGCTTCGTCTCGGTGATCAGCACTCCGCGCTTTCGCCGGACGATTCTACGACTTTCACGCAACGCTAATTCACTGACGCGTGCGTCGAGCCCATAACGCCGAGCCCACACCTTCGAAGCTTGCGAGGGCCGGATTTCATCCAGCGCTACCAACGCACCTTCCGACTTGGAAACGACTTTGTGCTTTACCACCAGGATGTCGCCATCCTGAAAGCGCAGGTTGACAGCACGCGCGGCGGACAACAACCTTGCGCTCAGCGACTCTCCCTCGCGAATTTCTCCACGCACGGCGATGGGGAGAATGCGAACTTCGCCGGGCGCGTGGTTCGCGATGTTCGACCTAGCGATGTTCGACCCCATTTTCGACCTGATGTTCGACCTGATTTCGACGGCCGAGATTCCAGCTTCGTACCAGTCTCTGCGATCGGCGATCTCCGCTGGCCGCAGCCAGTTCGTGCAGATCTTCGGGGCGATCGACATCGCGTGCAATCCCCGGGAGTTTCAGGACAACGCACGGCAGGCCGGTTGCCTTGGCCGCCGCGAGATGCGGTAAAAAGCTGTCGTTGCCGAAACGAAGCGGAAACAAATCGGCCGGAGATCGCCAGGCTGCATTGGTGCCGCGTCCGGCCGCGTCCGGCACGAGCACCGCGCCACCTTGGGGCGCACTCTCCGCGATCTTTTGCAATTCTGACGCTTCGATTAAAGGAATATCTGCCGGAACCACCAAGGTATTCGGCGCTCCGCGTTCCCGGCATGCCGCGGTTGCCATTTCAATCGCGCTCGTTTCTCCGGAGTTGTGGTCGGCTACGACCTCGAAATGGAAACGGGTGGCTAGATCGCGGGCGTAGGAATCCGTCGTCACCACCGCAACGTCGGGCCGTTTTGACCAGCGCGACAGCGTTTCAAGCACGTCCTCGCACATGGCCTGCGCCAGCGCGACGCGTTCTTCCGGAGCCAGAATCGGAGACAGCCGATGTTTCGCGTCGGCAAGAATTTTTATGGGAACCAGAATCATTGTTGCTCCAACGCGGCCGGAGTCGGCGGAGCCTGTTTCGCTACCTTCAGAACGGTCTTTGCCAACGCAACTCTATCTTCAGCCTTGCGCATGATGGTGGGAGTGCAATGGACGCGCATGCCGGTCTTACGCAACGCTTCGGCGGCGGGGGCATCCTGCGAATCGACCACCAGCAGATCGAGGAAGTCGTGGTAGACGTCGGCCACCCCGGCAATCGAAACGGCGAAGCCTTGCGCCACCATGAGAGTTCCCGCGGGGCCGCTAACGGCGGCTGCGCCCACGATCGGGCTCACGGCTACACTGCGGGCGCGGCTTTCGCGCAACGCCTCGCGAATACCCGGCACGGCTAGAATTGGTCCGATGCTGGTCACCGGATTACTGGGCGCGAGTAACACCAGATCTGCGGAGCGGATGGCCTCGATCACTCCCGGCGCGGGTTGCGCCTCCGCAGCGCCGGCGAAGCGCACCGATTCTACGGGATCCTGAAACCAACGCTGGACAAAATATTCTTCAAAGCTCAAGTCTCCGGCGGGAGTCAAAATGCGCGTCTCCACGTGTGAATTGCTCATGGGCAAGATGCGAGCCTTGATACCAAGCTGGGTTGCGATTTCAGACGTGGCTTCGGTGAGGGTCTTGCCTTCGGCCAACAACTTCGAGCGGAAAATATGCGTGGCCAAGTCGCGATCGCCGATGTGCATCCACGTCGGTTGTCCGAGTTGTCCCATGGCAGTCAGACAAAGAAAAGTGTCTCCCTTCACGCCCCAGCCGCGCTCCTGGCTGAGTTTCCCCGCGAACATGTAGGTGATGGAGTCGATGTCGGGCGAAACGTACAACCCCCACCACCGCAGGTCGTCGCCGGTATTCACGATGATGGTCAGGTCTTCGGGACGAACGACCTGCCGGAGTCCATCCACAAACTTGGCGCCGCCGGTGCCGCCGGTCAGAACCGTAATCATGCCGCCCTCTCTTCCCTCTGGTTGAGGCGAGCGTAACCCTCAGCGTCTGCGGCTGAGGCCAAACGTTTGACCAACAAGCCGCTGCCGACTGCGGGTTGGTTTGCTAGCTCTTTTATGAACTCAGGATAAACGGGTAATCTTTGACGCAGTTCGACTCCTTTCGCCTCGGTTCGCTGGCGCAATTGGTCCAGGTGCGGCCACGGCTTTTCCGGATTGATGAAATCCGGCGTCAGCGGCGACACTCCACCCCAGTCATTGATACCGGCGTCCAGAAGATCAGAATAATGGGGATCGGAAAGATTCGGCGGCGCTTGAATATTCATGGCCGGCATCAGGAGGCGCGCTACGGCTATCGTGCGCAACATCTCTTCGCGATCTGGTTCGGGCCATTGTGCCATCGGCGTAACTTTTTTGGCGCGAAAATTCTGGATGATCACTTCCTGAATGTGTCCATACTTCTCGTGCACGTCGCGGATCGCCATGAGCGAATCTACGCGGTCCTCTATCGTCTCGCCAATTCCGATCAAGATTCCCGTGGTGAAAGGAATCCTCAGCCGTCCCGCGTCTTCGAGTACTCGCAGGCGTTTCGCCGGGTGCTTGTCAGGAGCATTATCATGCGCGGCTCCTTTCGCGAGCATCCGTGTACTGGTCGTTTCCAGCATCAGGCCGATGCTGGGTGCCACGTGTGACAACCGCTCCAGCCATTCCGCGCTCATCAATCCCGGATTCGGATGCGGAAGGAGACTCGATTCGCGAAGAACTTTTTCGCACATTGCTTCCAGATACTGGAGGGTGGATTTATAGCCGAACCGCTGCAACGTCTCGCGCATTTCGGGAAAGAGCAGTTCCGGCTTATCTCCGAGACTGAAAAGCGCCTCGGTACATCCCATGCGTTCGCCTGCACGCACTACTTCCATCACCTCGTCGGGTGTCATGGTATGGGCCCCGGGTTGGCGGGGATCGCGGCGGAAGGTGCAATAGCCGCAGTAATCGCGGCAGAGATTCGTGAGAGGAAGAAATACTTTTCGGGAATAGGTGATGACTCCCGGTTTGAATTTTGCGCGAACGGCCTGCGCGGCCGCTAGGAGCGCGGGTAGCGCGTCGTTGGATTGCAGGAGGCGGCAGGCCGTTTCGCGAGAGATCGGTCTCGCGGCATCCGCCGAATCCGCTGCGGCGGTCGCCATTTGCGCATCTGATAAAACGGTGGCCATACGTTGCTACTTCTGCGTTCGCTTCATTCGAGTCTCAACATGCGTAACGATCTTAGTTGTGACGATACTGGCAAAGATCATAACGGACACCGTGAGTTCCTGTCCCTGAGTGGCAGAGTGCACGAACTGTGGTAGCGTGTTCAATTGTCGGAAGAGGTTCCGTTCCGACCGTCAGGTTTGCATGAGCCTTCGTGCGAGCGATTTCCGCGCGGCTATGGGATGTTTCGCAACCGGGGTCACGGTCATCACGGTCGACCAGGATGGCGAGGTCCACGGGATGACAGCAAATGCTTTCACCGCGGTCTCGCTCGACCCTGTGCTGGTTCTGGTTTGCGTCGATCATCGGGCGCGCACGCACGCTCATCTGCACACCCGCAAGCGATTCGGAGTGAATGTTCTGCGGCGGGATCAACAGGCCGTTTCGGAATACTACGCACGCTCGGAGGAGACTCATCAGCATCCGGAAGCCGTCGGGGCCCGATTTGATCGAACGGCACAGGGCACGCCGGTGCTGCGAGGCGCTCTCGCTTACCTGGAGTGCCGGTTGCATTCGGCCCAGACTGCAGGTGACCACACGATTTTCATCGCTGAAGTGGAAGAGGTTGTGGTGCGGGAGGGCGAGCCTCTGCTATATTTCCGCAGCCAGTACCGGGACATTGAAGCGACGAAACACTGATGAGATAGATCGATTGGGAACGGGGAAAACGAAGCGCGATGTATCCGCGATCATTTCACTATCATCGGGCCGGATCACTGGACGAAGCGGTCAACATGCTTGGCCAACTTGGCTCGGGGGCGAAGATCCTGGCGGGCGGGCAGAGTTTGATACCGCTGCTCAAGCTCCGCTTTGCCAATCCGGAGCACCTGGTGGATTTGAACTTCATTCCGGGCACCTCCTTTATTAAGGACGATTCGGGAGCACTTCGTTTTGGAGCTATGACGCGCCACGCCGAGATTGAGCACTCCGCACAAGCGCGACGGATTGCGGTCTTGCACGACTGCGCGGCGGGGATTGCTGATGTGCAAGTACGCAACCGCGGTACGATTGGCGGATCACTCGCCGAAGCCGATCCCAGCGGCGATTGGGCCAATGCCTTGATCACGCTCGACACTAGCGTGCATTGCCTCGGGCCCAGCGGCACGCGTCGCGTTCCACTGAAAGACTTCATCAAAGATGCCTACACGACGGCGCTCGCTCCGGACGAACTTGTGACCGAAGTGGAAGTGAAAATTCCTCCTGAGGGCAGTGGCGGAGCTTATGTTGCATTCAAACGGAGCGCCCCCGTGTATCCGAGTGCCAGCGCTGCGGTGCAACTTACTGTGGTGGAGGATGTTTGTCAGGGTGCCGCGATTGCTCTCGGCTGCGTAGGACTGACGGCCATTCGGGCGACCGAGGCGGAGGCTGCGCTACGCGGCAAAACCCTGAACGGGAACACGGACGACCCAACCATTGCCGCTGCCGCTGAAGCGGCACGCGCAGCCGCCGATCCCCAGCCTGATATGCGGGGGGCCGCTGAATATAAGCGCGAACTGGTGGCGGTTCTGGTGAAACGCGCCATTCAGATTGCAATCCGCCGGGTTCGGGGAGAACAAGTCGAAGGGGCTCATCTGTATGCCTGAGGCTGCAGCCGCGGAAACCATCGCCGTGCAGGTCCATATCAACGTAAACGGCAAGTTATATTCGCGGACGGTCGAACCGCGCATGTTGCTGGTTGAGTTCCTGCGCGAGGCCTGCGACCTTACTGGCACGCACGTCGGCTGCGACACTTCGTATTGCGGCGCTTGCACCGTGCTGATGAACGGGCTGGCGGTGAAATCGTGCACGATGTTTGCGGTGCAGGCGGACGGGGCGGAGATCACGACCGTCGAGGGTCTGGAGAAAGACGGCAAGCTTCATCCTATTCAAAAAGCTTTTGGTGATTGTTATGGGCTGCAGTGTGGCTACTGCACGCCCGGTCTGATGCTCTCTGCGCACCAGTTGCTGTCGGAGAATCCTTCTCCTAGCGAGAAGGAGATTCGCAGAGCAATCGCGGGTAACACTTGCCGCTGCACCGGATACATGAACATTTTCAAGGCCATCGAACAAGCGGGCCGGAACATGAAGGGAGTCTGAGATGGCGATCAAGTTTTCCGGCGTGTTCGAAGTAAGGAAGACGCCCGAAGAGGTTTACGACTTTCTTACCGACCCGAATCGATTTGCAGCGCTGCTTCCCGACTTCCAGGGTTTGACCGTGCAGGATGCGACTCATTTTTCGCTGAAGGTGAACGTGGGCATCTCCTACATCAAGGGCAGCGCGGACGTGAAGATCGCGTTGACGGAGGCGGATCGTCCGCGCCGAGCGCAATACCAGGGACAGGGCGTGGTCGCGGGAGGAAACGTCACTGTAGTCGCCGGGTTCGACTTGGCCCCGATCGCTGATGGAACCAAGGTGGATTGGTTGGGGGAGGCGCAGATCTTCGGACGGCTCGCATCAGTAGCTGGCGGCATGCTCGAACCGCTGGGCAAGAAGCAGATCCAGAAATTGATCGACGCGCTGCAGGCGGCGCTGGCGTAGCGGATGTTGTGAACGCGGACACATTCGTTTTGTCCGCGAAGGGTTGGCGGAGGCAAGGATCGTGCCGGAAGAAAAAAAGAACGGTAGCGGGCCGTGGGTCGGCGCCGCACTTCCGCGCAAGGAAGAAGACCGGCTGTTGCGCGGCCGGGGCAAATTCGCCGACGACATCAAGCTTCGCGGCATGCTCTATCTGCGCTTTGTGCGCTCTCCGTTTGCGCACGCGCGCATCGTTAGTGTCGATACATCGGCTGCAGAGGCGTTGCCGGGCGTGGCGTGTGCGATTACCGGCGACGAGGTGGCGGAGCAAACGCATCCCTTCATCGAAATCGGGCCGGAACATGCTCAGAAAATTCGGGACTTCCCGATGGCGGTGGGCAAAGCACTTTACCAGGGAGAGCCGGTAGCCGCGATAGTCGCGGAATCTCCAAGCCTTGCCGACGATGCCGCAGAACTCGTTCAAGTCGAGTACGAACCGCTCGAACCTGTCGTGGACGCCGAACGGGCGCTTACCGATCACAGCATTCTGCACGAAGAAGCCGGGACGAACCGGGTTTGGAATGGTGTTTGGGAATACGGCGATGTCGAGCGGGCATTCAAGGATGCGGCGTATGTGGTCGAAATCGACCGACTGCATTTTCATCGCTTTTCTTCGACGCCGCTCGAAAATAATGTGGTGATCGCGGAATGGAATCCTAAAGACGATCGCATTTACTATTGGTGCAATAATTCGTTTCCGTCATTCGCAATCCAATTTCTGGCCGCACACTTAGGTATTCCTATCGACAAGATCCGGGTTCAGACCTTCGACATCGGAGGCAGCTTCGGCATCAAAATCACGAGTTATCCGCAAATGGCGGTCTGTGCTTTGGCGTCGAAAAAGGCGGGGGGACGGCCTATCAAGTGGGTCGAAACGCGCTCCGAACATATGGTTTCGAGCGCTCATGGCAACGAGCGTACATTCCGCGACACGCGCGTCGCGCTCGACAAAGACGGCGTCATTACCGCGATAACTTCGCGTCACATCGACGACTGCGGCGCTTACCCGCGCTATGAGCCGCTGGGCTGTGTGATCTGGTCGCAGGTTTTCTGCGGCGTGTACCGTTTCAAGAACGCTCGCATCGATTTCTGGCAGTCGGTTACAAACAAATGTCCGGTCGGGCCGAATCGCGGATACTCTCGGATGCAGCACCTCTGGTTTCTAGAGCGTGTCATTGATATCTGCGCTCACGAAACCGGCATTGCAACTGACGAAATGCGGCTCCGCAATTACATCCGCCCCGAAGAATTTCCCTACACCACGCCGAATGGGTGCGTCTACGACTCCGGTGATTATCCGAACATGCTTGAGGTTGCGAAAGAACGAATCGGATGGGATGGCTGGAAGAAGAAACAGGCTGAGGCGCGTCGCGAAGGGCGCATGGTTGGGATTGGCATTGGGACCACACTCGATTCCGGGACCAACAATTTCGGCCAGTCGCAGATTATCAACCCATACGCGCCTTTTTCCGGCAACTCGCAAGGGGCAAACTGCAAACTCGACATCTACGGCGAAGTAGTCGTGTCGGTAGGTTCGTGCCCGCAAGGCCAGGGGCACGAAACCACCGCGGCGCAAGTTGTCGCGGATGTCCTGAACATTCATCCTGACCTGATCACGGTTCGGACCGGCTTCGATACGGAGCGCAACGTGCATACCGGATTCTCCGGAACTTACGCAAGTCAATTTGCGGTTTCCGGGTTATCGGCGGTGCACGGAGCTGCGCAGAAACTCAAAAGTGAAATGAAGCGTCTGGCCGCCTTTGCTCTCGAAACGAAAGAAGAGGATCTTCAATTCGGAGCCGGCGAGCAAGGGCCGGAGATCAAATCGAAAAGCAGCGGCAAATCCATCAACTATTGGGGCCTCGCTAACATTGTGAATGTGAATAGCGCCGTGCTTCCGGCCGAACTGTACGAGGTAACGCTCAACTGCCGCTATGTATGGCGCGCGCCATTCAAGGTTCCGGACACTAAAGCGAAGTACGGTAGCCTTACGCTGACCTACGCTTCGCAGTTGCACATTGCGATCGTTGAAGTGGATCGTGAAACTTTTGTTCCCAGGATTCTCGACTATGTGGCCGTCGACGATTGCGGAACGGTGATCAATCCGCCGATTGTTGAAGGACAGGTTTATGGCGCGACCGCGCATGGGATCGGAGCGGCGCTGATGGAAAGCTGTGTCTATGACGAGGTCGGCAATATGCTGACCAGCACGTTCAGCGATTACACGCCGATCACTGCGATGAACATCCCTAAGATCAGGTACGGGCACACAACAACGCCTTCTCCGCACAGCTATAGCGGCGCGAAGGGTATGGGCGAAGGCGGGGCGGCTCCGGTGCACACGATTTCGGCGGCGTTGCAGGACGCGTTGTTTGCCCGCGGTATTTTTATTAACGACTCTTTTAACAACGGTGACAGCATCTTCCGCTCGCTCAAGCAGCGCGAAGGCGGACAGCTTGCGCAACTGGTAAAGGTAGAAAAGAGAGTTTAGGACGGGATGAAGAAGGTCTGCATCATTGGTTGTGGCGCGATCGGCTCGCTGTACGCTGCGCATCTGGCGCGGGTCGCCGAAGTCTGGGCCTTGGTTCGGCGCGACGATCACGCCGCCGAATTGAACCGTAATGGCTTGCGCGTTACCGGAACCCATAATTTTGTCGTCCCAATAAGAGCTACCGCTCACGTAAAGGATTTGCCGGATTGCGATCTGGGCATCGTCGCTACAAAGGCCACGCAGGTGGGAGAATCATTTCGGCTGGTGGGCCGACACTTCGATAAGGGAGCCGTCCTCTCGGCGCAAAACGGAGTGGGTAGCGAAGAAATCATCGCCACGCTTACGCGCGGCTCCGTCATTCGCGCGACGACTTTCATGAGCGGCACGCGGCACAGTGACTCGCATGTGCAGTACGAACTGGACACGCCAACATGGATGGGCCCGTTTGAACCGACAGGCACTCCATTCTCGGTGGTCAAGGAAGCAGCCGAGCTGATCATTGCCGGCGGGCTTAAAGCGGAAGCGCTCGAAGATGCCCGGCCCGCGCAGTGGTCCAAGCTGATTTTTAATTCGTCGGTGAATAGCGTAGCTGCCCTCACCGGACTGCCGCACTCGCCGCACTTCTCCGATGAAGGGAAATTCCCGGACCTCGGACATCTGCTGCACGCCTTGATCGACGAAGGCAAACGAGTGGCGGAGGCCGCGGGCGTTCGCCTGCACGAAGATCCATGGGAAATGAACCGTGTCGGGGCCATGACCAATCATCCGCCCTCCATGCTGCATGATGTTCGCCGCCGGTTGACGACCGAAATCGATTTTCTATCGGGCGCGATTGCCCGCGAAGCCGAGCGTCTTGGTGTGCCTGCGCCGTTGCATACTGCGGTCTACCGGCTCATCAAGGGGAAAGAGGCGGCGTGGAATTTTCAGGATGAAAATAAACCTGTTACCGTGCATTGAGATGGCGTTGTGAGACTGAGATGGCTTGGCCCGCAGACAATATAAAACTCGATCGCGTGCGCGCTCTGATGAAAGATCAGGATCTTTCGGCGCTCGTCTGCCGCGCGCCTGACAATGTTCTTTATCTCACCAACTACTGGTGCATGAAGGGATATGACGCCGTCGTTTTTCCCCGCGATGGTGAGCCGACACTGATTGCGCTGGAGCCGCAGCAGGCCGACGCCGAGCGGAACTCCTGGACGAAAGACATTCTGTACTTTAAGGGCTATGACGAGCGCGATCCACGACCACCGCAGTTCCGAGCCTGGGACCGCGCCTACGAAGTTTTGAAGCGGCGCGGCCTCACTGATAAAGTTGCCGTCGAACTCAATATGGGCACGCAGTCGGCCGACCGCATGGTGGGCGAACCGACCACTTTCATGATGTCGTATTTCGAATCGTTCCAGAAGTTCTGCGGCGAGGTTGTGGACGCTACTCCACTTCTGAACGAAGCGCGCTCGATCAAGACCGAGCAGGAAGTCGCACGCATGCATTTGGCCAACGAACTCGCGGCTCTGGCGATGGATTACACTCGCGAGCACATGCGCCCTGGGATGAAAGAGAGCGAAGTGGGCGCCATGTATGAAGGCTTTGTCCACGGAATCGGCGTCGGGTACAAAGGCAAAGTGGAGATGGCACGCGCCTTCACGCTGGTGTGGTCGGGCAAAGGAATTGCCACTTTCACAGCTACCGGGGATCGCCCCGTTCAGAAAGACGAACCAACTCTATTCGAAATCTGGGTGTGCGCCGACGGCTATTGGACCGATCTCACCAAGAATGCCTGTCCTGGTGAATTGACGCCTGAGTATCACAAACTGCTCGACCTTCTGCTTGAAGTTTTCAACGACGCTGTTTCTTTTGCGCGCGCCGGCGCCAGCTTTCCTGAACTCGACAGATTCATTCGCGCACGCATCGCCGAAGGGGGTTACCCGGGACAACCCTCTCACCCGATCTGCCACGGTGTCGGGGCACGGGCTCATGAGTGGCCTTACGCGCACCAGGCTGGCACGGGCACAATCAAGAAGGGGATGGTATTGGCGATCGAACCTGGCGTTTATTGGCCGGGCGGCGGTGGTTTGCGGCTGGAGGACAATTTTCTGATCACAGGAACGGGCAACGAGAAAATGTGCACGGACCCGGACGATTTCCGTCTGGCAATGCATCACTAGCAACGAGAGACTGGAGCAGCGAACTTAACAGTGTCTGCAACCGCAAATTCGAAGTCAGCGCTCGACGCCAAGCTCGTTGAGCGCATCGTCGCCGAAGTGCGCGAAGATGAAATCGTCGCCATGGCGAGCGACATGATCAACATTCCCAGTCCGACTGGGGAAGAATTGCAGATGGCGCAGTACATGCAATCTGCGTTGCAGAAGCTCGGCCTTGACGTCACTTGGCAGGAAGTAGAGGAGGCGCGCGCGAACGTGGTCGGCCGCCGGAAAGGCTCTGGCGGCGGCAAGAACCTGATGTTCAATGGCCACATGGATACATCCAACACGGGACGCGAAGAATTTCTCACTGGCATCGGTTACAAGGCGCAGGCCGTGGTCAAAGACGGCTTCGTCTACGGGCTCGGCATCTACAACATGAAGGGCGCACTGGTTTGTTACGCGAACGCGGTGAAAGCGCTGCAGCGCTCCGGTGTACGTTTAAAAGGCGATGTCATCATTGCGGCCGTCGCGGGCGAAATCGAAAAGGCGCAGTGGGGAGAATTTAAGGGCAAGGAGTATCGCGGCTATGGATGCGGCACACACTACCTTGTGAATCATGGGGTGCTGCCCGACATGTGCATTCTCGGCGAACCCACCGACATGCACGTCGTTCTCGAACACTTCGGTTCGATGTGGGTGCGCATTTCTTGCACGGGGATTTATGTGCATACTGCATTCTGCGAGGGCCGCGAAGAAATGAATTCCGTACGGCGCATGGTCGAGCTTATGCCGCCCATCCTGAAGTGGATTGAACGATGGGAGAAGAAGGCGAGCTATGGTGGCAAAAAAGCTCTGGTGAATCTCGGCGGCATTAGCGGCGGGCATGCCTGGCGCGCTAGTCGCACTCCTGAAAAAACAGACTTGTTTCTCGATGTGCGCGTTCCGCCCACAATCGCTATGACGGAAGCGCGGCGCGACATTCAGCGTCTTTTCCTTTCGCTCGAAGCGGCGCATCCTGATTGGGGTCTGGAATTCGAAACCTATGTTTCGGTACCGGGCGCGCGCATCAGCGAGGAACACGAAATGATTCTCGCCATCGACCGCAATCACAAGCGCATCACGGGCAAGACGCCTGAGCGGGAAGTGGTCACCTGGTGCTCGGATGCCAGCGTGCTCACCCGATACGGAGTCGAGACCGTGAATTATGGTCCTTCAAGCGGGCCGCGCGACAAAGAGGGCGAAAAGGTTCGCATTCAAACATTGGTGGATATCACAAAGATTTACGCGCTGACCGCTGCTGAGTTATGCGGCGTCAGTCGCTGAGGGCTTTTTGCCAAGTCAGAAAGAAATCGATCGCCGGTACAAGAATATCCGCTCGCGCATGCAGGCTGCCAGACTGGACGCTCTCATCGTCTGCGGCAATCAATATGCGGGATTCGAGGGCGCGGTCTTCTACACCTCCGGATTCGAGATTGTTCATCGTTACGTTTATGTTGTGATCCCGCTCGAAGACGAACCCACCCTTGTGTTTCCGCGTGAGGCGCGGTGGATCGGGGATAAAAAGAAGCCGTGGGTCAAGGATCAGGTTTGGCCGGATGTTCCGGGGCAGTGGCTGCGCGAGCGGGCGGTTGAGCGCAAATGGAAGCGCATCGGCACGTTCGGCATGAACTTCGTCATGGCCGTTCGCGACTACCGTGAACTTGCGCAAGGCTCGTTCGAACTTGTGCCTTTCGATCAGGGATTCGACATGGCGCGTGCCGTGAAAAGCGAGGAAGAACTGGTCGAAGTGCGCGATGCCATGGATATCGTCGTGGATGGCTTCTGGGCGCTGATTGCTGCGTATCAGCCGGGCAAGACTGAAGCTGAAATCATGGCTCCCGCAGTCGAGCGCTTTTTCGCGCGCGGCGCCGGACCGCGCATGATGAACATTTTGCTGTCGGGTGAACACGGCGAAGCTAACGCTTATTTCAAAGTTCCCGGTCATCGCAAGGTTGCGGGCGACGATTTGCTTCTTTATTCGCTCGAAGTCACTGGAGCGGGAGGCTACTGGGTTGAGTTTTCTCGTGCGCTAATTCAGGGCAAGCCCAGTCCGACGACGCAAAGGATGGCGGACGCGTATCCGCACGCCATGGAATCGGCGCGTAAGTTGATGCGCCACGGCGAACTCGCCTCTACCGTGCATCGCACGGTTGCCGATGTATTCGCGCAGCACGGGTTTGCACTCGGCCATCTTTCCGGCCATAGCATCGGCATGACCATGCTTGAGTATCCCGCAATCGGCGCGACGAGCGATGTGCCATTGGAAGAGAACATGATCTTTTCCCTGCACCCGCAGGTCGTCGATCAGGACGGAAAAATCTGCCTGTATACGCAGGATACGTATCGCGTCGGCAAGACCGAGGGCGAGTGCCTGGCGGATGTGCCATGGAAATTCTTTCATGGCGGGGAAACGCGGGAAAGTCAAAAGTAAGAAGTCAGATTGCAGAAGTAAATCATGCAGCAACCAAAGGCCTTTACTTCTGCAATCTGACTTTTTACTTCTGCAATTCTGATCCTGGAGTTTAAGTTTGTTGAAGGTATGTATCGTCGGTTGCGGAGCCGTCGGCAGCCTTTTCGCCGCACATCTTGCCCGGAAAGGCGAGAGCGAAGTCTGGGCTTATGACGTGTGGAAAGATCACGTCGACACCATCCGCAATCACGGGCTGCGCATATCGGGAGCCGACGATTTCACTGCGAGACTTAACGCGACCAGCAATGCTGCCGAGCTTCCGCGTTGCGATTATGGCATCGTCGCCACTAAAGCGATCCACACGCGCGACGCGATCGTGCAGGTTGCTCGCGCCTTTGACGCCAATAGCGCCGTCTGTTCCGTGCAAAATGGGGTCGGCAACGAAGAGATCATCGCCGAGCACGTGAAGTGCGTAATTCGTGGCACCACGTTTCCCGCAGGACATCCGATCGCGCCGGGACACATCGGCTTCGATATCAAGGGCGATACCTGGATTGGTCCGTTCGAACCTACGAACACGCCGATGTCCAAAGTCGAGGAACTGGCGGGACTGATCACGCGCTCCGGTATGAATACCATCGCTTTGCAGGACGCTCGCGGCGCGCAATGGACGAAACTGATTTTCAATGCTGCCACCAACCCTGTCGGAGGACTCACCCTGCTGCATCACGGGGCTGCCGCGCGCTTCGAGCCGACTGGCCAACTATTCAACGATCTGATCGCGGAAGGCGAAGCTGTCGCACGCGCACTCGGCATCGAATTGCATGGTGATCCGCGTGGTTTGGTGCAAAAAGGAGCGAGTGCTCCGGGCAAACATCGTGCCTCCATGTTGCAGGACGTGCTCGCCAAGCGTCCTACGGAAGTCGATTTCATGAACGGTGCCATCGTGAAGTGGGGCGAGAAAACCGGCGTCGCCACACCATTGAACAAAGCTGCTTGGGAATTGGTGAAAGGGCTGGAACACGGCTGGAGCGACCCTGACTGAGATCTGAATTATGACCATTCCATTCAACATCGGAGTCCTGCAACTTAGCATGGAGCCTGTCCTCGAAACCGTGGCCATGGCCAAGGCCTGCGAGGACGCTGGATTCGGCACATTCTGGATTGCGGAGGCTTATCCGTGGTGGCGCAAACACTCTTTTGAGGCGCGGTCGTCGACTGCAATTTTGGCGGTCATCGCGAGTCAGACTCGACGCATTCAACTGGGGTGGGGGATAATTTCGCCTTACACTCGGCATCCAGTCGAGATCGCAATGGAAGCGCGCGTGATGCAAGATCTCGCGGGCGAGCGGTTTCTGTTGGGGCTGGGCGCGTCGAAAATCTTCATGAAAGAAATCGGCGAGGGCGAAGGCGAGAAGGTTGGACCCGCGACAGTGATGCGGGAAAGCATTGAGATCGTCCGCGGCGTTCTCAAGGGCGACCAGTTTGAATATCGGGGCAAGGTTTTTACCGCGAACGTTCCGGCACTGAAATCGGACGCGCACACATCTCGCAAAGTTCCTCCTGTGTATGTTGCGGGAACGGGACCGGCGATGCAGCGGCTGGGCGGATCGCTTGGCGATGGACTGCTTACGGCTTCGATCACGACTCCGGCATTTGTTCGCTACTCGAAAAAGAATATGGAAGAAGGTGCGGCGAAAGCCGGTCGCGATGCTTCGCAGTTGATCCTCGGTTGTGTCATCGTCGGGAGCATTGGGCGCGATTCGAAACAAGGGAAAGAAGGCGCGCGCGAACAGGCTGCCATGTATCTTGCCAACAAAGTGCAGAACATCAAAGGATCGGCGGACGTCCTGCTGGAATCGGCGGGCATCACGTTCGAAGAGTTGCAGCCGGTTGCGGACGCGATGGAGCGAGATGGGCGCAAGGCCGCTGCACAGGCTGTTAGCGATGAACTGCTGCGCAAGGTTTGTCCAATTGCGGGAACGCCTGACGAGTGCGTTCAGAAGATCGAGGAATACCGCACCGCTGGCTGCACTCACATCATGCTCGAGATCTGGGGCGACGATCGCGCGGGACAGGCGAAACTTTTCGGCGATGCGGTGCTGCCACACTTTAAAAGATAGGCTGCGAGCCGCGAGCTACGAGCAACCATGGCTTGCTATTAGCCCGAAGCTCGTAGCTGATTCCGCTTCACTTTCCCATCACCAGCTTCGCTATCGTGGCCAGTTGCATGTTCGACGTACCTTCGTAGATTTTTCCGATTTTTGCGTCGCGCCAATATTTCTCCACTGGATAATCTTTCGTGAAACCGTAGCCACCGTAGATTTCTATGGCCAGCGACGTCACGCGCTCGGCTACTTGAGACGTGAACAGCTTGGTCATGGCGGCTTCCTTCACGAAATTTACTCCAGCGTCTTTCATGCGAGCGGCGTTATAAACCATCAGGCGGGCAGCCTCGATTTCGGTTGCCATCTGCGCGATCTGGAACTGGATACCCTGAAATTCGGCAATCGGTTTGCCGAATGCCGTCCGCTCTTGCGCATATTTGGCCGCATATTCCCATGCGCCTCGGGCCACGCCTAGCATTTGCGCGCCAATTCCGATGCGGCCTTCGTTCAGGGTTTCGATGGCAATTTTGTAGCCTTTGCCGACTTCGCCCAACACGTTTTCTTTCGGCACGCGGCAATCTTCGAGAATCAGTTCGCACGTGGACGACGCGCGAATGCCGAGCTTGTCTTCTTTCTTGCCGACGGTAAATCCGGGGAAATCTTTTTCGATGAGAAACGCCGTGATGCCCTTGTAACCTTTCGAGGCATCGACGGTCGCAAACAGAATGAACAGTCCGGCTTCTTTGCCGTTTGTGATCCAGAGTTTGCGGCCGTTGAGAACGAAATCACTTCCCTTCAACTCGGCCTTGGTTTGCAAGGCAAACGCGTCCGACCCCGAACTCGCTTCGCTCAAGGCATAGGCGCCTATCGTGTCTGCCGCCATTTTCGGCAGGTAACGCTTTTTTTGGTCTTCGGTGGCCCAGCGCAGAATTGCATTTGCCACCAACGTGTTCTGCACGTCTACGATTACTCCGGCGGAGGCGTCGGCCCGCGAACATTCTTCGACGGCCAGGATTGCTTCAAAGAATTTGCCACCTGAGCCGCCGTACTGCTCGGGGATCTCGATGCCCATCAGGCCTAACTGGAAGAACTGGTCGATCAGGCTGTGATCGAAGATGGCTTTTTCGTCCATCTCCTTGGCTAGAGGGCGAATCTTGTCTTCGGCGAACTGGCGGACGTTATCGCGGAATAGTATTTCGTCTTCGGAGAGCGTGGTGAGCGGCATGGGATTCGCGAGTTGCAGAGTTTCCGGCATGAAATACCTCGTTATTGAGACGCGAATTGCCGCGCTCGGGCAGAATGGCGAACCCGAAATTGTAGCAGCAGAAGGCACGACCGATTAGTCGGTTTGCTGGTCAGGTGTTCCTTGCGGCTTTCTCCGAGAAAAACTCGACCGATACGGCGCGCTAGGTGCAGACACTCATGACGATAGTGAGTGGCGAGGGTCGTGCCAACTTTCTGCTCGTCGCCCGCATTGTCGGAACTTAGTCACCCTCGACCAACTCGATTACTCCTTCCGCATGTTTAGCTTAGGAAGTATTCAGGCCGATTTGTGTACCCCCTCCCCCCCTATGATTTTCAGTTAAAGCGTTCAATAATAAAGGCTTACTCGTAAAGTATCAAAAACTAAGGACTTAGCTCAGCCAGTTGCGCTCAAAATGGCTGTGGGGCAGTTTCGAGGAGTGTCCGGGTTGAAGGACACACTTCTCGCTGCCCCAATTCGATTGTTATTCTCGCTCGTGCGTGGGGTGGGTGTCTGTGATAGTGCTCACGTGTGTTTTGTGATGAAAAAGGCCGGGGGGTCAAAGGCCGATTGTGGGGGTCAGGCTCTGCGGGGTTTTCGTTGGTCTTTGTTTGGAAGGCCGCCTACAATGAGCGTATGGAAATCTCGTTTGCGCCGGAACTCGAAGCCAAGTTAAACCAGATCGCCTCGCAAGCGGGTAAAGCACCGGACGAGATCGTGCGTGAGTTGGTTGCGGGTTGCCTTGACCATGACGAATGGTTCAGGCAAGAGGTTGGCAAGGGCCTCGCCTCCCTTGATCAGGGCAAAACCGTCTCCCACGAGGACGTGCGCCGCCAGATGGACCGAATCCTTGGCTCCTGATTGGGTTCCCGATGAAGCTCGAATGGTCGCCTGAAGCCGCGGCCGATTTTGCGGGAATTGTCGCGTACATCCACGAGCAAAATCCTTCCGCCGCTGATCGCGTTGCGCATACCATGTACGATTCTGCGGCCTCGCTCGAATCCTTTCCTAATCGTGGAAGGCCAGGCAGAGTCGGGGGCACTCGCGAGCTCGTCTTGGCACCGCTTCCATTTATCGTCATCTATCGCGTCAAGCGAAACGTTGCGGAAATCGCGAGAGTGCTGCACGGGTCACAACGCTGGCCGTAATTTGCAGAAGGGGAGGGCGCCCGCTCTACACCGTTCACGAGGAATACCAAAGGGGGACGGCGCCGTGGAATCCCACCCTTGCGCACAGAACGCGCAAGGATGGGGCAACCGTCGGCACGGGTTAGTCCCAAAAGATCAAAAGCAAAAGCAAGAGCAAAGGCAGCGGGCGAGGGCGCCCGCTCTACACAACGTCGGGTCCGATTTATTTGGGCATTAGCTCCGCTACGGTTAGCTGATCAGCCTTTCTTAGTTCTGGGAATAACCATGTCCAGGAGGCGATCACTAGTAGAGTGCCTACTCCTCCCAGAATGACGGCCGGGACGGTGCCGAACCATTGCGCGGTTAGTCCGGATTCGAACTCGCCTAATTCGTTGGAGACGCCGATGAAGGCCATGTCTACGGCGTTAACGCGGCCGCGCATTTCATCGGGCGTCGCGACCTGTACGAGAGTGGCGCGGATGATGACGCTTACCATATCGGCGGCTCCGGTCAGGAAGAGAGCGACGAGCGACAGGATGAGGTTGTGGGAGATTCCGAAGACGATGGTAAAGACGCCGAATGCGGCTACGGCTAATAGCATAATCGGGCCGGCGCGGCGGTGGATGGGGCGATGCGCTACTACGATGGCCATGAGGGCGGCACCTACTCCAGGAGCACTGCGCAGCAAGCCGAGTCCCCAGGGACCGGTGTGAAGAATGGTTTTGGCGTAGACGGGCAGCAAGGCTGCGGCTCCGCCTAGCAGCACGGCGAACATATCTAAGGAGATGGAACCGAGGATCAACTTCTTCTCCCAGATAAAACGAAACCCGGCGAGCACGGTGCGGAGGCTTACAGGCTCTTTCCCTGTTACTCCCCCAGCTATTTCTTTTTCGGGCGATGTGGGTAGTGGACGGATGCGGAGGGTGAGGATGATGGAGAGGACGGAGACGGTCAGGGCAATCGCGTAAACGCCTTGCGGGCCGCGAAAGAGAGCGTAGGCGATTCCTCCGAGGGCGGGGCCGGCGATGTTGGCGACCTGACCAGAGCTGGCGTTCCAGGCGACGGCGTTTGAGAAATATTCTTCGGGAACCAGGTGCGGAAGTATGGCGCGGCTTACGGGAAAACTAAAACTGCGGGAAACTCCGACTAGCACCAGAACTACATAGATCAGGTGGACTGATTGCGGGGCGCGCCAACTGATGGCCAGCAGCAGGGCCGAGCAGAGGCCGTATCCCGCGTAGCAGCAGGTCAGCAGTTTGCGGCGGTCGAAGAGATCGGCGGCGTGTCCGGCGAAGAGAAACAGGACGAAGCCGGGGGCAAACTGGGCAAGGCCGACGTATCCGAGATCGAGGGGACGGTTGGTGATGGCGTAGACCTGCCATCCTACGGCTACGGACAGCATTTCGAGCGCTACGACGATGAAGAAGCGCGCGACCGTGTAGTTGACGAAGTTCGGATAGTGGAAGGCAACGTGGCCGGCCAGGCGCGGGTCTTTCGAACTTAGCATTACATCATTACTTTGCCACAGAATCAGAATCCCTCGGGGATGGGACCGTGGAATCCCACCCTTGCGCACAGAACGCGCAAGGATGGACACCCGGCAGTAGCGCGACTAGAAGCAGGTCCTTCGCTTCGCTCAGGATGACAAATCTTTTCAGATCCCATCAGTGACGGTTGTCGAGATGCGCTCAGCGGCGGTTGATGAGCGAGGCGACGTAGCCGGCGCCGAATCCGTTATCGATGTTGACTACGCTTACGTTGGAGGCGCAGGAGTTCATCATTCCTAGCAATGCCGCCAGGCCTTCGAAGGCTGCGCCGTAACCTACGCTGGTGGGGACTGCGATCACCGGGACTCCTACGAGGCCGCCGACTACGCTGGGGAGCGCGCCTTCCATTCCGGCGCAGACTACGATAACGCGGGCTTTGGCTAAGGCTCCTTGATGCGCCAGCAGGCGGTGTATGCCGGCGACTCCTACGTCGTAGATGTGCTGAACGTGGTTGCCCATGAGCTCGGCGGTGACTACGGCTTCTTCGGCTACGGGGATGTCGCTGGTTCCCGCCGACACGACAACGATTATTCCCTTGCCGTGACGCTTGCGATCACGCTGGAGGGTAATGGCCCGTGCCAGAGGACGATACTCGGGGTGGTGCTTGTGATCCACGAACGCGGCGGTGACCGCGGCGTATTGTTCTTTGGTGGCGCGGGTGGCGAGAACATTGGCGCCGTGGGCGGCGAGGCGAGTGAAAATGCCGGCTACCTGGGCTGGAGTTTTTCCCTGTGAAAAGATCACCTCGGGCATACCTACGCGGAGGGCACGATGGTGGTCGATCTTGGCGAAGCCTAGGTCCTCGAAGGGAAGGTGGCGAAGGCGCTCTACGGCTTCGTCGGGGGAGAGACGCTTTTTTCTGACTTGATCAAACAGTTTGCGCAGGGCTTCTGAATTCACGAGCACCTCGGGGGATATTGAATCTTAGTCGTACGAATCTTGGTCGTACAAATCTTGGTTGAACAAATCAGGCGTGAGGTTCACTGCAATCTTAACGTGTGCGGGATTGTTTATTGCGAAGACTTGCGGGGCGCTGGCGCGATTGCCTGATGGTTGAAGCTGGCTCTAATAAAAGGAGTCGTATTTCGTGACCGTCCAGCCGGAATCTTTTTTCTCTTCGGTCACCGAGAAAAGATCTTTGTAGGTGGCATCTTGAGCGGGCGTGCTGTAGCGCTGGCCTTTGTAATGAAGAATCACGAGCGGCGGGGCATCTTCCCACTCCACCAAGTTCCAGGAAATCAGGGGATGCTGGGCTTCGGAGGTGCAGAGGAAGTCGGCTCGCTTCTTGCGATAGTCCCTTTCCCACTGGGTGAGGAGCTTGCGGCAATTGCCGTCGCGCATTTCCGCGATGAATTTGTTGGCGGTGCGCTCGATGGTGCGATCGCGAAACGGATTCATGGTGATGCTGATGGGCATCTGGGTCAGAGGATCGCGTTCTTCGGAGCGCGATAGGACTGGCCCCTGGTTGCTGAGCCAGTACAGATAGCCGAGAAATACCAGGACGAGCAGACTCGCGGACCCGATGGCGATCGCGAGATGGGCGCGGGAGAACTGCACAGCCAGAAGTGTGAGGGCTGGACGGAGCGGCGGCAAGATTACTTCAGACACTGTTGTAACGGAGGGGTCGGATGGGCGGACGAATGCATCCGCCCCCAACGCGGGTCTTTGCTGGTTTGTATTTTATATATTGCGGGCGTATAGTTAGAAGCGAAAACTGTTGTGTCGTAGTACAGGATTGTCGAAGCACACCAGTGGGCGAAAGCCCACTTTTTAGTTGGGTGGGGATCGCTGCGGCGGCCAAATCGCAACTTATTGAAAACATGGCTCTTGATTTGGACAAGGTCCGGCAGATTGCCGAGCGGGTGGCAAACTCGAGCGGGCTGGAAGTAGTCGAGGTGGAAGTAAGCGGGGCGGGTAAGCATCGCATGCTGCGCGTGTTTATCGACCGACCGGGAGCGGTTCCGGCGGCAGAGCGTCCGGACGGGGTTACGCACGAGGATTGTTCGAAGTTCAGCCGTGAGTTCGGCACGATCGTGGATGTTGAAGATGCGGTGCCGGGCGGATCGTATGTGCTGGAAGTTTCGTCTCCGGGGCTGGATCGGAAGCTGACGAAGGCGGCGGATTTTGAGCGCTTCCGCGGACAGCGCGTGAAGTTGATGACGCGGGAGCCGGTGAACAATAACCGGCATTTTGAAGGGAAGCTGGAAAGCTTCGAGAACGGACGGCTGCTGCTGGATTTGAGCGCGGCGCGGAAGAAGAAGATGCGTCCGAAAGAAGGCGAGTCGGCGAAGGTTGAGATTGAGTTGGGGAACGTTGAGAAGGCGAATTTGGTACCGGAAATCTAAGGTTTCAAAGTTTCAGGGTTTCAAAGTTTCAAGGTCTTCATGAGCGGGAGTTAGCGCCAAACCTTCGGAAATTGAAACTCTGAAACCTTGCAACCTTGAAACATTGCAACCTGGATTTTTATGGCTAGTGAGCTCTACAACATTATCGAAGGGGTCAGCCGGGAAAAAGGCATTGATCCGCAGATTGTAGTGAGTGCGGTGGAGGACGCCATTGTGGTGGCCACGCGCAAATACTACAAGACGCAGGAAAACTTGCGCGCTGTGCTGGACAAAGACAGCGGCAAGATCAGTGCGTATGCGGTGAAGTCGATTGTGGAGACTCCGGAACAGGTGGAAGACCCGAATCTGCAGGTGACCGTCGAGCAGGCGAAGAAGCTGGATCCGAGCGCGGAAGCGGGCGGAGAGCTGCTGATTCCGAAAGTGACGGAAGGGATTCTGGGGCGGATTGCGGCACAACTGGCGAAGCAAGTCATCTTCCAGAAGGTGCGCGAGGCGGAACGCGACACGGTTTACAACGAGTACATCGGGCATGTGAACGAGATTGTCAATGCGACCGTGAAGCGGCTTGAGGGTCCGGATGTGATTCTCGATATCGGCAAGGCCGAAGCGCGCATGGGACGCAAGGAGCAATCGCGGCTGGAATCGTTTGCAGTGGGCGAACGAATTCGCGTGGTGATTGTTCGCGTGGAAAAGGCGGTGAAAGGTCCGGGCGTCGTGGCTTCGCGCTCCGCACCGGAATTGGTCCAGCATCTGTTCCAGACGGAAGTGCCAGAAATTTACGATGGCACGGTAGTGATCCGAGCGATTGCGCGGGAAGCGGGCGAACGCACGAAGATCGCGGTGATGTCGAAGGACAAGGATGTGGACGCGGTCGGAGCTTGCGTGGGCATGAAGGGGATGCGGGTGCAGTCGATTATTCGCGAGTTGCGCGGAGAAAAGATCGACATCATCGAGTACCACGAAGATCCGGTGACGTTTGCTGAAAAAGCCTTGCAGCCGGCGAAGGTGAGCCGGGTGACGATTGTCGATGCGGCGGACAAGCATCTGGAAGTGGTGGTCGACGACACGCAGTTGTCGCTGGCGATCGGGAAAAAAGGCCAGAACGTACGGCTGGCGGCGAAGCTGCTGGGCTGGAAGATCGATATCAAGAGCGAAGAAGAGAAGCGGCAGGAAGTGGAACAGCAGATGTCGGCGCTGGTCACGCAAACCGTGACTCCGCTGGAGTTGGTGACAGGACTGGGCGAGGGGCTGGTTGAGAAACTGAAGGCAGCGGGCGTGAATACGGTGGAATCGCTGGCCGATATGACGCCGGAGCAACTGGAAGCGATTGAAGGCATTGGCCCGAAAACGGTGGAAAAAATCAGTATCGCGGTCAATAATTACTTTGCCAGCCTGGATGGCGGCGAGGCAGTAGCCGCCGCGGAAACGGAAACAGCTGGAGAAGCCGCCACAGAAGCGGCAGTCGGCGATGCGGAAGTTTCCGAAACGAAAGTCGGCGAGGAATCGCTGGCAGAGGGTTCGGTGGAAGCGGACGCATTGACCGCGGAACCGGAGAACGCCGGAGAAGCCGAATCGCCGTCAGACGGCGAACTAGACGCGGCAAAGTTGGCTGCGGAAGCGGAGTCCGCCGACGCGGAGCCAGAAGGCTCCGAAGCTGCGGCGGAAGAAGCCCCGGAAGACAAGCAGAACTGAACCAAGCAGCGTGGCGAGTTCGGAGTTATCTCCGAACCGAGGGCGCGGGCTTCGTCAGACGAGGTTAGAAGTCAGAGGTTCGACGTACGCGGGTTGGTATATGAGGTTAGACATGCGAGCTTAACGCGGCATTAGCAGGACACGAAGAGGAAACGAGAGCGGATGAGTAAGATTCGAATCAACGATCTGGCCCGTGAGTTGGAAGTCAAGAGCCGGGAAATACTTGACGTACTGACCACGGTGGGTGTCACGGAGAAGAAAACGCACTCCAGTTCTCTGGAAGACTTCGAAGCGGATCTGGTGCGAAAGCATCTCCGCGGCCGCTCTGACGCAGCGCCGAGTGCGGCGAAGACTGCTGCTCGCACTGCTCATGGCGAGGAAGAATTCAAGACCAAGATCGACCTCTCGCACATCTCGCGACCGGGTGACGTTCTGCGCGCCCTTACGCAGCAAAAAGAAGCAGCCGAACATCCTGTGGCGCGTCCTGTAGTCCGGCCGCCAGCGGCACCGCCTGCGATTGAAGCGAAGGCGGAAGCTCCGGCCGCGCCAGTTGCGCCGAAGGCAATGCCGCCCAAGCCCGCGACGGAAGCTCCTGCGCCGCCGGCACCGAGAATGGTGACACCGGCTTCAGTTGCAGCCACGTATCGGCCGCCGTCGGTGGTTGTAATTCCACCCAAGGCTCCCGTTGCTCCTCCGGCCGCGACGACACCAACTCCTACAGCGACCTCGCCTGCGATTGCTGTTCCACCGCGGGTTACGACTCCTGCCGCGCCCGTGGGCGGCGCGCCGCCAACGGCGGAGCCTCCGGCACAAAGTAACGTAATGCAGATGCAAGCGCCCGCACCGGTGAAACCCGCGGCTCCTATTGCGCCGCCACCGCGAATGATCATGCCGCAGACGGGGCCACGCCCGGTCTATAAGGCGCCTTTGCCTCCGCCGCCTGTGCCGGGCGCAATTCCGCGGCCTGCGCCGGGACGACCAGTGCCGGGACAACCGATTTTTCAGCGCACCGCGCGACCGCTGGCGCCGGGTGCGCCACGTCCTCCGCTTCGTCCGGGTGAACGGCGGCCGATGCATCCAACGCGGGTTGCGCCGGCGGGAGCGCGTCCGCTCGGTGTAGGTCCGGGAGCGGGAATCGGCGCACCGCCGGGACCGTCGCGTCCGGGAGCGCGTCCGGGAGCGCCATCACGGCGACCGGGACAGAGATATGTACCGCGCGGGGTGAAGGAAGGCCCGATGAAGGGCTACACTCCTCCGCCGCGAATGATCGTCAGCAACGAGCCTCGGTGAAAGACCTGGCCGAGAAGCTGGGCATTCGCGCCAAGGACGTGATTGCGCGACTGGTGGTGCGCGGCGTTTTCGCCACCATTAATCAAACGCTGGATGCGGAACTGGCCAGCGAAATGGCGCGCTTCTTTGGAGCGGAGACCGAAGTTATTACCTTCGAAGAACAGGCTGCGAAAGATACGACGGCAGCGACTGAGAGCAGTGAGGAAGGCGCGGAAGCCATCTCGCGTCCTCCGGTGGTTACGATCATGGGCCACGTAGATCACGGAAAGACGACGCTGCTCGATTCGATCCGCTCGACCAATGTGGCGGGAGGCGAAGCGGGCGGCATTACGCAGCACATCGGGGCTTACAAGGTTGCGATTACGGATACGGCGTCTCCGGCTTTTGG
>JBEKLO010000034.1:0-34261 GCA_050010155.1 Terriglobales bacterium
GCGGCGTAGCCTACCACTCCGCGGCCGATCGGAATATCGTGCTTCAGATGCAATCTTTCCTCGAAGCGCTGCGCGAAGCGGTGCTGAAGTTTTTCGCCCGCCTGATCGAGCAGAAGGATGCTGAACATCTGGTAGTCGATCAGGCGGTTCAATAGTTCGGCGACGCGCTTGAGCAGTTCGTCCAGGTTCAGAATGGAGGATAGTTCGCGCGCAATCTCGTTCAGCAGGAGCAGGGTGCGGGCCTGGCGCGTGATGCGCGTGTGCAGCCGGGCATTCTCAATACCAATGGCCATGCGCGATGCGATCAGCGTCAACAGGCGCTTGTGTTCTTCGGTGAAGTATCCTTTTGCGCGCGCCTCCAGATCGATGACGCCAATGACGCGGTTTTTCACGATTAGGGCGACAGCCAGTTCCGAATGCACGTTTGGCAATGCGTCGATATAGAAATCTTCCTGCGTCGCATCCGCGACCAGCACGGCCTGGCGAGTTTCGGCGGCGCGTCCGGTGACGCCCTGGCCGACCTTCACACGCAGGCGGCTGGCGACTTCCGGCGGATATCCCACGTCGAACCGAACGTACAATTCCTGAAGAGGTTCGTTGAGCAAGAGGATCGCGAAAATTTCGTAGTCAATAACCTTCCGTACCAGCTCTGCCACGCGCCGCAGGGTCGTTTCCAAGTCCAGAGTGGTGTTTACGACGTCGGCCACTTCGAGGAGGAGGGCGTTCGCCTCGGAGGCGCTTTCAGATGGCGAGGCGGTCGTTTTCACAAGCTTCATCATAACAGCGGATTAATTTGTAATCGGTAATTTGAAATTGGCAATTTAAGAATCAAAATCGCCAAGTTTGAAAATTACGAATTACAAATATCCAATTACAAATTCTCCAGCGCGCAGATATCCGGAAGATTGCGGTAATGCTCGGCATAATCGAGACCGTAGCCGACGACGTAAACGTCGGGAATGGTGAAGCCGATGTAGTGCGCTTTGATCGGCAGCTTGCGGCGGGAAGGCTTGTCGAGGAGTGCCGCGATGCGCAGCGACCTGGGCTGGTGCGCCTGCACCATCTTCGAAATGTAGTTCAGGGTCAGGCCCGTGTCGAGAATGTCTTCGACCAGAATCACATTCCGGTCGGCCAGCGACTGATCCATATCCTTGGTCAGACGAACCTCGCCGAGCGAATCCCATGCGGCGTGGCCGGCCGGATCGTCCTGAGCTGTGGGACGATTTCCATAGCTGGAAACACCTATGAAGTCGAAGGTCGCGTCGAGCGGAACCTGGCGCGCCAGATCGCTCAAGAAAATCGCCGCGCCTTTGAGAACGCCGACGAAGATGACGGACTGGCCTTGGAAGTCGCGCGCCAGTTCTGCTCCCATCTCGGCGACGCGCTGGGCAATCTTGTCACGGGAAAGCAATATTTTGAGTTCAGGCATTGAGCACCATCTTATACACGAGTATAGGTCGAACCGGAATGGGTTAAATCGGATATACTCAGCGACCATGAAATCACGGGCCCGTTATCGTCTACAGGCTGCAGCGCTCGTTTGCGCTTTGCTATTCGTCTCTGTCGCGCTTGCGGCGCAAGCTCAACCTGCGATGTCTCGCGCCGCGAGCGTGCTTGCGTCCATGCCGCAGGCGAAAAAAATCGATCAGGTTGCGATTTCTCCGGATGGCACTCAGGTCGCCTACATTGTTGACGGACAGCTTACCGTGACTCCCGTTAGCGGCGGCGCCCTGCGCACGATTTCTCTCGAAGATAAACTTTCGCTGCGCGAGGTCACCTGGTCGGCAGATAGCAAACAACTCGCATTCCTCGCCGACTTGCCGGGGGACATGCCCAGGGCGCAAGTCTGGACCGTGGCTGTGAACGGGGATACTCCGGCGGCGAAGCGGGCTGAGTTGAAAGGCTACGTGCAGACGCCTCGTTTTTCTCCCGACGGAACGAGCCTGGCGGTCCTTTTTATTGAGGGGCTGCCGCGAGTGGCCGGGCCGCTGGAACCGATGATCCCACTTGCGGGAGTGGTTGACGAGCAGTTCTATGAGGAACGCCTCACAACGATTGATTTGAGCACGAATAAGCTGACGCAGGTTACGCCCGCCGATGTTTACATTTACGAATACGACTGGACTCCCGACGGAAAAGCGTGGGTGGCGACGGCGGCGCATGGCTCGGGCGACGCTAACTGGTGGGTCGCTCGGCTCTACTACATCGATGCGAAGACCGGCGCAATGCGCGAGATCTACACGCCGAAGTGGCAGATGGAGGACCCGCAGGTGTCGCCGGACGGGAAGAATGTAGCCATCATAGAAGGCCTGATGAGCGATGAGGGCATTACGGGCGGAGATATCGTCGTGGTCCCCATCAACGCCCCAAGCGACGGAGGGGTGGCAAGGAATGTCACTCCAAACCTTAAGGCATCTGCTTCTGCACTTGTCTGGATGTCTCCGGATCGTATTCTTTTCGCGGCGAACTTCGACGGCGATTCCGGCTTTGGCAGCGTGAGCGCGACCGGGGGCGAGGTGCAGACCTTGTGGACGGGCGAAGAGTTGGCGGCTGCAACCTCGGATGCGTGGGGGCCTGGTGGCTCTTTCTCCCGGGACGAAGCAGTGACTGCGGTTGTACGCCAATCCGCTGGCGCTCCGCCTGAGGTGTGGGCTGGCTCTATTGGCAAATGGAAGCAGATCACGCACCTGAACCAAGGGGTCGAGGCCGCATCGGGCGCAATGCGCAATGTCCACTGGATGAACGGAAGCACGCGAGTCCAAGGCTGGCTCAAGCTTCCCAAGGATTTCGATCCCAGCAAGACATATCCGCTCATAGTGAGCGTGCACGGCGGGCCGTCATGGGCGTGCGCCTCTCGCTGGGATGAGGGGATTACCGGGGCCGCATCGGCAATGGGCTACTTTGTGCTCTGTCCCAATCCGCGCGGCAGCTACGGACAGGGCGAGGCGTTTACGCAAGCGAACATAAAGGATTTCGGCGGCGGTGATTATCGCGACATTATGGCGGGCGTCGATGCGATTGCCAAATGGTACCCGATCGACGCGAAGCGCATCGGCATTCGCGGGCATAGCTATGGCGGATACATGACGATGTGGGCGGAGACGCAGACCGAGCGTTTTGCCGCGGCGGTCGCGGGCGCGGGGCTCTCCGACTGGCTGAGTTACTACGGACTGAACGATATTGACGAGTGGATGATTCCGTTTTTCGGAGCGTCCGTTTACGACGATCCCGCTGTGTATGCCAAGAGCGATCCGATGCACTTCGTCAAAGCGGTCAAAACACCTACGCTGATTCTGGTCGGCGATCGCGATGGGGAAGTTCCGATGGAACAGTCGGTGGAATGGTGGCACGCACTCAAGACCATGAAGGTGCCGACCAGGTTGGTGGTCTATCCGAATGAGGGACATTTATTCGTAAAGCCCGCCGATGCCAACGACTACACGCTGCGCACTCTGGAGTGGTTCAACGAGTGGTTCACGAAAGCGTCGGCGCACTGAGGCCAGCGGGCAGGTTTCGTTGCGCGGCCTTCGTTGCGCAGTATTCGGCAAGTCACTAGAATTTCCATTTTGCAGTTTTATCCGAGGTGTGTCTGGTGAATCTTAAGGGAATCGAACTCAGATGGCTTGGCCACTCCACATTCCGCATCCAAACTCCGGAAGGGAAGACCCTTTATGTTGACCCTTGGATTATGGGCAATCCCAAATGCCCGCCGAGCGAAAAGAAAGTCAATAAGGCCGACGCGCTGATCTGTACTCACGGCCATGGCGATCATATCGGGGACGCGGTCGAGGTAGGCAGGGAACTAAATCCGATTGCGGTCGGAATCTTCGAGCTTTGCTTGTGGCTGCAGAAAAAAGGCGTTCAACAGATCGCTCCCATGAACAAGGGAGGCACGCAAACCGTCGCCGGGGTGAAGATCACCATGGTGCACGCGGTACATTCGTGCGGCATTCAAGATGGCGACGAAATCGTCTACGGCGGCGAAGCATGTGGCTACGTGCTCGAGTTCTCGAACGGCGTCAAGCTGTACCACGCGGGCGATACGAACGTCTTCAGCGATATGGCCATCATCCGTGATCTGTACGCACCGAAGATTGTTATGCTGCCGATCGGCGACCATTTCACGATGTCGCCGCGCGAGGCTGCTTATGCCTGTAAACTGCTCCAGCCGGAAACTGTCATTCCGATGCACTTCGGCACATTTCCGCAGCTGACGGGAACTCCCGGCGCATTGCAGAAACTGGTGCCTGACGTCGAAGTGCTGGAAATGAAACCGGGGCAATCGATCTCATAGCAGGACAATCGCTGGTACGGGGCGAGGACGCAAACCGCTCCATCAAAACAAAACTGCAGTCAACGACACTTAACGACACAGGAGCAGCATGACTAACAGAACGACAAACCCCGACTGGCGGATGGGAGGAATTACAGTTCCTGAAGTCGAAGACTATATGTATGCCGTGCTCCCGCCGCGCGATGAAGTTCTCGCTGAGATGGAAGATGAAGCTGGCAAGAACGATGTCCCGATTGTCGGGCCCGTAGTGGCTCGGGTGCTCTATCAACTTGCGATCATCAGCGGGGCGAAGAAGGTCTTCGAAATGGGATCGGCCATCGGCTATTCCACGATCTGGTGGGCGCGTGCAGTGGGCGAAGGAGGACGCGTCGTCTACACCGACGGCGACCGGAAACGCGCCGACCAGGCTCGCCGCTACTTCGAGCGTGCGGGGGTGAGCGAGCGGATTACCGTTCGCGTCGGGGACGCGCTCGAGATTTTGTCGGAGGAAAAAGCGCCGTACGACATCATCTTCAACGATGTTGATAAGACCGACTACCCGCGGGTCTTTCGTTTGGCGCTCCCGCGCCTGAAAAGCGGCGGCCTGTTTATTACGGACAACGTTCTGTGGAGCGGCAAACTACTCCGACCCAAGCCTGACGCGCAAACCAAAGCGATTCTCGAATTCAACAAGCTGATCTCGGAATCCAAGGATCTGTTTACGACGATCCTGCCGATTCGCGATGGAGTCGCGGTTTGCGTCAAGAAATAACGAATGCAGCGCCCCGCGGGAAGTCCAGGGTGTTAGAATTGTCAGTTTCCATCACACACGATGAAGCCCCTGACATCCTCACCCGTAGAACAAATTCCGGATACTCTTCCCCGAACGCAAGCGCACGCGCGGCCCGACTCCTATAGTGACGTCCTGGTGGTGGGAGCTGGCCCTACCGGCATGGCGTGCGCCATTGAGGCCCAAAACGCCGGGTTCAAGGCCATCATTATTGACAAGGGATGCCTCGTCAATTCCATCTATCACTATCCGACGAACATGGTGTTCTTCACCACGCCGGAGTTGCTGGAGATTGGGAATATTCCGTTCACTACATCTCTGGCGAAGCCGACTCGGCTCGAAGCTCTGGAATATTACCGGCGGGTCGCCGAGCACTTTCAGTTGCACATACGCCAGTACGAGTGGGTGAAAACGATCGCGGGCGAAGATGGCGATTTTCGGGTGACCGCAACCGACCGGCATGACGCCATCCACGACTATCGCGCGCGCAAGATCGTGCTCGCTACCGGCTACTACGATCTCGCCAATCGGCTGGAGATCCCGGGCGAGGATCGAGAGAAGGTCTTCCACTATTACCGGGAACCGCATCCTTATTTCGACAGCGATGTGCTGGTGATCGGCGGCAAGAATTCCGCGGCTGAAGCGGCTTTGGATTTGTGGCGGCATGGAGCTCGGGTTACGCTGGTTCATCGCGGAGCGCAGATGCACGACCACGTGAAGTATTGGGTACGACCAGATATCGAAAACCGCATCAAGGCGGGCGAGATCACGGCGTATTTCAAGAGCACGGTGGAGGAGATCGGCGAGGACTGGGTCATGGTGCGAACTCCGGCGGGTTCCGTTCGTCTGAAAAACAACTTTGTGTTCGCTCTCACCGGGTACCATCCCGACTACGATTTCCTGCGGAGCGTAGGCGTCGAATTGGCGACGGAACAGCTGCGTCCGATCTGCGATCCTGAGAATCTGGAATCAAATATCCCGGGAATTTATGTTGCCGGAGTGATTGTCTCGGGATCGCGGACGAATGAAATCTTCATTGAGAACGGGCGTTTCCACGGCAAACTGATCGCCGCGCATCTCAGCGAAAAACTGGGACGCGGCAACCCGAATGTTCCTCTTGACGCCACTTAACCTGCAACCGTATAGGAGTATGCCCTTGAATCGGGCACGCTCTCACGTCGGGGTTTGAAGACAGCCAAATGAATCTCTGGAGGAATCTATGAAACTGGGCAAGTTCGTAGTCGCGATCGCCGCTCTGATCATTATGCTCTCCGCCAGCATCGTTATGGCCGAGTCGGACGCGAATAAGTCGTTTGACCTGTTGAAGCGAATGGAAGGGAATTGGGCAGGGAAGAACCAGCAAGGCGAAACGGTGCACGTGAGTTTCCGGCTCACCGCCGGAGGCTCGGCTCTCATGAGCGAGATTCAGGGTCGCGGCCGGGAAGACATGATCACCATGTTTCACATGGACGGCGACCGGCTGTTGATGACTCACTACTGCGGGGCCGGCAATCAGCCACGAATGAAGGTCATTGCATCGGACGCACAGTCGGTCAGCTTTGAATTTTTCGACGGCACCAACATCGGGCCCGGCGATGGACACATGCAGCACGTGACCTTCACACAACCGGACTCGAATCACCACATGGAAGAATGGGTGTTTCTCGATCACGGGAAGGAAATGAAAGCGATATTCACTCTGGAAAGGGTGAAGTGAGGGATGGGCGCCGAAAGTCCGGTGCGGTCAATTACCTTTCTAAAAATCGGGAGGATCGATGATGTACCTGCTCTGTCGCAATCACGTTGCGGACTTCTCGCGCTGGAAGGCGGTTTTCGCGTCTCACGAAGCGGCACATCAAAATGCCGGCCTTCGACTGGTTGGGATGTGGCGCACGGTCGAAGATCCCGACAACGTTTTCTTCGTGTTCGAAGTGAGCAGCCTGGAGTTGGCCCGGATCTTCATAAGCAATCCCGAGTCCGCGAAAGCGGCAAAGGCCTCAGGCGTGATCGACGGCGAATATCATTTCGTTGAAGATGCCGGTGGATACCGCTAGGGACGGGGTTCGGGGTGTGATGAAGTAGAGGGAGACGGCGGCAACGCTGGTGCCGTTTTTTGATTCGCCGCTAACAATTCTCGCGCTCGCGCCCGCGCTTGTTCGGCTTCAGCATTGCGTCCCTGTGCGCTGTAGCGATCGGCGAGAAGATTCCAGCGCTGTGCGTCGGGCGCCAGGCGCACTGCTTGCTCAAGAAAAGCAGTTGCCTGCTTGGCATCCTGCAGTGCAAGCCAGGCTCGGCCGCGCCCTTCGGCTACGTTCGCGCTGAAGGAAGCATAGTTCGGCAGGGGGGCGAGCTTTTGCCCGAAGCGGTCCGCACTATCAAAGGCCGAGAGCGCGTCTTTAGGTCTATTCATGGCTAGATCGACATTCCCTAGCAATTGATAACGTCCGGCCGGAAACAGGGCAAGGTCAGCCGAATTCTTTAGCGCAGACGCCGCTTGCGGATAGTTCTTTTCCACCAACATCAGCTGCGCCACAAGAAACCAACCTGTATCTGTCGGATGCATGCGCAGAGCGCGCTGATACTGCGCTTCTGCCTCCGGTAGTTTTCCGTTTGCCTGGAAAAGTTGCCCGACGAGTTGCGGCAGTCCCGGATCGTCCCGGAATAACGCCACGGCGTGGTCAGCTGCTTCGAAGGCATCGTGGTCGCGTCCCAGAACGTAATAGATCGACGCTGTATTGGCGTAGAAGTTGTAGGTATTGACGCGATTGCGCGCGGTGGAAAGATCGGCGTTTGGCGGAGTGATCCGATAATTTGCACAGTCGATCTTGAACCGCTCGATCAACGGTTGGTTCTCGGGGCGATTTCGCAACAACACAATGGAAACATCATCAAGATAGACGGGCTTCCACCCGGCGCTCTCGCAGTACTGCCGCAGGGGGACGTGTTCCAGGCCGCCGATTCGCGCAAGCGAAAGAATGATGGTGTTAATTCCATAGTGGTCCGCTTCTTCAGTCCACAGCGCCGAGTCGGGAGGCGACTCGACTAGCGTCGACTGCTTGGTCAGGACTTCGAGAGGGAAGGGAATTCCACGGCCATCGGCGAAGTCGGGATACTTGGGGCCGAGGCTGAGGGTCAGGTATCCGCCAGTGGCGTAGTCGTGGAAAATCTGCGCAGGAAGCGCATTATTCGCGATGAATTGCGTCGCGCCTTGCGGATACCACCACGAGAGCCCCGCGCCAAACGAAGAGAGCTCGCCATTCGCAAGATAGGATCGGTCGGTGATGGTGTCGGCCACATGGAGTAGGGCCAGAGCCACGATGATCGCCGTCGCTGCGGCCGTAAAAGCAATCCGCACTCTTGGCTTATGAAAGGGAAGAAGTGGACGCGAAAACACTTCTCCGGCGATGACGATCACGATGATGGTGAATAATGCCTGGAAGCGGACATGTTCCACCGAGAGATAGGCGGCGCCGGCGAGCAGGAATGCATCCCCAAATTGGCGGCGATAGAGAGCGGTTGCGGCTGCGAGACCGGCAAAGACCAGCAGCCACCAGTAACCGCTGTTCGGATCGCGAAGGTGCAATGCACCGGCGAAGGACGCGGGCGTCAGGCGCATCGCGGCCCACTCGCTGACTACCGCGCTCTGGAACTCTGCCAGTTTGTTGTGCGCAGCTAGTGCGCGATAGACTCCGGCGCCCCATGGGTTGATCGCCGTCGCAAGCACCGAGAGTAAGATCCACGGCGCTGCCGCCCTTAGGCGCGCTACTGCGGCTAAGCGTCGCGACGCGAAACAGGAATCGAGCAACTCCACTGCCACGTAAGCACCAAGCAATGCGATTCCGGCTGTGAAACCTGAGTGCGCGTTGACCCAAAAGAGCATCATCAGCGGCAGAAGCCACAGGTAACCTTTGCCTATTTTTTCTTCTCGGCGGTGCCTCCATAGCAGCGCCAAATAGGCCGCGAAGAAAAACGTTGTGAAGAGTTCGGCTCGTGGCGCGGTTCGAAAGGCAATCGACGGTACGGCAAGAATGGCTAGAGCGCAGGTCAGGAGCCGTGGACGTCCGATGGTAACCGCTACCACGGCTGCGCAGGCAAGCGCGTTGATCCACGACAGGGCGGCAAATCCGCCAACGGTGTACACGAGATACAGCAACGCGCCACCGAACGGCGGATAGATCCACGGAGTACCGTATGCCGTATAGGACAGGACATCGGTTCGCGGGACCGCGTGATGAGTCACGAGGTAGCGGCCGAGCGCGAGCAACCATCCAACGTCGAAGTCGGCTACGGTTCGCAACCCGGCGACGAACGCGTAGGCTAATGCCAGCCCGAATAATGTCCAGGCTGCGAGGCGGTGCGTTCGCTCACTGTAGAGGTCCATCTCCATCCATGAATCCTATGTGGTTTTCTTCAATCTTAGGAGTGTGAGATGGGTTTCCACAAAAGGGGCGGTTACGGTGGTCACGGTTAGCCAACGACCTCGCTCAAGAAAGGTTTGCAATCGCGTCTGTCTCCTTGATTCTTCACTGGTTTATACTGGCTCCATGTCTGGGGTGGCTGACAAGACGTTTTACCTGGAAACCTTTGGGTGCCAGATGAATGCGCACGACTCCGAGAAGGTCGTGGGGACGCTTTTGTCGCAGGGGTACCGGCAGGTTCCTACGGTCGAAGAGGCGGGGCTGGTGCTTTATAACACCTGCTCGATCCGCGATAAGGCCGAGCAGAAGGTCTTTAACCGGCTGGCGGATTACAAGAAGTATCGAGCGCAGGGGAAACAATTTGGCGTGCTGGGGTGTGTGGCGCAGCAGGAGGGTGAGAAGATTTTTGAGCGCGCTCCTTATGTGTCGCTGGTGTGCGGGTCGGCTTCTTACCAGAATCTTCCCTCGATGCTGGTGCAACTCGAGACCGGCCAGTCCCGCGTCACCGGGCTGGACGATCGGATGACGGACAAGTGCTTTGAGACGGAGTACACGTCTCGCACGAATCCGCATCGGGGGTATATCACCATTATTGAGGGCTGCGACAAGTTCTGCGCTTATTGCGTGGTGCCGTATACGCGCGGCAAGGAGCGGTCGCGGACTTCTGCTTCCGTGCTTGAGGAAGCACGCCAACTGGTGGACTTGGGTTACACAGAGATTCAACTGCTTGGGCAAAACGTTAACTCTTATCGGGATCCATCTGGAAACAAGACGTTTGCAGAGTTGCTTGCTGCCGTTGCATCCGTCTCGGGAATACGCCGTGTGCGCTTTACTACCTCGCATCCTCGGGATTTTGTCCGTGAGATTGTGGAAGTGATCGATGCCGTGCAGGAGCTTTGCGATCATGTGCATTTGCCGGTGCAGAGCGGATCTACCCGCGTGCTCGATGCCATGCAGCGGCTCTACACTCGGGACGAGTACCTGGAGCGCATCTCCTGGATTCAGTCGGCTCGGCGCGATATATCTCTTACCAGCGATTTGATTGTTGGATTTCCGGGTGAGACGGAACGGGAGTTGGAAGAGACGCTTTCGTTAATGGACTTCGTCGGCTATGACAGCGTGTTTACGTTCAAGTATTCTCCTCGGCCAAACACTCCGGCTTTACAGTTGGATGATGCGATTCCCGATGCGGAAAAAGCTCGGCGACTAGCGGTTGTGAATGACCGGCAAAAACAGATCGGGGCGCGGCGGAATCAGCGGCATGTGGGGCAAGTGCTCGAGGTGATGGTGGAAGGGAAGAACCCGGCCCGGGGACAGTGGATCGGACGGACTTCACAGATTAAGGTGATGAACTTTACTGTGCCTGAAGGTGTTGAGCTGGCGACCGGGAGCTACGTGAACGTGCTGGTGACGGGTAGCTTCCCGAACAGTCTGGTGGGAGAGATGGCGCGCTAGCAACAGGACGCGGGGCGCTCCGCCAGCAAAGTTTTTTGAGGGTGACATGGAAGTGGAAATGAAAATTCGCGGGCTGATGATGGATCCGGTTTCGAACATGCCGATTGTGCTGCTTAAGGACGTCGGCAGCGATACGGTGCTCCCGATCTGGGTGGGCGTTTATGAAGCCAATGCTATTGCGCTGGAAATCGAAAAGGTCAGCACGCCGCGGCCCATGACCCACGACCTGATTAAGAACGTGCTTACCGGCCTGGATGCGCTGGTGCATAAAGTGGTGGTCACCGAACTGAAAGAGGATACTTTCTATGCGGTGATCTGGCTGGAAAGGGAAGGACACGTCATCAGCATTGATTCCCGTCCGTCGGACGCGTTGGCGCTGGCGCTGCGCGTGGATTGTCCGATTTTCGTTGAGGACGAGGTGCTAAAGAACTCGAAGCAGGCCACCAATCCCGTGCCCGCAGTTTCGAGCGAGGAACTGCGGAAGTGGCTCGAAGATCTTAATGACGATGACCTCGGGAAGTACAAGATGTAGAAGAGTAGCTCTCAGCCGTCAGCCCTCAGCTTTCAGTAAAGGCCCTGCTCTCTGGGCTTTTCGGATTACCGATTACAAATTACTCAATTACAAATTCTTCTCCATGCGTGACTCCGCCGAACAACTGCAGCGTATTTATCTTGCGGGATTTGAACTCCTGACTTTTGAACGCTTTCCGAAGTGTATCGGCGTGAGTCGCGACGATTGCGTAGCTTTGCTCGTTCCGGGCGGGGATGGATTGCAGATTCTGGGTACTCCCGGCTGGCGCTTGGGGGAAGCGATCGGTGTGCTGACCGAAAAGGCAGGGCGCAAGGTCTTTCAGGCGAAAGACGAAATTGTGGACGCTACACCGGAGCGATTGCTGACGTTGCAGAGGTTCCGAATGGATCTGGCTGATCTGCTCGGAAGCTAACTCGAAGAGCGTGCCTGAGACCTCTCTCCGGGACTTGTGCGGTTCCACAATTCGGCGGCGACAAAGCAGAGGCCGAATGCCCGGACTACGACGGTTGTGGCGTAATTTTCAAATTGTCGCCGGACAACGGCACCTGGAATGAAACTATCGTCTACGCTTTTCAGGGTGGCAGGATGGCGGTTTTCCTTACGACGATGTGCTTGCCGTGGACAAACAAGGCAATTTGTACGGCACGGGCGTGACCGGGGGAACGGGTGGCGCCGGGGGCGGCGTTGTTTTCAAAGTGAAGGCGAAGCCGTAAGGCGCGTAGCTGAGTCGAGATCGAATCGTACTTCACATAATACCTGTTATCGGACATTGCAGGTGCAGTAAGGATCTAGCCCACTTCTAGTACGTAAATAGCCCACGGGGCGGTCGTCGACTCACTCACCCAACTGTAGGGCTCGTCTCCGCGGGCCAAGGGTTCGTACTTCCCTAGCGGCCGCAACCGAGATTCTGCAAAGACTTCCCGATAAGACGAGTCCGTCCACAAAATATCCTCGACCGGACGCGGATCGGCGTGATCGGTCACGATGATGCGCACTCTGTCTCCCGACTTCGCCGTTTGATTCTCGGGAAAGGCTTTTGTCGAAAACGATGTCCACTCATGGGTGTAAATTTCCGGGCGGGAGACGATCAGCACCAGCTTTCCGCCACGGTTGAGCAGGCGAGCGAGATCGCGCAGAATGCGAACCTTGTTGTTATTGGTCTCAGCTGGGTTCTTTCCGCCGATGTTATCGAAGGTGAAGGCCGCGAATATCAGATCATAGGCTGCGGATGGAAATTCGCTGAGGTCATCGCCGGGAATCAGGCGATAGTCGCCGGACGAATCCAGTTCCTGCGCCTTGCGGATCATGTCCTCGGCGATATCGACTCCCGTTACCTCGAATCCTAGTTGGCGTAGGAAGCGGGTGGAGCGTCCGGCTCCGCAGCCGAAGTCGAGACTTTTCCGCCCGCGAACGTGCTCAGTGAGAATCGCAGGGATATCGCGATAAGCCAGATGGTAGGTGTTCTTGAACTCAAGAGTGGCATAGGCCTCAGCGCGGGCGCCATCTTCATAGCAGTTAGCGAAGGTCACGGAGTTCCCTCTTGATGGCGCTCCCTCCAGATCGAGTACATTGCGCCCACGCTCCCTTCTTGCGCGTCATGCTCGCAGAATACCGACGGAACTGGGAGCTTGCAACGGTCGATTCGTACTACCTGGAAAACACAATGCTGGGATGAAAGAGCGTTCCTGCAATTCTGGTCGCGATCGCGATCAGCTCGCGTTGGCCGTAGAAGACTTTTACCTGGGGGGCACGCGACATATCCGGCAGATTTACGGAGCGGCCAGTGCGGAGGAGCGCGGCGGTTTCTTCGCTGGCGGCGACGCTGGGCAACTGCGGCACCAGCTTCCTAGGATGGACCAACATGGTGAGTACAAACGACTCCGCGCTTCCCTGCTGCATTGCGGTTTCTAATGCTGGTAACGAATGCGCGTCGTCGATTGTGAATTCGGCTACGGCCGTACGTCGCAGGCTGGCCAGATGTGCTCCGCAGCCGAGTTTCTTGCCCATTTCGTGGGCGATCGACCTGATGTATGTACCCGAGGCCACGCGGGCGCGAAAAGTGGCTTCATTGGCACTTGTGTTCAGGATCTCGAACTCTTTAATTTCTACTTGGACGGGCTTGAGCACTACCTCTTTGTTTTTGCGGGCCAGTTTGTAGGCGGGAACTCCGGCGATTTTCTTGGCGGAAAACGGCGGAGGGATCTGCTCGATGATGCCGTGAAACTGCGCCGCCAGCGCGACGATGTCATCACAATTGATGTTCACGTCTTGCGGCGTGGTGGTGGGCTCGCCGTCGGCGTCGTAGGTATCAGTGGCGAATCCGAAGCGAGTTACGCCTTCGTACGTTTTCTCGGAATGAGCGTAGAACTGCGCCAGGCGGGTGAGGTTGCCGAGGACAACGGGAAGAACTCCGGTGGCGGAGGGGTCGAGAGTCCCGAGATGACCGACCGCGCGCTGCCCGACAATTCGGCGCACACGATTGACCACGTCGTGCGACGTAAACCCGGCCGGCTTATCGATGACGATGACACCATTCATGAGGATTTGTAATCTGGTAATTTGTAATTGGTAATTTGAAAGGCAATCTTTACGGTATCAGCTTTGAGGGGGCCGGATTTCAAATTGCAAATAACAAATCGCCAATTAAATGATTCCTATTCGTGACGATCAGCCCACTTTTTCGACGCCGTACGTCAATTATTTTCTGATCGTCCTGAACTTTATTGTCTACCTGTGGGAGCGAACGCAAAGCCCGCGGGCGTTGAACGCTTTCGTCAGGGAATTCGGAGTCGTTCCGGCCCACACTGTGGCCGTACTCAGCGGACACTCGCATGACGCGCTGGCTGCGGGCATAGTGCCTCTGTTCACGTCGCTGTTTCTGCACGGTTCATTGTTACACGTGGCGGGGAATATGCTCTTCCTGTGGATCTTCGGCGACAACGTTGAAGACTACCTCGGACATTTCAGCTACCTCGTTTTTTATCTCGCCAGCGGCTTGGCCGCAAGCTCCACGCACATTTTGCTGAACCTCACTTCTCATGCGCCCACGGTCGGGGCCAGTGGCGCCATTGCCGGCGTCATGGGTGCGTATTTCGTCGTCTATCCAAGGGCGCGCGTGCTCACGTGGTTCTTTGTCTTCATCCTGTGGCTGCCGGCTTGGCTGGTCCTGGGCTACTGGTTCTTGCTGCAGTTCTTCGCGTTTCCTCAGTTCGCCGCGGAAGGAGTCGCGGTTTGGGCGCACTTGGGAGGATTTGCCGCCGGGGTGATCATGATCAAGCTGTTTCCCGAGCGCCGACACCGATACCGATACGGGACTTGGTAGCACGCGTCGAGCTATCTGCGCGGTTCCGGGGCGGGACCCGGAGGCAGGACTTCCTGCTCACCGGGCTTGCCAGAATGCACTTCGCGGCGCGTCACGAACCATACGGCTGTAGTCCAGGTGGGGAAAAGATCTGCTCCAGGGATTAGTTTCGCTGCTGCTGTTGGCAGGAAAGCCCAATGCCATCCCAGTAGACGGATCATCACGAAGGCGACTACCAGATCGAGGAAGGAGTCAACGGGAGATATTGCTCCTTCCGCGAAGAGCGGGAACGCGGCTATTTGCAGCGCATCAGCGGCGATGGCTACGGCCCAGGCTACGCGGTGCTCCGGCTTCAGCGCTTTGAAGTAGTCGAGGAATGACATGGCTTTGCTCGGTCGGTAGTCATCAGTGCTGGTTGTTCGTCGTTGGTCGTTCGTCGTTCGCGAACAACCGCAAAAACTCACAAAACTGGATTTCCCAGTCTGGCCTACTAGATCGTTGGATGCTCTGTCTTGCTTTCTCGTCGCTACTTCTAGCTTTTCTATAGGGTACCGATTGAGGGCATTACCAGGATCTTTTCTACGGTCGTGTTTTCTGGCAGGCGCAGCGCGTCCACTACGGTACGGGCTACGGTTTCGGCGGACATCATCTTACGTCTGGGCGCTTTGGGCCATAGAGCGTCCCAGATAGCCGTGTCGGTGGCGCCGGGCATGAGTGCAATCACACGAATGCCCTTAGGACGAAGCTCCTCGCGCAGCGTGTCGGTGAAACCCAGCGCGCCATGCTTCGATGCATTGTAGGCCGCTGACCCGGGAAAGACGCGCTCGGCGGCGATCGAGAGATTGTTTACGATCGTGCTGCCGCGCTTCATCACGGCGAGCGCTGCCTGCGTCACGAGGAATAGACCGTTGAGATTGGTATCGATTACTTCCATCCATGTGGGATACGGCAGATCGCAGACGAGGCGATTCGGATGCCCGATGCCGGCGTTGTTGATCATGATATCCAGGGGCCTGTGCAATCGACGGACAATGGCGAAGAGGTAGTCGACCGAGTCGGGGCTGCGCACGTCGCAGGGATGCGCCAACACTGGAACGTTGACTTTCTTGGGGAATTTTCCCGACTGGAGCTTGTCTAGTTCAGTCCGTGCCTTGGCCAGGAGGCGCTCGTCGCGGCCGGTAACGATCAGATCGCATCCTTCGCGTGCCAGGGCTCGCGCGATGGCTAGGCCGATGCCACGATTGGCCCCGGTGATTAACGCCAAGCGGCCGGAAAGCAGCGATTCGCGCGGCTTGGGATTGCGCTTTGACATGCGTGACTTATCAGCTTATTCCATCCTGCGTTGGATTACGATCATGAATCCCATGCAGTCAGGAATGGGAACGGAAGGTCGCTTTATCCTAGCGGGCCGGAGTCTCGCCACCACACGAGCACGGCTCTACATCAGACGCCGTTCGTACGCTGGCGGATCAGGGACAGGAATTCGGTTCTTGTTTCTTCTTCGTTGCGGAAGCTGCCAAGCATGGATGAGGTAACGGCCGACGAATGCTGTTTCTCAACGCCACGCATCATCATGCAGAGATGCCGCGCCTCGATGACCACGCCTACGCCTTGAGGTTCGATGGCGTTCTGGATCGCCTCGGCAATCTGCGTTGTGAGGCGCTCCTGGATCTGCAGTCGGCGCGAAAAGGCTTCGATGAGCCGCGGGATTTTACTTAAGCCGATAACTTTTCCATTGGGAATGTAGGCGACGTGCACCTTGCCGAAAAATGGCAACAGGTGGTGCTCGCACAGGCTGAACATTTCGACGTCTTTCACGATCACCATTTCGTCATAGGTGACCGTGAACAGCGCCTTGCGCAAAAGAGCTTCAGGGTCTTCCTTGTAGCCCTTGACCAAGAATTGCATGGCCTTTTCGACGCGCTCGGGAGTTCGGGTGAGGCCTTCGCGGTCGGGGTCTTCGCCGAGGCGGACGATCATTTCGCGCACCAGATCGGCATAGGTGGCGCTGGTCAAGGTGGCCGGCAGGTCGGTGGGCGTTTTCATGGCCGTTGGTTGTTCGTCGTTCGTCGTTGGTCGTTCGCAATACCCTGCTAACGACTAACAACCATCGACTAACGACCTTCTTCTCCTGAATACTCAAACGAGTTCATCATAGTCTCTTCGATTCGCACTTTCTCTAGATGAGCCTTGCCGAAGCCACGCTTCACAATCTCGTAGATCGCAATGCATAGGTTTTCCGTGGTCGGAACCTGCTTTGCGAATTCGGACAGCAGGTTTAAATTTTGATGGTCGTAACGGTCCAGTA
The DNA here is from genome assembly GCA_050010155.1 of Terriglobales bacterium. Taxonomy (GTDB): domain Bacteria; phylum Acidobacteriota; class Terriglobia; order Terriglobales; family Acidobacteriaceae; genus Acidiflorens. Next base: position 17,078 of record JBEKLO010000034.1, read on the forward strand.
TCTGGTGATGTACAAAACCGTCCAGGTCAACCAAATTGCAAACCATGCCCGTTTGATCGTCGACCGGTCCGCTCACCGTGACTTCGAGCATGTAGTTGTGGCCGTGTCCATAGGGATTATTGCACTTGCCGTAGGTGGCGCGGTTTTCTACTTCTGACATTTCATCGCTGTGCAAACGATGCGACGCGGAAAACATGTAGCGTCGGGTGAGATGCGCCTTCATGCTTCTCCGTAAACATCGACGAACAGGTCGGGAGTTTCGTAAACGCGCACGCGGTGCAACTGCGCGGCGTTGAGTTTTGGCGCAAGGCGCTGCCAGATGACGATGGCTAGATTCTCGGTGGTCGGGGTTTTGGTGAAAAACTCGGGTACTTCTTTATTCAGAAATCGATGGTCGAGCGCGTCGAGCACTTCCCTGCCCATGACGTCTTTCAGTTGCTTCAGGTCAATTACGAACCCGGACTTCGGGTCGACGGCGCCCTTCACTGTGACTTCGAGTGTGTAGTTGTGGCCGTGCCCGTTAGGGTTATTGCATTTGCCGAAGACGCGGCGGTTCTCCTCTGGGGTAAATTCCGGATTGTGGTAGTAGTGCGATGCAGAAAACTCCGCTTTGCGTGTTAGGTAGACCATAAAGTCAGCTCTTAGCCGTTAGCGTTTAGATCTTAGCTCTCAACCCTTGATTCTCGATTTGTGGAACCGCTCTCTTGGTTTGCTTTTTGTCATGCGTCCTTGCGTCGGGCGCGTCGACGTCGTAAGCACGACCCTTCCATGATACGCGGCCAGTCGCGAGCGCCTTCTTCGAGCGCAGCAGCAGATAGGCGAACATGGGCATGCCTGCTGTAATTGCGAGAAGGTTATTTGCCGTCGAGAAATGCGCGGCGCGAATTCGTCGATATACCAGCAGCCAAAAGAGAACCAACGTTATCCACATCCAATGTTCTCTGACAGAGCCCCATACGGCAATGCCCATCGCGGCCCATGCGGTGCACCACCAGAATAAACTCTGAAACGCGAGAAATCCTGGGTGAGGAAAGAGCAGGGCCAGGTTCTTGGTCCAGCCTTCGCGAAGTTGCGCCCAGTTGCGATACATGCGAGTACGGACAGCGTCTCCCCCATAACGGAAATACACGCGGAAGGCAGCATCTCGGAATCGCCGCGCCAGCGCCACATCCTCCAGGATTTCCGCGGCCACCGCGGCGTGGCCGCGGACGGCATCGTAGGCCGCGCGACGGACGAGAAGATACTGTCCATTGGCAGCAACCGTTGACGAATTCTGATCGCGCACTTTATGGAGCGGATAATGTGCTGCCAGTTCCGCGAAGATTATGGGCATCACGGCGCGCTCGGCAAAGGTGATCACCACCTGTTCGGGCGAGTACGAAAGCAAGTCGGCCTGCTCGCGCCTCGCTTCCTCCAATACCCGCGCCAGCGATCCCTGCAGATGCACTGTGTCGGCATCGGTAAAGAGCAGCCAGGGCGCACGCGCTTGTTTCGCACCGACAACGAGCGCGTTGTTCTTTCCAGTCCAGAGCTTCCCTGCCCGGTCTTTGGGCAGCGGCCCGGCGGAGATCACTTGCAGTCCGGCAAAACTTTTTGCGATCTCGCTCGTGCGGTCGGTGGAGGCATCGTCGACCACGATGATCTCGAACGCGACACCGGTTTGGGCGTTCAGCGATGCCAGACATCCGCCTATGTTGGCCTCTTCGTTGCGGGCGGGCACAATGATGGAGACCTCGAGACTCGGACTTTCCGGTAACGAGAATCGCGGCTGCGCAGTTGGAGGTGAACTATCCATCACTTTTTCGTTATTATAACGATGTGAGACGAACGCTTGTTGCTGCGCCGCGAATCGCGTTACCAGTCATTGGATTGCTATTTGCGCTGACCGGATGCTATAGCGGGAACCATCCGGCGCGCATCGGCTCGAATGCTCCTGACTTTACCGTGCAGGATTCCGACCATAAAGTCACGCTCAGCCAGTTTCGCGGGCAGGTCGTGCTGCTGAATTTCTGGGCGACGTGGTGCCCACCGTGCATCGAAGAGACGCCGTCGCTGGTTCGTATGCAGGCTCGTTTCAAAGATAAGGGCGTTGTCGTGCTGGCCGTGAGTATTGACGCGGATGATGCCGCCTACCATAAGTTCCTCAAGGAATACAACGTCAACATGGTCACGGTGCGGGATGAGAGCCAGAAGACGCCTACGCTGTATGGCACATTCGGCTGGCCCGAAACTTATGTGATTGACCGCAGCGGGGTCATCCGCCGCAAGTTTGTCGGGCCCGTGGATTGGACGAGTCCAGAGATTACGGATTACTTGAGCAAACTGTGAAGAGCAGGTTTCAGGTCTCGGGTGTCAGGTCTCAGGAAAATTCCTTCGTCCAGTTGTCGGCTTTGGTTTTATTCGCCTGTGCCTTCCCTACAATTTCACGCTCCGCAAGCGCAGCGAGTTGGTGATTACTGACACTGAGCTGAAGCTCATCGCTGCGGCGGCTAGAATGGGACTTAGGAGCAAACCGAATACCGGATATAGAACGCCAGCCGCGATCGGCACTCCTGTGGAGTTGTAGACAAACGCGAAGAACAGGTTCTGGCGGATGTTGCGCATCGTGGCCTGGCTCAGTTTGCGGGCACGCAGGATTCCTTCAAGGTCTCCTTTAAGTAGCGTGATGCCGCCGCTTTCCATAGCGATATCGGTTCCCGTGCCCATGGCGATTCCGACTTGCGCTTGAGCTAGCGCTGGAGCATCGTTGATGCCATCGCCCGCCATGGCCACAATGCGACCCTCCTGCTGGAGGCGTTTTACGATTCCCGCCTTTTCAGCCGGCAATACCTCAGCGGTGAACTCCTTGATTCCGAGTTGTTGCGCTACCGCATTTGCGGTATCGCGGTTATCGCCCGTCAGCATTACGAGGCGAAGACCTTGACTGCCAAGCTCTTTGATGGCCGCCGCGCTCGACGCCTTGATGGGATCCTGGATTCCGAGCGCCGCTGCATATTGTCCATCAACGATGACGGCGACAACGGTCTGGCCGCGCGCTTTCATTTCCGTGGCCCTGGCCATGAGATCGTCGAGCGGCGGTTTGATCTCGGTCACTAAGGCCTCGTTGCCGACTGCAACCGTATGTCCGTCGACGTTACCAGTAATTCCCTTCCCCGCATGACTGACAAAATTCATTGGCGAGGAAAATGTCAACTTTCGTTCCTCCGCGGCTTTGACTATTGCCGCTCCCAGTGGATGCTCGCTTGCCTGTTCCAGACTTGCCGCCAGGCTCAGAATTTCGTTTTCGGAGTAGGGGCTGCACACCACTACCTGAACCACGCTCGGTCTTCCCGCGGTCAGCGTGCCAGTCTTATCGAAGACGATGGTGTCGACCTTTTCGAAGGTCTCGAGTGCCTCGGCATTCTTGATCAGCACGCCTGCGCGGGCGCCGCGTCCCGTGCCAACCATGATCGCCATGGGCGTCGCCAAACCGAGCGCACAAGGACATGCGATGATCAGCACGGCTACGGCGTTCACGATGGCATGGGTGAAACGAGGCTCCGGTCCGAAGCTTACCCACACGATGAAGGTCACGATTGCAGCGCCAATCACCGCCGGAACAAACCAGCCGGCTACCTTGTCGGCCAATCGTTGGATGGGGGCGCGAGTGCGCTGCGCGTGGCTCACCATTTGGACGATCTGCGCCAGCATGGTTTCGCTGCCTACGCGCTCGGCTTGTATCACGATGCTGCCGTTGCCGTTCACGGTCGCACCTATTACATGCGCGCCTGTTGTCTTTTCTACTGGAACGGATTCGCCCGTGATCATAGATTCGTCCACCGCGCTTGACCCTTCGAGCACGATGCCATCGACAGGAATCTTTTCTCCTGGACGCACGCGTAGACGATTTCCTGGCTTTACCTGTTCGAGCGGGATATCGCGCTCGGCATTGCTGGCAGGCTGGTTGCCGTCTTCGTTTGCCGTTATGAGGCGGGCCATCTTCGGACTTAGATCGAGCAGGGCGCGGATTGCGCTTGACGTCTGGCTGCGGGCGCGGAGTTCCAGAACCTGACCCAACAACACAAGCGTCACGATCGCCGCGGCGGCTTCGAAGTACACATCCGGGTGGTTCCCCATGCTGCGGAATGACGCCGGAAAGATTTGCGGGAACAAAGTTGCCACTACGCTGAAGAGGTACGCGACGCCCGTGCCCATCGCAATCAGCGTGAACATATTGGTGCTGCGATTTACGACTGACGCCCATCCGCGCTGAAAGAATGGCCAGCCGCCCCAGAGAACGACGGGAGTGGCGAGCAGCAATTCGAGCCACGGAAGGCGCGCGTTCCACGGCGAGGCCATGAACGAGTCCGGCCATAACATGCTCGCCATGGCAATTGCCAAGAGCGGAGCGGTGAGCGTCAGGCTGATCCAGAAGCGGCGCGACATGTCGCGCAGTTCAGGATTCGTTTCTTCTACCGTCGCCGTGCGCGGCTCGAGTGCCATGCCGCAAATGGGACAACTCCCGGGTTCCGCTCGAACTACGTCGAGATGCATGGGACAGGTATATTCGGTCTTGCTCCCGGGCAGGGCGGGCGATTCGGGATCGAGCGCCATGCCGCACTTGGGACAGGGGCCAGGCCCGATCCGGTGCACCTCCGGACACATCGGACACACGTAGGCCCGCGTGTCTTTTTCTCGGACACTTGCCAAGGGAGAAATAGGAGCTCCGGACGGCGTTATGGGTGGTTTCGCACTCGTGGGAGCGCCCAGAGTGACGAGTCCCGATCCCATCGGTTTCGGGGGTGATGCCAAAATCTTCTCGGGATTCGCCTGGAACTTCTGGAGGCAGCCCGCGCAGCAGAAGAAATACTCTTTACCATTGTGCGAAGTCTTGAAGCGAGAGGTTGTGGGATTCACGTTCATCCCGCAGACGGGATCCTTCTCCTGCGTCTTGGCGGAGGGGAATGCGGCATTTGGAATCTCGACTCGGTCGGGTTGATCCATAATTTTGATTTAAATGTCAGAAGTCTATATCGAACTGCCTCTCGTCATGACAGTTGGCGGTCGCTGGGTTTACTCGGCTTGGACGGGCAAGCCCCTTCCCACACGAGCGCTTGGCGGAATCCTGACCTTGTTAGATACTCAGAGGGTAATCCTCGAACCTTATTCTTGGGGGAAGTGAAAATGACATATCTTGAAGCCGCTTACCGCTACCTCTCTCCACCTGGAGAAGCTGAGTTGCGAGCTATTGACAGTATGCGCGAGGTCTATGGCATTCAGCGCATCCAGTTTAGCGAGAAAGAGCGGACGGTGCGCGTGCTGTATGACGCCTCACGATTGACGGGCGACGCGGTGGCGAAACTGTTGCGTTCGGCCGGTATCGACGTGCAGGAACAGCTAGTTCTCGCCTGAGAACCATACCCCTGAGATTGCGATGAGAAGGTTCGAGCGGGTAGGGGTTGGAAACGACGCTCCGCCCGTTTCCCGGTTTAATCCTCGCTGCTGCAGGAGGACTCTCGGGGGAGGGACCGGAAAACTGGACGGAGCGCGCCTTAGCGACCAACGGAGGATGCAAGGGGCATTCGGAAAGACCTCTGGCCGAAGTGATTTCCCAAATGCCCCGTTGCGCGCCACTTCGTCTGACCTAAGGAGCAGCATGTCGGGTGCCATTGCTAAGACATTGCCAACATGCATTCCTAGAACGTTTAGGCGGGTAGGTTTTGCGCAGGGGCGGAAACTTTTACGCGAATTTACAAATCTGCAAGTTGAGCGAAGCAGGCGATTTCTGTAACCCGCGCGGCATTTGGTCGATTCGGACGACAAGATCTAACCTGGTCAAAATTATTTGGGGCAATTTTCGCGCGATTCGGGTTGAGCGAAACGATTCTGTATCCTTTATAATTCAGAGACACAATTTCAGCGGATGCGCCCGTAGCTCAATTGGATAGAGTGCTTGGCTACGAACCAAGAGGTTGGGAGTTCGATTCTCTCCGGGCGCACCATCTCTTCCGCATTACCTCGTAGTTTCCCAGATCCCGCGCTCCGCTCGGGATTTCGCCTGCGGGCTCCCGCTTTGCTCACGCCCGCAAAACGGCTCAAGTTCGATTCTCTCCGGGCGCACCGTCTCTTCCGCATTACCTCGTAGCTTCCCAGATCCCAGTCAGTTCCCAAGCGCTGTTAGCACTGTGCTCTTAACTTGTCTGAAGGCATCCGAAGCGGGATCGATCAACTCAAAGTGACCCGCATGCGGAATCTCGATTAACTGGACCGATTCGCCCGACTTCTTTTTCTGCGCAACGTAGTTGCGACTGAACTCCCGCGGCGCCGTGTCATCTTCGCTGCCATGAAGCAACCATTGGCGGGCTTGCGAAATGCTGAGTTCCATAGGGTCGGCTTCGCGGTAATGCTCGGGCACTCGATCGGGATTGCCCCCCAGGAATTCCGCAACCGCATCATGGCTCAGATGCAACGCATAGGCTTGCTTTAGATCGATGACTCCGGCGAGCGAAATTGCATTGCGGAGTGAGGCTTCGTGCGCCGCCAGGCACAGGGCAAGTTGGCCGCCGGCCGAATGTCCCATTGCGACCACGCGGTCCATGTCGAGGTGGAATTGGGAGTGCTCCTGCCGAATAAACCTATAGGCTGATCGAATATCCTCGAAGGTGCCCGGCCATCCGCCGCCAGGGTTGCCGACGCGCCTGTATTCCGTATTGAAGGTCGCGATGCCTGCCGTGCGCAGAGCAGCGCACATGTGTCCATTGTGAGCGAGATCATACTTCGCTCGCCAATAGCCACCGTGGATGTTCAGGAGAACGGGATGCGGACCCTTGCTCGGCGGCAGACGGACTTCGAGAAACTGATTCGCGTCGGCGCCGTAGGCAACGCGCGCGTCGGGCTGCGGCTGCGGCCGGCTGAGAATGTCTTCGGCGGACACGCTGTCGCTCCTTCCGAGAGCTAGTTAGCTTTGCGCTTAGACCTCTTTCAACTTGAGTTTGCTCTTATTTTCTTCGATGAAGGTTTTCAAGTCAGGAACGGCGTTGAGCAACTTCGTCCACTGTTCGTAGTAGAGCGTCACTGGAAAGCGGCCCAGTCCGTAGACGCTAACGCCGCCCTTCTCGCTGACACGAAACTCAATGGCTCCGCTTCTTTTTTTCGTCTCCACCTGCTTTTCCAGGTCGGCGAGGCGAGCTTTCAATTCATCATAAGACGGCTCGGTCATTCGATGCTCCTCTGACGGATTCTTTTGGGTCCGGTTTTAGCTTTATTATCTATGCTCCCCTATCATCATAGGGGCGGCAGCGGGTTTTCGTCGAGGCGAGGCCGCTGTGACATTCGTCGTGAGCGATTTGGAGAGGATTTGCTTTCTTGCCTGGGGATGGCATCTTGCTCCGCGCGTGAGGTTCCTTTTAAGTGCAAAACTTTACACCCCCACCCCTATACCAAACCGTTTTCCGCCAACTCTCACTGGCACTAGCGGTTACGGCGACTCCTTTTAGCTGCAAATGGAATCCCAAATGCTAAAATATCTTCGACCCGCAAATCCCGAGCGGTACAACGAAGTGGAGAACAAAGAATGGCAAAACTAGGAAAGAAGAAATCATTTCTTGAAAGCATACCTATGCTGGTGCTGCTGGGGTTACTGGCCGGCGCCGTGGGAGGCCTGGGAATCGGCTTGATTCAATTGCGCGCGTTGAACTCGGCAGCTTCCGCAAGCGCCAGTGGCGCCCCTGGCAAATAACTTAGTCTCCCGCTCGGATCGACCACGAAATCAATCCGGGTCCGAAGCGGAACAAGGAAATGTAATCCACAACGTCCGGCGTGGGAAAACCGCCGGCAGGCTCCCACGCTTTTCCCCTCTTACGCATGGCATCTGGGGCCCTCCTGAGTCAGCACCTTCCGCCTGGCAATCATGGATCAATAGCCAGTTCGTCGCACGTAGTTCCTATGCTAACTGGGAGCGGGATGTAATCCCGCAGGACGGCCACACGCTGTCTATGGTTTTGAAAATTGACGTCCATTTTCTCCCTTGACATGTACCCTAGGGGGGTATGATATAACTTATCCAATGGATAAGTTATGCGTCCCGCGAAACCAAACAAAGGACGTATGAAAATTAGTGATGGATGTGAGCCTCTGCGGCTTACCGGATGGAAGCGGTAGACGTGACACGACAGCCACTGGATTCTTCCCTGTCGCTTCACCTCTGCTTCTTCTACCCCAAAATCTGAAACGCGGGACGCGACCCATCGCGTCGCTGGCGTCCGGAACTTAATCCGGACGCGAGGGTCGGTTCGTGCCGAAAGGAGGAAAGGAAAATGACCTGCATGACCGCATTCGCACAAACGATGGCGGTGCCGACGACGCAGCTCACGCGCGTGGTTCCATACGAACATACCGCTTCCCGGCAACTGGAGATCAACGTGGAACACAAGTATCCGCGCATGAGCTGGGTTGTGATCACCGGCAAAGACAGGCGGCAATTGCGCATTCTATGGAGGTAGGATACAGCCCGGTGCGCTATTTTTGATTAACCATAGTTAACCGCATAATGACATCGCGTTAACCAATCGGCATGCGTGTGCTGGGGCGAGCCGAACGATGAGAGCCCGCGGCGGATCGAAACTGTAACGTTCTATTAACCGATGAAGCGCATACTGATGAACTTTGGGTGTAGCGTGCTTACAATCACAGCCAAGGGTGACGAGACGCGTGGCGGAGAGCGGAAGCGAGTGGCTAATTTGAACTCATGATAGTGAAAGTGAAATTCATTTTCATAATAACCGGCGGCCACCGAGCTCGTATATGGGCACCTGCTTTGGCGCTGGTCTTCGCGTTGGCCCTGGCTGCGCCTAACGCCTGGGCGCAGGCGCAACCCGGCTACGTTTCTACCCAAACCTCCTCGGCCGCTGCCCCTGATGCGGCAGATGTAAACGATCCGCCTGGTCTGCCGAGCGATGCCGTTGCCGATCCCGAGACTATGTTCCCACATTTCAAGAGCACGCGGTTCTGGCTCTCGGGGCAGGCGAACTTCATCTTTCAGACTCATCCCGATTTTCATGCGGACTACAGCGGACCGCACAGCCTCAGTCCCGACTACTCAAAGGCAACTTCGCGAGTGTTAACGCTATACACCGGAGTGCGGATTGATAATTCGACCGAACTGCTGGTGGATATTGAAGAAGCTGGGGGTTCGGCGCTCAGCCTGGGTCTTGGTCTTGCGGGAAATACGGATTTGGACATTGTGCGCAACCCGTTGCTTAGCAAAGCGCCCTACCTGGGGCGTGGCATGATCCACAAGGTGTTTGCCTTGAGCAAGGATAAGGTCGAGAACCAGCGCACTTTTCTGTCTTTGTTCGATGAGTTGCCGCGGCGACGGCTCGAAATTCGTTTTGGCAAGTTCAGCATGCCGGATTTTTTTGATATGAATTCCGTTGGCTCCGACACGCATTTTCAATTTGCCAACTGGTCGGTAGATAACAACGGCGCCTGGGATTATGCTGCCGATACGCGCGGCTACACCGTCGGCCTGGTCGCGGATTACGAGGACCGCAACTGGGGATTTCGCTTCGCCGAAGGGTTAATGCCCAAGGTGGCGAACGGAATTGATTTAGTGTGGCGGCCGTGGCAGGTACATGCGGAAAATTGGGAGTACGAACTGCGTCGCGGCGTCATCCCGAAAAAGGCGGGCGTCGTGCGCCTGCTCGCGTACACCAATTACGCCAACATGGGGATCTACCGCGTTGCGGTGGAGCAGTTTCTCGATCACTCGTCCCCGCAACCGGAAACGGTGCCGGAAATCACAAACCACCCCTGGCACATCACGCGCAAATATGGCTTCGGCGTCAACCTCGAAGAGAATCTCACTCGGAACGTTACGGCATTTGCCCGCTGGGGATGGGACAACGGAAAGACTGAGTCCTTTGCTTATACCGAAATTGATTCGACGGTAGTCGAGGGCATTGGAGTAAACGGCGCGCAATGGCATCGCAAGCAAGACCGGGCCGGCGTTGCCTTCGTTACGAACGGTATCAAAAAGGATCACCAGGTATACCTCGCCGATGGCGGGCTAGGGTTTCTGCTGGGCGATGGCGGGTTGAACTACGGGCGGGAGAACATTGTCGAATCGTATTACACGGCCCACGTCTGGCGTGGGATCTATGTCGCTCCCGGAGTGCAACACATTAACAATCCCGGCTACAACCGCGATCGAGGACCTGTAGTGGTGCCGACTTTCCGGGCACATGTGGAATTCTAGGACAAAGGTCTCAGGTTTTCAGGTGTCAGGTGTCAGGAAAAACACCGTCTTGTTGGACTCTGGTCTTTTGCAGCTCACGGCACAAGGTGCTCGTCCCACTTCTCGATGCCGGGCGGCACTGTGCCCTTGAGCAAGGCGGCGAAAGCTTCGAGGGTTTTGCGGGCGTCGCCAATCAAGTAATAGAACGCTTCCCAGTGATCGCTATCCTCGCCGTCGTGATTTGGGATGACGTGTTGGAAATGCCACGCCTCTTGCAGTTCCCGGTAGGCGCTCGAGGCGCGACTCTCGATGTCCTTCAAATCCGCCGCCGACAAGTCTCCCTTGTGGCGGCGAGTTCTCCGCAAGAGCTTGCGCCGCATAATGTCGGTGAGGAGATCCGGAAGCGAGATATTCTTCTCCGGAGCTTTTAAACAGATGATTTCTTCCTGCGAGAGCGGAGCTACAAAAATACTCAGTCGCTTCACGTCAACGAGACGAGGGTGCGTTTGCAGAGCTCGGCCAACATAGGGATTCCCCTCAAAGAAAACATCGCCGCGTTGCAGTAAAGACTCGAGTTCTTGAAGATCCAGCGCTTGCAAGTCATCCCGTGCCTCAAGCACCGCGTAGCGGGGGTCCGTGCGCAATGCTTCAACCTGTGCCCGAGTGCGAAAATGAAAGTCCGCGCCGTCGCGTTCGCCCGGACGCGGAGCGCGGCTGTTCACAAGTACCAGCTTGCGAAGCTGGGCGTGCAGTTCGGGATAGAACTTGCCCAGGGATTTGTAGAGCGGCGTCTTCCCAACACAGGAAGGCCCGCTGAGAATTACAAGACGTCCGGTGGCACCAGAGTTCATGGTCCTCTACCTAATGAGAATAGTAACTTAGCTGCTGGAGCGGTCGAGCATGCTCATAGAAATCGGACATGTGGAGGCGATCTTCCGGTATCCCGTGAAGTCCATGGGCGGCGAACGACTTGAGGTCGCAAATCTGGGATGGCACGGGCTCGATGGTGACAGACGCCTGGCATTCCGGAGAATCGAAGACCGCAGCGGATTCCCTTGGCTAACAGCGGGCAAGTTGCCCGAGCTTGTGCTGTTTACTCCGCTGCGCCGTGAAGACGGTGCTTCGGAGGACCTTCCTACGCACATCCGCACGCCGGATGGCGACGAGTTACCTGTCTTCGGCGAGGACTTGGCCAAGGAAGTCGGACGTCGCTGCGGCGCTCCCGTGCAGATGATGTACTTGAAACATGGCATCTTCGATGAGGCGAGCATCTCCGTCATCAGTTCCGGTACGGTGCGCGAGATCGGACGACTCTCAGGACAGAGCCCGGATGTGCGACGATTTCGCCCGAATGTTGTGGTTCGTACGCTGCGATCGGTTCCCTTCCAGGAGGACGAGTGGGTGGCCGGTGTGCTGTCATTCGGCGAAGAGGACGACGCCCCCGCCATCACCGTCACGATGCGGGACGTCCGTTGCTCGATGGTGAACCTTGATCCCGACACAGCAAGTCCGGCGCCAGAAGTGCTGAAGGCGGTCGTTCGCGCCAACCAGAATAACGCAGGAATCTACGGCACTGTCACTCGCATTGGTCAGCTGGCGGTCGGGCAGACCATATTCCTCTGTTCGGCGACTGGGAAAAAAGAACGAGGGTAATCGAAATACAATGTCTCAGAGCGCCGCCCAAGGCAGCGTTGAAGAGCGATCAAACTTTCAGAGCTCCGATGCGCTGCCCTTGGTTAGAAGGTGAATTTCACGGAAAACTGCAATGCCCTGGGGAGGCCGCTGGGGCTGATCTCCTGGAGGGCTCCGAAGTTGCCTGGGCCAGAATTAGGCACTAGATAACACTGCTGGTTGGCGTGGATGCCGTCGCCGCAGTTGGCGCCGATGGGGTTGTATTGGATTTGGTTGATCCCGTCGCCGTTCTGCACGTAGTAATTGGCGTGGTTGAACAGGTTGAAGGCTTGCGCCTGAAATTGCAGTTCCTTACCTTCGCGGATTTCGAAGCTGCGGGCCAAGCCCATGTCGATCCTCTCGAGCCAGGGGCCGTAGAAGGAATTCAGGCCAATGCCTGGGGTGGGCCCAGCGCCGTTGATGCCGCCGGCGGTGGCCGCGGTGTCCTGGTTGAAGGCGGTGTCGTTGAGGTTGTCGTTGCCAGGGGGAAGCGGTTGTGGATTGCCGCAACTGCCGAATGACAGGGTGGAACTGGTGCAGGCAGTACCCAACAAACCCGCGTAGGGGCGGCCAGACGAGAATTCCATGACGGTGCTCAGGGCCCAGCCCGAGAGAAATTTGCGCCCAGTATCGGAAGCGGTGAATTGTTCCAGCCGAGGCCGGTAGACTCCCGCGACAGTGATGCGGTGCCGTTGATCTAATAACGACGGAGCATGCGTATTGCTGAAGTTGAACTGATTGTTGAAATCCATGCCATCGAGCATGATGCTTTTGGCGTAGGTGTAACCAAATTGCACCGAAAAACCCTGTGACAATCGGTGCTGTACCTGCACGAATAGAGAATTGTAATAATTCTGCGCAGGGCTGATGAGTTCCTGGATCTGGCCGAATTGCGAACTGATGCGACCGTCCTGGAGCAGGCCGCTGTCCATGGTTGGTAGGCTAATAGCCGGTCCGCTGCAGGGCGCTGTGGTTGTTCCGGGAGGACAAACAGTGTAGGTCGTCCTGCCTACCAACGGTTCGAGATTCGCGTCGTAGGCTGTGCCGGAAATCAGGTGCACGCCGTGATTCCACATGGTGCCGATGGTTAAGGTTGTGTTCTCGGAGATCTCGCGCTCAATCTGCAAACTTGCCTGCTCGATGTAGGGCACGCGGAACTGGGGAGAAACAAGGGAAATGTCTGAAGAAGCGCCGAACAGCGGGTTACTAGCGGCAAGAATATTCGGGAACGTGGGCGTTTGTTGGCTCGGAGCGCCTGAACTGTAACTCGCGTTCGCTTCCTCTTGCTGCGAAGGTAGCCCGTTCGAGATCACGGCGTTGCGGTAATTCAGGCCGTTCATGTTGGTATAAAAAAGACCGAAGCCTCCGCGGACCACGGTCTTTGACTCCGGCTGCCAGGCAAATCCGAAACGAGGGGCGAAGCGGCGAAATTGATTCGGATACTGGCCGGTTAACGGGAATGAGGGATTTTCGACGGGTTGCGGATAGACCTGGAAGTCCTCGCGCAAGCCCATTTCGAGGGTCAACTTCGGCAAGGCGCGGAACGTATCCTGTACATAGAACCCGTAGTAAGGCACGGAAAAGGAAAAAGTCGGGTTTCCTACAGCCTGATTGAAATTGATGTATTCGCCGAGCGCAAAGGCTTCCAAATTCGGAAACTCGTAGAGCCCGAGCGGCGATCCGAAGTCGATAGCCTCGTTCGGATCTGCGCCGCCATCGTTGGTGTCCGAATCGCGAGTGCGATTGAAATCAAAGCCGAATTGCAGAGTGTGCTTGCCGATTACGTAATCGAAACGGTCGGACAGGGAGTACTGTTTTTCGAAGACCGTTCCGATCGAGAAAGGAGCGTTACCCAGGATAAAAGCGGCGGGAGCATCGAGAACCACCGTCGGCAGGGTGCCAGCCAAACCGGTTGGGGTCGCGAGTTCGTTATCTTGCGAAGTGCCGGCGTGGAATTCGTTCAGCAGCCTCGAGGAGAATGTGTGGGTCCATCCCACCGTGGCCTGGAAGGTACGGACGTATGCGTTGGCCAGGGTTTGCGTGCCGTAGTTACCAACCGTCGGGTCAAGGATGACGCCTCCGGGCGAATTGAACCGGTTGTAATTCAGCGTGAGAAACAGGCCGTCTCGGCGCGTGGGCTGATAGTCGAGCCGGGGCGTGATCACCCAGTCGTTGCCCGATCGCGGTTTGATTCCGAAATTGGAGTTCAGCGCGTTGATGGTGTTCGAAATTTGCTGGAGGTAGACCTGATAATACGGATCGCCGGGAAGCTGGGGTTGACTGTCGAGGTTCGGCACCGGCAAAGGCCCTTTGGGCGCCTGCAGGGCGGGGGCCTGCGTTAACGTGTTCGGCGGGAAAAAATTAGCGAGCACAAAGGCGCCCAGGTTCGAAGCGTTCGTCTGCAAAGCCGGGTTGATGACGGCAATCGGGTTGTTGTGCAATTGCTGCTCGTAATCGGCGAAGAACCATAGACGGTTGCGTACGATGGGTCCGCCGACAGCGGCGCCGAATTGCTGCAAATCGTCTTCGGGCTTCGGATTGCCGGCGGCTTTGTCGAGCGCGTCGTTGGCCTCGAACGCGGAGTTGCGGTTGTAATAGAACGCGCTGCCGTGGAAAGCGTTGCCGCCGGAGCGGGTGATGGCGTTCACGAAACCGGCTCCGCCACCGAAGATGGCGGTATAGGGGCTGACCGCGACTTGAAACTCCTGGATCGAATCTTCGCCAAAGAGGTAAGGAATGCGATTGCGGCCAACTATGTCAGCGAAATAGTTGTTGGTGCCATTGGAGCCATCGACACTGAAATAGGTGGAACCATTGCCATTTGCGTATCCCGAATCCTCGCCACCCTGTTGTCCGGCAATGCTGACCAGGCCGGTGTCGCCGTCATAGCTGGTGTTCGGAGTGAGCACCATAAAGTTGGTGTATTTTCGTCCGTTGAGCGGCAAGTCTTCGATGAGAGAACGGTCGATGACCGTACTGCTGGAGGATTCCTCCGGCCGCAGCAGCGGCGTTTCGCCGATTACTTGCACGGTGTCGGCACTGGCTCCAACCTGGAACTTGATGTCCTGCGAGGTGGTATTTCCGACCAGCACCCGTACCAACGACTCGACATCGCGGAAACCCTTGAGACTTGCAGTAATCGAATAGTTGCCTGGCGCAACCACAGGGAACCGGTAAAGCCCGGCATGGTTGGTATCGGCGGATTGTTCCACCCCCGTCGCGAGGTTGCGCACAACAACCGACGCACCCGATATAACCGCTCCGCTGGAGTCGGTGACACGGCCGCCGATTGCTCCCGTGAGTACGACATTCTGGGCTCGTAACGGAAGCATGCTCGCCAGGACAAACAATGCGGCTAGGAGCAAGCGGGCTATGAGCATACTTGGTTGTGCAGTGAATCGACGGAATGTTTTCATTTTTGAGTTGATTTTCATCGAACCGACCTTTTGTGTCGCTGCCGTCTAATGGGCAGGCAAATCCTCAGGAAGTAGCAGACCACGCCGGCTGAAGTGCGGTGCTGAATTCGCCGCGCAGGATGAGAAAAACCAGGCTCGCACTCATGCGGGAAAACACTCAACAAGCTTTCTAACGTTCCTATGTTACGGAGAGGTGAACCGGACTTGAATTTACGATGAATAGCCATTCAATCCCTAGAGCGTCCAGGCCTATTTCGCCTCAGCTTCGTCAGATTATTGCTCAGCTCCTGACTGTATGTATACTTCCGCGTCAGAGTGTCCTCCCTTCCCCGAGCGGGGTGCGTTTTTCAAACTGAAATGTTGCCCAGGTTCAGACATGGTTCTACGTGACAATGCTACGACCAAGAATCTTCCAGGAGTGCCTCGAACGAGAGATCATGGCGAGCAACAGTCCGCAACAGGAAGCGCTGACTGGAACCAGCAAAGACTAAACCGGAGCCGTCGTCGATGTTGCATCCATACATTGTCGTTCATACATACTCAAAGAGGGTCATGAAACCAGAATCCATGTGTAACTGCTGGTGGCAGTGAAAGAGAGTTGGGCCGGGATTGTCCGCCGTGAAATCCACCTCGACTTGTTTTCTGGCGGGCACAACGATCACGTCTTTCAGAATGCCTGATGTTGCTGTGCCAGCGAATCTCGTTAACTCAAACGTGTGGCGGTGCAGGTGAACCGGGTGAGCTTCATCGCTTTGGTTATCGAAGCGGATGCGGTACCGAGTATTGGCCCGGACGCGAATGGGATCGATCTTCGGAAACGACTTACCGTTGATCGTCCAATGATCCACCCAGTGGTTGCCTGCGAACTTCTTGCGAAAGACAAGCGGCACGGTACCGCCCGCCGGTTCAGGAGTCACCGTTGCCCGTCCGAAAATCGTGTAATCCCATGGGGTAATCGGCGGCGAACTCCAATGCGGCCCTCCGTCGCGCCCGGCATATTCAACCACTACACCCATTCCCGCATTCCGCACTTGATCGCTCGCTTCACCGAGAATCCAGACCCCGGGTTGATCCATGGTGACGAGCGCATCGATGCGCTCTGCCGGCCCCATCTCGATAATATCCACGTCACGCGGCATCGGGACAGCGTTTCCGTCCAGGCTGAGGATTTTGAACTTATGACCAGGCAAGGCGATGCGGTGCTCGTCAGTAGCGCTGGCATTCAAGATGCGAAAGAGAACTTTCTGACCTTCTTTCACGCGTAGCGGGTCGCCTGAACCGAGCGCATGACTGTTAATCGAATATATGGAGTAGGTGACCTCCAGATTGCCTTCGTCGCCTTGGCTGCCGAGACGGGGGTCCCAGCCATGCAGGGCAAGAAAGACTTCGGCGTCGTAGCGACCCGGGTCTTCTTTCGGTTCGACGTAAAGAAATCCGAATTGCCCTGTGTAGGTCGCGCGCTTCATATCCCGGCCCGCGTGAACGTGACTGTGATACCAGCGAGTTCCGGAGGGACGAGGGACGAACGAATAACGCCTCATCCCACCTCGAGGCACCATCGGAGTTCCCTCCTCTTCAGAACCGTCAACATCCGAGGGGACGAACAGACCGTGCCAATGGACCACCTCAGGGATCTTCGTTTCATTCAACACGTCTACCGTTACCGAGTGCCCTTCGCGCAAACGCAAGACCGGACCGGGAGCCGAGCCGTTGTATCCAGTCGTCTTGATGATTTTCCTCGGCGCGACTTCAAGGTCGATGGGTGAGATGCGTAATTCTATGTCGGCTTTCGGAATGCCCGGTGCAGTTTGGAAACCCGCGCACCGTGCCAGCTCAGCGAAGGCTGCCGTTCCCATCAGAGCCAAAAAGTTTCTGCGGTCCATG
>JBEKLO010000035.1:0-49867 GCA_050010155.1 Terriglobales bacterium
CCGTGCTGCAAACAGAGTTCGAACGACGCCAAAGTATTTTCAGGAATGTGCTTGGAGGACCGCGCGCCACGATGGCCGAGAAGAAGAGTTGCAGTCATCTAAGAGCCTGTGAAACTCCAATTGCCGGGGCTCAGCGCCTGAAGGCGCAGTCGTAACGCAGCTTTTACGGCACGCCTGAAGGGGCGCCCTGATACGAATCCTGATATGAACCGCACTCTCCCTGCGGGGCTCATGAGCTTTGTTATTCTCGGCGTACTTCGCGTCTTGGCAGTAAGAAAAACGGCGAGCTCTCAGTCCAAATCGAAATCTCGGATGGGCCGTCCCGTATCCGGTGTTTCTTTGGCCTTCTTTACTGCTTCCTGGAATTTTTTCTCCAGCAGTTCGGCGGCATGTTTTTGCGCTTCCATCGACTGGCGGAAGATCGAGTCGCGGCGGCTGTCCTGCTCTTTCATGGCGCGGGCGGCTTCTTCCATGTCGTTGAAGGTTTTCGGCTTGACTGGCGCGGTGTGGGCGATGATGCTGCGCGTGGAGGCGTCGATTTTCATGACGGCGCCGCAACACGGGCATGTCACATCAAAATTGGATTCGCGTTTCGCCACAGCCGATGATACCGCAATTCGGCATTAGCGCGGAGTTAGGCGAATCGGCAAGATGCCGAACCAGTACAGCATCTCCCAAGCCAATAGGACGATCGACACCAACACGACCATGATGGCCAGAATCTCGCCAAAGTTCAGACCACTTTTTTCGCGCTCGAAACGGCGCGCTCCCAGACTCAGGATATTCAAGGTAGCGAAGCCAAACACCAGCGCCCAGAGGATGTTGTACATTTCCTCGCGGGTCGAGCGCAACAGGAACATCGCGGGCAGAACCCCGACCGCGAGCATATGGAAGGCACGGCCGGAAAACTGCGCCCAGCCGTGAGCATTGCCCAGCAAGACGAATAGCGATGCGGGACTCCGGGAGGCAGTGGTCAAGGGCCGAGGCAGTCTCATTGCAGAAACTTGATACTACCGTGTTTGCCTTGCCGGAGTCAGCCGAACCATGAAAAAAGGAACCTCACTAGTTCATGCGGGTGGTTCCCGGGACGGACACGGAGGGTGGAGAGTTTACCGCAGGATCGTATGCACGAGTTTGCGCTGATCATGGCAGAATAACTTGATGCCAACCCAGCCCGCTTCGGTCGTTCCCGTTTTTCTCTATGGCACTGCCTGGAAGGAAGACCGCACCCCGGCCCTCACGGAACTCGCGATCCGCATGGGTTTTCGCGGCATCGATACGGCGAACCAGCGGCGGCATTACTTCGAAGAGGGAGTAGGCCAGGGATTGGGCGCTGCTTACCGGACGGGTCTGGTCACGCGCGATGATCTTTTTCTGCAAACGAAATTTACCTATCAGCGCGGACAGGACCACCGCCTGCCCTACGATCCCGCAGCGTCTCTCTCGGTTCAGGTCGCGCAGTCCATGGCTAGTTCGCTTGCACACCTTGCGACCGATCGCGTCGACAGCTACGTGTTGCACGGGCCCGCCTCCAACTACGATTGGACCGAGGCCGACGCCGAAGTCTGGGAAGCGATGCGCAAAGAGCGTGATGCCGGGCGCGCTCGCGTTTTGGGCGTGAGCAATGTCTCGCTGGAAAATCTTCATCAGATGGCCACCGTGCATGCCGAGCTTCCTGGGTTTGTGCAAAACCGCTGCTATGCCCGCTTCGGCTGGGATCGCTCCATGCGGCAATTCTGCCACGAACACAAAATTGTCTACCAGGGGTTCTCGCTCCTGACCGCGAATCAGGAAGTCGTGCACCATCCTCTGATCGCCAGTCTGGCCGCAAGCGCCAATGCCACGCCAGCCCAGATCGTATTCAGTTTTGCGCGTAGCGTTGGGATTTTGCCTTTGACGGGCACCTCGAACGCCTGGCATATGAAAGAGGACCTGGCCAGCGTCGAGTTGATGCTTCCGCCGGAAGCAGTCCAAGCCATTGAAGCTCTGTCGGGCATAAACAACTGATTTATCTGGAATATACCGTGAGACGAAAGTAATCGTAATAGTTTTGTAATGTGATCTCAGATCACGGCAAAGAGTTTCTACCGGGTACTATCCTTCCATTAACCAACTATGAAACTCAATCAAGTGGCACCTCACCCCAAGGGAAAAGACGCGCGCATACTGCTGAGTTCGGTGTTCGGGCCTTATGCGCAAGACGACGAATTCGGCAGCCGGTCCATCAATCCGATGGAGCTCTACCACAACCAGGTGACTCGCGCCCAAGGCAGCTTCTCGCTGCGCATGTTCCATCGGTCGTGGGGCATCATGATGATTCAGGAAAACATATCGGCGCCGTGCAGCGTGCTGGACTTTCCTACGCGCGAAGCGTTTGCTCGCGAATTGACCGCGAATAAATACGACATCGTCGGGATTTCTTCGATCATTGTGAATGTGGGCAAGGTGCGCGAGATGTGCCGCATGGTGCGGGAGCTATCGCCAGACTCGGTGATTGTGGTGGGCGGACACGTCGCGGCGATTCCGGGTGTGGAAAACATGATCGACGCCGACCACATCGTGCGCGGAGAAGGGATTTCGTGGATGCGGCGGTATCTGGGAGAAGACGAGCACGCGCCCATCCGGCATCCCAACATCGTTTCAGGGCTCGAAACCCGAATTATGGGACTGCGCCTGCCAAACCGCAAGGGCGGCACGGCTGCGACCATCATTCCGTCGGTTGGGTGCCCGATGGGGTGCAACTTCTGTACCACGTCTTCATTTTTTGGCGGCAAGGGGAAGTTCATTAACTTTTACGAGACCGGGGATGAACTGTTTGAAGTGATGTGCAAGATCGAAGCGGATCTCAAAGTGCAGTCTTTTTTTGTGATGGACGAGAATTTTTTGCTCCACCGGACGCGGGCCATGCGCTTGCTGGAACTGATGAAGCAAAACGGCAAGAGTTGGGAGCTTTCGATATTTTCATCCGCCAACGCGCTGCGAAAATACACCATGCTGGAACTGGTCGAACTGGGCGTTTCGTGGGTGTGGATGGGTTTGGAATCTCCCAAGGCCGGCTACAGCAAGTTGCAGGGGAATGACGTTTTGCAACTCACACGGGAGCTACGCGAACACGGCATCCGGGTGCAGGGGTCGACGATCGTGGGGCTCGAACACCATACTCCAGAAAACATTGTCGGGGAAATCGAAGCGGCAATCGCCCACCAGACCGATTTTCACCAGTTCATGCTGTACACGCCGGTTCCGGGGACTCCGCTTTACCAGGAAATGAGCGAGCAGGGGCGCCTGCTGACGGACATGGATCCCGCCGACATTCATGGGCAGTTCAAGTTCAACTTTAAGCACGCGGCGATCTCGCGGGACGATTCGAAACGCTTCTTGGATTGGGCATTCTGGCGCGATTTTGAGAGCAACGGCCCGAGCCTTTATCGCATGTGCCGGACGGTGCTAAATGGCTGGCAACGCTATAAGGACCATCCTGATCCGCGCGTCCGGCAGCGGTTTGCACGGGAAGGGAAGAAGCTGAACAGCGCTTACAATGCCGCCCTCTGGGTGATGGAACGGGAATTCAGGAAAGTAAATCGCGGGGTAAGCGAGCAGATTCACAAGCTGCGCCGCGACGTCGAAAAAGAGTTTCCGGTGGTCGCTCGCCTTACGGCCGCGGCATTGGGGCCGATTTTGTGGTGGACTACACGGCGTGAGGAACGTCGTCTGGCGAAAGGATGTACGTACGAGCCTCCGACCTTTCTGGTGCGTCGGAATTGGGCTGCGGTTTCTTAGGCTGCTTTCGTAGGCTTTAGCTTTGCCGTCGCGATGCGCTGATGGCGTATGCTTTCGCCATGCCCTCACGGCGATTGCCGGGTTCGGATGGTGCGCTGGTCCAGATTGTGGATGCCGCTTTGGCCGATGCCACGCGGCGTAGCGGCGAGTGGCTGGTGTGTCGTCCGGCATGCACGCAGTGTTGCGTCGGCGTGTTTGCCATCAACCAACTGGATGCCGTGCGCTTGCAGTGCGGGCTCTCTGACCTCGAAAAGACGGACCCACGGCGGGCGAAGCGCATTCGTGGGCGCGCGCGAGATTCGATACGGCGGCTGGCAGCGGAGTTTCCCGGCAATGCGGAAACGGGCGTGCTTGACGCGGCCGTGTTTGAGGAAGGTGCGGAGGCGGAGGAGCGCTTCGCGGAATTTGCGAATGAGGAGCCCTGCCCGGTGCTCGATCCGAAGACGGGATTGTGTGATCTTTACGATGCCCGGCCGATGACCTGCCGCACGTTTGGCCCGCCGGTGCGATCAGGGGACGGGCTGGGAGTTTGCGAACTTTGCTTTCACGGGGCTACTGACGAACAGATTGCTGCTTGCGAGATGGTGGTTGATCCGGATGACCTGGAAGCGAAGCTGCTGGAGAAAGTGGAGCGGACTTCGGGGCTGCGCGGGCAGACGATTGTTGCTTATTGTGTGACGTGAAGGTTGAACATGTCGGCGAGTTACCGTGCGGGGCTGAACGCGCTCGCCGCCAACAATTCAAATCAAACCAAAAAACTCCTTAGCTGGAATCCCACCCTTGCGCAAAAAACGCGCAAGGATGGGGCAGCCGGCTTATTATCTGAAGTGAAGGTTGAAGTTGTACCGCACAATCGATTCACTTTCTTGCCTGATACCAGCGGCGTACGGCTACCACCGCCCAGATCGCTTCGACTACTCCAAAGGGCCATGCGCCTTGCAAGAATCCATAGGCCGAACCGAGCGCGCACGACGCGGCGAACGCAAGGATGAACCAGGGGCTGCGGCTCTCAAGCGCGTAGGTGACCAACATTGCGGTCACCGCAAACAATCCGAATAGTGTCAGCATATTCATAGCTGCTGCTTCCTCCGCGGGCGTCGCCGGTTCTTTGCGGTGAATCATCCTACCAATTCTTAGCTAACTAGATTTGGGGTAACCTCGAATTTTCCGCTTCGGCGGAGAGTCGCGGGCGAGGGCGCCCGCGCCACACGATCTATGGCTGAGGCTTCGATAACTCGCGACGCGTCTCTCTGGGAGATTGCCCTGGTTTTTCTGAAACTGGGGACGATTGCGTTTGGCGGGCCGGCGGCGCATCTGGCGATGATGGAAGAGGAGTTTGTTCGGAAGCGGCAGTGGATTACTGAAGCGGAATTTCTGGACCGGCTGGCGACGGCGAATTTGATTCCGGGGCCGAGTTCGACGGAAGTCGCGATTTTTCTGGGGCAACTGAAGCGTGGTTGGCGCGGTCTGATTGTCGCAGGTTGTTGCTTCATTATTCCGGCGGCGCTGATTGTATCGGTGATCGCCTGGGCCTATGTTCGCTTTGGTTCATTGCCGAAGGCCGAAGGGATTCTCTACGCGATCAAGCCAGCCGTGGTGGCAATCGTGATTCAGGCGGTGGGGAAGTTGGGGCGGAAAGGGGTGCGGACGGCGCTGCTGGCGGTGATTGCGGCGTTTGCGGCGGCGATTAGCCTGTTGGGAGTGAGTCCCGTGCTAGTCCTGGTATGTGCGGGATTCTTATCGGCGGCGGCTTTGGCGATGAGGAACCGGCTGCTGGGTGTGGCCGGATTTCCGAAAGTTGCGGCGGGAGCGATGGCGTTGGTGGCCGCTGGCGCGGCTTTTCCGGTCGGGCTGCTTCGGTTGTTCTTGTCATTTCTTAAAATTGGATCAGTGGTGTTTGGCAGCGGATATGTGCTGCTGGCGTTTCTGCAGACAGAATTTGTGGAGCGCCTGCACTGGCTGACCGACAAGCAGTTGATTGACGCGGTTGCCGTGGGGCAGTTTACGCCGGGTCCTGTGTTTACGACCGCGACCTTTATCGGGTACGTGGTTGCGGGTTGGGCCGGAGCGGCGGTGGCGACGGTCGGAATTTTCCTGCCCGGATTCGTCCTGGTGGCAGTGAGTGGACGATTTATCCCGCGGCTGCGACGCTCGGCGATCGCGTCGACAGCTCTTGATGGAGTGGTGGCTGGGTCGCTCGCCTTGATGGCCGTGGTGGCGTGGCAGTTGGGCAAGGCGTCGATTGTGGACCGCACCACGCTGGTTGTATTCGCCACCAGCCTGATTGCTCTGGTCGGGTTCCGGGTCAACTCTGCTTGGGTGGTGGCAGCAGCTGCGATTGCGGGGTGGATGGTGCGATAGGAGCGGAGGCGGCGAGGATGGCATGAACGAGACACGAATTCGGGCGGCGGAGCGTGAGGATCTGGCGCGGATCACCGACATCTATAACTATTACGTTCTGAATACTCCCGTGACGTTCGATGTGGAGGCTTATACGGTCGAGCGTCGCGAAGCCTGGTTTTCGCAGTTTGGGGCGACGGGACGGCATCGACTGGTGGTCGCCGAGGAAAACGGAATCGTGATGGGATACGCCGGGACGACGCGGTTTCGTCCAAAAGCGGCCTACGACACGACGGTTGAGACGACGATTTATTGCGCGCCCGAGGCGATGGGGAAGGGCATGGGAAAGCGCCTGTATGCGGAGTTGTTTGCGCGGTTGAAGGGTGAGGATATTCATCGTTTTGTGGCCGTTTACGCCTTGCCGAATGCGGCGAGCGAGGCTCTACATCGGCAATTCGGATTCAGGGTGGTGGGCGTGTTCAGCGAAAATGGGCGGAAGTTCGGGAAGTATTGGGATGTCTGCTGGATGGAACGGGCGGCATGACGCTTATTCCTCGTGATTGCAGGCGACAGCGGATGACTTCGGTTGCGTTGTGCCTCTGTCGGCAGTTCGCGGGCGGGGCGCCCGCGCCACACGGGCTTGCGGTTATTCTGCGTTGTTTGTGAATGAAAGGTTAAAATAGGGGATTCCGGCGTGCTGGTTCACGGGACTGTGATCGCCGCCGGATCTTGATTCGTGGAACCTGTGAGCAATCTCGAAGGGGTTCGGACGCCGACGTCCCCTACGCCTGACGGCGGAGCACCGGCCGCGGACGTGCCTTTGGGTCGGCGAGTGGCTGCCAGCGCTTCGTCATCGGGTCTCACGCAGCCTCGTCGGTCGCGGCCTTCGTCACCGGTTTACTGGCGGGTCGAGGGAAGCCTGCTGGAGCTGACTACAGTTCGTCCTATTGCTTTTTTCACCTGGAACAGCCAGACCTATATCGCGCGGGCGGCGCGGCGTAGCCTGGTGCTGCTGATGGCATTGTTGCGTCCTTTCTTGTATGCAGCGAACCGCGTGGCGGCGACTCGAATTGTGCACGCCGTGCTGCGCGGGATTACTCGCGACCGGCTCGACCTGCTGGGCGAGGAAGAGTTCGAATACATGCTGAAGCCGCTGCTCAAGGAAGAAGGAGTGCGGCACCTGAAAGCATTGCAGGCCACGGGCGTGGATGTGGTGCTGGTGAGTCAGGGGCTGGAGCACGTGATGCGGCCGCTAGCTCGGCATTTGGGAGTGCGGTGGATCATTGCGAACCGGCTCGACTTCCGCGATGGAGTGGCGACGGGACGGCTGCTGAGTCCGGTGATCCGGCCACGAGGGTTGTTTGCGCGGATTCGTGAAAACGGGCCAGATGGGCAGCAGAGTCCGGCGCGATGGGTGCGGGCACTGGGCTTGCGTGGTCCGAAGGCGCTGGCTTCGGCGATTGTTCCGGCCGTTCGAGTGGAAACGCCGCGGGTTCGTCCGATTGTGTATTTCGACGAAAAACGGTATCCGGCGCGGTTTTCGGTGCGGACGGCGCTCAGCGGAAAACGCGTGATGCTGATCGGCGTCACCGGTTTTATCGGCAAAGTGTGGCTGGCGAATACGCTGTTGGATCTGCCGGAGATTGGGAAACTTTATTTACTCATCCGGCGGCAGAAATCGAGCGAGGCACAGAAGCGCTTCGAGAAGATGATTGAAGGATCGCCGGTTTTCGATCCGTTGTTTGAAAAATATGGCGACCAACTGGGCGCGTTGCTGGCGGAAAAGATTGAGGTAGTGGAGGGCGATGTTTCGCAGCCAGGGTTGGGGCTTGACCCTGAGACCGCGGCGCGTCTGCACAACGATCTCGATCTGATCATCAACAGTTCGGGGCTGACGGATTTTAATCCCGATTTGCGGGACGCTTTGGCGGTGAATGTGGATTCGACGCATCACCTGATCGAATTCATTCGCGCATCGGATCATGCCGCATTGCTCCATCTTTCTACTTGCTATGTCGCGGGACAGCGTGACGGGCGAGTGGCCGAGGAAGTGCGGCTGAATTACACGCCGGCGGGGGTGGCGGATTTCGACGCGGAAAAAGAATGGCTTCGCCTGCATGAACTGGTGGAATCGGCGGAAGCGCGCGTGGAAGGGCCGGAAGTCACCGAGGAGCTGAAGAAACAAGCGTTGTCGAAAGAACATGCAGCGAAAGGCTTGAGCGGGCAAGCGCTGGAAAATCAGATCCGCAAAAATAAGGTTCGGTGGCTGAAAAATTATCTTACGGAAGAAGCCACGCGGCGCGCTCAGGAGTTAGGTTGGCCGAACACTTACACGTTTACTAAAAGTCTGGCGGAATCGATGATTGCCAAAGAGGGCGCGGGGTTGCCGATTGCGATCGTGCGTCCGGCGATTGTTGAGACTTCGGTGGCGAAGCCGTTTCGCGGGTGGAATGAGGGGATCAACACTTCGGCATCGCTGTCGTACCTGCTGGGAACGGCGTTCCGGCAACTGCCTTCGAACGAACGCAAGCGGCTGGATATTATTCCGGTGGATGCGGTGTGCGCGGGGATGACGCTGATTGGCGCTGCGCTGGTGGAGCGGCGGCACGATCCGCTGTACCAGTTAGCGACCTCGGTCACCAACCCATGTGATATGGGAAGGTCGATCGAGTTGACGAGCCTTGGGCATCGGCGTCACTATCGGGCGCAGGAAGGCTTGGAATATTGGCTGCGGCTGCGGATGGATGCGATTCCGGTTTCGAAAGAGCGCTACAACCGCATGTCGGCTCCGGCGCAGAAGATGATTATCCAGTCGATACAGCGGGTGATGTCTCCGCTGCCATCCGCGATGACGAAGCCGCTGGCGAAAACAGAACGCAACCTCGAACGCGTGGAAAAATTAGTGGGCCTGTTCGAGCCGTTCATTCTGCACAACGAGCATGACTTTGTTGCGGACAATGTGGAGAAGTTGTCGCAGGCGCTGACGCCGGAGGAAAAAGAGATTTTCGGGTATGACACGGCGGGGCTGGACTGGTGGGAGTATTGGATCGACATTCATATTCCGGCACTGCGGCGGTGGACGTATCCGCTGATTGAAGGACGGCCACTGGAGGCGCGTGAGCCTCGGGTGCTGCAGATGCCGGCGCCCGCGACCACCACAAAGACAGAAATGACTTCCGGCGACGCCAGGAAGACGGGGACAAACGGAGCAACGTGGCAATTTTCCTGACCGGGGGAACCGGGTACATCGGTGCGCATGTTGCCGCGAACCTACTGCAGCAACATGACGCGACTTTGAATCTGCTGGTGCGTGGCCGCGATCCTCGGGATGCGGAAATGCGCCTTTGGCAGGCATTGCAACTGCATTTGCCTTTTCCCAAGTTCTACGACTACCTGCAGGCGAAGATACGGATTTTCCGCGGCGATATTACCCTGCCAAGATTCGGGCTTGAACCGGATCGTTACGACCGGCTGGTGCACACCACCGATTCGGTGATCCACTGCGCGGCCTCGCTGAATCGAAAATCAGAAAAAAGTTGCCTGAATGTGAACCTGCGTGGGACGCTTGAAGTCGTGCAACTGGCGCGGCAATCGCAGTACTATCACGGGTTGCGGCGGTTTTCGAATGTGAGCACGGTGGCGGTGGCGGGGAAGCGCAGCCACGAAGTCGTTCAGGAAGACCGTTCGATTGACTGGGAACGCTCCGACTACGATCCCTACGCGCGGACGAAAAAATTCTGCGAGCACATGGTGCGGCAGTTGCTGCCGGATGTACCGCTGACGATTTTCCGCCCGAGCATTGTGCTGGGGGACAGCCGGTATCCGCAGACGACGCAGTTCGACATGGTTCGGTCGTTCGTGTTTTTGGCGGGAATGCCGGTGCTTCCGTTTCGTCCCCATGACAAGATTGACATTGTGAATGTGGATTTTGTGGCGGATGCGATTTCGACTCTGCACATGAAGACAAATCCCGAACACGATATTTATCATCTTTCTTCGGGCAACGACGCGCAGACATTTCGGGAGTTAACGCAGGCGCTGGCGGCCGAGCAGAACAAGCGCGGACCGCTGTTTTTGCCGATCATGGAAAAGCCGTTTGCCTCGGTCGTCAATACGCTGGCGAATCGCAAAGGACCGACGGGGCATGGCGCGGCACTGATGAAGGTTTTTCTGCCGTATTTGACTTGGAACACGGTGTTCGATAACACGCGGGTTACGACAGAAATGGGACGTAAGCCGGCGCCGTTTTCACAATACAGTTTTCCGCTGCTCCGGTTCAGCCGCGAGCATAACTTCGAATATCCCTATCAATCTTGGCCGGAGAGCGCAAATGCAGGAGGGTCCGCCGCATGATGGACTTCGTTCTGGAAGCGTGGGTGTCGAGCATTATTGAAGGCAAGAAAATCCAGTGGATGATGGGCAAGCGGGAGCCGTGGCAGCCGGGCGAAAAACTGAAGCTGCTGTTTGCGGGCTACAACGGCACGCGCAACACCGGGTCGGATGTGCGGGTGGAGGAAATGCTGCGGCAAATCCGGCGGATTCTGGGGCCGGAGAATGTTGATCTCAGCATGATGACGTTTAATTTCGACCGCTCGCGCGGATATTTTGAAGGGACTTCGCAGGTGCGGCTGCCGGATATTTTTCCCCCGTTCCTGGCGAATGAAGTGCCGAAACATCATGGCGTGGTTGCGTGTGAAGGCTCGATGTTCAAATCGAAATTCGCGAATGCGCTGGCGACGATGATGATCGCATCGCTGGGGATTGCGGCGGCGGAGAACAAGCTGTCAATCGGCTATGGCGCTGAGGCGGGACATATGGATCCGCTGGTGGCGAAGATGTGCGGGCGCTATTGCAGGAACTCGCTGGTGATCACGCGCAACAACGAGTCGAGAAAACTTTTGCGCGAACTAGGTGTGCCGACGGAATTGGGGACAGATACGGCATGGACGTTTGAACCGCTGGGCGCCGAGTATGGGCAGAAGGCGCTGCGTGATGTGGGTTGGGACGGAAAGACTCCGGTGCTGGTGGTGTGTCCGATTAATCCGTTTGAGTGGCCGGTGAAAGCGTCGGTGGCGAAGGCCGCGCTGCACAGCCTGACGGGCGCATACAAAGAGAGCCACTACCGAGGGCCGTATTTTCATAATGCCGGGCCGGAAGCGGACCGCGCCTACGAATATTATCTGAGCTCGATTGCGAATGCGGTCGCGGCATTTCGCCAAAAGAGGAATGTGTTCGTAATCATGGCGGCGACCGAGCGCATGGATGCTCGGCCTTGCCGGCGCATCTCGGAGAAACTGGGCGGGGTTCCGGTGATGACCTCGGACGATTACAACATGTACCAGATGGTGAGCATTCTGCGCGCTTGCCGCATGATGGTCTCTTCGCGCTATCACGGGATTGTGACTTCCATGCCGGCGCTGGTGGCGTCGGCCGGAATTACGATGGATGAACGCATACGGAATTTGATGAACGAGCGCGGGCATCAGGAATTGCTGATGAATGTGGACGATCGGGATTTGGAAGCGAGGACTCTGGTGGCGCTCGAAATTCTGGATCGCGATGGGGAACGGATCGCGGACGGCATTGCGCGTACAACCGTGAAGAATTTGAAATTGATGGCGCGCATGGGCGTTTATTTCGAGGAAGAAGTGCAGAGGCGGTACCCCGAGTTCCCTACACGGCGCGGAGAGTGGAGTTGGGAAGATTATCTGCCTCCGCTAAGCGAGGGGTTGCGAGGGCTGGTGCAGGCTTATGGATAGAAGTCGCGGGGGAAATGCGTTGCGGCGGCGGTAAATCCAGGGTATAGGGGTCCTTCGACTCCGCAGATGCTTCACTTCGTGAAGCTTCTGCTGCGCTCAGGATGACAGTTCTGCTCAGGATGGCAGTTCTTAAGAGGCGATGACTTTCCTTAATCAAATATTTTCGAGCTTGGAGCACGGCGGCGATGCTCTAGTACTGCAGGAACTGCGCGCCGGGCAGGCGGTTTCGCTTACCGCGCGGCAGTTGCTGGCTCAGGTGATGCTGGCGCGGGCGTATCTGCGGAGATTGCGGCTGAAGAAGGGCGACCGGTGTGCACTGCTGGCGCATAACTCGATGCAATGGGTGGCGATGGACCTGGCCGCCATGGCGGAGGGATTGACGGTGGTGCCGCTGTATGCGCGGCAGGCGCCGTCGGAGCTGGTTGCGATGATGAAGGACTGCTGGCCGTCGGTGATGGCCTGCGGGGAGCAGTCGCTGGCCGACGCGATCGTCGAGGCATGGCCCGATGCGCCGCCGCATTTCTGCTTCGACAATGTTTTTACGGCGACGCGAGAAGCCGCGGACAGTCCAGCGCTGGCGATGGCAGAAGAAAACGTCGTCACCATCATTTACACCTCGGGGACATCTGGCGAGGCCAAGGGCGTGATGTTGAACGCGGGCAACGTCGGGCACATGCTGGGCTGCACTTCAGGGCGACTGGAACAGCTGATGAAGCGAAGCCCGGGGCAGGATGCGGTGTTTCATTACCTGCCGTTCTGCTTTGCGGGTTCGTGGATCATGATGTTGACCTGCCTGCTGCGCGGAAGCAAGCTGACTTTGAACACCGACCTGGGGAAGCTTGCCACCGAAATGCGGCAGGCGGCGCCTGACTATTTCCTGAATGTTCCTGCGCTTCTCGAACGTATGCGGAAAGCGGTCGACGAGCAACTTTGGAAGACGGGCGGGTTCCCTTTGAAGGTGTACACCAAGGCGAAGGGTGCGTGGGTACGGCGGCAGGAGGGCAAAGCACGCGCCGGGGACGGGATCTGGCTGGGGCTGGCGAACCGGCTGGTGTTTCCTACCATCCGAAGAAAGATGATCGGCGGAAAACTGCGGGCGTTGATTTGTGGATCCGCGCCGCTACATTTGGAGACGCAGCTGTTTTTTATGATGCTCGGCATCCCTGTTTTGCAGGTGTATGGCCTCACGGAAACGACAGCGATTTGCACCATGGATGATCCGGATGGTCCGGTAATTGCCGGACGCGCGGGGCCGGCGATTGCCGGCGTGGAGATGAAGATCGCGGAGAACGCGGAGATCGTGGTGCGCGGGCCAAATATTTTTCCGGGATACTGGGGGCGTCCGGAAGAGACGGCGAAGGTGTTGCGCGACGGATGGTTTCATACTGGCGATCAGGGCGAAGTCGACGAGAACGGAAACTGGAAGATCGTCGGCCGCATCAAAAACCTGATCATTCTCGGGTCTGGGCATAACATTGGTCCGGAGCCGATTGAGGATAAGATTCTGCACGAACTGCCGGATGCGATACAGGTGGTGCTGGTGGGCAATGGCCGCGGATATCTCGCCGCGCTGGTCACGGGCCACGTGAGCGGCGAAAAGACTCAGGCGGCACTGGACATGGTGAATCCAGATCTTCCGCATTACAAACAGGTGCGGGCGTTTCATCTGGCGGGGGAAGCGTTCACCATCGAGAGCGGACTGCTGACTGCGAACGGCAAGCTCAAACGCGACTCGATTGCGCAGCGGTTTCAGAACGAAATTGAGGCGATGTACGAGGCTTCGAAGCATCAGGCTTCGAACAACCAGCCGGCGGCAACTACGGTATGAACGATTTCCAAGGGCAGACTCTCTCCTGGCAGATCGTGAACGGCGCGATTGAACTGGCGCTCCATCGCAACCCTTGCAATGAGATTGGGTCGCATACGCTGGAGGAGTTAGAACGCTTCGCGGCGGCTTTGCCGGGGTTAGCGAACGAAGCGCAGGCGCTGATAATCCATTCAACGTTGAAGGCCGGGTTTTCAGCAGGCGCGGATTTACGGGAGTTGTTTCGGCGCGGGCAGGAAATTGAAAAAGTCGCAGCCTTGCGCGGGGTGCGGGATTTTCTGGAACGCGTCCATGCTGTGATGAACGCGCTCGATGCGTTGCCGCTGACTACGATTGCGGCGGTACACGGCGTAACGTTTGGCGGTGGATTCGAACTGGCTCTAGTCTGCGACATTATGATTGCGGACCGCATGGCGCGTTTTTGCTTTCCGGAACTGCGGCTGGGGCTGATTCCGGGATTCGGCGGAATTCCGCGTCTGAAGCGGGATTTGGGCAATGCCGTGGTGCGCGATCTGCTGCTCACGGGCCGCAGCTTTAACGTGATGAAGGCGCAGCAGGTTGGACTGGTGAGCCAGATTGCCGCTGAAGGCGAGGCGCTTAGGGTAGCGCGCGCTACCGCCAGCCAAGTCGGAAAGTTCGACCCCCGGACGGCGGCTGCGGCGAAGGCATTCGTGAAGCCAATTCCGTACGAGGAGTTGAAGCGGGAGATTGATATTTTCTGCGAGCTTTATTCGCGCCCAGCGGTCGAAGAAGGTCTGCGAAAGTTTGTAGAGAACGAGGGAGTTCAGCCCTATTTGCCGTAAATTTGTAATTGGCGATTTGTAATTTGTAATTTTAAAGGGTGATTCGTTATGACCGCGCCGACGATCGATCACACACTTGACGAGATTTTGAATCTGGCCGCTTCGCATTTCAAAGTGTCGCGGGAGAAGCTTACTCCCGACGACGATTTCTTCAAGACCCTGGGCATCGATAGCCTGCAGGCCCTTGATTTGCTGACACGACTCGAGCATCACTTTCGCATCGAGTTGCCGGACTACGAACTGCAGGGCGTGTCGGACTTTCGAACGCTGGCGAATCGGATTCAGTCGCGGCTGTAGAACTTCCTTTGGTTACGTTCTGTTAAACTCGTCCTTTTGTTCGTGTCTCCCCGGTGAGACAAGACTTCTAGATGCTTGATCTCCGCCAATATGCCAGCCTGGGTGCAGCGCTAAAAGACGCGCTGGAGCGCTGGCCCAATGAAACCTGCCTTATTGAAGCCGATCGCGACCGCGAAAAGGTGCGGCTTACTTACTCCGACTTCAAGGCGATGGCGCGTCCGCTTTGCCGCGCGCTGGAAGATGCGGATTTCAAGGCGGGAGACCGCGCGGCGATCATCATGACGAATCAGTCGAAGTGGCTGATTTCCGCGTACTCGATCTTTTTTTGTGGCGGCGTGCTGGTTCCTCTCGATTACAAGTTGAGCGCGGCCGAGCATCTGCAACTGTTGGCGCATTCGAAAACGCGGTTTCTGGTAGTCGAATATTACTTGTGGCGGGCGATCACACAGTCTCCGGAGTTTTCGAAACTTACGGTGCAGATTGTGCTGGTGACGGAAGCGCCGGTGGGCGCGGATTTGCGCGGGGCGTACCGCTGGGAAGAATTCAAGCGCAAGGGTGAGCCGCAGTTTGTGACGCGGCAGCGCGAAGATACGGCTTGCATTGTCTATTCGTCGGGCACGGGTGGGCGTCCGAAGGGATGCGTGCTCACCCATGACAGTTATCTGGAGCAGTGCGCTTCGCTGACGGCGTGGTATCCGTTTTGGCCGGGTGTGCGCTATTTAAGCATTCTGCCTACCAATCACGCGATTGATTTCATGGTGGGATTTATCGGGCCGTTCGTCTGTGGCGCTTGCGTGGTGCATTTGCGGACGCTGCGTCCAGAGTTTGTGCGCGATGCGTTTGTGCGTTATCGGATCACTTACGTGAGCCTGGTGCCGATGGTGTTGAAGAATCTGGAACGCGGACTGCGGGCGAAGTTTGATGAACTTAGGCCTGGCAAACGGTGGATGCTAGATCGTTTGATTGGGGTGAACAAAATGCTGACGCGAGGGCGTCCGCGAGTCGAGATGAGCCGGCGCCTGATGCCGCAAGTGCACAAGGCATTTGGCGGAGAGCTGAAGGCGTTGATTGTTGGCGGAGCTTTTACGGATCCTTCGACATTGCAGTTTTTTTACGACCTGGGGATTCCGGTGACTTGCGGGTACGGACTGACGGAAGCTTGCACAGCCGTGACGCTGAACGATCTGAAGCCATTTCGCGCCGATACCGTGGGCAAGCCGCTGCCGGGGAGCGAGGTGCGCATACTCAACCCGGATGGCGATGGGATTGGCGAAGTTGCGGTGCGGAGCCGCGCCGTGATGTCGCATTATCTGGATGACCCGGAACAGACGGCACAGACGATCGTCGAAGGCTGGCTACTGACGGGCGATCAGGCGCATTGAAGAGCATGGGCACCTGCAGCTGGTTGGGCGTAAGAAAAATATGATCGTCACCGAGGGCGGGAAGAATGTTTATCCCGAGGACATTGAAGCCGTGTTTGATGGTCTGCCGGTGAAGGAATTCTGCGTTTTTGCGGCGAACTATTTATGGCCGCAGAAGGCACTGGGCAATGAGATGCTGGTGTTGGTGGTGCGGCTGGAACAGAATCAACAACTCGACGATCGTTCGTTCGACGATCAGTTGCGCGAAGAGATCGTGGCGCGCAACCGCCGGCTGCCGGACTTCAAGCGCGTCGGCGGATATTTGCTGTGGGAGAGAGATTTTCCGCGGACTGCATCGTTGAAAATCAAGCGCGGAGAACTGGCAACGGAAATTGGGGTGGGCGCGACGCGGGCGGGAGTAGTGGGGATTTAGCGCTCTTAGCTTTTGGCTCTGAGCCTTTAGCTGGAGGCTCCTAGATTGATTTCATCTTGCACCCGTGCAACTCGCCAACAGCTACGAGCTGACGGCCAAGAGCCAAATTGTGAACGAAACTTTTCTTGCCATCATTAATCCGGCGGCGGGTGGCGGGCGTTGTGGCTTGCGCGTGGGAGCGGCGCTCGATCGTCTGCGGGGCGCGGGGATCGCGATCGAGACCGCGGAGACTCACGCGGCTGGCGATGCTACTCGGATTGCGCGCGAGGCCTATGGGCGAGGTTATCGGAAGTTTCTGGCAGTCGGTGGGGATGGGACCTCCTATGAGATTGTCAATGGGATCGTGCCGGAGAGCAGGTCTCAGGTCTCTGGCGTCGGGTCTCGGGCACTTTCGGAAGAACAGGTACCAACGCTGGGATTTCTTCCGCTGGGGACGGGCAATTCTTTTTTGCGGGATTTCGTGGAGGGAACTTCCGGCCAGAGCGGTTTAGAACATGCGATGCAGGCGCTGGAGGCGCGGCGTTCGCGGCCTTGTGATGTTTTGCGGCTGATGCATAAAGATGGAGCGCTCTACTACACGAACCTTTTGAGTGTTGGCTTTGCGGCGAATGTGGCGGCGCTGCGGCATCGGCATTTTCTGAGACTGGGACAGTTCGGCTACCTGCTCTCTATTTTTCTCTGTCTGGCACGACTCGATCGGCGGCCGTTTCCGGTGCGGTTCGATGATCAGCAGGAATTTGACGCACGGCGCTGTCTGTTTCTGACATTCAACAACAGCAAATTCACAGGCGGAACGATGATGATCGCGCCTGACGCGGTTACCGATGACGGCCTGATTGAATACGTGCGCTGGGGGCCGATTGGCCGGCTTGGGCTGATTCGGAATTTGGCGACGCTTTATGACGGCACGCACACGCGCCATCCGCTGGCAGAACGGCAAGCGGTACGGCGCGTCGAATTTCAACTCGAAGGGCCGGTGGATGTGATGGTAGACGGCGAAGTGCTGACTCTGGAGTGCCGGACGATTGATGTGCTGCCGTCAGCGCTGCGGGTGGTGGTGTGAGGCGAGCAAGGCCTCGTCTGTGGCGGATCGTGATATAAAAACTGCATGTCGCAAGAGCGGAGAGAACGCCAAAAGGAAAAACAGGGAATCAGGACTTCGAATCGGAATTGGGGGCGCATTGCGATCTATGCTGTGCTGATCGTGGCTGCGTTCGGACTGGCTTACTACCTGGGCTACCGGACCCAGCACAAGCACGACGCCTTCGCACGCTGCCTGAAGGATCGCGGCGTGAAGATGTTTGGCGCGTATTGGTGTCCGCATTGCGTGGAGCAGAAAGAGGAGTTTGGCGCTTCGTTCGAGTACGTTCCTTATGTCGAGTGTGGTATCAAAGGCGACTTGCGTGGAGTGGCGCAGGTTTGCCGGGACGAAAACATCAAGCATTTCCCCACCTGGCAGTTTCCGCCAACCGGGGAACGAGTAGAACGTGTTTTCCCGCTGGAGGAATTGAGCGACCGGACGGGATGCTCGCTGCCATGACGCTGCCGTCGACCAACACTCTGACCAATCGTTTGATGAGCCTGATTGCCATTCTGGCGGTGTGCGGAATCGTGGTGTCGTCGGAGTCTCTAAAGCATCACTACGCGACGTCGAAGACGGCATTCTGCGATATAGGGGAAAATTTCAATTGCGACATTGTGAACCGGAGTGAATATTCGTCCATCTTCGGAATTCCGGTGGCGCTGATCGGGATGCTTGGATATGGAGCACTGGCGGGTCTGGCCACGGTATATCGGGAGCGGCGCGGGACTCCGGCGATGCTGTTCGGCGCGGCCGCGGGTGGGCTGGCGTTTGCCTTGTATCTGACCTACATTGAAGCGCGCGTGCTGGGGGTGTATTGCATATTGTGTTTGAGTTCGCTGGCGTTGATTGCGACCACTACCATATTAGCGGCTGTGATCTGGTGGAGACGAAGCTCCCGGTAGCCGGTACCCGGTGCGCAGTTTAGGGGCATCTAATTTCAGGAAACTTGCGGTACCGCTAAAGCGATACCCGATACAGACCAAATCTCTTCATGCCTCCGCCCACACGTCGAAAACTGAAAGCGAAGACCAAGCCTGTTGGCGCCACTTGCTTGCCGATTCCGGCGGGCAATCTTTGGGTACACGAGCTTACCAGCCGCATCTTCGGGAACACGCGCCTGGTGCGGGTTTGGCTGCCTCCGGATTACGACGGCTGGGGCGAGACGCGTTATCCGGTCCTCTATTTGAATGACGGACAGAATCTGTTCGATCCGGCAACGGCTTTTGCCGGAGTGCACTGGCAAGTGGGGGAGACGGCGACGCGTCTGATCGCCGAACAGAAAATTCCTCCGCTGATTATCGTCGGCATCGACAACACAAAGAACCGGGCTTGTGAGTACATTCCGTATCGGTCAAAAGATCCGAGAGTTTTGAAGCCGCAGGGAAAATGCTATCCGGATTTTCTGCAGCGTGAAGTGATGCCGCTGATCGAAGAACGGTATTCGATCTTGAAGGGGCCGGAGAATACGGGGCTGGGCGGGTCCTCTCTCGGTGGTTTGATCACTCTGTACACGCAACTGGCAGTTCCGGGAGTGTTTGGGCGAGCGCTGATCGAGAGTCCGTCTCTGTTTGTGGCGAACCGTAAGATTCTTGGAGAGAGCCGTCGGTTTCGCGGTTGGCCGCCGCGCGCGTACCTCGGCGTGGGGACGCGGGAAACGGGGCAGGCGGAGAAAGACGAACGGGTCGTGGGCGATGTCCGCGAACTGGAGGCCATTCTGCGCGAGGCTGGTTTAGACGAAACACGTCTGAAGGTTCACGTAAGGGAAGGCGCCACGCACAGCGAATCAGCCTGGGCGGAGCGCTTTCCGGAGGCTCTGGAGTTTCTCTATTCGAACCGCGTCGCGACGGCGGTTTCAAAAGACTAAGTTGTGGTGGCGCGAGACTCAGCGAGCCCCGTCTCTACAGATAGAAATCATTTGGTGATCACGCCACAGGCGATGCGGTCGCCAGCGTTGCCGGCAGGGTCGGTCTTCTGATCGTCGGCCTTGGCGTGCACAACAAGGGCTGTGCCTCCGTTGCTGAACAGCGAATGGCTGTCGCTGCCGAGGTTGACGTCTTTATCCTGCCACGTGAAATGCGCTTTACCATCCGCGCCAACGGTGAAATTGGGATTGTCGCCGGCGTGGTGGCCCTCCGGATTCTCCAAGCCATGCTTCTTGCTATCGGGATTGAAGTGGGGTCCGGCGGACTTGAAGTCGGGAGCATCACACTTCGCGTTCTGATGAAAGTGGATGGCATGTTCTCCGGGCGGCAGATTCTCAAGCTTGACGGCCATTTTTATTCCCGGAGCCGATTCCGTCAGAATCGCAGTACCCACAACCTTGCCTTGGGCATCCTTGAGTTCCACTTTTGTCTTGGCAGAACTGGTGGATGCAAGTACTACGACGAGCAGTGCTAGCTGGAAGAAATGGATGGTTTTCATGGCAGGGATTATAGCGAAACGGGGGCGATCGCTCCAAGGGATGGGGAAGAAGGGCGGGGATCAGCTTCATGAGGCGTCAAACAACCCCAACCTTCAAGGAACGAAGTATCCGGGAGGTTTTTGGTCTCTGGTCTGGCGCAGAATGCCGGGCAATGTGACAATAGAACAATGCGAAAATTCCTGACTACAGCACTACTATTGGCCGCAGCGATGATGGTGGCCGGAGATGGCTATGCCCAGCAGACTCCGCCAGCGAACCCTCCGGCAACGACAGCAGCGGCTCCAGCAGCCACAACTCCGAAAGCTCCGGCAAAAACGGCGGGAACAGCAGCGAAAACCGCGGCGCCTGCTCCACTCACAACTCGAAAACAGAAGTTCAGCTACGCGCTGGGAATGAGCATCGGGACA
The DNA here is from genome assembly GCA_050010155.1 of Terriglobales bacterium. Taxonomy (GTDB): domain Bacteria; phylum Acidobacteriota; class Terriglobia; order Terriglobales; family Acidobacteriaceae; genus Acidiflorens. The sequence continues at coordinate 20,512 of JBEKLO010000035.1, forward strand.
GGTTATTCCCAGGGTCTGAAGAAGCAGTCGGTGGAAGTGGACTGGAATCTGGTAATTCAGGGATTGAAAGATTCAGCGACGAGCGGCAAGACGCGTCTGTCGGAAGACGAAGCGAAGGCCGTGATGAACGAAGTGAACAGCGAAGTTCAGAAACAGCAACAGCAGAAGATGCAGGAGACCGCAGCGAAAAACAAGGCCGACGGCGAAGCTTTTCTCGCCGCCAACAAAGGTAGAGAAGGTGTTGTCACATTGCCCGACGGCCTGCAGTACAAGATTGTGAAAGCGGGCGACGGGCCGAAGCCGACCGCGAATGACACCGTGGTCTGTAACTATCGTGGGACGTTCGTGAATGGCACGGAATTTGACAGCTCCGCGAAGCGCGGGCCGGCGACGTTTGAAGTTGGTCGAGTGATCAAAGGGTGGACGGAGGCCTTGCAGCTTATGCCAGTGGGATCGAAGTGGCAGGTGTTCATCCCTTCGAGCCTTGCCTACGGCGAAGGGGATCCGCGCCGCGGTATGGAGCCCAATCAGACTTTGATCTTCGACGTTGAACTGATCTCGATCGTGGATAAGACCAAGACCGAAAAGAAGGACGACAAGGGCGGAGAGAAGAAGTAATAGAAGCGACATCCGTGGAGCGCCGGGCGACCCTGCCGCCCGGCTCCCTTCTCAGGCTTCGAGAGGAAGGACGGGTGAGACGCCCGTCGCTCCACTGTTTATTAATTACCCCGCCGCTTTACATTCCCAGATACATCACGTGGACGTAGGTTCCGAGCCTGACGTTGTAGGCGAGGTACCAGCCGGGGTGATCCGGGTCTTCGTAGATGACGATTTCGTCCGAATCCCAGAGCCACCCGTCACAGAAGCCAACGTCGTAGGGAGCCACGGAGAAGTAGAATCCGCCGAACCAGAAACGTCCGGGGCCGCCGCCTGCGAGACGCCACACGTGGCTGCGACCGAACCCCCCGGTGAAGCGGCCATGTTCCCACGGATGATCCAAATGGTAATGAGGATCGTTTCGGCCGGTATCATGGCCGATCCATTGTCCGTTGGCATGCACGTGAGGAACTTCGGGATGTCCTGCGCGATCGTTGAACTTCCGGTTATCCTCGGCCGGCTGCGGATGGGCAACTTTCGCGGGACCATGCTTGGGAATGTTCTGATGGCCGCCGCCAACTTCGGGGCGGATGCTGTTGCTTGCATGTTCCTCGTGTTGTGCCAGAGCGGAGAGAGAAAACACAAAACATAAGGCGAGCAATCCAATCAGCTTGTTCATTGCCTTGTCACCTTCCCCCAATATCGATTAACACGACCCCAGTTTCGTTGTTGCGGTGAGTTTTGCGATTCTAGCAGTATCAGAAGCCGCCAGAATAGTCCGAGAGGTTTGCGACGCGGAAATGTTTGCACGAATGCACTTAGTTCTATTCGTAGCGCAGGGCTTCGATAGGGTCGAGGCGGGAGGCACGAATGGCGGGGACCATGCCGCTGACCAGTCCAACGGCGGTGAGAATGACGACGGCAACGATCAGCGTGATGGGGTCAATCACCAGGCGCACATCGCCGGCTTCGGCGTGTTTGGCGACGGCGCTGTAGAGCGTCAGTCGGCCAACCGTGAGCGAAACGATGTAGGCGAGAAGAATGCCGAGAATTCCGCCGATGAAGGTGATGGTGAGCGCCTCGGCCAAAAACTGGAGGAAGATGTGGCGTCGACGCGCCCCGAGTGCCTTCTCGACCCCAATTTCACGCGTACGCTGCGTGACCGAGACGAGCATGATGTTCATTAAGCCGACACCGCCGATGCCGAGCGTGAGAGTTCCGATGAAGGCGAGCAGGATCCTCAGGCCGATCGTAAGGATCTGCGTGCGGTGGACCTGCTCCATAAGATTAAAGACGAAAAGGGCACGCCGGTCGGCGGGATTGAATCTGTGCTGCGCCGCCATGGTGTAGCGCACAGATTGCTCGATCCGTTGGTAATCGTTGGTCTCATAATTGAACCAAATCGAATCGAGGTAGTGAGTATCCTTGAGATCGCTCATGGTGGTGAAGGGAACGTAGACGACGCGGTTAATGTTGTCGTCGCCAGCCTGCATTTTGGGACTCAGAACCCCCACCACTTCAAAGCTAATGCCGTCGACGCGAATGTGCTCGCCCAGGGCGTTGCGTCCGGAGAAAAGCTTTTCTTTTGTATCGGAACCAATGACGGCCACGCGGGCGCGCTGGATCTGGTCCTCGGGATTGTAAAAGCGTCCCTGATCGAGGCTCAGGGCGCGGATGCTGAACGTGTTGGGATATTCACCGTTGACGCTCATCGTGTAGGAACGAGTGTCGTACTGCATGGTCGCGCTCTTGTTGCAACTCGGCGTGATGTGGGTGATCTGCGGGACGTTGGTCGAGAGCAGATCAACGTCGTCGAGCGTGATGCGCAAGAGCGCACCGGCTTTCTCTCCTCCCGATTGCATGGAGGATCGGCCGGGAACCACGATCATGAGCTTGGTACCGAAGTTGGCAAAGATGTTGGCACAGGCGCGGCTGAAGCCATCGCCGTAGGCGAGTAGCATGACGACCGTGGCGATGCCCCAGGCCATGCCGAGCATAGTGAGCGCGGTGCGCCGCCGGTTGTGGCGCATGGCTTCGTAGGACTCCTGGAGCAGGTCGCGGATCATTGGAATCAATCCATTTGGTAATTTTGTAATCGGGCAATTTGGCAAATTGAAGAGCCTAAGACTCGCAGGATTTCAGATTACACAATTACCCCATTCCAAATTACAGAATCCTCTTTCATTCCTGCCTTAACGCCTCGACCGGTTCCAGACGGGCGGCTTTGCGCGCGGGATAGAGTCCAGCAATAACACCTGCGAAGGTAAGGCTGACAATGGCGAGAATGGCTGTCTTCGGAACGAGCCGCGGCGGATCGAAGCCCCCCGGACCGTTGTAATTGCCGAGCAGAGCCATAAAACCGCCAGCCAGAGCCATCCCGATGAGTCCGCTGACCAGCGTGAGCAGGATGCCTTCGGCGAAAAATTGCAACATGATGCTGCGATTGGTGGCGCCGAGAGCCTTGCGCAATCCGATTTCGCGGGTGCGTTCGCTGACCGCGATCAGCATGATGTTGACGACGCCGATGGCACCAAGAGCCAGCGTGACCAGACCGACCGTGCCTAGGAATTCGTTCATGGCATCAAAGATCGCGCCCATCATCTGCGCCTGCTTGACGGTATCCCAACCTTCGAAGGCGTCTTCATCGTGAACATCGAAGTGGTGATTGCGGGCGACCACGCGGCGAGCCTCATCCTGGGCAAGCAGGTGTTCGTCAGCGACGCGAGGCTGATAGTTGAGGAAAGAAATCGCATCGTACGCTTCCTCGCCTTTGAGCGGGAAATCGCTGCGCATAACCTGAAAGGGAATGTAGGCACGAGTGTTGGTGGAGTTGTCGTCGCCGCGGCCGACTCTGAGGAGGCTGCCGATTACTTCGAAGCGATAGCCGTTCAGCAAAATAAACGAGCCGATAGCGGGCCGTCCGGGAAAGAGGTTGCGCGACATTTCATCGCCAAGCACGACGACGTTGCGTTTTTGCTTTTCGTCCAGGTCGTTAAGCCAGCGTCCCTGCTTCAGCGGCAGAAAACGAATTCCGTTGTACTGTGGTTCGGCGCCGGTGAGTTGGCCACTGGCACTGGCAAACTCGCTGACTGCATGAACGTCGTCCGTGGTTAAAACTGGAGTGATGGCCTTGATGTGCGGGGATTCTTTGCGGATGTCGAGGTAGTCCTGGTACGTGATGCGATACTGGCGAGCGGAGTTCATGCTGCCCTCGACAGCCGGAGCGCGTCCGGGGAAAAGCATCATAATATTCTCGCCGTAGTCCGCAAGACTGCGCTGGTTACCGCTCCGGAAGCCCTCGCCGAGTCCCACGAGCAGGAGCAGGGAACCGACTCCCCAGGCGATTCCGAACATGGTCAGGAACGAGCGCAGCTTGTGCGCCCAAAGGGTGCCGAAGATCTGCGCGAAAACGTCGAAAACCATCTGCATGGTTGAGAACTCGTGAACCGGAGGATCGCTCCAGTTTCAGGGCCTGGGCTGTCCGCCATCGATTCCTGACAAACACGTTTCGGGGTGGCGGTCTGGCCACGCCCCGCACTACCGCCGCGACCCTTAGCTATCAGGATAGCAAGCGGTGGGCGCAGGGTATACGGCCAAGTTGGGACTCTGCATGTGCAGTCGTCCCTTATAGTGGCGACATTCATACTGGTGCAAGCATACTGGTGCAAGCGCCAACTCGCAGCCAGGCCTGCCAGCAGGTGGGGATTAGTTATCGTGGTAGGGAATTACCGGACGATCTTGCAGAGCCGCCTGAATGCGCTGGCGTTGCTCTCCGCTGAGCGCCGTGAACTGAAAGCCGAACTCTGTTCCGAGGGCACGAACGACTTTTGCGGGGATCGTATGTTTGTCGTTGTCAGCTAGGGGAATTTCGAGCGCAACCGTCTCGCCGAGCCTCAGAGGTTCAGCAACGAATCCGCCGAGACCGCTCTCGCTGAGATTGCGTACCCAACCTGGAAGTTTAAATTTCTTGCCGGCCCGCTCGAGACGGATCCAAATCTTCGCCTCGAATACATACCGTGAGCAAATTCGATCCGGCACGTCGGGTACACCTTCAGAATAGGCACTTGCCATGGGTTGGTATCAGTCCTTAGCATTATTTTTCCGCAGCAGTACAGGTGAGCCAAGAAGAATACCAGAGAGAGTTTGCGCCTATCGGGGAAAATGGTGGTATTACCATTTTGGATAACTTTGTTCGAGAAGATTCTCCATCCGAACCTGCTCGGTGAGTCAACTTATTTCCGTGGTCTAAGCCCAAGGCGAGGACTTCCCGCGCGCGGAGGCCTGAAGGGGCATTCATGGCTGCCGTTTGGCTCCGAACAGAGGATAAGTTTTAGAGAAGCGGATTGACAACCATAGCGTCACTGCTCTAGGATTTTTAGATCATGACTCCGCTGAGCCATCGCCACCACCTTCATCACCATGCGACGAGCGTGTCGGCGGGGGTCAACGGATAGCCAAGCACTTATAGGAATCCAAGCCCGCTGGCGCAGAACTCGCCCAGCGGGTTTTTTCTTTTGGCGAGCTTTACCGACGCCGAATACGAGGATGGAGGCACGATGGAAATCGATTTCGAGAAGTTGCAAGGCCTGGTGCCTGCGGTCATTCAGGATGCCGATAACGGCGAACTGCTGATGGTCGGCTTCATGAATCAGGAGGCGCTGGAGATGACGCTGGACACGGGATACGCGACCTTCTACAGCCGCACGCGCCAGAAACTCTGGACCAAGGGAGAAACTTCGGGCAATCGTCTGCAGGTGGTTGCCGCCTCGACCGACTGCGACCGGGACACGGTGTTGTTGCGCGTCCATGTGCTGGGCGAGGGGAAGGTCTGCCACAACGGAACGCGCTCCTGCTTTACCGAGCCACTTTCCCTTGGAACGTCTGCTGGAACATCCGCGCTGGGAACGGCTTCGCCACAGAAATCTGAATCAGAGAAGGCGCAGCGATGAAATTACGACTCGGCATTCCGAAAGGAAGTTTGCAGGAAGCCACGTTGAGCCTGTTCACGCGCGCCGGATTGCGCGTCTATACAAACGCCCGCTCGTATTTTGCCGCCACCGATGATCCCGAAATCGAATGCATGCTGATTCGTGCTCAGGAGATGGCGCGCTACGTCGAACACGGCGCCCTCGATGCAGGATTGACGGGCTTGGATTGGGTGCTCGAAAGCGGTCTGGATGTGGTCAAAGTCTGCGACTTGGTTTACTCCAAACAGAGCATGGGCAAGGTGAAATGGGTGCTTGCCGTCCCCGAGGAATCGGGTTTCCAGAAACTCGAGGACCTTGCCGGTCGAATTATTGCCACCGAGTTGGTCAGTTTTACCCGCAACTATTTCGCGAGTCGGAAGGTTGACGTGCGCGTCGAATTCTCGTGGGGCGCGACCGAGGTCAAACCGCCATTGCTGGCGGATGCCATTGTCGAGGTGACGGAGACGGGTAGTTCTTTGCGGGCCAATCATCTGCGAATCCTTGAAACCGTTCTGGAGTCGAACACGCAACTAGTGGCGAACCATGTTGCATGGGCCGACTCGGCGCGGCGGCAAAAAATTGAGAACCTCTCCGTTATGCTGAGTGGAGCGATTGCGGCCCTTGGGCGGGTTGGGCTGATGCTCAATGTGCGCAAACGAGATTTGCCAGTTGTTCTCGGGCTGCTGCCCGCCTTGCAAAATCCGACCGTCGCGCCGCTGGCTGACGGCGAGTGGGTCGCGGTGAACACCGTGATTGAGGAGCAAGCGGCCTGGTCTCTGATTCCGAAGCTGAAGCAAGCCAACGCTCAGGGTATTGTTGAGTATCCGCTGAACAAGGTGGTCATGTGATGCGCAAGAAGAATGACGCGATGCGCATTGTAGAGGGCCCTGAACAGGCTCGCCTGATAACGGCGCTGGCCAGGCGCGGTGCGACCGACTTGGCCGATGTTGAACCAGCAGTTCGGCGCATTGTTAATGACGTCCGGCGTAACGGTGATCGCGCCGTACGCCGCTATGCTACTCGTTGGGACGGATTGGGCGACAGCGAACCGCTGCTTGTTCCGGAGGAAGAACTTCATCAGGCGTGGGAGCAAACCGACTCCGAGTTGCAGCAGGCAATCGAGCATGCCGCGGGTAATATCCGTCGCTATGCGGAATGGCAGGCGCCGGAGCAATGGCGGCGTGAAATGGAGCCGGGCGTCTTCGTGGGCCAGTTGGTGCGTCCGCTGGAATCGGTGGGATGCTATGTTCCGGGCGGCCTCTATCCGTTGCCTTCGACGGTGCTCATGACCGTGATTCCCGCGCAGGTCGCCGGAGTGCGGCAGATTCGCGTGGTCTCCCCGCGGCCGGCGCAGGCAACGCTGGCGGCAGCGGCATTCCTTGGCGTACGCGAGTTCTCCAGAGTCGGCGGAGCGCAGGCGATTGCCGCTCTGGCTTATGGAACGGATGAAATTCCACGCGTGGATAAAATCGTCGGGCCTGGCAACCGTTTCGTGACTGCAGCCAAGAAACTGGTGGCATTCGATTGTGCGATTGAATTCCTCGCGGGTCCGACCGAGGCCGTTGTCATCAGCGCCGATGGCGATCCGGCTTGCATCGCGTCTGATCTGGTGGCGCAAGCGGAACACGATCCTGACGCGCTGTGCATCTTTATTACGACCTCGCGCGGGTTGGCGAAAAAAGTTCAACGGGAAGTGCAGAATCGGACCCGCACCAATCCGATTGCCGCCGGAGCGCTGTCTCGTCGCGGCGCTATTCTGCTGACCGATTCGCTCGACGCGGCGGTGGAGATGGCGAATTGCATTGCTCCCGAGCATCTCACGCTTCCAGCGGCATTAGCGCCGGCGGTGCAGCATGCGGGCGCGGTTTTCCTTGACGAGTTCACACCCCAAGCTGCGGGCGACTACGTCTCTGGGCCGAACCACGTGCTGCCGACAGGTGCGATGGCGCGGGTGCGGGGTGGCCTCAGCGTGCTTGACTTCGTGCGCGTCATTGGATGCCAACAAGTTTCCCGCGCAGGCATTCGCGAGATCGGACCGCCGGGCATTACGCTGGCCACTGCCGAGGGATTGAAAGGACACGCAGAAGCATTCCGCGTGAGGTGCTCCCATGCTTGAGGCTCGCGAGGCGGTGAAGAAGTTGCACGCCTACCGGCCTCCGTTGGCTGGTCGCACCGGGCTGCGTCTCGATTTCAATGAAAGCACCGTCGGCTGTTCGCCGCGCGTACTGACGGAATTGCGGTCGCTGGTTGGGGAAGCGCTGGCGCGTTATCCCGAGCGCGAACCGGTCGAAAAATTGGTCGCACATTTTCTCGGACTCGAACCGGCGCAGGTCCTGCTCACGAACGGCGTCGACGAAGCGATCCACCTGCTCTGTTCCACGTATCTAGACCCTGGAGACGAAGCGCTGATCGTTGTGCCTACTTTCGCAATGTATGCGGTGTTTGCTTTGGCCGAAGGCGCGAGCCTGATCGAGGTGCGCACTGGTGACAATTTTGCGTTCCCGACGAAAGAGCTGCTCGCTCAAATTAGCCCGCGCACGCGACTCATCGCGGTCGCGAACCCGAACAATCCGACCGGAACCGTAGTTCCGGGCGATGTTCTGATGCATATTGCGCAAGCGGCGCCGCAAGCGCCTGTGCTCGTGGATGAAGCGTATTTCGAGTTTTACGGCGAGACGCTGATGGGGCGCATCGGCAAAATCCAAAATCTTTTTGTGGCGCGTACTTTTTCCAAAGCCTACGGCCTCGCCGGTCTGCGAATTGGCGTTCTGACAGGAGACGCCCGACAGATCGAGATGGTTCGCCGTGTGGCTTCGCCCTACAGCGTGAACGTAGCCGCGCTCGCAGTTCTGCCGGCGGCGATTCACGACCAGGAGTATGTGGATCGCTATGTCGCCGAGGTGCGACGTAATCGCGAAAGATTACAGCTGGAACTTGGCAGCCTCGCTCTGCGTTACTGGCCGAGCCATGCGAATTTTGTTCTCGTGCACATTGGCCTGGCCCATGCCGAATTTGTGCAAGAGCTGCGCAATCGCGGAATTCTGGTGCGCGACCGCCACTCTGATCCCGGATGCGAAGGTTGCGTCCGCCTGACCGTGGGATCGGACGAACACACGCAGACGCTCATGCTCGCGGTGCGCGATGTCGTCAATCAGATTGGATTGCGCGGTAAGTTCCAAAAACCGCTATCAACCGGGGCGCGGCCGTGAGAAAGGCGAAATTACATCGCAAGACTGCGGAAACAGAAATTCAAATTGCTCTCACCATCGAGGGCCGGGGGAAGTATGAGGTCTCCACCGGTATCCGTTTTCTCGATCACATGCTGGAGTTGTTTACGCGTCACGGAGGCTTCGATTTGAAACTCTCCGCCCAGGGTGATTTGGATGTGGATCAGCATCATACCGTGGAAGATGTGGGAATCGCGCTCGGGGAGGCATTTGACCGTGCTTTGGGTGATCGGCGCGGCATCCTGCGAGCTGGCTATTTTCTGATGACCATGGACGAGACTCTCGGGCTAGCAGCGGTAGATTTCGGAGGCCGCGCGGTTGCGGTGGTTCAAACCAAAGTGCGAGCGGCGCGAGTTGGCGATCTGCAGACGGAACTGGTCGACGATTTCTATGAAGGCTTTGCGCGCGGGGCGCGTGCCAATGTTCATGTGCGAGTAATGTACGGACGGTCCAGCCATCACAAGGTCGAAGCGCTGTTCAAAGCTTTTGCCCGCGCGCTTCGAGTTGCGTGCTCGCGCGACCGGCAACTGGGACGTATGCTGCCGAGCACCAAGGGGCTTCTATGAGCCCTGCGAAAATCGCAATCGTCGACTACGGTGCGGGCAACCTGAATTCGGTGAAGAAGGCATTTGATCATCTCGGCGCCCACGTTGTTCTGACGACGCTGCCTGAAGTCGTTGCTGCAGCGGATAGGATCGTGCTTCCCGGTGTCGGGCACTTCTCGGCGTTGGGCGCGCTCGACAATACCGGCTTGCGAGACGCCGTGCTGCAGGGTGCGCGCGCCGGCAAGCCGTTCCTCGGCATTTGCCTGGGCATGCAGTGGCTGTTTGAAGGGAGCGACGAAGCTCCCGACTGCGCGGGAGCGGGAATGTTTGCCGGCCGATGCCGGCAGTTTCCGGCGTCTGTGAAATCCCCACACGTGGGATGGAACTCGCTGACGGTGAGGGAAGGCTCGCGCCTGTTGCGCAACGTCGCACCCGACTCGTTTGTCTACTTCACTCATTCTTTTCAAGCGCCGGTGGTTGACTCCACTACCGCGGCTACCGACTACGGCACCCAGTTTTCTGCCGTTGTCGAGCAAGAGAATGTCTTTGGAGTGCAATTTCATCCCGAAAAATCGTGGGCCGTGGGGCTGTGTATTCTAAAGAATTTTTGCGAAGTTTGATCCTTGAGGTTCGATCAGTGCTGACCAAGCGCATCATCGCCTGTCTCGATGTCGACAATGGCCGAGTCGTGAAAGGGGTACAGTTTGTGAACCTGCGCGACGCCGGCGATCCGGCGGAATGTGCAGTGGCGCACGCGCGCGATGGTGCCGACGAGATCGTACTGCTCGATATCACGGCCACGAGCGATAAGCGCAACACCATGCTTGACACCGTTTCGCGCACCGCGCGCGGATTGTTTATTCCTTTCACGGTTGGCGGAGGCATCCGCGAACTTGCCGACGCCGAAGCCGTGTTCGAGGCTGGAGCGGATAAGATCGCCATCAACTCGGCTGCGGTAAAAGACCCGACTTTGATCGGAAAAATTGCCACTCGCTTCGGCTCGCAGGCGGTAGTCGTCGCGATCGATGCCCGGCGCGGGAATGGTGGCTTCGAGGTGTTCGTCGCCGGAGGGCGCACGCCCACTGGCCGGGACGCGATTCTGTGGGCTCGAGAGGCTGCCGCATGCGGCGCGGGAGAAATCATGCTCACCTCCATGGACCGCGACGGGACGAAAGCTGGTTTCGATTGCGAATTGACGCAGCAAGTGGCCGACGCGGTTTCTATTCCTGTGATTGCGTCGGGAGGCGCCGGTTCAGCGCAGCACTTCATTGAAGTTTTCCAAAGCGGGCGCGCAGATGCGGCGCTGGCGGCATCCATCTTCCATTACGGCCTCGAAGACATTGGGAAATTAAAATGCGAACTGCGCGCTGCGCACGTCCCGGTGAGGTGGCCATGCTGATTCCATCGATCGACCTGATGGGCGGCAAGATCGTGCAGTTGGTTCAAGGCGAAAAGAAGAAGCTTGAGTTCGACAACTTTGACTACTGGATCGATCGCTTCTCTAGGTATCCCGTGGTTCAACTGATCGACCTCGACGCCGCGCGCGGCGCCGGTGAAAACAGGCAACTGGTGAAGCAGATCGTCAGCCGCCTGAAATGCCAGGTTGGAGGCGGCATTCGCAACGCGGAAACTGCGCAGGAACTCCTGAATCTGGGTGCTCGCAAAGTGATTATCGGGTCCGCGCTGCTGACGGATGGGCGCATCAACCGCGAGCGGGCACGCGCGTTGGCCGACGCAATCCCGAAGGCGGCACTCATGTTTGCTATAGATTCTCGCGGCGGCAGGGTCGCGATTGACGGCTGGCGTACAGAAACCGCGGTCACTGCCTTCGACATGATTCGCGAGTTAGAGTCATTCTGCGAGAGCTTCCTCTACACCCACATTGACACCGAAGGCCTGATGGGCGGAATTCCGATGGAGACGGTTCAGGCCATACGGCGCGCCACGACGCGGCATCTGGTCGTTGCCGGCGGCATTACCGAACAGCACGAAATCGACAGCCTCGACAAGCTCGGGATTGATGCAGTGGTGGGCATGGCGCTGTACTCCGGAAAAATTCAAGGTTGAACCTTCAAGGTTGAACCTCGGGCGCTGTGGGACGAACCGTCGTATCCAATGAGCCCCCGCAGTACGGGCAAAACAGGTCGCCGGGCTGCACTCCGCGCTGGCAGTGCGGACAGACGGGCTGCAAGCGGTAACGGCACTTGGGACAGAATCCGAAGCCTGCCTCGACGTGCGTTCCGCATTGCGGACAAGAACCGAGACGCGGCTTGCGCAGAATGAAGTAGAGGACGATGCCCAGCGCGTTCGGAACGAAGATGGCCACCAGCGTCCACAGGACGGGGCCCATACCGCGCCGGCCGGAGTCCCGATTCACATACCCTACGAGCAGAACCCACACGACGGTCACAGCACCTGCCAGGAGTGCGATGCCAACCCGGCCCCAGAGTGGAGGGGCCTTGGGGTCGTGGGCCATCACCATGATCACAAGAATCTGCATCCCGACGAAAGCCAGGACAGCGATGAAATAGGCAATCGGGGAAATGATGCGGATCTCGTCCGCGAATCGGGTCGGAGTTTCATTCCGTACTTGCATCGAACTTTCTCCTTCTCTCACACTTCGTTCTCTTAACGTGGTGTTCTTCAATCATGGTTCAGCAATCATGGTTCAGCGGCTGTGATCGGCCAGGTGCGTGCCTTTAGCCAGCAGCAGCACGCTGGTAGCCAGCGCGGGCACGATGAAGATCCCGACAAACGCTAGAGGCCATGCGGCGCCGGAGACATGGGTGCGCTCGACCAGCCAGCCAAAACCGCGCCAGCATGCGAGATTCGTGACGACTGCAGTGAGCGTCACCGCAACACAAGAGACAGCGACTAACCACATCCGTTCTTCGCGTTGGCGCAGTTCGCGGGCACGCTGCCGAACTCGCATTTGAGTGGCAGCGACCAAACTCCGGTCGGCGGCCACAGGAATCGAACGCAACGCTCGAACCATGTCGGTAGCGTCCTGGGCAAAAGCGCGGCAACCTTCACACGCTCCCAGGTGGCGCTCCAGCCAAGTTTGGTCAGCAGCGGACAACTGCCCGGTGTCGCCGAGAGCGAGCATCTGGCGGGCGCGTGCGTGATCGTCGTTATCAGGTCTCTTGTCCGTCATGCCTGTATTCCTTTCATCCACGGCTCAAGGGCACTCAGGCCGCGGTATACGCGCGACTTCACGGTGCCGAGCGGCGCGCCCGTGACCACGGCAATCTCGTCCAAAGACATTCCTTCCTGGAAACGAAGCACGAGGGCTTCACGATATTCGTACGGCACGTGATCGAGACCGGTGGCGACTCGCTCGCTGAGTTCGCGATGCGCCACCCGATCAAACGCAGAGGGCTCTTCCGACGCAGGCGGAGCCATCGGTTTGTCTTCGTCATCGAGCAACGCATCGAGGCTTGCCGGCTGTTTGCGACGGAAGAAGTCGATCACCAGGTGGCGGCTCACGGAGAATAGCCAGGTGCTGAACTCATGTTTTCCATCGTATTGATGTCCGCGTTCCAGAACGCGAATCCAGGTTTCCTGAAAAAGATCTTCGGCGGTCGCCCGGTTGCGGGTAAGCGAGAGCAGGTAACGCAACAGCCGATGTTGGTATTGCTCGATGAGGCGGTCGAGCAAGTCGGGATCGCGACGACGTAAGCCCCGCGCGATTTCGGTCCTCTCATCCACCATCATCAGGTCGACGAAATAACAAGTCGTTGCGTGCATACTACTGGGAATACGCAGGAAGGCCAAGAAAAGACGCAAGACGAAGTAAAGGCGAAGGAACGTGGCGGGCTTTAAGCTAGTCTGTTGGTTTCAATATTGAGGCGTTATGCCACTATTCTCTGGGACTAAGGCTGGTGCGCCAAGGCGCGGTTGCAGATTGACTGGGCGGCTCGACTCAACCTATTCCTAAGATCTCATCCCATGTTTGCGAAACCTTGCGCCTCGCATTGGGGTTCGGTAGAAAATTTCGAATTGCTGTGCCGCCTGCCGGTCGCATCTCGGTCGCAAAACTTCGTAGGTTACTTCACCCTCGTTGCGAATTACTTCCTGCAACGTGAGAGCGTGCGCGTACAACTGCTGGGCCAAGCGCAACAGTTTCTCCGGATCGAGAGCGTGCAACGGTTGTTTCCTGACGAGCTTTCCGTTTCTGCGCCCCGGCGCAGCCGAACCGGGAAGGGAACGTCGCTGGGATCTCATGCAAAGCTCCTCTCGTTAAATTGGCCAACCCTTCGTCAGGATTCAGACCGGGATTCTCGATCAGTAGACGATTTCCAAGATAAAAGGTCAGTTAGCGGCAGTCCAACGCATAATTTGCGTTGCTTGCATCGGATATTGCAGGGCAATCTGGTTAGCGCTTGAGCAAGGATTCGGGCGACGCTCCTCGAATCGAAGCGTCCACAACTTCGACCAGGTGAACCACCGGTACCTGGCTTCCGGCGAGACGAAGTCCGCTGCGCAATTGCAGCAGGCAGCCGGGATTTCCCGAGGCGACGAGGTCCGGTGCAGTCGCCAGCACATTGCGGACCTTGCGATCGCCCAATTCCTTGGCCGGTCCCGGTCGCACGAGATTGTAGATTCCGGCCGACCCGCAGCAAAGCGCCGCCTCAGCGGTTTCCAGGATCTGCAGTTCGGGGATCCTTCCAAGCACAGCGCGAGGCTGCGCCCTCACTCCCTGCGCATGCTGCAAGTGGCACGCGTCTTGGTAGGCGACCTTCAAGGGAAGTGGATGGCGCGGAGCTCGGGGCTCCAGTCCTGCGAGAACCTCGGAGATGTCACGACACTTGGCGGAGAATGCCTTGGCGCGCTCGCTGTACTTCGGATCGTCGCGCAGGAGATAGCCATAGTCTTTCAGGTTCGATCCACAGCCGGCCGCATTGCTCACCACGGTATCCACCTCCGCGCGTTCGAAGGCGTCGATGGTACGTCGAGCGTAATCGAGCGCTGCCTTCTCTTCGCCAGCGTGGATCATGAGCGCTCCGCAGCAGCACTGATCCCGGGGCATGACCACCTCGCAACCCTCGGCTGCCAGCACGCGGGCGGTGGCGGCGTTGACCTCTGGAAAGATAACGCTCTGTACGCATCCCAGCAGAAACCCGACTCGGAGGCGTCGTTCGCCTTGTGCTGCCAAGCGCTCTGGAAGCGAGGCATTTGTTTCGGTTCGCGGTGGAGCGGACGGCGCTAGGTTTTCCATCGCACGCACGTTGGCAGGCAGCAGTTTAAGGAGACCGCTGCGACGCATGACCGACTGCAATCCGGAGCGCTGGTAGAGGCGGAGCGGCCCGAGCAGCAGGCGTAGTCGATCAGGTCGCGGAAAGATTGCAAAGATCACTCGCCGCAATAGTCCGTCGGGTACCGGCCTCGGGTAGTTGCGCTCGATCTGGGCGCGCGTCGCTTCGATCAGCTTGTCGTATTTCACCCCGGATGGACATGCGGTCAAACAAGCCATGCAGCCGAGGCAGTTGTCCATGTGGTTGACAAAAGTGGTATCGACACGAAGCTGGCCCTCGAGGCCGAGTTTCATCAAATAGATTCGTCCGCGGGGCGAATCCATCTCCTCGCCCCAGAGCGCGTACGTGGGACAGGTGGCGAGGCAAAACCCGCAATGGACGCACTCGTTGACGAGGTCGGTCGAGGGCGGATTGTGCGCGTCGAAGACGCTGACACGGGCTTCGGGCGCATTCGCGGGTTCAGTCATCGGATTCGAATTATCTCCGCCACTAAATTCCTCCAACAAACCGGCCGGGATTCAGCACTCCGGTGGGGTCGAATTGTGCCTTGATGCTTTTCATCAGTGGCAGCGCATCGCCGGCACTTCCCCATACGTCCAGTTTCGATTTAATTTCTGGAGGGCAGCGAAGGATGACGAGCGAACCTCCGCGTGTTTCCAGTTTCTTTCGCAAGTCTTGAAGAATACTGAGAAGGGCGCCAGTGTCGCTGCTTTCCAGACGAAGGAACCCAGCTCCGACTGCTTGCGCGACGAGACGCCACGGCAAGTGCAAGGGTTCCGTCGCCTTTCTCATCGAGTCCAGGAAAGTTCCGAGATCTGCCGGCAAAAGAGTGAATTTGCATACGACGGAAGGATCGTTACCTCTCCACACTTCTGAGTGCGAATTCCAGACATCCGCCGGAGACTCTATGCGGCGTGCTTTCGAGGCGATGCGCAGGGTCTGCTCAATCTGCGCCTCACAACCGGCGGACGTGCCCTCAAAGCGGAGATCGATTTCGTGAAAATCGGCTTTTGGCGTCGAGGCACTCCCGGCGCGAATTTGCACGCCCGTGGGAACCATATTGCAATCCTGAATCGCTGCCACCAAGGCATTCATCTTTTCGCTATTTGGAATCGCGATATCTGAACTACAGAAGCTCAGCGTCCGGCTTTCGCGGGGGACGGGGTGAAGCCGGAAAATTGCTTGCGTGATGATTCCAAGAGTAGCCAGGGATCCGGTGGCGAGCTTCGGCAAGTCGTAACCGGCGACGTTCTTTACGACCTTTCCGCCGCTTTTCGCTAGCGTGCCATCGGGCAGAGCGAGCGTGACGCCGATAATCAAGTCACGCAAGCTTCCAAAGCGAATTCGGAGAGGGCCGCTGTCGTTGGTTGCCAGAATCCCTCCGATGGTCGCTTGCTCGGGCCACAGAGGGTCGAGAGCCAGCCGCTGACCATGTTCGGCGAGAGTCTGTTGAAATTGTTGAAAGGTGCATCCGGCTTCAACTGTCGCCGTCATGTCGCCCCAGGCATGTTCCACTACGCGGTTCAAACGGCGCGTGGAAAGGATGAGCGCGGCGTTTGGGGGTTCGGCGCGTCGAGGAGGATTGCCCCAATCCATTTTTGTTCCGCCACCGCGCGGCATCACCTGCAACCCCGCACTGGTCGCGATCTTCAGCGCACTAGCGACCTCCTCAGGAGTACCCGGTTCGATGACCATCTGGGGAACGACGCCATCGAGGGCGTCCTCCGCGACCGCAGCGCGCATGTGCTCGGCGCCGACGAGGGCTTGCAGATCGGCCCACGCGGCTTCAGCGCCGGCAATGGTTGTTCCCGATGATGAATGTGTTCCCATATTGCTCAGAAGAACTGCGCAACTCCAGCGACTTCCAGAGGATGCGGTTGGTATGGGCCGGTTCTCTCGGCGCACAGGCGAGTCCGAGGAAACACCTTGCCCGGATTCGAAAGATGTTCAGGATCGAACGCGCAACGAACGAGTTGCATCGTATCCAGGTCGGGCTCTGCGAACATTTCTCCCATCATCATTTTCTTTTCTTCGCCCACACCGTGTTCGCCAGTGATCGACCCCCCGCACGCCACGCACAGCCGCAGGATGTTGATGGAAAGCTCCATCGCGCGCTCTTCCTGGCCGGGGATGCGCCCGTCGTAAAGCACCAGGGGATGCAGATTCCCATCGCCCGCATGAAACACGTTGGCCACGCGCAGCCCATCGGCGGCGCTCATGCGTTCGATTTCGCTGAGAACCTTGGGGAGCGCGGTCCGAGGAATGACGCCGTCTTGCACAATGTAATTGGGCGAAATGCGACCCATGGCGGCAAAGGCGGCTTTGCGGCCTTTCCAAACCAGGGCGCGCTCCGCTTCAGACTGTGCGACGCGAATCTCCCAGGCCCCGCATTGCGTGCAGATCTCGCTCACCTCGTCGATCAGGTGCTGGACTTCCGCGGCTGGACCGTCGAGCTCCACCAGCAACAGGCCGCCGCAGTTTGGATATCCGGCGTGCACCGAGGCTTCGGCCGCCTGAATGGCGAGGTTGTCCATCATCTCGATGGCGGCGGGCAACATTCCGGCGCCGATGATTTCACTGACGGCCGCGCCCGCTTCCTCCGTGGTATTGAAGGCCGCGAGCAGAGTTTGAATGACCGCGGGCTTTTTCACGATGCGCAGTACAACTTTGGTCGCGATGCCCAGGGTGCCTTCCGAACCCACAAAAATTCCCGGCAAATCGTAACCTGGACGGTCTACGGCCCGGCTGCCAAGGTGCACAATCGACCCATCGGGAAGAACAACCTCTAGCGCCAGCACGTGAGTGGTGGTGAATCCGTATTTCAAACAATGCGCGCCACCTGAGTTCTCCGCGACATTCCCGCCGATGCTGCATACAGACTGCGACGAAGGATCGGGAGCGTAGAAATAACCATGTGGCGCTACGCGCTGCGTCACGTCCGCATTGATGACGCCCGGCTCAGCGACGACACGGGCATTGGGCAGATCGACTTCGAGGATGCGGTTCATACGAGCTAAGCTGATGACCACGCCATGGTCAACGGGCAGCGCGCCGCCGCTGAGCCCGGTGCCCGAGCCCCGCGCGACAAAGGGAATTTTTTCCCGGTGGCAGATACGCACAATCGCCTGCACTTCGGCGGTTGAAGTGGGCAGCAGAACGGCTTGAGGCAGGACGCGGAAATTCGTCAGTCCATCGCACTCATAGGTGTGCAGTTCGGAGGTCTCGGTAATTAACCCCTTGCCGACGATTGCGCGGAATTGGCCGAGGATGCGCGCTTCCATGGAGATCCTTGATCGGGCCATCGGGTGATCGGGTCATCGGGCCATCTAGAATCAAAGGCCTTCGAACTTAGGTATTTCAACTTAGGCTTTTGAGCTTCGGCCCTGGAACTTCGCTTGCCTGATTGCCCCGATGGTCAGATTACCCCGATCGCTTTCTTAAATTCTTTCATGAAAAACTGCACGTTTTCTTCGGTAGCCAAGGGCCCCATCACTCCAATGCGGAAGACTTTTCCTGCGAGCGGACCGAACCCACCGGCAATTTCAATGCCGGGGTCGTCGATCAGGCGTTTGCGCACCTTCGCTTCGTCAACGCCGTTGGGAACGGACACCGTGTTCAGAGTCGCGATCTGATGTTCAGCGGGGACGTGCATACCCAGCCCCATCGCTTCGACGCCCTTGACGAAAGACATGTGGCAACGGCGATGCCGCTCCCAGCGGTTTTCGATCCCTTCCTCGGCAATGACCAGTAGCGCCTCGCGGAGGGCATAGAACATAGAGATCGGCGCGGTGTGATGATAGCGGTGCGATACCGTGGAATAGTCGTGAATCAGCTTGAGGTCGAGATACCAACTTCGTACCGGAGTGGTGCGAGCGCGCAGCCAATCCATCGCCCTGGGCGACATGGCCATTGGAGATAGCCCCGGCGGGCAGCTGAGTCCTTTTTGGGTGCAGCTATAGGCGATGTCGATGCCGGTCTGGTCGAACTCCACCGGGACTCCGCCTAGCGATGTGACGCAATCGGCGATCACCAGAGCTCCTGCCTCGTGAGCGGCCGCACAGATGCTTTTACCCGATTGCAGGGCGCCGGTCGAGGTCTCGGCGTGAACATACGCTACCACTTTGGGTTTTTCGCGGCGGATGGAGTCACGCGCTTCCTCGTCGGTATAGGTCTCGCCCCAAGCTTTCTCAAAACGCACAATGTCGGCGCCCTGGCGCTTCGCCATCTCGGTGAGGCGGTCGGAGAAATACCCGTTGGCGAAGACGGCGAGCTTGGTTCCGGCTTCTACAAAATTCGTGACGGCAGCTTCCATGCCCGCGCTGCCGGTGCCCGAAATTACGAGCGTGGCGCCGTCCTTGGTTCCAAAGGCGGTCTTGAGCAATTGCTGGACGTCGGACATGACCTGGATGAAGTAGGGGTCGAGATGCCCGACAATCGGCTTCGATAGCGCGGCGTAAACACGCGGGTGAACCATGCTGGGGCCGGGACCGAACAGATAGCGGCGAGGCGGGTTGAGAGCAGGGAAGTGAATTGCGGGATTGGCCTGTTCTTTGTCCTGTTGCAGGGTGCTCATAGTTCTTGTGGACCTCGTTTCTGGGCGAACATGTAGCTAGATATTACGGTACGGGATGGACAATCTCCAAAAACAATGGTCGCGGCACGCTATTGGATAAGAAAGAACTTGCTGGACGGTTCGTGCATCGAAATAGAAATGCGAGATTATAAGCCGAGTGCTGGGCTTAACCGGGCTCTCTCGTGCGGAACTGCGCTACTGTTGTGGGTTGTAAGTATGCAAGCGCAAGCGACGCCAATCCCGCACGGGACGCTCGAACTCATCGCCAGAAATCCGTGGATCGCGCCGGGACAGACACTCGATCTCGGTCTGCGTTTCCAACTCGACAAGGGCTGGCACATTTACTGGGTCAATCCGGGAGACTCGGGCGAGCCGCCGCGCGTGGAGTGGCAGTTGCCGGCAGGCCTTACGGCCGGAGCCATCGAGTGGCCGACGCCGCTTCGTTTTGAAACGTCCAGCAGCATTGTGGATTACGGCTATGAAGGTGCGGTGCTGTTAATCGTGCCGGTGCATGTCGAGGCCAGTCTGCCAGTGCAGCAGCCAATCCGGATCGGTGCAGCGGTAAAGTTGCTGATTTGCAGTCATGAAATGTGCGTTCCGGGAAAAGCGGAACTCTCCCTCACACTTCCTATCAAGTCCCCTCCGATGCTGAATGTTCACAACAATGTCCTTCGGAAGCAGGACGCTGAGAACGATCATCTGTTTACGGCCACCCGCAATTCTTCGCCGCGCGAGGTGCCGGAGAGTTGGAGAATCCGCGTGGCCGACGCGAACGACGCATTCGTGCTTAGCGTCAATCCTGGTCGTCAGAGCGCCGGTCACGAAATCACGCAGGCGATCTTTTTTCCGCTGATTGAATCGCAGATTGAAAACGCGGCTCCGCAGAAATTCGAGCCTCAAGCCGCGGACTTCCGGCTGACGCTGCGGAAATCCGAGCGGCTGCTCAAACCAATCCAACGCCTGAAGGGCGTGCTCGTCGTCTCCGCCGGGCCAAACTCGAATCCGTCCGACGGAAATCAGTCCTACGTGATTGACGTGCCGATCAGCAAGCCGAGCACGGCGAGAAGCGGTAGCGGCAACAAAACTCAGTAAAATAATAGTTAAGGAGAACCAGCCATGAAGCGCTCGACTCTATCCCCCTCGGTTCTATATCCGACATTCGTTGCATTCTTGCTGTGTCTAGCTCCGCCCCTGCTCTTGGCCGCGAAAGTGGGCGCGCCGGCTCCTGAGTTCACGGGTACGGCGAGCAATGGCAAGACCATTCGCCTCTCGGATTATCGCGGAAAGTATGTGGTTCTCGAATGGCACAATAACGGGTGTCCATTTGTTCGCAAGCAGTACGACAGCGGCAACATGCAAAAGCTGCAGAAACAGTGGACCGCTCAGGGTGTGGTTTGGTTTACGGTCCTGTCGTCCGCGCCGGGCAAGCAGGGCTACGTGACCGCGAGCGAAGAGAATAGCTATCTGGCGCAGAGGCAGGCTGCTCCGACGGCCGCGCTGCTCGACTCGACCGGGGAGATCGGCCACCTTTATGATGCCAAGACCTCTCCGCATATGTTCGTTATCAATCCCCAGGGTGTCGTGATCTACGATGGCGCGATTGACGACAAACCGACCACCGACTTGAACGACGTTCCGGGCGCAACGAATTATGTCAGTCTCGCCCTGCAGCAGGCCATGGCGGGCAAGCAGGTGGAGACGCCGGCGACGCGTCCTTACGGCTGTTCGGTGAAGTATGCGGATGGGACACACTAGCGCTCAAGGTTTCTGCAAGAGCGCATCCGCGGTAAACGACGCCAAATCGTGGATTAGCCTCTCCAGCGTTCCTTCCTTCTCGGCATCGGTCAAACCGATCTGTCGTTCCACCCGCGCTTCCATCTCGCGTAACTGCGCCTCCGATGCTTTCCCCGCGAGATGCTGGAAAAGTAGGCGGTGCGCACCTTTGCGCTGCATGACCTCTAACCCGTCCAGCATCTGGCGGTGCGATGTTCCCTCCCAGATGGCGAGGATCATGGCTTCGCGCAGCCAACGCTCCACGCGATATTCCTGCAGCGTTCCCACCCCGCCGTACACTTCCATTGCCCATTTCGCCGTTTGCACGGCGAACTCCGCGGTCCAGTATTTCGCGAGGTGAGCGACCAGGCGGAACAGATGATACTTCTCCGAATATGGCGGCTTCTCTTGCCACACCTGGTCGAGCAGACGCACAGCTTCCCAAGCCAGGCTGGATGCTGCGCGCAGTCCCCGCAGACGGTCTTCGAACTGCCTACGAAGGAGTGGATGCCCGATGATTGGCTTTCCGAAGGCGACGCGCTGTTCCGCGAAAGAATAGGCATCGGCAATCGCCCTCTGTGCGAGCGCCACGCTGCCCATGCAGTTGGCGACGCGCGAGAGATTCAGCACTTCGAGGATCAGATAGATGCCTTGTTCCGCCGGTCCCAGCAGCCAACCCTCGCTGCAATGAAGTTCGATCTCACCGGTTGGCACCGAGCGCGTGGCGATCTTGTCCTTCAGGCGGCGTATCTGATAATTGAGTTGCCCGTCCTCCGCGCGACGCGGAACCAAGTACAGACTCAGCCCGCGTACGCTTTGCGGCGCGCCCTCTTGCCGAGCAGCTACCACGGCCAATTCGGCTCCGGCATTACTCGCGAAGTATTTGTCACCCGTCAGCCGCCACTTACTGCCATCCCGTTGCGCGACCGTTTCCACGGCCGCGCCCAGGTCGGAGCCACCTTTGATTTCGGTCATCCAGGTTGCGCCTTGCCAGACACTGTCATCGCGCTGCAGCATGCGGGGCAAAAAGCGCGCCTTCAGTTCGGCGTCTCCATACTTTGCGAGTGGAGAAACCGTGGACAGCGAGACCGTGTACGGACATGCCAGTCCGGGATCGTAGAAGCCGGTAGCGTAAAGAAGAAGATAAGCGGGCAGCAGAGAATGCTGATCAAAGACGCGCCAGAGCACGCCGGCGCGGTATCCATGTTTGAGCATGCGCCAGTATTCCGGCGGGTAGAGAATTTCATCCACCCGTGTGCCGAACTGATCGAACATTCGCAGCCACGGTGTACCGGCGCGATCTACCGCGTCTGAGATCGCCTGTCCTTCGCCCTCGAACCACGCCTCGTATTCGCCTAGCCAGTTCGGATCGGCGAGGATTCCACTCTGTCGCAAAAATCGGACCGGAGAACGCAACGCATCGAAGTTCATAGGCAGAGTTCTCTCACTCCGCCACAATTTTTGCAAGGCTACCCAAATCCTTTTCCCTGCGGACGAACCAACCCTACACAACTCTGTCTATAATCATCCTCGCCGGGAATTAGCCACATCAAGGAAACGCTATGAAAATTGACAAACTGCTCAAGCGCTATCGCGTCGAACACGGGAAACACTTTCGCCTTAAGGATCACGACCCGGCGGACACGCACGGCTTGGGATCAGAACTCAAGCCGCAGGCGAAGGAATTGCTGGCGAACGGTGTGAAAGAACTGAGCCGTTTGCAGGACGTCTTAGCGGCGCAAGACCGCTGGGGCCTCCTCTTGATTTTTCAGGCCATGGATGCGGCCGGAAAAGATGGAACCATCAAGCACGTCATGTCGGGCGTGAATCCCCAGGGAGTGAAAGTGTGGTCCTTCAAGGCGCCCTCCACGGAGGAACTCAATCATGGCTACCTTTGGCGCTGTATGAAAACTGCACCCGGACGAGGGCAGATCGGCATCTTCAACCGGTCGTATTACGAAGAGGTGCTCGTGGTGCGCGTCCATCCCCAGGTGCTGGCAAATGAGAAATTGCCGCCGACGCTGGTCACGAAACATATCTGGCAAGAGCGCTTTGAAGATATCAACAACTTCGAACGCTACTTAACGCGGAACGGCATTGCCGTGGTCAAGTTCTTTCTGCATCTTTCGAAAAAAGAGCAAAAGCATCGCTTCATGGAACGGCTCGACACGCCCGACAAGAACTGGAAGTTTTCTTCCGCTGACGTGAAGGAGCGTCAATTCTGGGACGCCTATCAGGACGCATTTGAAGACATGATCTGCCACACAGCAACCGAGCACGCGCCCTGGTACGTCGTTCCGGCGGACAACAAATGGTTCTCACGGCTCCTGGTCTCGCAGGCTGTAGTGGACGCATTAAAGGCCATGAACCTGAAGTATCCGAAGGTGAGCGGCGAAGAACGAGCGGCACTCGCCGCAGCGCGTAAACAACTGGAAAGTGAATGAAGCTCTAGCCGGTGGAACCCCGGGCGCTCTGCTACCCGGCGTATGCAAGACGCCCGCCCCTCCACGGGCGTCATTTCAAAATTATCGGCAACACCTGGTCATAGGGCTGAATTGTGACCGTCAGGGATTTGCGCTGATCGAAGGCTTCTTTCGCAACTTTAAGGCCGACGATGATGGTCCCTTTCTGTTGGGCTCCAGCTAGCAGCTTGGTTTCGGGCGAGAGCGGCGGCTCGGAACTTTCCTTGAGGGCCGGGAACGCCTGGTAATACCGGTCGAGATCCACGGCTGATGCCGCTTCATCCTCGAAGGTCTTGCCGTCGGCGGTCGTGAGCTGCGCTTTCAGGGTGTGAATCCATAGCGGTTTTTCCGCTGTATTCCGCAGCGTCAAGGTGATGGCGGAGAGGATCATGTCCTGCCCGGGCACTTCGGCCGCGGACACGAAATCGATGGAACCCGCGCCCTGCGGTTTCGGCCTTTCCTTGAATGCAAAAATTCCCACGACGATGGCGACGGCAGCGATGCAGATCAGAACGATGCGGACGGGTGGAAGGTTGCGCTTGGCGGTTCCGAATTCTTCGCCAATCCGAAACTCGGTGCCCGGATTTCTGGCAGGGCTGGTGTTCGGATTGATGCTCGGATGGACATGCGTATCGCTGCCCGTCTGGGTCCTGGGTAGGGGCGGCAGCGAAGGAATGGGCTGATCGGTATCGGACCTTGGATCGGACATCGAGTGATTGTAGACGACGGCCGGCTCCTGCCGGGTTGTCCGTCCCGCCCGGCTACTCGATTCCCGTGCCGGTACCCGACAGGACAAGACTGTCTGCGGGATGGGTGCAGTGACTTTGGTTACCTTGTCTCCGGTGACGGATGCTGCGACGATGCGGAAGATTTCCTTTTGGAGGTACTTGGCGGTGAATCGTAAAACTCTCTTTACCGCGTTGGCTTGCGCGCTGCTAGTTTTCAGCATGTTGGGCTGCGGAACGACCAACCACTTGCAGTCCATCCAGCTATCGAGCTCGAATGCGAGCGAGGCCGTGACGGGCACCGTTAGCATAGGTATTAACGGGGCTCTGGCGGGTCCAGTCCAGCTGTACACCTGGGGCAACTACAGCAACGGGAAGTCCAAGCTTCTTACCGGCGAGGGCGTGGTATACCAAATCGTGCCTGACCCGGATACCTTCCAGGCCGTAAACCCTGGCGATGGTTCCCTATATCCGCTCGCCGCTCCGCCCGAAACTATGGAGTTGAGCGTGACGGGTCTGCTTACGGCGGTGGATCCCTCTGCTTGCAGCTGGTTCAACGGCGCCTCCGGCACAGCCTCCAGCCCGGATTGGTCCATGACCGGCGCGTACTTGGTTACCGCGACCTATTCGGGGCTTACCACTCCGCCTGTATACGTTGCCGTCGCCTCCGCACCGGGCGTCTTCAACGCCAACAGTAATCCCACGGGAGCATGTGGCCCGTCGTCCACCAATTAGATCTTTCTTTTCTTACTCTGCGAGGACGGCCGCTCGTGCTGCCGTCCTCGTCTCCGTTTAGATCTGCTCCTCCTTCGTCGTAGGCAACTCACTTTCCGACAACTACGCTGCACCGCTGAATTAAATGTGCGCTACCGTACAGTCCACGGTACAATTCCGTCAAATGTCTTCACCCGGAGAGATGGCGCAGATCAAAGCCGAGATCGAGAGGCTTGAAAAGGCTCTCCGAGATTGCACTGATAGCGGGATCCGGGGAGTCATTAAAGACTGGATAGTCGATGCGCAAAAGAGGCTGGCGTCCGGCAAAGAGTCCACTACCACGCAGTTCGCCGGCGACACACTTCGACGACGCACCTCCAGAAAACTCTGAACCACGAACAACGCAATGTGCCACGAAGGCCTATTTCTCTGATTTTTTCAGGCATACCTTCGTGCTCTTTGTGATGCATGTCTTTGCAGCCTCACGACCAGCGGTTCCCTCGGTTTGAGCGTCCTGCCGCAACCCTATATAATCCAACGTTTGCCTGTGCCTGGGAAAGCAATCGTTGCCTATGCGTGTCATACCTGTAACTGAGGTCGTGCCCGGATGAAGGTTCGCACCGGGGTTGAGGTGTCGGGACAATCCGACATCGGCTGCATGCGCCAGAACAACGAAGATTCCTTTGGTTATTGGGAGCCGGAGGACGATCAGCAGTTCCTACGCAAGGGACGGCTGGCGGTTGTCGCGGACGGGATGGGTGGCTACGAAGGCGGTCAGGAAGCGAGCCGCCTGGCGGTGGAAACGGTAATGGCCGTCTATCGCGACTTTGGCGGCGACGACCCGCAGGCTGCCCTCATCGAGGCGTTGCAGGCGGCCCACCAACAGATTCGGCAATATAGCTTTGCCCATCCGGAGCTGCGCGGCATGGGAACCACCTGCACGGTAGTGGCGATCGTCCCGACGGCGCTCGCGGGCGCGAACGGAGCGGCGAAAGGCATCGGGAAAGGTGTCAGCAACTACGACGCGCTCTATTACGTGCACGTGGGCGACACCCGGCTCTACTTGATCCGCGATGGACAGATTACGAGGGTAACGCGCGATCACTCCTATGTGGGACGGCTGGTGGAGTCGGGAATGATCAGTCCGGAAGAAGCCGAACACCATCCGCAAAGGAATATTCTGACCGCAGCGCTCGGCACGAACCCGGATCTCGTCATGGATTCTCCCGGACGACCGGAGCCGTTGCGCCCGGAGGATGTGCTTCTGATTTGCAGTGACGGATTGTGGGGACTGGTGCGCGACCCTGAGATTCTTGACACAGTGGAAAATAAAAGCGCGGAAGAAGCGGGCCGCAAACTGATCGAACTGGCCCGGCAGCGTGGCGGACCGGATAACATCACGGTCGAGATTCTGCGCTTGCGTTGACCGGTTGTGAGGGTTAAAGCACGCACGCACGGAAAGGCTGCGTTCCCTTAAACTGCAAAGCCTTGCACAGGAACGACCTGTTCGGTACTCTCCATTCGTTGTAACTTGCTGAAATCCCACAAACGGCGGCGGGCGGCGCAGTTTGTTCTTGGTAGTGCGCGTGCATCTTTCTATAATGCCTATCTGTGAAATAGAGATAGTCGGGGGCGAGGCATTATGAAGGTTTCGCAAAAGGGGCTGTACGCGCTGCTGGCAATGATGGTGCTGACGCGCCGTTATTCCCAAGGTGCAATCCGGATTCGCGACATCGCGTACGAAGAGAATCTGCCGGAGAAATTTTTGGAACTCATCCTTCTTGAACTGAAGAATGCCCGCATGGTGGAAAGCGTGCGCGGCGCCAAGGGCGGATACCGGCTGCGCCGGCCGCCGTCGGAAATTCGCTTGAGCGAAATCATCCGATTGATCGACGGACCGCTCGCGCCGTTTGGCGATGCCGAACAGTTGCGGGTTCTGATCGACCGCGACGCCCACCACCGTGCGCTGTACAAAGTGTTTCTGGACGTACGGGATGCGGCCGCCCAGATTCTGGAGCATACGACGCTCGCCGATTTGATCAGCCGCGGTCCCACGGAAGGCCGGGACAAGACCGGTGAGAGAAAGACGCTCAAGCAAAAGACTCGCAGCCGAATGACGGCCAAAGCCAGCATTCTGCCCATGCAGGTGCAAGGCGCGGCCAACGATTAGCAGGAAAACGATCCGCAGGGTCCCAGGAAAAGCTCAGTAATCGGTACTGTGCTTCTACCCAAAGAGGCGAAAGGTTTCCTGACACCTGACTCCTGAAACCTGACAGCTGCTGTACCATTTCCTGTGCTCGTCTTCTGGATTCTCTTCAACCTGTTTGTGGTGGCGATGCTCGCGCTCGACCTGGGAGTGATCAATCGCCGCTCCCACCGCATCAACTTTCGTGAAGCGCTTGCCTGGTCGGGGGTCTGGATCGCGCTGGCGGCTGCATTTGCAGTGCTGATGTTGTTCTGGCGCGGCCCGGGGCAAGCGCTGCAGTTCGTGACCGGCTACGTCATCGAACTCTCCCTTAGCCTCGACAACCTATTCGTATTTCTGGTCATCTTCCGCTATTTCAAGGTGCCCGACGAGTACCAACACAAGGTGCTGTTCTGGGGAATCCTCGGAGCGCTGCTCATACGAGGCACGTTTATCGGCGCGGGCGTCGGCCTGATCGGCCGCTTTACGTGGATCACCTACGCGTTCGGCGCTTTGCTTGTCTATTCGGGATGCAAGCTACTCGGCCAGGGCAAAACGGAAATCCGGCCCGAGAAGAATCTTGTTCTACGCGTCTTCCGCCAGGCTTTTCCGGTCACGAAAGAATATGTGGGCGGACAGTTCTTTACGCGAAGGGAAAGGCTTTATGCAACTCCGCTACTGGTAGTGTTGCTGGTGATTGAGACCAGCGACGTTCTTTTTGCGGTAGATTCGATTCCGGCGGTACTCGCCATCACGTTGAACGCCTTCATTGTCTATACCTCAAACGTGTTCGCCATTCTCGGCCTGCGCTCAATGTACTTTGCCATGGCGGGCATGATGGACGTGTTGCGGTGTCTTCATTACGGATTGTCGGTGGTGCTGATTTTCATCGGGCTCAAGATGCTGGGATCGCACTACGTCAACATTCCCACGGAATGGGCCCTGGCGATTGTGGTTCTGGTTCTGGGAGTTTCTATTCTCGCCTCGCTGCTGTATCCGCAAAAGAAACTGGCCGAATAATCCACTGCTCGCATTCGCAAAAACAAGCCTTGAACCACAGGGACCACAGAGGCATACGCTATGATGAATATTCATGATTAGCATTCCCGTCGCCACGCCGTCGCGCTCCTATGAAGTGCTCATCGGAAGTGGCCTGCTTGCCCGCGCTGGCGAATGCCTGGGCAAACTTCTTGAGAGCCGCCGAGTCTTTGTGGTCACTGTCCCGCCGGTGCGCCGGCGCTGGCTAAAGGTCCTAACGAAATCATTGTCGGCATCGCGAATAGAAACGAACGTCCTCGAAATGCCCGATGGGGAGCGCGCGAAACGCCTGGCGACGCTAGAGAAACTCGCCGACAAGTTGGTAAAGCAGGGCGCGGATCGCGGAGCAACTCTGATTGCTCTTGGAGGCGGCGTAGTCGGCGACGTTACCGGATTCCTGGCCTCGATCTATATGCGAGGCGTCGATGTCATTCAGTTACCGACGACGGTATTGGCGCAAGTGGACGCGGCCATCGGCGGGAAAACAGGAGTCAATCTGGTATCGGGGAAGAATCTGCTCGGAACTTTTCACCAGCCACGCACCGTGCTCGTCGACCCCGCCGTTCTCGAGACGCTGCCTTCACGCGAATACCATGCCGGACTGTATGAGTCGCTGAAGTGCGGCATTATTGGTGATCCGGGACTGTTCCGCCTATTTGAAGATCGGCGTCGTGAGATTCTGGATCGCGATCCGGTTGTGGTGGAAAAGGTGATTGCTGATTCTGTGCGCCTGAAGGCTTCGGTCGTAAGTGCCGACGAACGCGAAGGCGGTTTGCGGCAGGTGCTGAACCTTGGCCACACCATTGGACACGCGCTCGAAGCCGAGACACGCTACACCCAGCTGCTCCACGGAGAAGCAGTTGCCTGGGGCATGATCGCGGCTACGCACATCGCGCTGTCTACGGGCAAACTGGACAGCGTAACCGCGGGACGCATTTCAAACGCGGTGCTTGGTTTTGGCAGGCTGCCCGGCATGCGGTGGCAGACCACGAGCATCCTGAAGCGTTTGCGTGCCGACAAAAAGACGCGACACGGCGTGGTGCACTTTATTCTGCCGCGCGAGATCGGTAAGGTTGAGATCACAAGCGACGTGCCGGAAGTGATCGTCCGCTCTGCGGTGGACGAGATCCGGAAGCTAGCCCGGAATTAGTGGAGCGATAGGCGTCTCGCCCCTCTGGCAGTATGGGCAGGGCCCCCAGGCTCTCCACGAGCAACAATCGTATGAATCAGGAGATAAATTCGCGAGTGGTAGGTGCGGCCCCCGCCGGGACGCGCGACCGCGAGTCGTCGGCGCG
>JBEKLO010000036.1:0-33761 GCA_050010155.1 Terriglobales bacterium
CGTTATGTGTGGCATTACCCGTATCCGCTGGAAGAATCGGCGATGCTCGCAGCGGCTGGCGTGGTTCTCGGTGAGCACGATTTCACGTCGTTCGCGGCGGTGGATCCGGAGCGGGTGGAACGCATGGCAGCCGACGAAAATATGGGGACGGGCAACTCGGGTACGAATAACGTGCGAACCATCTTCTCGTCCACTTGGGCGCGCGAGGGCGAAGAACTAATCTATACGGTCCGCGGCAGCGGATTTCTTCATCACATGGTGCGCAACCTGGTCGGTACGTTTCTGCTGGTGGGGAAGGGAACGGTGAGCCGGGAAGATCTGCGCCGCATCCTCGAAGCGCGGGAGCGCTCAGCGGCCGGCCCAACCGCGCCCGCTAGCGGACTGTATCTGGTCGAAGTGGAATACTGAAACTCCCAGGCTTTGTCATCCTGAGCGAAGCGAAGGACCTGCTGCTTCGTGCGCCGATAAAAAGCAGGTCCTTCGCTTCGCTCAGGATGACAATTCTGAGGACAGGATAGAGCTCTGGCGCGCCCGTCCCGTCCCGCGTACACTTCTTCGCAGATGGCCACCAACACCGAATTCGCCGTCTCCCGCATCGCCTCGGTGAACCCTGCGACGGGCGAGGTTTTAGGCGAACTGGATAGTGCCGGCCCCACCGAAGTGCGTGCCGCGGTCGCGCGTGCGGCGGCCGCGCAGCCGGACTGGAATTCCTGGGGCATCCGCAATCGCGTCCGCGTGCTTCGACGCTTCCAGCAGATTCTGCTCACGCGTAAGACGGACATCGCGCGGCGCATCACGCAAGAGGTCGGCAAGCCCGTGGTTGAGGCGCTGCTTACCGAGGTTCTGGTCGTGCTCGATGCCGCGCGATTCCTGATCGACAACGCGTTCGCGATCCTGCACGAAGAAAAGCTGCCGCACGGCAATCCCGTGATGAAAACCAAGTCTGGGCGAGTTCTGCACCAGCCCTATGGTGTCATCGGAATCATCTCGCCCTGGAATTACCCCTTCTCGATTCCGGCGACGGAGACCTTGGCCGCCCTGGTTGCGGGAAACGCGGTCGTGCTCAAGCCCTCGGAGTTGACGCCGTTGATCGCGCTTGAACTGCGGGCGCTGCTGCGAGAGGCTGGCGTTCCTGACGATATTTTCCAGGTGCTTCCCGGAGAAGGCGCGACCGGCGTGGCGCTGGTCGGAAGTGCAATCGACAAACTGATCTTCACGGGAAGCGTCAGCACAGGCCGGCGAATTGCCCAAACCGCTGCCGAACGCCTGCTCCCGCTCGTGCTGGAACTTGGTGGCAAAGACCCTATGCTGGTGCTTGAAGACGCGGACGTCGATGTCGCGTCGAGCGGCGCCGTCTGGGGAGCATTCGTGAATGCAGGCCAGACTTGCCTTTCGGTCGAACGCTGCTATGTGCATCAGAGTTTGTATCCCGCCTTCCTCGATGCCTGCAGTGAGAAGACGCGCAAGCTGCGCGTAGGCAATGGCTTGGATGCAGCTACCGAAATCGGGCCTATGATCCACGAGCGGCAGGTGCGGATCGTGGAGTCGCAGGTAGAAGATGCGAAGAAGCGCGGGGCTCGCGTACTCACCGGAGGCACGCGAATGCGCGAACTCGGCTCAACGTTTTTTGCGCCCACTGTGCTGGCGGACGTGGATCAGAACATGCGGGTAATGCAGGAAGAGACCTTCGGCCCGGTGCTTCCGATTGCAGCTTTTCGCGACGATGCCGAGGCCGTGCGCCTGGCCAACGATTCCGAATACGGATTAGCTGCCAGCGTTTGGACCGGCGACCGTGCCCGTGGCGAGCGCCTCGCTGGCCAAATCGACGTCGGCACAGTGATGATCAACGACGCGGTCTCGTGCTTCAGCATCAGCGAAGCTCCGCACGGCGGCATGAAAGCGAGTGGCATAGGGCGCACCCATGGACGCTGGGGCCTCGAAGAGATGGTGCGCGAGAAATATGTTGACCACGATCTGGTTCCACGCAAAAAAAAGATCTGGTGGTTCGGCTATGATGCCGGGCTTATGGGAGAAATGGAAAGCTTCCTCGACCTGCTCTATGCCCGCCCGCTGCGGGAAAAACTTAAAGCTGGCATGCGTTCCGCCAGCGCACCGTGGCGGAGAAAACTGTAAACCGAAAATTATTGTTATATTGAAACGCAGTCATCCTCGGCGTGAGCGCCGACGGCTGATCGCCAATTGCCATGTTCACCAAACTAGCCGCCCAATCCGAACTGCCCGGTCCCGACGAAGCCAAAGAATTCCCCTGTGGAGACAAAACCATCTGCGTCGCCAACGTGAACGGCGAGATCAGCGCCATGGATAACATCTGCCTGCATCGCGGAGGCCCGCTCGGCCAGGGCGTGATCTCAGGCGGGAAGGTCGTTTGCCCGTGGCATGGTTGGGAGTGGGACCCGAAAACCGGCCAAGCCGGGCCGCCGGGAGCGAAGATCGCCGTGTATCCGGTGAAGATTGAGGGCGGGGACGTGCTGATCGACCTTGGATGAACAAGGATTTTCTTCTTTACCACTTGCGTTAGAATGACCCTCCATGGCGATCGATGCCCGAACCGAAGAACTGCTGGTTAAAGCAGCCAAAGACATTGATCGTTTTCGCATCCCCTTGTTCCAACCAATCGCTGAGATGAATCGGTCGGACGCGGCGACTATCGAGCATCCCGGCGACCTCGCACAATACATCGAACATACTGCCCTGAAGCCGGAAGCGACGCGACGCACGATCGCGACGCTTTGTGAAGAGGCGAAGCGCTTCGGATTTCGCGGTGTTTGTGTCAACCCTGTATTCGTCGCAGAAGCCAAAGAGCAGTTGGCCGGCACAAAGCGCGCAGTTATCACGGTGGTCGGGTTTCCTTTAGGGGCGAATCTCTCGAAAACAAAAGCGGAAGAAACCAAGGCCGTCATCGAGAAGGGCGCCGACGAAGTCGATATGGTCATCTCCGTTGGCGGACTAAAATCGGGAGAATACGAAGCCGTTTTCGCCGACATCCGCGCCGTAGTCGAGGCGGCTGGCCGTATTCCCGTGAAGGTGATCCTCGAAATGGTGCTGCTCGATGAATATCAGAAAGTCTTGGGCTGCCTGCTTGCCGAACGAGCGGGAGCGGCTTTTGCAAAGACCTCCACCGGTTTTGCAGGAGGCGGAGCAACAGTCGAGGATGTGCTCCTGATGAGGAAAGTATTGAACCAACGAGTCGGCATCAAGGCTGCCGGGGGCATCAAAGACTTTCAAACTGCCCGCGCCCTCGTAATGGCAGGTGCAGATCGCCTCGGGTGTTCGGCCTCCGTCGCTATCGTGACGGAAAGCTAGTGATCCAAAGGTTGCTAGTTTCCGTCTTGACTAGCGTTTTCGTTCAGCTCAGTATGGTAGTTGTCTTATGGAGGTCACGATGGATAAGGAAAACAATAAGCAACGGGGGTGGGCTAACGATTCGCTAACGGAGTCCTTTACACATACGAGGCCAGATCCATCAACTAAAGCCCCAGTCCTGAAGCGTGGCCCCGAGTCGAGCGATAAACCTATCTCTGCGGATAAGACGACTGGAACCGCAAGGAAGCCTTAGTCGTGAGCCATGTCGCTTCCGCTCTCCGAACCCGTTGAGCACGTAGCCGAGTTCATCGTGTATGCGATGCCGGGTTTCTTGGCACTTCATATCTACAGGAGCATGTATCCCGTTAAGGGATTGAGCGAGTTCTTGCAGGTTGCGTGGAGCGTTATCTACGGCGTGGCTCTGGCGGGACTTGTACGGGGCATCGACGCAAGATATCTTGGCTCCTGGCTCCATAGCGCAGACGATGGTTTCCCGAGACTTGCCTTCATTCTAGCGTTGGTGGTCGTCGGCGTCTCGTGGGGTCTTTTGTTGGCTGGAGTCAACCGGGCTAGGTTGGATTTGTCAGAGAGGTTTCCCCGATTGCGCTCCATAGCTCCGGATGTGCAATCCATCTGGGCAAAAGTAAACAGGGCTCAATCGACGGACTGGGCGGTCGTGTTTGCCGATGACGGGGCGATGTACGTGGGCTGGATCAAGGAATTCACGTACGTCCCGGATGCTGCTGATAACGATTTCCTTCTTTCACGGGCAAAACGTCTAAATACGGACGGTTCGGTGCAATATGAAGTCGACGGGCAAGGAGTGTATCTAAGTACGAGAAACGTGAAGCGCATTGAGTTTGTCAGAGGCGAGTAGGTTGCCCCGCATTCATACGAGTAAATTCAGGAAGTTCTCCTTCTTCCCTTCAAATCCAGGAAACACCGCCTTCAAATCCTTGTTCCCCAGATACCGTGACACGACTTCGCCGAGCACCATCCGGAAGTCCGTTGTCAACGCCAGATCGCGTCCTTCGTAGAGCTGCGATTGGTCGAGCCCCGGCCAGCGGCCATAAACTTTGCCGCCCTTTACCGGGCCGCCGAGGACGAACATCACGTTGGCGTGACCGTGGTCGGTGCCGCGGTTGCCATTTTCGCGCGCGGTGCGGCCAAATTCCGACATCGTTACCACTACCGTGTCTTCTCCCAGGTCGCCGAGGTCGGTCCAGAATGCGGAGATCGATTGCGAGAAATCGCCGAGCACGTTGGCAATCTGTCCCTGTGTGCTGCCTTCGTTGACATGGTGATCCCAGCCTCCGATATCGGCGAACGCGACTTGCACTCCAAGATTTGCTTTGATCAGTTGCGCCAGTTGCTTCAGGCTGTCGCCGAACCGTCCCTTGGGATAGTTGGCGTTCGCCGCCGGCGTGTAGTGCGCGGGATCGGCAGCCTTCAGCGTCTTGACCGCGTCGAAGGTTTCCTGGCCGGTGCCGTGCAATACGGTGTCTACCGAGTGGTCGTACATCGCCTCAAAAGTGTTTGACATCGGCGCAGCGTTCGGATTCTTTCCGCCCACCGAAAAATCGTTGAGATTGTTGACTGCAACCGCCGGCTCTTTTCCGGAAAGAATGCGCGGCAGCGATGGTCCGAGAGCGATGGCTCGAAAGGCCGAATTGTCGGCCGGAAGTTCCCGCAGCGCGCGATTAAGCCAGCCATCGTCGGTGACCTTCACGCCGGGCGTGCCGGATTCCATGAAGTCCTGTGCATCGAAATGCGAGCGCGTCGGGTCGGGAGATCCGGCGGCGTGCACAATGGCGAGATGTTTCTGTTTCCAGAGCGGCTCGAAAGACGCCATGGCCGGATGCAATCCGAAAAACCCGTCGAGATCGAGCACCGATTTCTTCGGAATATTGATAGTCGGTCGCATGGCGTAATAACTCGCCTCGCCGTGGGGCACAACAATGTTGAGACCATCGGCCGCACCACGCTGGAAGATCACGACCAGCCGTTTGTTGCGAATGCCGGGATCGGCCGCGCCAAAGGCGGCGCGGGTTAGAAAGCTCGGCAGTGCGGTCGTGCCCACTACCGCCAGCGCGCCGTTGCGTAAGAAAATACGTCGAGTGATGGACATAAGAACCGGCTTTCAGCCGTCAGCGCTCAGCCATCAGGCCGCTCCGGTTTGGGCTGACGGCTGATGGCTGAAAGCTGACAGCTATCTCCTCTGAAACTCCGGCGATCCCAAAAGCAATCCCGCAATCGCCGCCACGTTTGGCGGACGCTTTGGATCATCCAGTCGCCGCTGGCTGATCGCCGGGTCTTCCAGTTGCTTGCTGATCGTATCGTGCGTTTGCCGGGAGATATCGCCTGACAGGAGCGAATTCTCCAGGACCGCTAACGCCTGTTGCGAGTCTGACGGAGGTTCTGCTGTGGCTGCCGGGAACAGGCTGATCGCGTCTACTTTTACTCCACGTACTTTTCCCGCAGTTAGCCCTAGCGCGAAATTCATGCGTCCTAAAAGCGCCGAGGAATTCACCCACGCGCCGGCTTTCATCGAGTAGCCCGTCGGCGGCATCATGCCATACGGCAGCATGCCCATGTTGTTAAGTGTGCCGACGAGCGCGCGGGCGTCGTCAACTTCCGCTCCGCTGGCGCGCACGGCCGAGACCACAAACTCGAGCGGCGTCTTAACTTTCGCACGGTAGGTATCTGGCGACCAGAACTCGGGCGACTTGAACATGGCGCGCAGCACTTCGCGAATGTCGCCATCCTTCTTTAAGAATGTTTGCGTCATGCGATCGACCAGCGCCGGTGGAGGATCGTCGGAGACGAAGCGCATCGCGAGCTTTTGCGAAATAAAGTGCGCCGTCTTGGGATCGTGCGCCAGCAGGTGCAGCACTTCCAGCCCTTCCTGCTCGCCGTTTTCCTTAATTCGATGTCCGAGGACGATTTTGTCTCCGGGCTCGTGCATGCGCGGCTCGAAGCGGAAGCCACCGCCTTTTTTCGGCGGATCCAGCGTCCATCCCGTAAAAACCTTGGCCACTTCGGTGACATCTTTCTGCGCGTAGCCGCCGGTGACGCTGAGCGTGTGCAGTTCCATCAACTCACGCCCGTAGTTTTCGTTCAGACCGCTCGACTGCTTGCCCTTGCCCGGCTTCCGCGGTGCGACGCGGAGCGCGATTTCCGAATCCGGCCCGACGCTCAGCCAGTTGTCGAGATAGAACATCATCGCCGGACTCTTCGCGGTCGCGACCAGCAGGTCTTCGAATTTTCCGAGCACGTTGGGGCGGATTGCGTCGCGCTCATAGCTCGTGAGCAGATAGCGGTCTGCGCCTTTGTTAATGAATACATTGAAGTGGTTGATCCAGAAGTCGGTCATGACTTCGTCGAGTTGCCGCTCACTATAGATCGCGCGCACGAGCTTCGCTTGCATTAATTCATCGACGACCACCTGCTCGGGATTCTTGAGCGCGAACATCGTTTCTTTCTGCTGCGCGCTCATGCCCGCGAGCAAAGCATCTGCCTTGGCGCCTTTGGTCGTGGCAGCGAGCGTCCGCCGGTCTTCCGGCGACATTTGCAGAATTTCTTTCATGCGCTCGTCGGCCGGCAGATCGAGAAGTTCCTGCGTCTTGAGTATTGCGAGCCGGCGTTCGGCTCGGCGCTGCACCTGATCTCGATCGTCAGCCTCGGCGCTGTCAGCAGAGACGGGACAACCGCCGTCTCTACAGAGAGGGGAATCCTGTTGGTCGCTGACCTTCACCGTTTTGGCCGCTTCTGGGTTGTTTTTGCGCTCTTGTTTGTCTTCGTAGCGCTGTAATTGCGTTTCGTAAACCGCGCGCTGCGTGGGATCGCGCGGCAGCGAAGCTTTGCCGTCAGCGATCTGCTTGATCAACTGGTTAGGAGGAAAATTTTCAACAATCTCGCTAGTGCCCATTCGCAACGTGCGGAACGGAGCCAGCCTGGACTCGAGCGCCGAGTCATCAATTTTGTCGGGATGGAGTTCGAGGTCGATCCACCTGTCAACGCCTATCGCGGTAACGCGCTCCACATCGCCGGGCCGCGGACCGAACGTCAGCCGGTTCAGGGCGTGGACGGCGCGCCTCTGTTGATCCATCCGATGTGCAGCATCGGCGGCTTTGTCTTTTTTTCGGCCGAGAGCGAACTGCGTGGTCAGCCCAACCGCGGCAAGCAACGCCACTGCCACCAGCAAACGGCCTCTGTGCAATGGCATTTCCATGCTGATTTGCCTCATAAGGAGTGAACCCGAATCGCGGGAAAAGTTGCTGATCAAGTCCGTTTGAGCAGGTTCGCTCAGGTTCGCTTGACCAGGTTCGCAGAAGAGAAGCGGTCTAGCCCTTTAATTGCGCCACATAAGCTTTTCCGCTCTGTGATTTGCGGGCCGTGCTCTCAACGAACTTGAGAAACTCCCGCAGGTGTTCTTTCTCCGACAGTTCCGCCTCGGAGAATTTCACCCGCACGCCAAACGACGCGCTTCGCGTGGCGACTCCAGTGAGAATGACCCCTTTTACCCAGATCTTTCCGCTCGACACCCACAACCCGATTTCCAGAGCCTTGCCCGCGGGAACGGCGCTGGCGGTCTCGACCAGGCAACCGCCGCGCCCCACGTTCGCCAGATTCCCCCAGACCGGCTCGCCAACACCCTCGACGTGGATTTCGACCGCTACATAGCATTTTATGCGCTGAAAACGCCGGCGATCCGACTCGTATTGCGGAGTGAGCAAATCGAACGGAGGTGTTTCCTCCACCGGTTCGGGATGTTGCAACTCGACCGTTGGTGCTGGCGCCTCGGCGACGCACGTTGTGTTCTGCGCTTCGCGTGCTTTCATGGCAGCGTCTTTAATCTCGCGCATCGCCCGCAGCAGCGCCGTTTCGCGCTGTTCCGCTGGCACTTCGCGATAGGTCTGGAGCAGGCGCCCGAGGTGGCTAACCAGGTCGGGATCCGTCAGCAGGCGTGTCCAGTCCGATCCTTTGGGCGGTAGATGCGTATCTTGGCTCATACGTACGACTTCCCTCGCGCCGGCTTCCGTCGCCGGGAAGTGCTTGGGTCGCTCCCAGATTGAGCTTTGGCCAAAGGTTACGCAAGATGACCAAGGTCACGGCCTTTCGTGCCCTATGCCCGCAAAAATGCATTAAACCCGCGTTCTACCGTGCCGCAACTCCACAATTTGCATCTCACCGTCGGCAAAAAGAGTCGAAAAGACTTATGATTTTAGTCTCGTTTCGTGACATTGACGGTTCACGGGTTGGCAGCGTCCGGGACCATCCCGATTGTCAGGAACTGCGCGGGTGTGCATTTCCTGCGTGGGTTTGCTTCGCGGGTTGGGGACGGGTAGAATCTAGTTCATCGGTATCTAACTAACTGGTTAATTATAAATGAATCGACGGGTCGTTATTCGTATAGCGGTTGGGATGGTTTTGCCGGTGTTCTCAATCGCATTCTTCTCCGTGGGATTATGCGGCCAGAATTCTTCTTCGGATTCGAGCTCCACTTCGTCGAGCGGATTCGCGCAGATTCAAACCCCGCAGTTTGTGCCCGGGCAAGTGCAAACCTCGGCACAGAATCCAGTCTTCGGCAGTGTGCCGGAGGCCAAGGCCACTCCCGGAGTCGTGCCGCTGACCTTCACTGGCGCGATCGATCGGGCATTGCGCCAGAACCTCGCCGGCCTTTTGTCCGAGTACAACACCATCGAAGCTCGCGGAGAGAAGTGGCAGAAACTCAGCGACCTCCTTCCGAACATCAACGCGGATATGCAAGAGGTCAAGCAGAAAGAGAGCCTGCAAGCGCTAGGATTTAGCGGTTCGCTGTTTCCTGGGATTACGCTTCCTCGCGTCATCGGGCCTTTCTCCTACTTTGACGCGCGCGTTTCGGCATCGCAGCGCGTTTTCGACTGGAAGTCGATCCAGAAATACCGATCGTCTGTGATCGGCGAAAGCCTGGCCCGTTTCAATTTGAAGGACGCGCGCGATCTGGTCGTGCTCGCCACCGGCAACGCCTACCTCGTCGCAATCGCCGGGGCAGCCCGCGTGGAAACCGCGCAAGCACAGGTGGAAACAGCGAAGGCGCTCTACGACAAGGCAGTCGCGCAACAGCAAGCCGGCGTCGCTCCCGCCATCGACACGCTTCGGGCTCAGGTCGAATACCAGACTCGCCAACAGCAACTGATCGCAGCGACCAACGACTACGCGAAGCAGAAGATTTCACTGGCGCGCGTCATTGGGTTCGCGTCCGGCCAGGAATTCGAGTTGACCGACAAAGCCCCGTACGAGGCTTTTCCTGTTCCCGACTTTGAAACCGCCTTGCAGCGTGCCTATTCTTTCCGCTCCGATTACAAAGCGGCGCACGAGCGCCTCGTAGCCGCACAACTGGAACGCAGTGCCGCCACCGCCGGATATTTTCCCACTGTCGATGTAGCAGGAAACTGGGGAGAGATCGGGTCGGTGCCGGGTGACGTTCTGCCCACTTACCTGCTCATGGGCACCTTGAATATTCCTATCTTTCAGGGCGGCAAAGTCCATGGCGATGTTCTGAAGGCCGAGGCTAGCCTGCGGCAGGCGCAGGCGCAGATGGCCGACGTACGCGCACAAATCGATCAGGATATCCGCAATGCACTGCTCGACCTTAAGTCGTCCGGCGATCAGGTGGAAGTCGCCCAGAGTTCCGTGAATCTGGCCGAGCAGGCGCTTACGCAATCGCGCGATCGCT
Source organism: Terriglobales bacterium (assembly GCA_050010155.1). GTDB lineage: Bacteria > Acidobacteriota > Terriglobia > Terriglobales > Acidobacteriaceae > Acidiflorens. The sequence goes on from JBEKLO010000036.1 coordinate 10,043, forward strand.
TTTCCGCGGGAGTCACCGACAATCTTGAAGTCGTGCAGGCGCAGGAAGCACTCGCGTCCGCGCATGAGAGTCTCATTTCAAGCCTCTACATGCACAATCTGGCCAAGGTTTCTTATGCCCGCGCCCTGGGCCGAGCCGAAGAGGGCGTCCGCGAATATTTGAAAGGGAAGTAACCCAAGGAATCAAATTATGGAACCCAGCAGCGTTGTAGATGAGCCCAAACCGCAAACGGGAGGGCGTGCGCCGCAGTCCCAATCGCCCCCTCAGCCTCCGCCGGATAGCGAAGCCCGCTATCAGCGGCGCGGCGAATTCTTGAGTAATCCGCGCACCAAGTGGGGGCTTATTCTTGCCGGCCTTGTGATTGTGGTCGCCGTCTTTTTTCTGTGGCGCTACCTCAGCAGCTACGAATCCACCGATGACGCGCAGATAGACGGGCACGTGAACGCAGTGAGCGCCCGCGTCAGCGGTCATGTCATCAAGCTCAATGTCGAAGATAACCAGTACGTGGAAAAGGGAACCGTTCTGGTGGAAATCGATCCGGCCGACTACGAAGTTGCGGTGGCAAAGGCGCGCGCCGAATATGCCGATGCGCAGGCGCAGGCCTCCGCCGCCGGCATCAACGTCCCAATCACCGATGTGAGCACTTCGAGCCAGGTGAGCGGCGCCCAGGGCGGTGTCTCCGGCGCGCAGGCCGGAATCGAGGCCGCTCGTCAGCAATTTGACGCAGCCAAGGCGCAGATTGCGCAAGCGGATGCCAACAACACAAAGGCGCAGAATGATCTTCTGCGCTACAAGCAGCTGATCGACAAGCAAGAGATTTCGGAAATGCAATACGATCAGGCCGTCGACAGCGCGCATGCCGCCGCCGCCGCACTGCAAGCGGCGCGCTCTAATGCCGACTCGTATGCGGCCCAGATCAAACAGGCGCAGAGCAAACTGGAGCAGGCCAACGCTGATCTGCGCACCGCCGGCAACCGGACGCACACGATGCGAGTTATCCAGGCGCGCGCCGAGTCTGCGCAGGCCATTGCGGACCAGAAGAAAGCCGAGCTGAATCAGGCCGAGCTGAACCTCCAGTACACCAAAGTGATTGCGCCGGTCAGCGGCGCCGTCAGCAACCGCACCGTGGAAGTGGGTCAGAACGTACAACCCGGACAGGTGATGATGATGATCATTCCGCTCGACGAAGCGAACATCTGGGTCACGGCCAACTTCAAGGAGACGCAGCTTAGCAAGATGAAGCCGGGCCAGGCAGCGGAGATTTCGGTCGACGCCACAGGTAAGACCTACAAAGGCCACGTCGATTCCGTTGCCGGCGCCAGTGGAGAGCGCTTCAGCCTGCTACCTCCCGAGAATGCCACCGGCAACTACGTCAAAGTCGTGCAACGCATACCCATGAAGATCGTGTTCGATGCGGGCGAGATCAAGGGTCATGAACTCCGGCCGGGAATGTCGGTCGTGCCAAAGGTCTGGATCAAATAGCTCCGAGCCACGAGTCGCGAGCTTCGAGCACACCTCGTTCGTGTTTGCTCGCAGCCCGTAGCTCGCAGCCAAGATTTGAGATAGCAAATGGGCGCTGCTTCCATCACGATGAACGACGCCGCGGCATGGCGTCCCGCGGTCAATCCGTGGATCATCGCTCTCACCGTGACGCTGGCGACGTTCATGGAGGTGCTCGATACGAGCATCGCCAACGTAGCCCTGCCGCATATCGCCGGCAGTCTTTCCGCGGGTCAGGACGAGAGCACATGGGTGCTGACTTCTTATCTCGTCTCGAACGCCATCGTGCTGCCGCTGAGTGGCTGGCTCTCTTCGATCGTCGGCCGCAAGAATTTTTACATGGGGTGTGTCGCGCTTTTCACCGTTAGTTCGTTTCTATGCGGACTAGCGCCCAATCTCGGCATGTTGATCTTCTTCCGCGTCCTGCAGGGAATCGGCGGCGGCGGCTTGCAGCCGAGCGAGCAGGCGATCCTCGCCGATACTTTTGCTCCCGCCAAGCGCGGCATGGCATTCGCCGTTTACGGCATTGCGGTGGTGATGGCGCCGGCCATTGGTCCTACGCTCGGCGGTTATATCACCGACAACTTTACCTGGCGCTGGATTTTCTTCATCAACATCCCGGTTGGGATACTTTCGCTCCTGCTGACGTCGCGGTTGATTCAGGATCCTCCGTACTTCAAGCGCCGCAAGTTGAGTGAAACTCGCATTGACTACACGGGGCTCGGTTTCGTCGCGCTCGGCCTCGGCACCCTGCAAGTGATCCTCGATAAAGGACAGCGCGACGACTGGTTCGAATCGCACTTCATCGTATGGCTGACCGCCATCTCGGTTACCTCACTGATCTTCGTCATCTTCTGGGAGTGGCACCACAAGGATCCCATTATCGACCTGCATTTATTCCGTGAGCGCAGCTTCGCCACCGCGAACTTCCTGATGTTCATGCTCGGATTTGCTCTGCTCGGCAGTACGCTGCTGCTCCCCTTGTTCATGCAGACCATGCTGGGCTACACTGCCGAGCGGTCCGGGTTGGCGCTGATGCCGGGCGGCTTCGCCATCATGGTGTGCATGCCACTGGTGGGATTTCTCCTTTCCCGCCACAGCCCGCGGTATCTGATGATGTTTGGCTTGTCGATGCTGACGTTCTCACTGTTTCACATGACGACATTCGATTTGGGCATCGACTTTCACACCGTCATGATGGCGCGCGTCTACCAGGCGATCGGACTCGCTTTCCTGTTCGTGCCCATCAACACCGCCGCGTATTCATCCCTGCCGCGCGACAAGAACAATGCCGCCTCCGGCCTGATGAACCTCGCCAGGAATATTGGCGGCAGCGTCGGAATTTCCTTTGTCACCACCGGCCTGTCTCGCCGCGCACAGATTCACCAGGGTCAACTGGTGGAGAATCTGAATGCCGCCAATCCACAGTTTCAGTCAACCCTGCGTGGAATGACGAGTGTTTTTTCGGGCGCCGGACCCGGCACCGGAGGGGTTTCCGCGCAACAGCATGCCTACGCGCTGATGCAGGGTAATGTGATCAGGCAGGCAACCATGCTGGCTTACATTGATAATTTCTGGGTGCTCGGCGTCGTGATCGCGTGTTTGATCCCGTGTGTGTTCCTGATCAAGAGGGCGAAGCCAGCAGGCATGGTGGTTCACTAACGGACCGCGGTGGCAGTTTGATTCGTATCAGGGTATCGCTTTAGCGATACCGCAAGACTCCGTCAAACTACATTTTGTGGCCAAATTCGCGAGAGCGTGACGAGTGTGCGTGACCAGACCGGTATACGTTATAAGATAACCGCAAAGGATGGAGCCCATCTCGCCAGCGTCTGAAACATATCCGCCGGTGCAGGAAGAAGTAGCACGTCTCGCTGGTACGCCCCAGGTACGCGCCGCTTTCGACCGCTTTCGCGCGCAGGAATCGCAGTTTGCGCTCTGGCAGATGGAGGCCACGCGCCTGGCCGCGCCTCCCTTTGGAGAAGCGACGCGCGCCGCCTGGCTCGCCGACCGCTTTCGCGAGCTCGGACTCAGCGACGTACAAGTGGACGAAGTCGGCAACGTGTTCGGCGTTCGTCCCGGGTACGGCAGCCGATATGTTGCGCTCAGCGCGCATATTGATACCGTGTTTCCTGCAGCCACTCCGTTAAACATCCGGCAGCAGGGCAGTCGCCTGTACGGCCCCGGAGTCTCCGATAACGGCGCGGGCATTGCCGCAATGCTTGCGCTGGCCAGTGTGCTTGCGAGCGCGCGTATTGCGCACGCTCTCCCCTACGTGTTCATCGGCAACGTCGGAGAAGAAGGCGAAGGCGATCTGCGCGGCATGCGTCACGTTTTCGCAACGCCGCACTGGCGCGACGCGATTGCCTACAGCGTCATTGTCGATGGCGCCGGCGCAGATACCATCGTGGCCGAAGCTCTGGGCAGCCGCCGCTTCGAAGTGATCGTGCGCGGGCCGGGCGGCCACTCCTGGAGCGACTTCGGCGCTCCCAATCCGATCATCGCGCTCTCCCGTACGATCGAGGCCTTCAGCCAAACCCCGGTACCCACCACTCCGAAAACGACATTCAATGTCGGAGTGATTCGCGGCGGCACGTCGGTGAATTCCATTCCAGAATCGGCCAGCATGCGAGTCGATCTGCGCTCCACGTCGATGTCGGAAATTGATCGGCTGGAACGAGCGCTGCGTATGGCGCTGGAGCAGGCTGTCGCAGCCGAGAATCGGGCTCCGGCGCAGCGTGGAACCCGCAGGCCGCCGCTGGTGCAGAGCGAAGTGGTTGAGATCGGAAATCGTCCGGCGGGCGAACTGGCGCAAGATGCCCGTCTGCTGAAAGTGATCCGCGCCGTCGATGTGCAGCTGGGCAACAGCGCTCAGGTACAGCGGGCCTCGACCGATGCCAACATCCCGCTTTCGCTAGGCCGCGAGGCCATTGCCATCGGCGGAGGCGGCTCTGGAGGCGGCGCGCACACGTTGCAAGAATGGTTCGACTGCAATGGACGAGACCTCGGACTGAGGCGCATTCTGCTTACAATGCTCACATTGTCGGGAGTAAGTGAATGAGAAAGCGAATCGCTCCGATGCTTCTGTTGGCGTTGGCCACTGGCGTGTCGGCGCAGAATGATGTCTCCACGCAGTCCGCTCCGAAGCCCAAGGCGGAAATGATCTTTACTCATGGCAACATCTACACCGGTGCGGTCGACCCGGCAGCGCCATTAGGAGCGACCAAGCGCGCGCAAGCGCTCGCGGTGGTAGGCGACCGAATCCTGGCGGTGGGCACGCGCGACGAGATCATGAAATTAAAGGGCGCAGAGACCAAGATTGTGGATCTCGACGGTCATTTCGTTATGCCCGGATTCAATGACGCCCACATGCACCTCGCCAGCGCCGGCCTGGAAAAGATGAACGTCAACATGGTTGGTGCCAAGTCGTTGGACGAATTTCGTGAGCGCCTGCGGGCCAAGTGCGAAGCCGCCGAACCCGGAGCATGGGTGGTCGGCGAAGGCTGGGACGAGACTCTGTGGCCGGTCAAGGTTCTACCCACGCGCTGGGATCTGGATGAAGTGAGCGGCAAACACCCCGTCTACCTCGCGCGCGTGGACGGACACATCGGCGTGGCAAACACGCTGGCCCTGCAGCTGGCCAGCATCAGCGTCGCCACGCGCAATCCGGATGGTGGAAGGATCGATCGCGATGACTCGGGCACGCCCAACGGCATTCTGCGCGAGAAAGCGCAATCAGCAGTGTATGGCGTAATTCCCAAGCCGACGCCCGAAAAGCGCCGCCAGGCCATCGAACTGGGGCTTGCGGATCTCGCCAGTCATGGCGTTACCTCCGCGCAAGACTTCTCGCCGTGGGATGACTTTCAGATTTACGAGCAATTGGAACGAGAGGGAAAGCTGACGGCAAGGATTTCCGAGTGGCTCACTTTCGAGGACTCGATGGAAGAGTTAGCTGTCAAACGCGACTCGCATCCCGCGTCCGACAACATGCTCCACACCGGAATGCTCAAGGGTTTCATGGACGGTTCGCTCGGCACGAATACCGCCGCATTGCTGGAGCCCTACAGCGATGATCCGAATAACAGCGGCATCCCGCAATATGATGCGGCCAGGCTGAATGCGATGACCCGGGAGCGGGTGCTGGCCGGATATCAGATCGGCTTCCACGCCATCGGCGATAAAGGTGTGCAGTTGGCGCTCGACGCTTTTGCCGAGGCGGAGAAGGCGGCAAAAGAAGCCAAGGTGAAGGCGGCCGACGGCGGTAATGATTATCGTTTGCGCGTTGAGCACGCGCAGGTCACCACGCCGCAGCAGATCGTGCGTTTCAAGGAACTCAAGGTGATTGCTTCGATGCAGCCGAGCCACCTGCTCACCGACATGAGCTGGGCTGAGTCGCACCTCGGACCGAAGCGCGCCGAACATTCTTATGCCTGGGCCGAGTTCCTGCGCCATGGCGTGACCTTGGCCTTCGGTACGGATTATCCGGTCGAACCCGTGACGCCTTTTCGCGGCTTGTACGCGGCTATAACCCGCATGAGCGAAGACGGAAAGAAGAGTTACTATCCCGCGCAGAAACTGAGCATCGAGCAGGCCATCACCGCCTACACGATAGGCTCAGCGTTCGCCGAATTCGCCGAAAAGCAAAAAGGCAAACTGGACCCGGGCATGCTAGCCGACTTCGTCGTTCTCGATCAGGACATCACCGCCGCGTCGCCCTCGAAACTGCTGGAGACCAAAGTCCTGCGCACGGTGGTTGGCGGCAAGACCGTGTACGACATTGAGTCATTGAAGCATTGAGGTATTGAGTCGTTAAAGATCGTCCTCGATGACCAAATAATTTGGTTCCAATGATCCAATGGCTCAATCATTCAATGACCCAATGATTCCATGACTCCCAAAGAGCGGGAACGCGCGTTCCTGATCGGCGCCCCACTGGCGATTGTCCCGGCGTTGATCTTTCTACCCGCCCTGACCTTTCTCATCGCTTTTCCTCAGGTAGCGCACGGGCGGGCGGTTGGGTTCGTCGTGGTGCCGATCTGTGCCCTGGCGAGCGGTTTCGGGTTGTGGAAACTGGCGCTGGGCGCAGTGCAAAAGCCCTGGGGAATTTACAACGTCCTGAGTTTTGGGGCGTTGATGGTCTTGCTGGTGATTGCCGGCTATACCGGCCTGTTCCTGGCCCTGCTGACGGTGAAACTGTAGAAGGGCGTGTGGTGACGGGGCTACGTCCCGTCCTGCGGGCAAAGCCCCGCATCACAGGCTTCGCCTTCCAGCTTTAGGGACTAACGCAACCCGTGTTTTCCGCGTCTAAACGATTTAGAAACCTTCGGACCACCCTGCCCGAGGCGAAGGTATAATGAAAGATTGCAGTCTTAGGAGGAACAAATGGATTCGCGCGAAAGCGCCTTTTGGGTGCGCTTCAAAGCCAACCGTTGGGCGTACACTTTTACGATTCTGGCGACGCTGGCAGTTGGAATTCTGATTGGCACCGTAGTCTCCTATGGAGTAAAGGGCAAGGAGGGGCAAAAGTCGTCCGATGCAACCCCGCTCACCATCCCCGCCCCGCAACAACTCTCGAACGCCTTTTCCCAGATTTCCAAGCAACTCGAGCCGAGCGTAGTCAACATCAATACCGAGTCCACGATTAAGAACCCGCACAGACGTCGTAATCCGCATGCCCAACCCGACCCGGATCAGGATCAGGGCGGCAACGGCGATGACGACTCGCCCTTTCAGGATTTCTTTGACAAGTTCTTCGGTGGCCAGGGCGGCCAGGGCGGGGACATGGGCACGATCCGCCAACATTCACTCGGCTCCGGCGTGATTGTGGATTCCAAGGGTTACATCGTCACCAATCGGCACGTGGTCGAGAAGGCGGACCGCATTCGCGTGAAATTGCAGGATGAAAATCCGGCTTCTCCTGGCCATGATGCCAGAGTGATCGGCACCGACCAGGAGACGGATTTGGCTGTGATCAAGATTGATATGGATCATCCCCTTCCGGCCGCGAAATTGGGTAACTCCGACGGCATGGAAGTGGGTGACTGGGTGCTCGCCATCGGCAGTCCCTTCGGATTGCAGGAAACTGTAACCGCAGGCATCGTGTCCGCCAAAGGGCGCAACATCGTTCCCAACCGGCAATTCCAATCCTTTATTCAGACCGATGCCGCCATCAACCCCGGCAATTCGGGTGGACCGCTCGTCAACATGGCCGGTGAGGTCATCGGTATTAACACGGCCATCCTTACCGAGACTAGTTCGTACGCGGGCGTGGGATTTGCCATGCCGTCGAACACAGTGACCCAGGTCTACAACCAGTTAATCGGGCCGGATCACCGCGTGGCCCGAGGGTCGATCGGCATCGAATTCTCAGGGCAACCGAATCCGGCCATCGCGCACATTTACGGATCAGGCGTGACGGTGTCGAACGTAATCGCCGGTACTCCGGCCGATGAAGCGGGCCTGAAGATCGGCGACACCATCACCTCCGTGGATGGCAAGGAAGTGAAGAGCGGCGACGATCTCGTGGCCGACATCGCTTCTCGGAAGCCGGGCTCAAAGGCAAAGGTCGCTTTTGTACGCAACGGTAAAAAACAAGAAGTGACGGTGACCGTCGCCGATCGTTCGAAAATATTCGCTGCCCGTCTTGGCGAGGAAGATGAAAACCAGAGCGAGGAAGCTCCGAAGGCGAGCAAATTCGGAGTGACGGTTCGCAGCATCACTCCCGATTTGGCCGATCGCTTGGGCATTTCCCCGGGCAAGGGCATGGTGGTACAGGACGTAAAGCAGGGATCGTTCGCCGAAGACCTCGGTCTGAATCGCGGCGACGTGATCCTGGAAGTGAACAAGCAGCCCGTGAACAATCCCGGCGACTTTGACAAAATCGAGTCGTCGCTGAAGAGCGGGCAGGATGTCGTGTTCCTGGTTCGCCCGCGAGGCGCAAGGGCTACCGATGGGACGATTTTCCTGGCAGGTACACTTCCGTAACCGGTATACAATCCGGCGAGACTGGCGCTTCCTTCCCTTTTCAGGGACCATTAAGGATGGGCCGGTTTCGCCGGCTTTTTTGTTAGTGGGTACACTCGCGAGCATGCCGCACGCGAAGTTGGTACGCTGCACACGTGAGATTGGTGCGGGCACGGTTCGTATCAGGGCATGCCTTCAGGCATGCCGTAAGCGGTGAGCAATGAAAGCGCTTTTAGGCGCTGGGGCTAGCGAGGGATTGACGATTCTGAAAATGCGCCCAGCTACTCAAATTCGAGGTTGGCATCGATTGGGCCTTTGCATTGTGCTCTACTTCACCATGCATGGGTTCGCCATCGCTCAGACAGAGACATCGACTCCGCCGAAGAAGCCGGTGAAGACTACTACCGGCCATACCGCAAAAGCGACTTCCACTACCCACACAACGAACGCAAAGCATCCTGCTAGCGCGCATGCGACCACCAGCCACGGTTCTTATTCCACCTCCGCGCAGAGGAGCAAAAGCTCCCGCGGCAAGAAGGGCTCTAAGCTGGTTGCGAAGAAGGGCCAGCAGGCGATTGACCCGGATCGAGCCCGGGAGATTCAGACCGCGCTCATCCGCGAGCACTACATGCAAGGTGAGCCCACCGGTGTCTGGGACAGCTCCACGCAAGAGGCGATGCAGCGCTATCAGGCGGATCAGGGATGGCAGTCGAAGACGACTCCAGATTCCCGGGCGCTCATCAAGCTTGGCTTAGGTCCCAGCCACGATCACCTGCTCAATCCGGAAAATGCAATGACAATGCCCACCACGTCACCGTCGGGCGCTCCGAAATCTGAAATCCCGCCGAATCCGGCCGAAAAAGACATTCCCCAGCCTTAGTCCCCCCCGCGGTCCAGCACGTGCTCGCATTGCCCAATCGTCAGGAGTGTCGAGGCGGCGCTGAGTTGGTGGCTTGGTGCGCCCACCTCATGGCTTCATTCGATGTTTCCGCCACAAAGGACAGCGACAACTTCAGCTTTTTTCCTAAATGGGTGACCCGCTCCCAGTCACCCGCCTCGCGCGCTACCATCAAGTCATACACAGGTGAAAGCGGCGTCTGGCCACCTGTCTTGCCACAGAGCAGCTGCGCCTTAATGTCAGGATCCAGGCACAATTCCTCCACTACCATTCCGATCGGCACCGCCAGCAGCGCATCCATCAGCGAAAGCATTCCCATCAGGAACAGATCGGACCTGCCGTGTTCGATTCGCGGAGCGATCAGTTCGCAGAATCGCGCGCGCACTAGCGTTGCCAGAACCAGATCGGAAGACTGTTCCTGACCCATGACCAGCGTGGTCGCCATTCGTATCCACCGAACGGATTCCTGTTCACCTAGCAGGTTCAACGCATGGCGAATGGATAAGATGGGTAGTGATAACCCTACCAGCGGAGAGTTCAAGTACCGCAGCAAGCGATAACAAAGCGACGGTTCTTGTTTGACGAGATCTTCGATCTCGTTAAAATTTATGTCGGGGTGTGAAATCGCGCTCAGCAGGCGAATATAGGTGGCTTGGCTGGCTGGAATCTTTCGGGCTCGCAGATTTTCCGGACGACGAAAAAAGTATCCTTGAAACCGGGTAAAGCCATTGTGCCTGGCCGTCATAAACTGTGACCGGGTTTCCACTCTTTGCGCCAGCATCTGGCATCGCTCATTGCCATGAAGAGCGATCAAAGCCTCGCTTTGCCGGGGCAGCACCCGGGTTGTGTCGACCTTGATGAAGTCAGCGTAAGAAACCAGAGATTCTCTGCTGTCACCGGGAACAAAATTGTCCAAGGCAATCGAATAGCCGTCACGTTTAAGCCGTTCGCATGCCCGTATCACGTCTTCGTTGGCTGGAACCGTCTCCTGGATCTCAATCACAATGTCGCGAGGAGGCAAAAGAGCGAAGTAGTCGGTCAACAACATCTGGCGCGTGCAGTTGATGAAGGCTACGTGGCCGTCGCATAAAACATCGAGCCCGACCATGTTCAACGCATCGATGGTCGCCGAAGTCGCGCTTTCGACGTCGGACGTAAAGTGATTCTGTTCCGGACCCTCGCGAAAAAATAGCTCGTAGCCGACGACCTCCTCGTCCGCAGTCAGAATGGGTTGTCTGGCGATGCAGGGACTGGGCTTTGCAACCGAGACAGCTTGGGCGGGAGTACTCATCCATGCTTCTCATCGGCAATTTCGGTTCCGGGCTTGATTCCTGCGTTAACGCGGATGCTGTGCACTAACGTGCCGAATTCGTGCTAAGGCAGCGCTGGCCGAGGGCAATAAGGGATCGGCATCCCTTTGACAATGGCGCCCGGATTGCCCTGAACGAGCGCTTCGGCATACGCGACACCCACGATTCTTTCCGCCACGTCACGAGCCGCGGAAAGATTCGGGATACGGCGCTTCGTGTCGTGCGCATCCGAAGCGAGGATGTGGACGGCGGAACGATCCAGCAGCCAGCGCGCGATCACTTCCGGCCGTTCTCCCCAGTGTCCCGTCAGCGCCGAGCCCGTGACCTGAATCAGACAGCCCTGCTCCGCCCATTCCACGACGCGCTGCGGCGTCTGCTGCAGGATCGGATTCCGTTCGGGATGGGTCAGGATCGGCCTCAGGCCGCGATCTCCCAAACGTGTGAAGCACTCGGAAAGTCGCGTCGGCACGCTGTAGTTGCTGAGCTCGATCAGCAGATAGTCGGTTTCGCCAATCGTGAACAGGTGTGGCTGCTCGAGGACGCGCTCCAGATTTTCGAAAGAAAGATGAAAGTCGCAGCCCAGACTGAGTTGCAAAGGCACGGCCGGGCTGATTTTATTCCGGAGTTCGGCGAGAAGCCCCGAAAGGTACGCGCGATCGTAAGCATACCGATCGTTGGCGTGCGGCGTCGCAACAGCGTGGGTAATGCCGTCTGCGGCCGCCATGCGGCACATTTCGACGGCCGCGTCCCAGGACTTCGGTCCATCATCGACTTCGGGCAATAGGTGGCAGTGAATGTCGATCACAACGTTATCGATTAGAACATATCGGGCCATCCCGCGGTCGCAAAGCAAAGGCCGTCGTTCGTCGTTCGCTGTTCGCAAAGGGCGAAGGACGAATAGCGAAACGCGCTTTTCACACTCCGATCATTCGATGCGAGCTCTTAGCCTTTAGCTAACAGCCAAGGGCTAATAGCCAAGAGCGTCTCTCGATGCAGTTGCGCTCCTCCCGCCTTCTCGTGCACGATAGTAAATACGATCTTTCTAGTTCCCATCCTGAAGACTGAGGAGCGGTTTCGAAAATGAGCTTTCCGAGGGCGGCGCGTGCCGGCAGAGCTGGTCAAAGTGGTCTTCGCCCGAGGCATGGCGCTGTGACCGTGGTCGTCGTTCTCGTTCTCGCCGGATTTTCTCTTTCCTGCGGTAACACCACCACAACAAAACCGCCCGCTCCTAACCATCTTGCCTATGTCACCTTGCCCGGGCAAGGCTCCGTGCTGCTGATGCAGATCAATGGCGCCACTGGCGCCATCACCCTGGGCGGCAAGACACCACCAGTTCAAAACGCATCGTTCAACGGACTGGCCTTAACGCCGTCGAAGCAATTTCTGTACACGGTCGACTCCCGCCACAACGCGATCTCGATTTTCAACGTCACCGAGGACGGGGCTTTGCTCCTCACCGGCGCTCCGATTCCGGCCGGCAACGGTGCGGATCAGGCCGTCATTGACCCTCTCGGCCAGTACTTGTTGGTGACGAACGAAACCGGGAGCGGCTCTGACCAAGGCGACATTTCCGTGTATTCCATCGCTGCCAACACCGGCGCTTTGACCGAGGTCGTGGGCTCGCCTTTTCCCGCGAATGAAGGTCCAACTCAAATTCTGTTCACCCATTCCGGCGAGTTTGTCTACGTGGTCAACCCGGGCCTCGGGATGGTCACCGGCTTCGCCTTTTGCCCGCCCCAACGAGCTTCACAACCGCAGTGCGCGGGCGCGACGAGTGTGCTCAGTCCCGTTCCTGACACCCCGGCTTTTTCCGGCAATGGAGCAGCCGCCCTCGCCGTGGATGCCAGTGACCAATTCCTCTATGTGGTAAATACTTCGGCAACCAATCCGCCCCCGTATCAGAACACAGTCGGCAACATTTCCGCGTTTGCCATCGCTTCCAATACCGGCGCACTTTCCCTGGTACCGGGTTCGCCGTTTACCTCTACGCAGGGCTCCAGCCCCTCCGCCATCGCCGTCGATCCCAGTGGCAGCTTTGTTTATGCAGTGGGTCCGGGATCGAGCGACTCTATCTGGTGTTTCGCGATCACTCCGACTAACGGAGTACTGGTGGAAGTGGCTAAGTCGCCGTTCAACTTGGCTTCGGGTGGACAGTTCGCTATGTTCGACACCAGCGGCGGCTTTTTCTATATCGGAACGGAGTCTGGAGCAGCGATTGAGGGTTACACCTACAATCCTTCGACCGGCGTGCCATCAGCAATTTTGGGCTCGCCGTTTTCCACCGGCACAGCGCCCGGCCAGATGATCCTTTCCGAGTAGAAATCGTCCTGACGATCCGGATTTCAGGCTTTGATATGTGTGATTTAGGGTAGTAGCACTTTGGTGGAATAAATTGGCACCCGCGTGCCATTTCCAGATTCGCCGCCTGGTTTTACATTCCGAATTGAGCAGTTCTGGGGGAGGGCTGCCCGGGCGTCCTGAATTCGAAAGAATTCGGACGCCCGTTTTATTTTGACATCGAAGCATTGAGACATTGAATCAATGAACGATTGAAACATTGAGACATTCGGATCACTGAATCACTGAAAACCAACTTCCGGAGGCTCTTGATCTTCAATCGCTCAATGCCCCAATCACTCAATGTCTCAATTGGTTGAAATGGTAAAGTTCACCGTGATGCGGGCCTGCGTTTCCACCGGTTGACCGTTCTGCAGGTAGGGCTTGAAGTGCCACTGCTTCACGGCTTCGCGCGCCGCGGCTGCCAGAATGCTCGGACCACTGAGAATCTGCAGCTCCTGAATCGAGCCGTCTCTCGAGATGAGCGCCTGCAGACTGACCGCGCCCTGCACCTTCATTTGCCGCGCCAATAACGGATAGTCGGGTGGAACCGACACGGTCACACTCTGCATGGTTTGTGGCGAGAGTTGCACCCGCTCGCTGCCACTGCCTGTCGTGCCGCTGCCCCCGGCGTTCGGAGCCGTTCCAGGCGTGTTCGATGCGGAAGATGTTGCGCCCGAGTCCACATCCAGATGGATGGCGTTGCTTTTCGCAGGCACGCTGATGTGGCGGTTTCCGGCTACGACTTCCACCTGCAGAGGAGGCAGCGCAGCGCGCTCGGCAGTGGCCGAGAAGGGAGCTTCTACCGCAGCAGGTGCCGGAGACTTGGCTGGCTTGCGTTCCCGTACCGGAGTTGCCGGCTGTGTGCTCGCTGGGGCAGCGGGCATACTCTTACTTTTGCTTCGGATCGCGGCTTCCTGCACTTCTGCGCTAGGCGGAAACCAGAAATCCCAATCCTTCAGAATCACTGCTCCCAGCGCCAGCAGCAGGATCCCCAGCGCAATGAGCATCCGCTTTCGCTGCACCACCGGGTCCGGCACCGCGGTTTGCAATGGGAGCGGCGTGGACCGCTCCAGGTGGCTTTCGGGCTGAGTTTCGTCGTGAAACATGGGCACAGAAGCCTCCCCGATTTCGTAATTCTGTCGAGGAAGAAGTGCTCAGCTAGTATGCCTTTAAACTCGCGCCCAGCCAAGCAAATACCGCGCCGGTCGCTTCTCCACCTCCCGTGTCCTGCTCAGGCAGTGGTCGAGATTTTATAGTCGAGCTTGTCGAGAATACCCCTCGCAACGTCGAGAATTTCCCGGTCCACCACGCGATTCGAAGCGATCGCTTCGGCCAGCGGAATGGAAATAATCCTGTTTCCCCTCAGCGCCGACATCTGTCCAAATTCGCCGCGGTGCACCATGTCGATCGCGCCCAGTCCATAGCGCGTGGCCAGCACGCGGTCGTAAGCCGTAGGAGATCCGCCCCGCTGGATGTGGCCGAGCACCACCGATCGCGACTCGAAGCCGGTGAGCTTTTCGATCTCACTCGCCACTGTCGCGCCAACTCCGCCCAACCGGACGTGTCCGAATTCATCGCGTCCTCCTTGCACGGACGCACCCAGGTGTCTCTCATTGCCATCGGCAAATTTTGCGCCTTCCGCTACCACCACGATGCTGAAATATCGTCCTCGATCGCTGCGCTGGCGAATCAGTTCCGCGACCTGGTCAATATCGAATGGAATTTCCGGCACCAGGATGACGTCGGCGCCGCCCGCAATGCCGCTGTAGGCTGCGATCCAACCCGCGGCGCGTCCCATCACTTCCACCACGATCACGCGATTGTGCGCTTCTGCCGTGGTGTGCACCCGGTCGATGGCTTCGGTAGCGATATTCACAGCCGTGTCGAAGCCGAACGTGAAGTCGGTGCCCGCCAGGTCATTGTCAATCGTCTTCGGAACACCCACCACGTTCACTTCTTTTTCAAAAAGTTTCTGTGCTACCGAGAGCGTGTCATCGCCCCCGATGGCGATCAGCGCCTCACAGCCATATTTTTTTAGGTTGTCGATACAGCGCTGCAGCCCGCCATCATGCTTGGCCGGATTGGTCCGCGAAGTGCGCAGAATCGTGCCCCCGCGCGGCAGGATGCCCCCCACCGATGAGAGGTCAAGTTCCATGGTCTTGTCTTCGAGCAGGCCGCGCCAGCCCTCCATGAATCCCACGAAACTGTCTTCATAGTGAAAGACGCCTTTACGCACGATTGCCCGTATGACCGCGTTCAGCCCCGGGCAGTCGCCCCCTCCCGTCAATATTCCAATTTTCATCGTCCTCTCCTCACCTGATTCTCGCGCACGGGTATGAGTTTGCCTGGGAGCGGATGCACGCCGCCCTACCATTTATGTGTTTTCAGGGCTCGAATATAACTAGGTTATCACGCAGAGAACTGAGGGCTGAGGGCTGACAGCTGAAAGCTAACACTCTCCTGCTACACTTCCTTCATGCGCGTCCTCGGCATCGACTGCGGCACTGAATACACCGGATACGGTGTAGTCGAACTGCTTTCCGATGAACGTAACAACGCTCGTGACAACGATCGTCTCGTGTGCATCGTCTGCGGCGCCATCAAGGTTTCTCCGCGCGATCCCATGCCCACGCGCTTGTCGCACATTTCCATCGGCCTGCAGGAACTCATCTCCCGGCATCGCCCTGACCGCGTCGCCATCGAAGACGTTTTCTACGCCACGAACGTGAAGTCCGCCTTGAAACTCGGTCAGGTGCGCGGCGTCGCCATGCTGGCTGCCGCTTCTGCCGGACTCGAAGTCGCCGAATACTCGCCCCTCTCCATCAAATCCGCCGTGGTCGGATACGGCCGCGCCGAAAAACATCAGGTCCAGCAAATGGTGATGCGTCTGTTGCGTCTCGATCAGATTCCCGAGCCCGCCGACGCGGCGGATGCCCTAGCCATCGCCATCTGCCATCTGCACACCGCCGCCACGCAAGAACGCCAAAGCCACGGCTATCAGAGCCAAAGCCATCCCAGCCAAATCGAGTGTCATCCTGAGCGGAGCAGTCCGCCTCGCTTGCGAGGCGAGCTGCGGAGTCGAAGGACCCCTACGCCCTAAACATGTCGGCGGCTTCGCAACGCCCCCGTCAAGTTACCGCCGTCCACGCCCAGAATCCGTTCCGGCCCGTGTCACTCGTTAGTGCATCCAGGGGCTGACTTTGGACGGTTCTCAAGGTACCCTGAATCGAATATTGCAAAACAATTTGCCGCGCATTCGATAAGGAAGAATGCAGGGCGATAAATCGAGGAGTTCCATGAGCCTTCCCCGTCTCGTTTTCGCCGCCATACTGATCGCGCTTTTGCCCTCGGCAGTAACGCACGCCGAGGACATTGCCTCCTGTAACTTCACCACCTTTTCCGCGCCCTCGGGATATACCTTGAGCGAGGTCAACGGTGTGAGCGACGACGGCACCGTCGTGGGCCAGTTGGTCGATAACAAAACGCTGGCATCCGTGGCTTTCACCTATTCTGCAAGCGGAGTTTTCACCGAATACACGGCCCCGAAATCCATGGCCACATGGCTATACGGACGCAACGGCACCGGCATCAATGCCGGTTCCTATCAGGACAGTGCCTATCCCGAACACATTCATGGCTTCCTGCTACAAAGCGGCCAGCTGACCGCCATCAACTATCCCAAGGCTTCCTATACCTGGCTCTTCGATATCAACCAAACTGGAAGTGCGGTCGGCAGCTACAGCGACGGCGGCGCATCCGCAACCAAGGGATTCGTCCTCATAAACGGCGACTACACCACCATCGCCTATCCCAAAGCCCAGTTAACTTATCCCCTTGCCGTCAACGACAGCGGCGTGGTCGTTGGATCCTACGCCAGCACTTTGGTCAGCAACGGCTTCCTGTGGCAAAACGGAAAGTTCACGACCATCAATTACCCGAACGCCAAATACGGAACCGCTCTTACCGGAATCAACAATTCCGGTGTCATCGCCGGCAATCACTTTTCGGCAGAAAACGCTTTCGGCTTCTTCTACGAAAATGGAGTCTTCAAGAACATCGTTTATACGGGCGAGAACGTGAAATACACCATGACCGGCGGCATCAACAACAACGGTCTGATTTCCGGCCAGATCTACTTCAAGGGCGGCACCAACATAGGCTACACCGCAGTGTGCAAGTAAGCTCGTAGCCGTTAGCTCTTAGCTTTTAGCCGGGATCAGCAAGGACCAAGTAGGGACGGACGCCCTCGTCCGTCCAGCGGAGCGAAGCTCGGCACCTCTGCGCTAAGATCAAACATGGACCACGGGATTCTGTTGGTCAAACTTCCTCAACAGGACGGTCCCGCCCTGTTGATTTCAACCACGCATACAGCATCCGATCTATTGAGTGCGGCGACATTGAAGAATGTTGGCCCGGTGTCGGTGTCTGCCTACAGACTCGGGTGGGTCGTAACGTTTCCCACCGGTAATAGCGAGGTCCACTTGAGTGAGCGGATAGATGTTCCTGCTGGAGTCAAACCCGGGGCGACATGGAACGTCGCTGCACAATCGGTGAGCCCCGAGTATGCAAAACAGGACGCTGCCGCGGTTGCTTTCTTCGTCGCCGAGGTTTATCCGTCAACTGGAGAACCATGGAAGGCGGACCTAATCCAAATGCGGCAGGAGGCCCGAAACCTGGCAACTCTGCAGCTAGGAGCTAAGAGGCGATAGCTTGGTCTCCTTGACACCCCATGCCGCCATCCCCAATGATTACAGCGCCCCATGCCGCGCCCATTTCAGATTGTCTGCTTGCTTGTCCTCTCTTCGGTCGTCTCCTTTTCGACACCCTCCGATTCGCAAGCCCCTGCCGTGGTCACCTTTACCCTCGATTTCCCGAGTTCCGAGCCCGAGCGCTACTCGATTCGCATTCCATCCGACGGCTCAGCCCACTACGAATCGAACGGCCGACTGTCGGCCGATTCCGACAAACCCGATCCCCACGAAACCGATCCCGACGACGCTGATTCCCACAACACTGATTCCCATAACAGGGATGCCCATGATAACAACAGCTTCGATCTGGACTTCGCCCTAGCCCCGGAAACCCGCCAGAAGATATTCGACCTAGCAGCCAGGGCCGGATATTTTCAAAAAGACGTTGCCAACCATCACAAGGGTCTAGCCTTTACCGGAAAGAAGACGCTCGGCTACAAAGACGCCCAGCGCAGCGGCGAGTGCACCTACGACTACTCCAACATCCCCGCCGTGCAGGAACTGACCACCCTGTTGCAGAGCCTCTCCGCGACGCTCGAATTCGGACATCGCCTCCAGTACGATCACCATTACCAGAAACTCGCTCTCAACGAAGAACTAAAGCGCATGGAAGAAATGGCCAACAGCCATCAACTGATCGAAGTCGCCGCGATTCATTCAATCCTGGATCAGATCATCGCCGACCCGTCTGTAATGAACATAGCCCGAGCCCGCGCCCAGCGGTTGCTGCAAGGCTCCGGCGTTCACTAAGGCTTTGTTCGTAGAGACGTCCGAATTCGTCTTGACTTAAACGCCCCACGGTCGCAATGTTTAGGTATCATTAACGGCAGCCCCGGGAGGATCCTATGTCGATCACAAAACTCGGAAAGATTCTGGCAATGTGTGCCGTGCTGGTCGCGGCGTTAGTGGTTTCGGCGTCGGCTGCATCGAAAGTGCGCATCGTCCGCTTAAGCGAAGTGCAGGGCACCGTGCAACTCGATCGCAACGCGGGCGACGGCTTCGATAAAGCGTTTCTCAATTTACCCATAGTCGAGGGCTCGAAACTCAAGACGGGCAAAGATGGCCGCGCGGAGGTGGAATTCGAAGATGGCAGCGCGCTGCGTCTAGCTCCCGATAGCGAAATCGACTTCAGCCGTCTCTCGCTGGGCGACGATGGCCAGAAACTCAGCACCGCGCAGTTGGTTTCGGGCACCGTCTATGCCGATGTTCACCCGAAAACCTACGGCAAAGATAAAGTGAGCGACCAGTTCCAGTTGAATTTCGGCCACGAATCGGTCGCCGTGTCCGAGGCCGCGCATTTTCGCGTGAACTTCGGCGCCGCCAACAAGGCAACTCTGGCTGTATTCAAAGGCAAAGTGAGCGCGACCTCTCCCGCCGGACAATTTGACGTCGCCGAGAAGCACAGCGCAACCATCCTTCTTGCGAAGGCAGATACGAAGGAAGATCTAAAGACTGACGATCCCGCCAAAAAAGATACCTTCGTGGTCGCCAAGAATTACAAGGACGATCCCTCCGACGACTGGGATCGCCAGCAGGCCGATTATCACAATCGCTACGCGCCCACCGCCGGTTCCACCATTGCCTCGCCTTATGGCTACGGCATGAGCGACTTGAATTATTACGGCAACTTCATGACCGTGCCCGGCTACGGCAATGTCTGGCAGCCCTACTTCGTCGGCGCCAACTGGAACCCGTTCATGGCTGGCGGCTTCGCCTACTACCCCGGCGCCGGCTACATGTATGTGTCCGGCTACCCTTGGGGCTGGATGCCCTACAATTACGGTGCCTGGGCTATGGCTCCTGGCTTCGGATGGGTCTGGCAGCCCGGCAACTGGAATTCGTGGAACGCTTTTCCGACAGTGCTGAATGCGCCCGCAGGAATGACCTTGCCCACCGCTCCCGTGACCGGTCATAAGACAGTAATGGTAGGCCTCGGCCTCACAGCCTTTCCCGCTACCGGAGCGCCGGATCGTTTGACCATCAGTCCCAACTCCGCCGGCTTCGGAGTGCCGCGTGGATCGGTCGATCGCCTCGATCGCTTCGCGAAAACCATGGCGCGCACGTCCCGCCCGGTTGTAGTCTCGACGATTCAACCAGTTTCGGCCCTGCAAGCAGGATCCGGCTTCGGCATGGGTTCCGGCGTGGGTGCAGGTCGAGGGTTGAATGCTGGTAATTCTGCTCACGGATCAACAGCCGCGCCTGCTGCGTCGCATAAGTGAAACAGCGACTGCTCCTAAAAAGAAAGGCAGCCGAAAGATGGCTGCCTTTTTCTTCGCCGCACTCTTTGTTACTGCTTACTCCACAATAATTCCCGCGTAGCCCACCACAGATTCATAATCCCCGGAAATCTCGCCCGAGGTCGCATACTTGACCAGCGTGGCCGAGGTCGCTCCCAGAAGCTTGGCCGCCGTGAGCATCACAATCGTTGGCCCGAACCCGCACATCGTGATGTCCTCATTCATCACGACTTCCCAGAGTCCGCGTGCATCCATGGCCAGCACGCGCTCGATGGCCTTGTGGTCTTTGACGCGAGTGATTGCGTCCGGTTCGTAGTGGTTCATGTCGCTGGAGGCGACAATCAGCACGTTCTCTTTGCGCTCTTCTTCGACTTCGCCAATCACCTCCGCCAGAGCTTCCCCCAATCCCCGCAGCACATCCAGGTTGCTGGTGCCCACCGTGATCGGAACGATGTGCAATTCCGGTTGCCGCGCCTGCAGGAAAGGAAGCTGGACTTCGATCGCGTGTTCGCCGCGATGCGCGGAGCTATCCTCCTCAAGCGCCGGAAACCGACGCAGCAACCGCGCGCCCATCTCCGCGTCCGCCGCGACCTCGCCCAGCGGAGTTTGCCACGCCGTGCTCGCCATAACCGCCAGCGGACGTCCCTTGCCCGTGTGGTTCGGGCAGAGAATTACGCAATGTGCGGGAATTTCCAGCCGCGAAAACACGGCTCCCGCAACCGCGCCGGAGTAAATATATCCCGCATGTGGAGCGACGCATCCGATGGCGCGAACCTGCCCGGACTCAGCAGCGCCGTTGATCGCAGAAGTATATTCCCGCACCTCACGAAGCAATTCATCAGTCTGGCCGGGATAAAACCTGCCAGCAACAGCGGGAGTTCGTACCGCGGAATTCATAAGTAGCCTGTGTGGCGCGGGCGCCCTCGCCCGCGAAAAGCCAACCAGCGAAGCTACGTCCGCGAGCCATCGCTCAGCGCGCGGAACAACGCGGCCGTGCGCTCAATCGGCAGCGCCTCCGCCCGAATCGCCGGCTTCACGCCGCTCTTCGCCAAAGCAGCTCGCAGCACGTCTTCATCGTACGCCGTCTTCAGATTATTCCAGATCGTCTTGCGCTTCTGCCCGAAGCAAAGTTTTAGAAACGCAATGAACTCAGCCTCCGGCACCCGAAGCGCCTCCAGACGCGGCTTAATCGTAATCCGAATCACGCTGGAATGAACTTTGGGAGGCGGAGAAAACGCCGCTGGCGGCAGCGTGAAAAGTTGCTCGATCCGCCCGTACAGTTGCGCCGTAGCTGAAAGTAAGCCATAGTCGCGGCTTCCCGCCGATGCCGCCAGCCGATCGGCAACTTCCTTCTGCACCATGATGACAATCGTAGAAAAGTAACGGTGATATTCGAACAGCCGCAGCAGAATGTCGGAAGTAATGTAATACGGCAGATTGCCGATGACGCGAGCCGATTCGGGCGCGACGTTCAAGCCTGTGTGCAGGCTGCCCGGCTTCGCGCCGAACACGGTGTCCAGTTGAATGGTCAGAATATCGCCTTCGATGATTTCCACATTCGGCTGCATGGAGAATTTCATCCGCAACTGCGCCGAAAGCACGCGGTCTAATTCCACGGCGATCAACCGCCGCGCCTTCCGTGCCAGCAAGTCCGTGATCGCCCCGCGTCCCGGACCGATCTCCAGCACCGTCGTCTGCGAGACATCGCCCAAAGCCTCCACAATGCGCAGCGCCGCCGCGTCGCTCGCCAGGAAATGCTGTCCGATCCGTGGCTTGCGTGAACTCGTTTGTACGTTAGCGACCTTCGGCACGTTGACCCTCTTTCTTTCCCGCATTTAGACTAAACTGAATTTGTAATTGCCGATTTGTAATTTGCAATTGAAAGTAAAATCCGAAGATTTTCAATTACAAATTTCAAATCACAATTTGCAAATTCTATGTGGCCAGCCGCATCTCCACCGCAATCATCATAACGTGAGCAAGGCTTATCCAGTCCTCGCCCAGGAGGCCCCTTCGCAATGCATATCGCCTTCGCAGCATCCGAGTGCGTTCCTTTTTCCAAAACTGGCGGACTAGCCGACGTGGTCGGCGCCCTGCCCCGTGCCCTGGCCGCTCTGGGACATCAGGTGAGCGTCTACGTTCCGCGCTATCGTCAAACCAAACTCACCGACCCGCAAACTGTCGTGCGCAGCATCACCATCCCCTTCGACGACAAGTATCGCTTCTGCTCGGTCGTCACCCCGGGCACGAATACGCCAGCCGGGATTAAGTTTTACTTCGTGGATTATCCGCCCTACTTCGACCGCGAAGCTCTCTACGGCACTCCCGCCGGAGATTATCCCGATAACGCCGAGCGCTTCGCCATGTTTTCGCGCGCCGTACTCGAAGCCTCCAAGGTGTTGGGAGTGCCGCAGGTCTTCCACTGCCACGACTGGCAATCCGCACTCATCCCGGTGATGCTGCGCACGCTCTATTCCGAGGACCCCGCATTCCACGAAGTCGCTACCGTTTTCACCATCCACAACATGGGATACCAGGGCCTGTTTTCGGCCGATACTTTACCTCTGCTGATGCTGCCCTGGGATCTGCTCACCATGTCGAAAATGGAATTTTTCGGCCAGGTGAATTTCCTGAAAGGTGCGCTCGCCTATTCGGATTACGTCACCACAGTCAGCAAGAAATACAGTCAGGAAATCCAGACAACGGAATACGGCTTCGGCCTCGAGGGCGTACTGCGCAACCGCGCCTCAACCGTAACCGGTATCCTGAACGGCGTCGACTATGACGAATGGAGCCCGCAGACCGACAAATTTATCGCCGCCAAGTACTCGCCGCAGGATCTGAGCGGCAAGGCGAAATGCAAACAAGATTTGCTGCAAGCCTTCGGAATCCCGAACATCGACGCCAGCTCTAGTTCCAGTTCCAATTCCAAAGTCCCGGTGATCGGCATCGTTTCCCGTTTCGCCGCTCAGAAGGGTTTCGATCTGATTGCCCAGATCATGGACCGGCTGGCGCGTGAAGAGATGATCCTGGTAGTGCTCGGTTCAGGCGACAAGCTCTTCGAGGAGATGTTCCAGCGCCTCCACAAGCAGTACCCCAACAAGATCGCGGCCAAGGTCGCGTTTGACAATGCCATCGCCCACAAAATTGAAGCCGGTGCGGACATGTTCCTGATGCCCTCCCGCTACGAGCCCTGCGGCTTGAACCAGATTTACAGCCTGAAGTACGGCACCGTTCCCATCGTGCGGGCAACCGGCGGTCTCGACGACACGATCGAGCCATGGGATGCGCGCAGCGGCAAAGGCACGGGCTTCAAGTTTACTGACTATACCGGCGAGGCGCTGCTCGCGACAATCAAGCAAGCCTTGCTCGCCTATCGCGATCCATCCTCTTGGCAAACGCTCATGCGAAACGGAATGGCCCGCGATTTTTCCTGGGGAGCATCAGCCCGCGAGTACGGCAAAGTCTACGACCGTGCGCGACAGGTGCGGACTACAGCAGACGCCGCAGCCGCAGCCGCCGACTTGAAAAAGGAACCGGTGCCAGGATAGCGCCACCTGCCTCTGGGTGGCGCAGCGGATAACCGTTGTTTTTGCTCTTGGGTGGCGCAGCGGATGACCGGCCAGTGTTGCAAACACGTAACTTACTGCATTTATAGGCGCTTAGAAAGTAACAGAAGGTAACGAAGTTAAGCAAGACCTTACCGAAACCTTACCGTCA
>JBEKLO010000037.1:0-38641 GCA_050010155.1 Terriglobales bacterium
GCCGGAACCAAAGACGGCATTACCGCGCTGCAAATGGATATTAAGGTTGCGGGCATCACCTCGCAGATCATGCGTGAAGCGCTGGCACAGGCGCAACGCGGGCGTTTGTTCATTCTCGGAAAGATGGACGAGGTGATCACCGAAGGTCGCGTCAAGGTTTCGGCGTACGCGCCTCGTATCTACACCCTGCAGATTCCGGTGGACAAGATTCGCGACGTGATTGGGCCCGGTGGCAAGATGATTCGCAGCATCATCGAGCAGACCGGCGTGAAGATCGACGTCGAGGATTCGGGCAAGGTCAACGTGGCTTCGAACGATGAAGTCTCGGCCAACAAAGCCTTGCAGATCATCAAGGATCTGACGGCGTCGGCTGAAGTTGGCAAGACTTATCTCGGCAAGGTCAGCCGGTTGGCAGATTTTGGGGCGTTCGTCGAGATTCTCCCAGGATTGGACGGACTGCTCCACATCAGCGAAGTTGCCGAACACCGAATCAAAGATGTTCGCGATGAATTGAAAGAAGGCGACCAGGTGCTGGTGAAAGTTCTGGCCGTCGAAGGCAACCGTATCAAGCTGTCGCGCAAGGCGATTCTGAAAGAGCAACGCGCCAAGATGGGCGGGGCTCCGCCACCGGAAGTGGATGCGGCCGCGGATCTTTCATCGTCCGGTCCAGCACCGGCAGTGCCGCAGGGCACACCCACGGCGGTAATCGAAGGCGGCGCGGATTTCGACGCCGACGACGAGCCGAACTTCAATCGCGTGGATGGTGTGGTGGCGTCGGTGGAAGCGGGCGCTGCGCGTCCAGAAGGAAGTCGCGAAGGTCGTCCCAGTGGCGGTGGTGATCGTGATCGTAATCGCCGGCGTCGTGGTCGCGGCGGTCCCGGTCGCGGCCCAGGCGGCGGTTCGGGAGGTCACGGTGGTGGCCATTCCGGCGGCGGGGGCGGACGCGGAAGACGGTAGGAGAGCTATCAGTCGTCAGTTTTCAGTAAGAGCGAAGGGCCGCAGCGATGCGGCCTTTTTTTGTTCGTAGCAGATGCGTCAGAATGATAATCAGAACGACAAGCGCTTGAAGATGCCTTCCGGAATCTGTTGGACGGCCGTCATCACGTAGCGCCAGATTCTTGGAGTGTAGAGGACGTCGGGCGCGCGGTGTTCGAGCGCACGTACGATGTCGTGGGCAACCTGCTCCGGATCTGCAAAACGTCCCGCGTTGGGCAGATGATCGGTCATGGGAGTCTGCACCGGCCCGGGCTTTATGGTGATGACGCGCACACCGGCGGGATGAAGGCGGCTGCGGAGGCCCTGAAGAAATAAGGAAAGAGCGCCTTTAGCCGAGCCATAGACGTAATTGGAGCGGCGTCCGCGGTCTCCGGCGACGGAAGTGATCGCGGCAAGGCATCCGGTGCGACGACGTTCCAAATCGGCGGCGAACAAAGTCAGGATCGCGGTGGCACTCACAAAGTTGACCTGCAATTCTTCCAGAAGAGTGTCAACCGAGGATTCGGAATCTTTCTGCTCGTGCATGGAGCCGTAAGCGAGCAGCACCGTGTCAAAATCTGAAAAAGTGCTCTGAACAAAATCGAAGATGGCGGCATGCTGCTGGACGGCAGCTAAGTCAGCGCGATAGGTCAGCACCTGTCCGGCGCCCCGTACAGCCAAATCAGATTGCAGTTCAGCAAGACGCTCCGCCGAGCGGGCTACGAGAAGCAGTTCGCAACCCCGGCGAGCTAATAGGCGCTGGATTTCCAGCGCAATTCCGGAAGTGGCACCGAGGATGACGATCTTCTTCATGTTCATGATTGCACCGCTGTTACCCGTCGCCAGAACGAGGACGACATCTTCGGATCGATATAGGGAACAAAACTGCGCCAGCGTGGGTACGAAGCTTCAAACAAAGCGGGACTCATACGAGCATCTTTCGCGGGGTAGAGTGCTCCGCCGCTTTTCTGGACAATCTCATCGAGCGACTGCATAAGCTTGAGAGTGCGCTCGCCGCGCATCGCAAAATCCAGCGCAATGGTGAGCCCGGGGCGCGGGAATGAGAGCATACCCGCCGGTGGTGCGGCGCCGAATTGCTTCACGACCCCTAAAAATGAGCCCATGCCGGAGCGGGCGATACGATCCAGTAACTCTTCGAAAGCTTCGACGTTGGTATCCGGAATTACGCACTGATACTGCAGGAAACCCTGCCGGCCGTAAAGCAGGTTCCATTGCCGAACAGAGTCGAGCGGATAAAAGAACGAGTCGTATGGAACCACGGACGCCCCTTTTCGGGTTGCGTGAACCTTGTAGTAGGCAGTGTTGAAGGCTTTTACGGAGTAACGGTTGAGCATCCAAGCGGGAAGTGCGAACGGCAATTTGGGGCCGCGCTTGCGATGAAATTCTTTCCCGCGGTCGGCGGCATGGTTGCCGCGAAAGAAGATGCCGCGAAGGCTCTTTCCGGCAAAACAGTCAAGCCACGCTACGCTGTATTCGAAGCTGTCGTTGCTGTCGCGGCTGAGATCGAGAAATGAATTGAGAGACTGAAATGGGATCAGCTCCGCGTCGATCCACGGGCCCGCCACGCGTTTGAGTTGAATGTCTGCCCAGGCGATAACGCCCGTCAGCCCGAGCCCACCGATGGTGGCGCGCAGCATGCCGGGATTGTCTTCGGCATTACAGATTACCAGTCCATCGTTTGAGCGGTGCAGTCCGATCTGGCGAATGTGAGCGCCGAAAGTTCCGGCGCAGTGATGATTTTTGCCGTGCACGTCATTCGCGATCGCCCCGCCCACCGTGACAAAGCGGGTGCCGGGCGTCACGGGAAGAAACCATCCCTTGGGAAGGAATACATCGACAATGTCGGAGAGGCTGACGCCGCCTTCGCAACGCACCATGCCAGTCGATTCGTCGAATCCGAGAATGCGGTTGAGACGGCAACAGTCGATCAGGTCGCGGCCGCCGTTGAGACAGGAATCGCCGTAACTGCGTCCGAGACCATAAGGAAGAAGGGAACCGGGTGCGGCGGCTTTCAGAATTTCCGGCACTTGGTCGTTCCATGCCGGCCGGTGAACATATTGGTGCGCGATCTTCGGATAACGGCCCCACGAGACAATTGTGGTGACCGCTGGCGAAGTAGCAGGTTGTTTGCGCGGAGCTGTGGCTGATTGACCAGACATAACTTTACCAATTCACATGAATCATGCTCGCGGCGATGACGCCCGCCGAGGCCAGGGCCACCCCGTAACTGACGGGGTCGCGGATCGCGAGCGTAACGGGGTCTTCCTTGAGCTCTCCGCGATGTGCCAGAAGCCAGGTTCGGCTCAGCCAATAGAGAACAATCGGGCATAGCAGAAACAGAAACTCCGGCGAGGAATACAGGAGACGCACTTCCGGACTGTGAACGTAGAGACTGAAGATGACAGCCGCGGAAAAACTGCTGCCTACGCCGAGCGAAAGCAGGAGTTCGCGGTCGCCCGTGCGATAGCTGCGTCCGGAGTTGCCAGCCCTAACCAGGTCGCCGGCATTCAGTAACTCGGAGTATCGCTTCGCCATCGCGAGACTTAAGAATAGAAACATCGAGAAGGCCAAAAACCACTGCGAGAGCGGCGTGGAGGAAATCAAAGCTCCAGCGAGGATGCGAAAGCTGTAGAAGCTGGAGAGAACGAAAACATCGAGCAGCGCTACCTTCTTGAGATAGAGCGAATACAGCATTGTGAGAGCCGAGTATCCGAGCAGAGCCAGGCCGAATTCCCAGTCGAGCAGAAAGCCCAGCCCGAGCGCCGTGGAGAGCAGGATCAGCGAGGCAAGCAGACCTTGGGGGATTGAAATATCGCCTGCCGCGAACGGACGCTCCTTCTTCCATGGATGCTCGCGATCGGAATGGAGATCGAGAAGGTCGTTGAGAATGTAAAGCCCGGAGGCGCACAAACCATAAAGCGCGAAGCCAGCGAATGTGCGCAGAATGGGCTCGACGGCGAGATTGTGCGAAAGAGCGAGGGGTAAGAAAAGCAACAGATTTTTTGCCCAGTGGTGTCCGCGAAGGGCGCTGACCCACATGTGGAAAGACGCGCGGAATGATGGCCGCGGTTCGAGGATCGTGGCTTTGAGGGTGGTTACGGCCGCCGCCTGCTCAGCGCGAGCTTCGGTGCCCACTACGTAAGCGGACTGCGCGTTCCGCCAAACCTCGACATCGGCGGCAGAGTCGCCCACATATTCGAAGCCCGTCGCGGCGTAATGCTGCGCCAGAAACGTGGCTTTGTTTGCTCCCTTAAGATTCACCTGGCCATCGCTGGCGTGAACCTCGTCGAAGAGCCCGAGATAGCTGGCGATCGCCTCGGCCAGTTCGCGGTCGGCGGCGGTTGCAAGCGCAATGCGGCGGCCGGCGGTTTTCTCCTGCCGAAGAAGCTCAAGAACTTGCTGCCGATACGGAAGACGGGCGGGGTTCAGCTCCGCCCTGGCGGCGATCTGTCGTTTGAGTGACGCTCGTCCCGCAAGCAACCAGAACGGAAGCAAGAGCAGCGTGACGGGTTGGGTCTTGAGCAAAGCCAGCACGCATTCCCAAAGGACGTTGCCTCGGATCAATGTGCCGTCAAGATCGACGCACAACACCGGCGACGGCGCTTTGGCGGGTTTCGCTCCTGTGACAGAACCCATGGATTGATCGTCGCATAAACAATAGGGTGAACTACGGGAAGAAGTGGGACACCTAGGTAACCTGAGTAACATGCGCCGACTAAAAGGGAAGGCTAGTATGAGCTGATCGAGAGCGGGCTTATCCACTCTGGAAACGAATCCCCATGATTGAAGCCCAGGAGCACCTGGAACCAAGCGCAGGGCAATTATTGGCCAAGTATCTGCGGCGGCCGGGCATCCTGCTGCCATTGCTTGGGCTAGTTACTTTCGTACTCTACAGCGGCTCGCTGTCTTTCGACTTTGTTTGGGATGACTGGCCTCAGATAGTGAACAGTCCGATTATCCGGACTTGGAGCAATCTGCCACGGGCATTCGGTAGCGACCTTTGGTATCACGTGGCGCGACACCAGGTGTATTACCGTCCGCTGTTCGTGGCCTGGTCGATGCTGAACTACACCTTGTTCGGGTTGCGTCCGTGGGGATGGCATCTCGGAGCGGTTCTGCTGCACGTCTGCGCGGTTGCCGCAGTGTTTTGGCTGGCGCGACGGCTGGATTTGGAGTATTGGACCGCAGCGCTCGCCGCGCTGATTTTTGCTGTACATCCGATTCATATTGAGCCAGTCACCTGGGTCTCAGCGGCCTCGGACACGATGGTGACCATGTTTGCCGCGCTGGCATTTGCGGCGTTTCTCAACGGACGCGATCTGGAGCGCAATCCCGAACGAAACAAAAGAACGGCATGGTGGATCGCGTCGCTGGCATTGCTGGCGTGTGCGCTGCTGACAAAAGAGATGGCAGTCGTGTTTTCGGCGCTCGTAGGAATTTACGCATGGTTGCACCCGAAGATCAAAAAAGCCTCGCCGGTACAGAGAGTTCTTGCGGCGGTGCTGGAGGCGATTCCGTATGCGGTGGTAACACTGGCCTATGCGCTGCTGCGAAAGCACGCGCTGCCGCACGCAACCGGTCAGTTTGATCCCAGTCACGGGATGATCGACGTCGCGCGAACTTTGCCGCTGGTGCTATCCGTCTATCTACGCCAGTTAGTGCTGCCGGTGGGCATCACCGGACTCTATTACACGCCCTACGTTACGAGCGCAATTCTGAGTCAAGTGGTAGTGCCAGTAGCGGTGCTAGGGGCTGTTGTGATTGCGCTGTGGTATTGGAACCGGCGCGAAGGGAAATCCACGGTTGCGTTCGCCGGGTTGTGGTTGTTGGTAGGGCTGGCCCCAGCGCTGTACTTGCGAAACTTTGGCAACGGCGATTTCGTGCGCGATCGTTACATGTATTTGCCCTCAATCGGGTTTGCGATTCTTGCGGCAATCGCTCTGCGGCGACTGCCTTCCTTCAACAAATGGAATGCGGCTGCAGTACAAGGGTGCGCAGTCGCTCTGCTGTGCATTGGTTATGTGGGTGCATCGCTCGCACAACAGGTGTACTGGGGAAACGATCTGCTGCTCCTGGTGCGTGGGCAATCACTCTATCCGGACAATCCGTATGCCAACGCGGGGCTGGCTAAAGAGTACAGCCACCGCGGCGCGCATGATCGCGCGATCGCGCTGGCGCAGGTGGTAGTGCAAGATCATCCCGAGTATGGCTATGGCCCGTTGGCGCTGGCAGAAGCATACATCGGCGCAGGTCGTTACGAGGAAGGGCGCATGTGGCTGGACCGCGTGAATCCCGATTACGCCCAGTCCGAAGTGGGCATGGCGGGACTCGCTGGCCTGTATGGACAGATGGGCGACTACGAGCGCGCTTTCGCCTTGTGTTCGGAGATCCTGGAGAAAGAACCGAATCTTTATTCGGCGCTCTACAACTGCGGCAACATTCACCTAATGGACGGTCAATACCGCGAGGCGGAACAATTGCTGACACGAGCCGTACAGTTAGTGCCGGAGCAAGCGGCCCCAAAACACTTTCTGGGACGCGCACTCTTGCAGCAGGGACGGAACGCGGAGGCACAACCTTATTTGTTGCAGGCCGCGGCTATGGATCCCACGGTTTGGGACTATCACTATTGGCTTGCCGAATCACTGGAAAAGAGCGGCAATATCTCCGCTGCGCGAGCCGAGTATCAGCGGGCGTTGCAGTTGAACCAGGACAGCAAGGAAGCGAAGCTGCGGCTGACCGCGCTTGAGGCTAAGTGAAGATGGAAATAAAAGAGGCTTCTGCGAAGTCGGGACTGCTTACTGAGGCCGCCTTGGTTCGGCCGTTGAGTGTGGAAGTACGCGTTCAGACACAGGACGGGGAGGCATTGCAGGCCCGCGACAGGAAAGTGCTGGGTGCGGCTGCAACTCAAAGTTGGGTGGTTCATGCGGTAGTACTGGGTGCGGTTTTGGCAATCGCGGCGGTTTATGTCGGCGCACGTATCGGTAGCGGTTGGGTTCCGGCCGACGACGGTATTCTGGGCCAGGGTGCAGTGCGGGTGCTGCAGGGGCAGTTGCCGCATCGCGATTTTGCGGAGATCTACACCGGCGGTCTGGGCGTGCTCCACGCGCTGGCGTTTCGCGTTTTCGGCGTAAACCTGATGTCGTTGCGACTCTGCGCGTTTTTATTTTTTCTGTCATGGATTCCCGCCGTCTACTACATTGCCCTACGCTTCACGTCCGCGTTCGCGGCCGGCCTGATCACCTTGACGGCCGTGGCCTGGAGTTATCCGAATTATCCAGCGGCTATGCCGTCCTGGTACAACCTGTTCTTTGCCACATTTGGTGCGGGGGCTCTGCTCCGATACCTCGACGTGCGCAAGGCGCGATGGCTGTTTGTGGCGGGCGTTTGCGGCGGCCTGTCGATCCTGATCAAAATCATTGGTGCCTACTACATTGCGGGAGCACTTCTGTTTCTGGCGTTTCTCGAACAGAGCGATTTGCGGAAGGATGAGGCGGGAGATGGCGAGCAGCGCGCTGAGCAGAGGAAATCAGCCAAGACTGGAGAGCACGCGGTTCCGTATCGTCTATTCAGTGCAAGTGCGCTGTTGCTGTTTGTGGCGACGGTGCTCTACGTGTTTCACACACGGCTAGGGATGGCGGAGTTCTACCAATTTGTGCTGCCAGCCGCGGTGCTGGCGGGGCTGATTCTGCTCGGAGAACGGAATGTGGGTAAGGCGTCAACGGGCGAGCGATTCACTGGCCTGCTACGGCTCGTAATTCCGTTTGTCGGCGGAGTGTTGAGCCCGGTGATTGCCTTTCTCGTACGCTACGCGAGGTCGGGAGCGCTCGCCCAGTTCTTCGCAGGCATCACCTCGAGCGCGATGGCTCGCTCGATTGCGCTGGGAGTGATTCGTCCCGCAGGTGCCGAAAAAAGCATATTCGCCTTGGCGCTCGTCGGGTTGCTGGCGGCGGCGATGTACTGGCGCGAATTTCAGGGCAAGGTCGTGGGCGCGGCGGTTTGCCTCGGTTTGACGGTCATGTTGGTGAAGGCCGCGACCTCGGGTGCGATCGTCGCGGGAGTGTGGTATTCGGTTGCTACACTCACCCCACTGGTCGTGGTCATTGGCGCCATACTCCTACTGGCGACCGGAAAATCGAGTTCGTCGACCAAAATACAGCGGCAGCGCGTAATGGTGCTGATATCTCTCGCGGCGATCTGTGGCTTGGTACAGTATCCATTCGCCGCTCCGATTTATTTTTGTTATGCGGCGCCGCTGACTTTGCTGGCCGCGGTTTCGATCATCTCGACCGCCAAAAAGCAACCGGGAACGTATGTGCTGGCCGCCGTCGCGGGGTTTTATTGTTTGTTTGGCGTGGTCAAACTGGTTCCGGATCACGTTTATGAGCTGACCCACACCGTGGGACAGGTTGATGAACTGCGCCTGGAGCGAGGGGGTGGACTACGAATCGAGTATGCCGCAAATTTCGTGGACCTGATTCATTTCCTGCAACAGCATTCGCCAAATGGATTGATGTATGCTGGCAATAACTGTCCCGAATTGTATTTTCTTACCGGACTCAAAAATGTAACCCGCGACGATGGCGGCGTTCCGGCAGAAGAAGCGTTGAAGGCGCTGCAATCCGACGATCTTAAACTCGTCGTGATTAACGAAGCGCCGTTCTTTCCTGCTGCCATTATGGGTCCCGAGGTAAGAGCTGAGGTTGCCCGCAGGTTCCCGTATAGCAGTCAGTTCGGTATGTTCCACGTATTCTGGAAGCAGTAATTCCTGGCAGTCATCCCTTGGCCTGCGCCAGCGGCCTTCAGCACCCAGCGTTCTCTACTAAAGTATGGTGATGCTACGCATGCGTCGCTCGGGCGGCTGCCTTCGGCGGGGAAACCTTTCGCTCAGAAAATGCACTTGCGGAAAACCAGGCGTCGGTGCGGCGAATCGCTTCGCGTAACGGAACTTCGACGCTGAGGCCCAGTTCTTCGCGCGCTCGCGCCGTACTGGGCACGTAGCGATGTCCCGGAGCGCCAGGCGTCGGAACCGATCCAACATTGACCGCCACTGCCGGCGGCAATGCGGCAGCCACCTCGTCCGCTAGGGCGGCGATGTTCAAAGCGTCTTCGGAGCCGACATTGTAGGCACGGCGAGATTGTCCCTGGAACAGAATCGTCCAGAGCCAGACCATCAAATCGGAAGCGTAAAGATACGATCGCACCGCGGCACCGTCGCCTCGGACGCGAATCAGGCGATGGTGCAGGCTATCGGAGATAAAGTTGCCGATCGCAAAGTGCGCGTCGAGTTGCATGTAGGGGCCGACAAAAGTGAAACAGCGGGCCACGGTCGTTGCCAAGCGGGGCGAAGTTGCGAGCGTGCACAGCAGTTCCGCGGAGCGCTTACCTTCGGCGTAGGCTGAGGCCGTATTCAGTGGATCAGGCCCGCCCTCGAAGGATTCGCTTACGTGAGTGAGTTCCGGCGGCTGGTTTCCGTAAACAGCACCTGAACTCACAAGCAAAAATCTTCCGACAGAACTGGCGATGGAAAACTGCAGTGCGCGGCGGGTTCCCTCGACGATGGTATCGAACATCACGAGCGGAGCTTCGCTGTTCAGCTTGGCGCTGGCTTCGTTCGCGGCATGAATCACGTGCGAGAAGGTGCCTTGCGGGAAATCGCCGTACCGCACGTCGGCCGCGTGCAAAGTTATCGCCGGATCTTGCGCCAAGTGCGGCGCCTTCCCGGCGAGTGCGTCCGGATGCCGGGAGAGTCCGACCGCGCTGGCATTGAGGTCCAGTCGGCGGTTTGCCCAGGCGAAACTTTCCAGCAGCCAGCACCCAAAAAATCCCGTAGCGCCCGTGATCAGGATGCGCTGGCCGCGCAATTCCTGCCACAGCGGCTCGGTTCGCGCCAGAATGTTGTCGAGATCCTTTGCCAGTCGGTTCGTCTCGGTTGAGAGGCTCATAGTCGCGGTGTCGATACCCCGTGAACGGCGGAGGCAGCTCTTGCAAGCGGAACGAAAATCTCCTCCACGGAATCCATCACTGACAGCAAGGATGCCTGGGTAGAGGCCGGTCGCATCTTCGATGTGCGGGACCCACACAACCCCGCAAGTCAGTTATCCCACACGCGAGTGAGTAAGGCAGAATTACGAAAGTCACATGGGTCGGATAAGCACGTGATGATTGTTGCGCGTCAGGATTGAGCGGGAGCCGCGGCCCGTTTGGGGAAGAGGTCCCCGACTCGGCGGATTTCGGCGCCCACGGCTTTCAGTTTTTCCTCGATGTTCTCGTAACCGCGATCGAGGTGGTAGACGCGGTCAATGATCGTCTCGCCATCGGCAACAAGGGCGGCAAGCACGAGCGAGGCTGAGGCCCGCAGATCTGAGGCCAGAACCGCAGCGGCGCTGAGCGGGGTTCCTCCGCGGACGATGGCGCGACGCCCTTCAATTTTGATGTTCGCGCCCATGCGCACCAGTTCCTGTGCATGCATGAAGCGGTTCTCGAAAATATTTTCCGTGATGATGGAAGTACCCACAGCCTGCGTGGCCAGCGCCATGTACTGCGCCTGCATGTCCGTGGGGAATCCGGGATACTCTTCGGTATTCATATCGGAGGCGTGATGCGGTTGATCGCCCATGACGCGGACTGAATCGCTTTTCACCGCTGTCTTCACGCCGGTTTCTTCCAGCTTCTGTAGGATGGCGGTGAGGTGCGTGGGCTCGCATCCCGTGACATTAACGTCGCCGCCGGTGAGAGCTCCAGCGATGATGAAGGTTCCGGCTTCGATGCGGTCGGGGATAATGCGGTGCCTGGCCCCACGCAGCTTGGCGACTCCCTTCACGCGGATCGTGGATGTACCCGCGCCATGAATTTTGGCGCCCATAGCGTTGAGCAGCGCGGCCAGGTCGGCAACCTCCGGCTCCCGCGCGCAGTTCTGCATGACCGTCTCGCCCTCGGCGAGGGTGGCTGCCATGAGCAGATCCTCCGTGCCTGTCACAGTGATTTTGTCGAAAACGATCTCGGCGCCTTGAAGTCGATCCGCGGCGGCTTCGACGTAGCCGTGCTCCTGCGTGATTTTTGCCCCCAGACGTTCCAGCCCCTTGATGTGGAGATCGATGGGACGGGCGCCGATGGCGCATCCGCCGGGCAGCGAAACGCGGGCGTGACCGCAGCGCGCGAGGAGCGGTCCGAGGACCAGCGTCGAGGCGCGCATGGTCTTAACCAGCTCATACGACGCTTCCGGAGCGGCCAGCGCGCGCGCGCAAATCGTGGTGCGATGATGGGCGCGTCCGTAGCCGAGTTCGACTTCCGCACCCATGGCGGCAAGCAGCTTGCGCGTTGTCTCGATGTCCCGCACCTGCGGAATGTTTTCCAGAATCACCGGTTCGTCGGTAAGCAAAGCTGCCGCCATGCAAGGCAGCGCGGCGTTCTTCGCGCCGCTGATTCGCACCGTGCCAAGCAGTGGGTTCCCCCCGCGGATTACGAGCTTATCCATAGAGTGTGTTTTCGGAAATCAGACTTCGCCTTCATTCTAACTGTGATTGCGCGACTGCTGGAAATCCTCCGACTCACCCGCGATTCCTCTGATGGTTCTAGCCACCTTGATCGCGCTTCGCACTTGGCCTCGGGATTTCCTTAAGATAGTTGCGGCCTGAGCTCGTTCCACGCCGGCCTTAGCCATCACGAGGGCCACGGGAACGCGCGCCCCTGCGGCCGCGAGGAGCCTGCGTGCGGCTCGCCGGTCAAGGCCTGCAAGCTTTTCCAAAATGCTCACCCCGCGTTCGATCAGCTTCGCATTCTTCGGGTGAACGTTGACCATCAGGTTGCCGTAGACGTAGCCGAGTCGCGTCATCGCGCCCGTCGACAGCATGTTCAGGATCATCTTCTGCGCCGTGCCGGCTTTCATGCGGGTAGAACCCGCGACCACTTCGGCGCCAACCTCCGCCACGATGGCTACGTCCGCGGCTTTGCCCAGAGGGGAGTTTGGGTTGCAGACAACAGCAACCGTTCGAGCGCCGTGAGCGCGCGCATATTGAACTGCGGCGATCGTGAAGGGAGTGCGTCCGCTGGCAGCGATGCCCACTACCACATCTTTTCTTGTAGGCCTCCTCTTCGCGATAGCTTTGCGGGCGAGTTCTCGAGAGTCTTCGTCGGCTTCGACCGCCGCGCCCAACGCCTTGGGTCCGCCGGCAATAATAAATTGGACCACCCGTGGGTTGACATCAAAAGTGGGAGGACATTCGACAGCGTCGAGCGCGGCGATGCGTCCACTCGTGCCGGTGCCAACATAGATCAGCCGCCCGCCCTCGGAGAGCGCCGCGGCGATCAACTCGATCGCCTCCCCAATTTGCGGCAAAGCACGCTTCACGGCGGCAGCAACTTTGGCGTCTTCACGGTTGATGATGCGGGCGATCTCGAGCGCGCTTTTGCTATCGAGATCAGCGGAGGCGGAGTTGGTTTTCTCGGTGCCCAGGCGTTGGAGTTCCGCGATCGTTGTTTTTCGTTTCAATCGGTCTTCCCCAAGGCCTCAACCACCGCATCGTAAAACGCTGGGCGCACCTGTTTGATCGCCTGGTTCGCGCAGTCCGGCCAAGTCCGATTGCTAAGCAAAGTGATCGAAAGTTGCCGCTCCGGGTCGATCCATAGAGATGTACCCGTGTAACCGAGATGTCCGAAGGAACGTTCAGAAAAATATTTTCCGGATTGGGACAGCCCCGAGGGAGTGTCCCACCCCAGCGCCCGGGATGTGCCTGCGGGCGCGGATTCCCGGCGCGAAAAAAGTTCCACTGTATCCGAGCGGAGTATCGGGTATCCGCCGTTGAGCATGGTGTGGGCAAAAATAGCTAAATCTTCGGCGGTAGAGAACAAACCAGCGTGCGGTGCAACCCCGCCAAGCACGCTCGCGTTTTCGTCCTGCACCTCGCCTTGGATGATGCGATGGCGGAAGCTCCGGTCGTCCGCGGTAGGCGGGATGGAATCCTTCAAGGCTGGACTGGGTTTGAAGGCCGTGTGCGCCATGCCGAGCGGACCGAAGATTTCACGCTGGCAGAACACATCGAGCGATTCGTCGGCCAGCCGTTCGAGAATCGTGCCCAGAATGATGAAACCGATGTCGCTGTATTCGACGCGCGCGCCGGGAGCAGCAGCAAGTGGCGTGGTGAAGGCGGCTTGCAGCAGGTCTTCGCGAGTCCGGGCACGCAGAAAGAGCTTCTCATAAGCGGGCAAGCCGGAGCTGTGTGTCAGCAGCATGCGCACGGTGACTTCGCCGCGGCGAGGGTCATTGTCAGCGACTTGGCCAGCAAATTGACCAGCAAATTCGGGGACAATCGCCGTGACCGGCGCTTCGAGATCAAGCACGCCGCGCTCGTAGAGAATCATGGCCATAGCAGTCGTAGCGATAATCTTCGTGAGCGAAGCGACATCGAAAAGGCTCGCGGTCGTGACCTCCGGCGAAGTCGGATCATAGGTGAAGCGGCCGAGGGCTTTGTGAGCGACGAGTTCGCCGTGGAAAGTAACCGAGAGCGAGCACGCAGGAAAAGCGCGCGCGGCGATCGCCTTTTCCAGGACATCGAAGGCGTTGTGAAAGCGGTCATCCTGCGCAACACAATTGCGCACCAGAAAGGAAAAACCGGATTCTCGATTCGGCAGCGTCACGTTCAAGAGTTTTTTGTGATCTAGTGGGGTTATAGCAAACGCGGCCAGCAGAGGCAAACCGGTAGTTACCTTGAGGGTATCGGTGGTACCCATCACCCTTGAGGCGCATCTCCCGCGTCATGTAGAGTCACAGCAGACGTGAAACACTTACCCGAAAATTTGCTGCTTTTTGTTTTCCTGTTTTCTGCCGCCGCGCTATCACAGTCTCCGCTCGATTCTCGTCTCGCCGTCCTTGATCCTGTCGTCAACGAAGCCATCGCCGAGCGCCAGATTCCAGGAGCGGTGCTCATAGTCGGCCACGATGGGCAAGTCGTCTACCGCAAGGCTTACGGCAACCGCGCGCTGGAACCGCGGCGCGAGGCGATGACCCTCGATACGGTGTTCGATTGTTCGTCGCTGACCAAGGTCGTCGTAACCACGACGGCGATCATGCAGCTTTGGCAGCAAGGCAAACTTCGCATGAGCGATCCGGTGGCGAAGTATCTTCCCGAGTTTGCGCAGAACGGCAAACAGGATATTACGATCCGGCAGTTGCTCGTGCACTACTCCGGTCTTGCTCCCGATCTGGATTTGACCAAGCCGTGGGAAGGCAAGGAGACGGCATATCGCATGGCGTTTGAGGCGCCTCCGGAGCGCGCTCCCGGAGCGGCGTTTGTCTATAGCGATATCAACTTCGTCGTCCTGGGAGCGCTGGTGGAGCGGCTTTCGGGCGAGTCGCTCGACGAGTATGCAGCGAAACATATCTTCGGTCCGCTCGGCATGAAAGAGACTCGGTTCGTTCCTCCACGCGCGTGGGACGCTCGGATTGCTCCCACCGAAGAGGATGAGAACCATCACCTCATGCGCGGCGTGGTCCATGACCCTACGGCGCGCCGGATGGCTGGCGTGGCGGGCCATGCCGGAGTATTTTCGACCGCCGACGATCTGGCGATTTTTGCCCAGGCTCTGCTCGATGGCGGGCGCGGCATAGTGACATCCGCAACAATTGCGAAAATGTCCGCGCCGCAGCAACCCGTGAATGGAACGGCAGTGCGGGGGTTTGGATGGGACATTGACTCTCCTCTTTCTACGAACCGCGGCGAACTCCTGCCGGTCGGCGGTTACGGACACACGGGTTTCGCGGGGACTTCGTTGTGGATTGATCCAACGACGAGAACGTATATCGTTCTTTTGACGAACGCCGTGCACATGAACGTAGTCCACATAAATGGTCTGCCGCCGAAGGAGAAGGGAAGCGCAGTCGCACTTCGGACAAAAGTCGCGACCGCGGTCGCCGCGGCGCTGGCGCTCGATCCGGCCCAGGCGGAGAAAATGCGCGTGGCGGCCATCACCGGCTACAACGAAATGCAGAGCGCCGCGCGTAAGCTCCCGCTGCGCAATGGCACGGTGAAAACGGGAATTGACGTCCTCGAAGAGACGAAGTTCGCAGCCCTGCGCCCATCGCGAGGCGGCGCGCCGCGAAGTATTGGCCTGCTGACGAATCAGACCGGCGTGGACGCCGAAGGCCGCCGGACAATCGACGTGCTGGCGAACGTGCCGGGAATTTCGCTCGATGCGATTTTCAGTCCCGAACATGGAGTGACGGGCGCGCTCGACACAACCGACATCAAGAATACGAAAGATGCAGCGACCGGAATTGCAGTGTATAGCGTGTATGGGGCAAGCGATGCAGCGCGGCGACCGCCGATGGACGTGCTGAAACGGCTGGATGCAGTGGTCATCGATCTGGCCGATGCGGGAGCTCGCTTTTACACCTACGAAGCCACCATGGGATATTTTCTCGAAGCGGCCGCGAAAGCCGCAATTGAAATCGTCATACTGGATCGGCCGAATCCGGTTACGGGATCGTTTGTGCAGGGGCCAGTCTCGGATTCCGGCTCCAACAATGCCGGACGTGAG
Organism: Terriglobales bacterium; assembly: GCA_050010155.1. Classification (GTDB taxonomy): domain Bacteria; phylum Acidobacteriota; class Terriglobia; order Terriglobales; family Acidobacteriaceae; genus Acidiflorens. Next base: position 15,532 of record JBEKLO010000037.1, read on the forward strand.
AGTTTTACGAATTATTTTCCGGAACCAGTTCGCCACGGCATGACCCTGGGCGAGCTCGGAAAAATGTTCAATGTCGAGCGGCACATCGGGGCGCGACTCGAGGTGGTTCCAATCGAAGGCTGGCAACCCGGCGACTGGTTTGATTCGACGGGCCTGGCGTGGGTGAATCCGTCGCCCAATTTGCGCAGTTTGACCGAGGCGGCGCTTTATCCTGGAGTAGCGCTCATTGAAGGCACTAATGTTTCGGTGGGACGGGGAACGGACACGCCATTCGAAGTAGTGGGCGCGCCCTGGATCAAAGGCCAGGAACTGGCGGCGTACCTGAACGCTCGCGCGATTCAGAGTGTCCGGTTCGTGCCGATTGTCTTTACTCCGTCATCCAGCAACTTTGCTGCGGAGCGTTGCGAAGGCGTGAACCTGATCATTCTGGATCGAAATACTCTGGACGCGCCAGAGTTGGGAATCGAACTGGCCTCGGCGCTACACAAGCTCTATCCCAATGACTTCAAAATCGAGAAGATGGCCGATTTGCTGGTCAATCAGGCGGTATTTGATGCCATCGCCGCGGGAGAGGATCCGAGACGCATTGCCGAAGACTGGCAGGAGCGCCTGGATGAATTCGTGCGCCTGCGGGAAAAATATCTGTTGTACAAGTAGCGGATTTGCGCTCTCGTCACGTCCTTCAGTTCGCAGCGTCAAACTGATCCACCGCCGCAGTTTGTAACCTTTGTTCCCGCGCGAGTTCCTCAGCTACAATGCGGAGTACACAGGTTGACCATGTCCGAGAATATTGCTCGCATTCCAAGTTCGTTTTTCCGTTGTGCCGGCCCGAATTGCGGGGTGTTAAAAGGCGTGAGTGATCGCTGGTGGATCATGTGGAGTTCGTTTGACGCTTACCACGTGCCGGTCATGCATCTGGCGCCGTGGGACGAGAAACTGGCCGCACAAGAGGGCGCAATGCATGTTTGCGGAGAAGGCTGTGCGCAGAAACTGCAGTCGCAGTTCATGGGCAATGTGATCGAGAGCCGGGCGCGGAGAAACATTGGCTAGCGCCTGCTATCCCCAAAGGTAGGTCGTCCGATGAAAACGCTCGCTGCTTCGATTTGGGTTCTGCTGCTGGTCGGAATCGCGCCGGCACAGACGTCTGTCGTTCCTGACCCGAATGCGCCGTCTGTGGAATCCGGCAAGACAATGCTGACGATTCCGGTCGGCGCCTCCGTTCCACTCTCGCTAAAGCAGTCGATTTCAACGAAAACCGCGAAGGACGGTGACCCGGTATACGCCGAAACTGCGTTTCCCTATGTGATCAATGAACGTGTCGTGATTCCAGCGGGCACCTATGTCCAGGGAAAGATCGAGCATGTGCAGCGCGGTGGGCATGTCAAGGGACGCGCCGAGGTGCTGATCCACTTCACTTCGATCATTTACCCCAACGGTTATACGGTATTGCTTGGCGGTTCGGTCGAGAACGCGCCCGGCGCCGATCAGGCGTCAGTGAAAGATTCCGAAGGCACAATCCGCCAGGATAGCGAAGCCGGGAAAAAAGCCAAGGAAGCCGCAGGCACGGCCGCCACCGGAGCAGTGATCGGAGGAGTAGTAGCTGGAGGCAAGGGCGCTGGGATTGGCGCGGGAGCGGGAGCCGTTGCAGGGCTCGCGGTCGGAATGCTCTCGCGAGGCGCCGACGTGCGCCTGGAGGCCGGCTCTTCGATTCAGATGGAGATCCAGCGCGAAGTAGTGGTGGATCCGAGCCGGATTCCCGCACGAACTGAGGTCGTTGTCCGCAACTAGACTGTCAGCAGGGGACGCGGAGAAACACGGGAGAAACCGAGTCCGTGTTTTGCTGTGACCCTCCGTGATCAAGAATTTTCTCTCAGGACGCCCGGGTTTCTGCCAGCAACTTTCTATTTCAATACAAACATAGCGTTCACGTGCGCGGTGACCGTCACGTTCCGCGGAGAGAATTCCTCGGTTGGGGCGGCCATCGGCGCAGCGGCCATCGCCACCTTCGCGCGCGGCATGGGTGCGGTCACGCGAATGTTTTCGAAGGTGTCGACCGACGCATAGGAGAGTTCGCCGAGCGTACGTCCGCTGGCATGGGCAAGGGCTTGTGCGGAAGCTCGCGCTCGCTCGTAGGCGTCGGCGACGGCTTTGCTCTTGGCCTCTTCGGTCGATTCGAGCGTGTAGCTGAGAGTCTGGCTATCCCCAATGCTGGCATCGGCAAGCTGTTCGGTAACCGGTCCGATCTTGGAAAAGTCCTTCAACTTCAGGCTGACGCTGGTCGTGACCTGGTAGCCGATCACTTTGTGCTTCGGGTTTTTCCAGTCGTACTGCGGATTCACGGCAAAGAATCCGATCTCCGCCGCCTTGGGATCGATTCCGTTGGCGCGCAGAACCTGGCGTGTGGCTTCGGCCTGCTTCGCCGCTTGGTCGTAGGCGTCTTTCGCGCTGTCCCCTTGCGACGAGATGTTGAACTGGACGAGAGCGGTGTCGGGCGCAGTTTCAAACTTGCCATCGGCCCCCACGTAAATCGTGTTTGGCAAGGCGTTGACTGTAGGAGCCTGCGCGACTGCGAGCAAACTCAGAACGAGAACGGTGCAAAGAGTGAAAACGCTTTTTCTCATTGATCTCTCCTGATTCGATCTCTCCTGATTCTAGAATGCACCTGGTTGTCGAACAGCTCCCGCATACACCCTAATGTTAGAACGCGGCAAGTTCCGGGAATTGCCATGAAAAGAATGAAATGGCAAAACATTCCGGCAAATCAGAAGCGATCACAAAGGTGACGACCCAACGGCGGACAAGATTAATTCTTGGGTAGTAGCGGCGGCATTTCAGATCCATCGGGGCGGGGAAGCGTGTGGCCTTGGTCATTGATGTCTCTTCGCAGATCCTGCCAGATATTGTCCGGCATTTCGAGAAATACCTTGACGATCTCAGGATCAAACTGGCGACCGGACCAGAGTTCGATTTCCTTGCGGGCGGCCTCAAACGATTGTGCCCGGCGGTAAGGCCGGTCGACCGTCATCGCGTCAAGCGTGTCGGCGATCGAGAAAATGCGCGCCCCGAGAGGAATCTGGTCGCCCTTCAGGCCCCGGGGATAGCCCAGTCCGTCAAATCGCTCCTGGTGCGCATGTACGATTTCCGCAGCTTCCGCCAGAAAAGGGATGCGCGCGATGATCCTGTAGCCGAGGTAGCAATGCTCCCGCATGATCGCCGTTTCGGGGTCCGTGAGCTTGCCGGGCTTCAGCAGGATAGCGTCCGGAATGGCGATCTTGCCGATGTCGTGCAGGAAGGCTCCGCGCGCGATTACCTGAATCTCTTCTTTCGCCAGACCCATCTTCCGCGCGATGGCGATGGTGAATGCCGTCACGCGCCGCGAGTGGCCTTCCGTTTCCTTGTCCTTGAGGTCGAGCACATCGCCCAACACTTCAACCATCATTTCAGTGGATTTCCCCAAGTTAGAAAGCGCCGTCTTCCATTGTTGGGTCCGTTCAGCAACCAGAACTTCGAGGTTGGTCCGATAAGCGTCGTTTTCGCGTTTGAGGCGCCGATTCTCCAGCGCGCGTCGAACTGTCGCCAGCAGTTGCTCGCGCTCGAAGGGCTTCGGGAGGTAATCGTAGGCCCCGTTGCGAATCGCCTGCAGCGCCACCGAAATGTCGTGGACGGTCGTGACCATCACGATGGGCATGTCAGGATAGCGCTCTTTGGCCCGCTCCAAAAGGGCAATCCCATCCATTTCCGCCATCATCAGGTCCGAGAGCACCAGATCGAATTCCTCTCCCGATTCCAGAATCGAGAGGGCTTCAACGCCGTTGGCGGCCTGGCGCGTCTGAAAATGTGCCCCGCTGAGCATAGAGCAAACAATCTCACGGATTGTTTCCTCGTCATCGACTACAAGAATACGTTCGTTGGGCATGGCGCTAAGTGAATGTATCGCTATTCTAGGCTCCGAGTTCACATTCCGAAAGTAACCACCTGGAGACGGAAATCCGGCAACGACGGAGGGCTAGCGTGATATTTAAAGGATTGGGTGTTCGTGCGCCTATTTATGGGTTTTGCCGCGCTATTTGGGAATTCGTTTGGCATATTGACCGCCCCATCGTTGACGGTGCGGGAAACCGCCGCCCTGATCGTGGTGGTGGTTACCTTACTTTTCTTCCGCGCTTTTCGCGAACGGTCTCTGCTGGTGTGGGCTGCGGGCTGGATTGCCTATGGAGTGTTTCTTTGGGCAACGCGCGCCGGGGAATTGCACCTGGCCCCCAAGTCCGTCACGGAATTTGCGCAGGCCGACTTCGTGCTGGCGATGGGACTGTTCGCGGCCGCAGCGCTGCTATCGGCGCAGGCGCGCCGAGCCTTAACCGTATTGGTGGCGGTCTCGTGGGTGCTAATGGTATTCGCCGCCATGCGCCCAATTTATTTTCCGGACGCACTGTACTCGTTGGACTCGAAGACCCTCGCGCTCGGGTTGGATGTCGCCTGCCGTCTCCTTGCGGCCTGGGCGGTCCTCGAGCTCTTGCGCTATCGTTTCGGGCGTATCGGCCTGGGTTCGTTCCTCTTCGGCGTCGGTCTGCTGACGCTCAATCTGAACTGGCCACGGTTCGCCAGCTGGATTCCGACCGACGGGTACCTGTTATCAGAAGTGCTGTTCGGTTCGAGTCTTCTGCTCATCGTGCTCGACGACTCCCGGCTGCGCACACGTCGGCTGGCGGTGCTGAATGAGTTGACCGCGACCATCGCGCGCGGCCAGAATCACGCCCCCATGATGCAGTCCGCCTTGGAGAAATTGAAAGCGATAGCCGGGGTGAAGGCAGCGTGGTTCCAGTTGATGGAAGGCGACCATCTGGTACCCACCCAACACGCCGGCCTATCGGGCGATCTTCTGCGAGCTATCGGTCAAAACGGGACCGATGAAACCTTCGCCCGCATCCTCCAGGAAAACCGGGCGGTGGTTAGGAATCTCGCAGAGATGCCTGCGTCCGATTCCGAGCAGCTGAGAAAATTCGGCATTCGTCACGTGGTGCTGTTGCCAGTCCTGGGTAAGAGGTCGGTGATCGGCATGCTGTCGCTCGGCTACGCGAGCAGCCGGCGTCATACCAGCGAAGAACTGGAATTTCTGGAAACGGCGGCGCAGGCACTGGGCATTGCGGTCGAGAATCTGCGGTTGCTCGAGCAGGTGTTGCGCTCGCAGCGGCAGTGGATGAATACCTTCGATTCCATCCAGGATCTGATTCTGGCGCACGACGCGGATTTCCGCATTCTCAAAACCAATCAAGCCCTGCTGCAGCGCCTGGAAAAGGCGCCGGCCGATGTTTTGGGCAATTTCTGTAAAGAGGTCCTGCCGCAAAGCCGCGCCTGGAGCGGATGCCCCTATTGCGAACGCGGCTCGGGCCTGACCGAGGGCTTGGATCTGTGTTTCGGCGGCCAGTCAGTGGTTTCGACTTCTTCCTACGCGGAACAGGGAAGCCAGCAGAAGGGCACCATCCACGTGGTGCACGATACCACCGAACGTCAGGTGGCGGAAGAAAAGTACCGCATGCTGTTCGAGCAGGCGCAGGAAGGCGTGTTCGTGGCTACGCCGGAGGGTAATCTGCTCGACTGCAACGATGCCTTTGTCACCATGCTCGGCTACAGCAGCCGCGAAGAATTGATGGCGCTCGACGTGGGCAGCGTTCTGAATGCGGTTCCCGAGGAGCGGGAGGCTTTTCGCAAGGAAATCGAAGCGCACAACTACGTCCGCAACTTTGAGATCACGGTGCGCCGCAAGGATGGAACACTACTGGTGGTGGCGCAGAGTTGCTTTGCAACCCGCGATTCGAGCGGCCACATTGAGCGCTATCAGGGCTTCGTTCTCGACATCACCGAGAAAAAACGCTCGGAAGACGAGATGCGGCGCCGCAATCGCGAGTTGAACGCGCTGAACGCCATGGCCGTCATCGCCACCCAGTCCTTCGATCTGGATGAAATCCTGAACCTCACCCTGCGCCAGGTGATTTCACTGTTTGGAGCGGAAACCGGCTCTGTCTATCTCGCGGCGGAACCGGAAGGCACATTCCGGCGGCGCGCCGGTTGGGGCCCGCGCAGCGAGGCACGCGTGCGCATGGCGGAAGTTAATTTTCCCGAGGGCTTGGGCGATCTGGTGGTGCGCTCGCGTGCAGAGGTGGTGACGCAGGATTTTGTGCCTCACCTTCCTGCGGCGGTGGTCGAGTTTGTCTGTGCCGACCGCCTGCCTTATTGGATATGGGTTGTGCTTTGGAGCAAGGACAAGCCCATCGGCATCATGGGAATCGCCAGCAAGGAAGATCGCCATTATTCCAGCAACGATGAGAATCTGCTGGTGGCCATCAGCCGCCAACTGGCCACTACCATTGAAAAAGTGCAGCTCTACGAAGAGACTTGCCGAGCCTACGAAGATTTGCGCCGAACCCAGGAACAACTGCTGCAAAGCGAGAAGATGTCAGCCGTCGGGCAATTGATTTCGGGCGTGGCGCATGAACTGAATAATCCGCTGACTGCCATTCTCGGCTACGCGCAACTGCTCGAAGGCGCCGGTCTCGACAGCCGTTCCGCCGACTACGTGCGCAAGCTATTCAAGCAAGCCCAGCGTACGCACCGGGTGGTCCAGAATCTGCTTTCGTTTGCCCGCCAGCGCAAGCCGCAAAAACAGGAAGTGGACTTGCGCAAGGTGCTGGATGAATCGCTCACCCTGCGCGAATACGATCTGAAGGTCAACAATGTAACGGTGGAACGCGACATCCCCGAGGATGTGCCCTCGGTAGTCGGCGATCCGCATCAACTGGAACAAGTCTTCCTGAACATTATCAACAATGCACTCGATGCCATGGTAGAGGATAGCGGCAGCGGTACGTTGAAAGTACGCATGTTCAAAAAGGACGCTCACGTGTGCGTCGAGTTCGAGGACAGTGGTCCGGGAATCAAGGATCCCAACCGCATTTTCGATCCTTTCTACACAACGAAGTCGGTAGGTAAGGGAACCGGCCTCGGCCTGAGCATCTGCTACGGAATCGTCAAGGAACATGGCGGCGAAATCGTGGCACGCAACCGCGATGAGGGCGGAGCCACGATTGCCGTCCGTTTGCTGGCCAGCGAGAAGCCGGCACAGCAGGAGACGGCGGCGCCGGCGCGGCGCGAGTTTGTGCTGGCAGGCCGTGTGCTCCTCGTCGAAGATGAAGAAGCCGTGATGGAATTTGAACGTGATGTGCTGGTAGGCGCGGGAGCCGAAGTCACCACCTCCATGAGTGTAGACGACGCACAACAGCGGCTCCGTAGCAGTAACTTCGATGTGGTTGTGATGAACGGACGTATGCCTGGCGGATGTAGCGCGCGCGAAATGTATGAGTGGATCGCGACCCAATGTCCCGGACTCGAGAAGGGACTGTTACTCGTGTTTTCGACCGTGGCCGACGCCGAGACTCGCACTTTCCTGCAGGAACATGGCGTTCCGTCGCTGGCCAAGCCGTTTGAAGTGGCGGACTTGATCTCGCAGGTACGTGGCCTGAGCCAAAGAGAAGGGAAATCCGTAGTTAAGACGGAAACGACCGACACAAGCGAAGAGAAAGCTCAGCGCGCCAGCGCTGGAGTCTAACCGCGGAACGTCACCGAAGAGAAGCTCGAACTCGTTAGTTTCGGGCAATCAGTGATCAGCCATGCGCATTCACTGAAAACTGAGAACTGACAACTGACAGCTGATCTCTAGAGTTGTCCCTTCAGGCCTCGCATCATTTCTGCAATCAGCTTTTCGTTGCGCCGGTACCAGCGCCAGTGGCCCACTCTCCCGGCTTCCACCAGGCCTGCTTTTTCCAAAATGCGCATATGATGCGAAACGGTAGGCTGGGCCAGCTTTACACGGTGCTCGATATCAGCTGCACAAAGCCCGGTTTCCTTTTCAATGGAGGCTCCGCCTTTTTCTTTCAGCGCCAGCAGAATCCTGCGGCGAGTAGGGTCGGCAATCGCGTGCAGAAAACGATCGAGATTTGGACCGGAGGACATCTGGTAATTATGTAATTTGTAATTTAGTAATTTGAAACCCAGTAATCATGATTTTAAATTACCAAATTATCAGATTACGAAATTACAAAATCTCCTCTACTTTTTGACAATCGGATTGTAGCCATCGCCAATCAGGCGGGTGCGCATGCCTTCGGCGTCCTTCGCGTCGGCGTAGGGTCCGACCTGCACATGATAGAACTTGTCGCTGGAAGGATTATTTGCGCTGAAGGCTGGATATTGTTTCTTCTTCAGAGCCTCGACCAGCGCGTCCGCGTCTTCCTTGCGGCTAACCGCGGCGACTTGCACGTAGTAACCAGAGCCGTATCCGCCACTCGCCGGGGTCACATCCGCGCCGCTGTTCACGGGGGTTGCCGTGGATGCGACGGCTGGTTGCGTCTTCGCGGATTGAGTTGCGGAAGCCTGCGTCGTGGTGTCCGGCGGCGCAGACCCGCCCTCGGCGGTTTTTTCGCCTACCGCTTTGTAAAAACTGAAGTCGCTCGATGTCGGCTGCGGGGTGGTCTGGGCTGCGTCGTTTTTTGCGGCCGAAGGCCGAACCACCGTCGATGGAGCTCCAGTGGAAGCGCTCGGCCAGTTGCTCGCGGATGCTAGGGTAGTTTTTCTGCCCAGCGAAAAGCCAATGGCAAAAAAGAAGGCGCAAACCAGCACAAACGTGAAAAAAATGGCCAGCATGCGGCCCGTGCCAAGCGTGATCTCCGTATCCTGCTGCGCCGTGGACATGGGAATGATTGTTGACCTCTAACCTTTTGCCGGCGCAGCCGGTGCTTTCGGCGCTGCCAGCAAGTTCTGCAAACCGGAGAAGAAATCGATCGGCACCGGGAACACGACAGTAGTGTTTTTCTCGACCCCGATTTCCGTTAGCGTCTGCAAATAGCGTAACTGGATGCTGGCCGGTTCGGTGGACAACAAGTGAGCAGCGTCCACCAGGCGCTGCGCGGCCGAGAACTCGCCTTCCGCGTGGATGATCTTCGACCGCTTCTCGCGTTCCGCCTCAGCCTGCTTGGCCATCGCTCGCAACATCGACTCCGGCATGTCTACCTGTTTGACTTCGACGTTCGTGACCTTCACGCCCCAAGGCGAGGTGTGCTGATCGAGGATGCTCTGCAGCCGCAAATTAATCTTGTCGCGATGCGCCAGCAACTCGTCCAGTTCCTGTTCGCCCAGCACCGACCGCAAAGTAGTCTGCGCAAACTGCGAAGTCTGGTAGGCATAATTCGAGACTTCTACGACCGCCTTATTGGGGTCGATCACGCGCAGAAAAATAACCGCGTTCACTTTGAGCGTGACGTTGTCGCGGGTGATGATGTCCTGCGGAGGAACCTCCAGCGCTTCCTGCCGCAGCGAAATCCGCACCATCCGGTCGACTGGAGCGAAGACCAGAATTACTCCCGGACCCTTGGCTGCAATCAGGCGTCCCAGTCGGAAGATGACGCCGCGCTCATATTCGGCCAGGATCTTGATGGAAGTCAGCAGGTAAATGATGAGGATGACGACGGCAACGGTGATCACCGGAAACCCGAGATCCATAAATGCCTCCACAACTCGCAATTCAGCGTATGAGCGGATTGTAGCGCACGCGAGCGGCTATCGGCGGTAACAACCTGCCTGAGCCGTTGTTGAGGAAGATTCGGGCGTCCAGAAACTATGGATAGGCAAACGGCCGCTCTTCGCTGCTTGTCCAGAAGTAGGCCAAAATGATCAAGCTCGCGATCGCCGCGTAAGCACACCACAGCGACGTGAAGGCGTACCGTTTATATTCCATTACTATCAGAAGAATTGCCAGGTTCGCCCCGCCGAACACGACCATCATCCTGATCTTTGAAAAAAATAACGAGCCGCAAGTTGCAATCACATAAAGCACCGCGACCGCGGTATTGTTGGTCGCCTGGTTGATATACACGATGCTGTTTCCCCGGACGTAGACCTGCAAGGGATAGGCCGTGAGCGCCCACAAAATGTAGAGTGTTGTGCCTGCACCCAGCACCAGGAACGGCCGCATGCGCTGGCGGCTTTTTGCGTTAGGTTCGAACAACAGCACGCTTAGGGGCAACAGAAAGGGAAGTAATCCCTGCGCATAAAGCATGAACGCCGCGCCCATGTCGTGCGTCACCACCGGCGAAAGAATCCCATCTAATCCCAGCCAGACGAAGCCCTCGATGAACTGATGGATGGCGAAAAGCACAGGCAGCGCAGCGAAAAGCAGTTCGCGCCTGTGCTTCACCTTTGTCAGGGTGACGACGCCGACGGCGCCCAGAACCCCGCTGCCGACAAAATTTGCCGCTGCTGAAAAGCACATGGTCAGTCTCCCGCGAGGATTACATTAACATCGCGGAGGCCCAAAGTGTTTTTCACAGACCGCCGGTATCGTGTCATCCTGAGCGGAGAAGCCGCTTCGCGAAGCGAAGCAGCTACGGAGTCGAAGGACCCCTACCCGTCCGACAACTCCTGGCGAAGTGTCAAGGCGTTCTCACCGTGCCTCCGCCAGCGTCCGCTCCGCGGCAGAGCAGTCCCCGCCCATGCGAAGCTTGGACGGCCACCCCGCCGTCGGGCTCTGTAACCTGCGATACAGAAAGTTCCGAACAGCCCTCCAGTTTTCACTGGATTGTGTGGTCGTAGTAATAACGGCATTGTGAGGCCCGACATCTGCAATTCCGCCATTGCCGGAAGGAGCTTTCAAATGAAGAACCTTTTGTTGTTACTCGTGCTCGCGGGCTTCTCGACCTTGATGTTTGCGCAAGTCGAAACCTTCAGCAACATAGACCAATCGCTTACCGGTTGGGGAGAATGCTATCTGCCCAGTTGCAATCCTGGTGGTACCGTGGCGCCGACGGCAGTCGTCCAACAAATTGTTACCAGTCCCTGCTTAGATACAAAATGTATGGAGTTAAGCGCTACGGGCGAAGCCGGTGCAGACGATTACACCGACGTTTTGTGGTATTACAAGGCCACGGGTTGGGAACCGGCTGCCTACTTCAAACATACCTTTGAGGTTTATGTAAGCGCCACGACGAATGCCCAAGCCTTCGAGTTCGATCTTTTTAAGTTCGACGCTACCGTGACTCCGGGCGTCGAATATATGTTCGGGTCCGAGTGCGTTCCCAACAAGTATTGGCAGGTATGGAACTACCAGCTTAGTGAACCTTGGGTGAACACTGACGTCGCATGTACTCAGCTCACGCCAGGGAAATACCACAAGATCGTGGTTTACGACCATTTGGTAGCTGGGGACAATTCGTGCGGCGGTCGTCCCTGCATGTTTTACGACTCCCTGGTGATCGACGGGAAGACTTATACCCTGAATCTTCAGGAACCGGCGGAACAGCTTCCAAGTGGCTGGGCAAGCACTCTCGGGGTGCAGTATCAGCTCGACATCAACACCGAGGGCGGCACTCTGACTGAGTATGTCGACGAGGATACCTTCAAGGTATGTTCGGAGAGCGACGCCTCCGAATGCGAAATCTAAGTTGCGAGAGGCAAGTGGCCCGTCCAAGCTTCACCTGGGCCGGGCCTTCGACTTTTTCGTCACAAACGCGCTGTGTGCACAATCACAGACATCCACGCGCCCGTTGGCGACAATGGAGATCGACCTGTGGCAGGGCCGAGCTGTGCCCGTCAACAAGAGGTCCCTCGAAACCTGCCCCAGCCCCACGAGTCGAAGCTCTTTGACAACACGAAGTTGAGGACAGGAGAAAGCTAAGTCCTTATTCCTGAATATTTTCCATGTAAGTCTTTTAAGCCGAATACTTTGCAGCTAAGTCAATGATTCTAAAGATCAAAAAATAGGGGGGGCTACGCCATCACCGGCTTCGCCGCCGCTACGGGATCGACTCTTAGCGTGAGCCCATCGATCTGCCGCACGACGATGCGTTCTCCGGCAGGAATGGGGACGGTGGAGACAGCATCCCAAAGTTCGCCGTGGACGAACACTTTTCCGGCGGGCGCGAGCAGGGTTTCGGCGATCCCGATTTCGCCGATCAGGCCTTGTTTGCCGGTGACAATCTTGTTGCGGCGAGCGCGCACGGCGATGCTCATCAGGAAGGCCGTGATCAGTCCGAGCGGGATGCTGACGGCGAGCGCGGTCACAAGATGGACGCGCATTTCCGGAATGGGCCCATCGACCAGAAACAGGCCGCCCAACGTTAATAGGACAATCCCCCCGGTGGTGAGCACGCCGTGGCTGGCGAACTTGGCTTCGGCCGCGAAGAGCGCGAAGGATCCTATGATCATGGCAATCGCCGCGTAGCGCACCGGTAGCAGGTTCAACGCGAAGGCTGCGAGAAGGATGAAGACCACGCCCACGGTTCCGGGAATGACCGCGCCGGGGTGATTGAATTCGGCGTACAGCGCAAGCGCTCCGATGGCCAGCAGGATGAACGCAATGTTCGGGTCCATGATGTAAGAGAGGATGCGCTCCTTGAGCGTCATCTTGTAATCGCGCACGGGCTCGTTGTCGAGGTTAAGCGTGACGGTTGTGCCGTCGAAACGCTTGAAGCTCTTGCCGCTCAGTTGATGAAACAAGTCCTGCTCGTTCGGAGCGATGTACTCGATCAGTTTCTTGTCGAGCGCCTCTTGATCCGTGAATGATTTCGATTCGCGCACGGCGCTCTCGGCCAGTTCAACGTTGCGTCCGCGCTTGGCGACGACGGAACGCATCAGGGCCGCGGCGTCGTTCTCCATTTTCATTTTCATCACGTCGTCCATCTTTTCGCCGCCGAGGATCACGGGATGCGCTGCGCCGGTATTGGTTCCCGGAGCCATGGCAGCAACGTCGGCCGATTCGAGAATGAAGAATCCGGCAGACGCAGCACGGCTGCCGCTGGGCGTCACATAGATGATGACCGGAACGGGCGAGGCGACGATCTTCTCGATAATCTTGCGGGTCGAATCGACCAATCCTCCGGGAGTGTTGATCTCGATCAGGACCGCCTGATCGTGGTTTGCGGCCGCCACTTCCAGCGCTCGGGCAATGTATTCGGCGGTGACAGGCTGGATGGCGTCGTCCACGGAAACTCGCAAGACGTCGGCGGAGCACGTTGCGACAAGCAATCCAAAAGCAAGGAGGGCGAAACAAAAATGCGCTGCCAGGCTATTCCTGAGAGCTGAAAGCTGAGAGCTGATAGCTAGTGTCATGGCGGTGACAGCGGCTGCGCTTTCTCCGCGAGCTTGGCTGCTAAGGTGCGCTTCAGGTCTTGGCCGGCAGTGTTGCCGGGCTCCAGTTGCAGCGCCCGATTGATGCTCTGGGCGGCTGCATCCATTTTATTTTCTCGCAAATCGAGCCGCGCCAGAAGCAGGTAGGCCTCGGCCGATTCGCGAATGTGGAGAGCAGCCTCGGCTTCGGCGCGGGCTTCACTCGCGTCGCCGCGGGCATCGTAGTTCTCACCCAGAGCAGTGAGCGGCGCCGGGCTTGAGGGATCGACCGCAGCGGCATGACGGAATTCGGCTTCGGCTTCCGTAGTGAATCCGTGAGCCATGAGTTCTTTGCCGAGTTCGATGTGGTAACTGGCATGGGTGTGGGGATCGGATCGGACAAATCGTTGTTCGGCCCAGCTTCCCATTTGCGTGGTCATCTGGCGGAACGCGTTTTCCTCGTAATTGTGCTTGATGCGCTCGGGCGGCACCTTGGACGTCGCGCTACTCGGAACAATACTTCCGGGCAGAGGATTCAGAGAGTCGAGCAATATCTTTGCTTCGGCGTCGTTAGGGCGATCAGCTAGGGTTGCGTGCAGTTCGCGGGTCGCGCCCGCGCGATCACCGCTTTGAGTAAGAGTTACTCCGAGATTGAAGTGATAGTCGGCGTCGCTTGGATCGTCCTGGATGGCGCGCTGAAAATCATCGGTGGCTATCTTCGGAGAGTGGCCGCGACGGGCAGCGACGACTCCCAAGTTGTTATAGACCTCGGCCAGCGGAAGGCGCGCGGCGACAAACGCAAAGGCACTTTCGGATTTGGCGAAGTCCCCGTGAGCGTAGGCCGCGAGTCCAAGATAGAAGTTGGCCTCGCGCGCGACGGGAGAAGACGGCTGGACTTGGCCGAGCGCAGCCATCGCCGGCTCGTAGGCGCGCTGCGCATAGTAGGTCTTGCCAAGCTCCAGCCAAGCCTTGGCATAATCCGGACTCAGGCGGACGGCTTCCCGATAGTGCTGGATCTTTTCGTCGGCGGTGGTGGCGAGCATGCCGCGCACGTAATTTTCCAAGGCGTCCAAACGCACGGCGGCAACGCTCGCTATGTATTTGTCTTTGGGCACGGAAAAGTCGGCGCGGATCGAGCGCAGCAGGTCCCATGCCAGCGCCGACTGCAGGGTGCCGAAATCGGCCAGGGGAGCGGACTCGGTGACGGCGGGCAAGAGTTTCTGGGCCCGCATGTCGAGCAACTGCGCGGTCGCCGTCAGGCGCGCGCCGTCGTAGCGATAGGATCCAAGGACGGCGTAATCGACATCCATCTGCTCGGCGATCCGATAGAGCGTAGCTCGCGAAGCGTGCACACCGGCGGGAACGCCTTGTCGATCATAGGCGCGCAGGCGCTCGTCACGGCTCGCCACGTATAAGACCGGCGAATTGAGCTGCTCGTGCAGAGTTTCGGGAAAGGATTCGCCGAGCCATTCGAGGCCCGGGGTCGGGGAAGTATTCTCGAAAGGAACCACGACCATGGTGCGTCCGGCTGCGGTTCCGCCTAGGGCAGCGCGGTCCTGGGCGCGGAGCGACCAGCAGAAAACGAGGGAAGCGAAGATGCAAACTACGGCACGTTTCACGACAACTTGATTATATCGGCAGGGACGACGGCCCATCATGTGTGCCGCTGGCCTGCCGGAATAACCGGTTCGACGGCCCTGTCCTGTTCGGACGAGATTTCGGACGGAATTTCCTCGTCTTGCGGCTGTGACTGGGGATGGATCCATCCGGGTAGCTCATCGCTGCCGGTGATGAGGTAGGCGCTGCGCTCATAGGTGAGATACGACCATGCCCACTGAATCATGACGAGCAGGCGATTGCGGAATCCGATCAGGAACAGAACGTGGATGAACAGCCACGCCAGCCACGCGAAATAGCCGGACAACTCAAATTTGCCGAACTGGGCAACAGCCGCGGCGCGGCCGATGGTGGCCAGGCTGCCTTTGTCGTGATAGCGGAAGTTGCGTCGTAGTTGATTTTTGAGGTCTCGCGCGATGGTTTCAGCGACCCAGTCGCCTTGCTGGATGGCAACCGGCGCGACTCCGGGAAGCGGTTTGTCGCTTGCGTCGTTAAGCGCGGCGAGGTCGCCAATCACGAATACTTCCGCATGTTTGGGAATGCTGAGGTCGGGTTGGACGAGGACGCGGCCCGCGCGGTCGACGGGAACACCCAACTTTTGTCCGAGCGGTGAAGCGGCGACGCCTGCTGCCCACAAGACCACTGCGGCGGAAATCTTTTCGCTGCCAGTCCAAACCACTCCGGGCTCAATGCTGGTGACCATGTGGGAGGTGCGAACCTCCACGCCTAGGTGTCGGAGTTGAGCTTCAGCTTTGCGGGAAAGTTCCTCCGAATAGGCTGGCAACACTCGCGGGCCGCCTTCGATGAGGAGGATGCGGGTTTGCTTTGGGTCGATATGGCGAAACTCGCCGGTGAGGGCATGGTGTGCGATTTCTGCTAGCGTCCCGGCGAGTTCGACGCCGGTGGGGCCCGCTCCGACGACGACAAACTGCAGCGGAGATTGGCTTTGACCGTCGGCGGTCTCATTCTGAGGTTCGTTCTTATTCTGGCGATCGTTCTGGCGCTCGGCTAGTTCGAAAGCCAGCAGAACGCGGCGACGGATTTCAAGAGCATCTTCAATCGTTTTCAAACCGGGCGCGAACGGCTCCCACTCCTCATGGCCAAAGTACGCGTGGGTGGCGCCCGAGGCGAGGATCAGAAAGTCGTAATCGAGCACCTGCTCCTTGGTGATGACCTTCTTCTGATCCAAATTGAAATCGACAACCTCATCGAGTAGCACTTCCACATTGGAGTGGGTTTTCAGAATCCAACGAATGGGTGCCGCGATTTCGCCGGGAGAGAGGCCAGCGGTTGCAACCTGGTAGAGCAGCGGTTGAAAAGTGTGGTGGTTCCTGCGGTCGATCACGGTTACCTCAACCGGGAGCCGGGCGATTCGGCGGGCCGCCGTGAGTCCACCGAAGCCTGCGCCCACGATTACTACTCGTGGCTTCGACTTGGTGGCCGATGGTTGTACCTGCAGAGCCATCAATTTAATAGATTCGCACGATGGCTGTTCGGACGGAATGTTTTCAGGAAGGCCAAGTTACAAGGTTCCAATAGTGTCCAAGATATGTCGCAGTTTCGCGTTGCGGCTTTCACGGGCTTTTTTTGAAACTTTGAAACCTGGAACCTTATACACTGCTTCTTCACCCTTGGCTCAGCAACCCTTGATGACGCAGGCGCAGCCCAGTCCGTCAGTTTTGCGTTTTCTAATGCCATCGGTCCGCGACATCATTTTCATGTTTCTTTTCTGGTCGCTGCTGGCGGGGCCCTTATCAAATCGTCCGCTCGGGGATTCGGATATTGGGTGGCACATTCGAACCGGCGAGCAGATTCTGGCAATGCACACGCTGCCCCGCACCGATTCGTTTTCCTCCACCATGCAGGGTCAGCCGTGGTTTGCCTGGGAGTGGTTGTGCGACATTGTGCTTGGAATTCTCCATCGGGCTTGCGGGCTGAATGGGGTGGTCTGGCTGTGCGCCCTGCTGTTCGCCGCAGTTTTCGCGATGCTGCTTTCGCAATTGCTGCGGCGCGGGACCGGCATCCTGCTGGCGGTCGTCCTTATGCTGATGGCTGAGACCGCTGCGATGATCCACCTGTACGCGCGCCCGCACATCGTGAGCTGGCTTTTTTCCCTGCTCTGGTTTGTTGTGCTGGAACATTGGGAGAGCCGAGGGCGCGATAGTTTGCCGCGATGGATCCCCTGGTTTTTCCCCGCCTCGATGTTGCTTTGGGTGAACCTGCATGGTGGTTGGCTCTTTGGATTGGCGCTGCTCGGAATCTACACCTTTGCCGCATTCGTCGAGAGCGTGCGAGCGCAGAAGAAGGACGCGTTTGCCGCCATTCGATCTGCGCATCGGGCCCGTGTCATGGCGTGGGCTTTCGTGGGCTCGGCCGTCGCAACGCTTGCGAATCCGTACGGATGGCGCTTGCACGAGCACATCTATCGGTATTTGGGCGATCGCTTTCTGATGAACAACATCCAGGAATTTCGCTCGCCTGATTTTCATGATTGGTCGCCGCGCGCGTTTGCGGCCATCTTGCTACTGACGCTCATTGCCCTTGCGAACAATCGTTCTTCGGACCATCGAGTTTCGGACGACCGTGATTCAAATGATCAACGCAAGCTGCGTCTTAGCCAGTTGCTGGTCGTGCTGCTGGCGACCTATGCGGGATTCTATTCGGCGCGCAATCTTCCGGTTTCTTCGATGCTGCTGGTCTTAATCTCCGGACCCATGCTGTGGGAGGACTTCGCGTCACTGGCGAATAAGCCCAGCGCCTGGCAATGGGTGCGCAACCGAGTGGCCGGAATTTCAAACTTTTCTGATCGCATGGGAGCACAGGAGATGGAGCTTCGAGGGCATTTGTGGCCGGTTGTCTCGGTGGCCTTGGCCTTCGCAATCTGTCTTCAAGGCGGATATCTGGGCCGGCGACAATTGATTCATGCGCAATTTGATCCTAAGAAAGTGCCGGCCGCGGCAGTGACTTTTCTGCAGCAAGAAGTGAAGGATTCCCGGAATTCAAAAAATCAAAATAAAGACGAGCACCCGGTCGCCGCCCCGGTCTTTTCGACCGATTTCTGGAGCGGCTATCTGATCTACCGGATGTATCCCGAGCGCAAGGTGGTGGTCGACGACCGTCACGATCTTTACGGAGCGGAACGGATTCGGCAGTATCTGATCCTGACCCAGGTACAGCCGGGATGGCAGGATGTGCTGGAAAACGAAGAGATTCGGACCGCCCTTTTGCCCACTGATTCAACACTGGCCAACATGCTCCGCGCGCTGCCGCGGGATTGGCGAGTCGCGTACGAGGACAAAGTTGCGGTGGTGTTGGAGAAGCGGTAGCCATAAGAAATGGGCATTCCTAAACAGCCTTCAAACTAGAGTACGGGGTGTTTTTTCCCCCGGAACACTCTCTGCACCCTGTGCCCGTCCGCATCATCTGATCTAGTTGGGTTTGGCGCTGGCGGGCAGTGTTTGCCGTTCACCCAGATTCCGCACAGCACACGTCTCTTTCTTGATTATCTGGCCTACACTCCTTCCGTTCGCGGCATGTATCCGCGCTCTCCGATTTTTTCCGATTGGATGAAAGACGAAGCCGTGAAAGACGAAGCCGAGCGCCTGGTTTACGATCGTGCCCGTCGCGGCAAAGTGTCCGAAATTCTTGAGCGGCAGAATCGCGCCTGGGGAGCTTCTTCGAAGACGCTGGCGAATGTTGAGCGGTTGCGACGCGGCGCGCTGGCGGCGGTTACGGGGCAGCAAGTCGGCCTGTTCGGCGGCCCGCTGTTTTCCATTTTCAAAGCGCTGACGGCGGTCAAACTTGCGGAACAGGCTACGGCGGCCGGAGTGGAGTGCGTCCCGATTTTTTGGCTGGCAACCGAGGATCACGATTTGGCGGAGGTCAGCCATGTCGCCCTGCTTTCTGAGCACGGTCCTCCTGAGCCCTTCGCGGTCGAAGGTCGTGCGTTTGAACGTGACGCGGTCGTGGGTGCGCCGGTGGGAGCCGTCAAGTTTGGGCCTGAAATTGGGCCGGTGGTCGAGCGCGCCGCCAGTCTTCTCGGAGGCTCCGAAGTCGCAACCTGGCTCCGCGAAGCGTATCGTCCCGGTGAAACGCTTGGCAGTGCGTTCGCCCTGCTCTTTGCGCGGCTGTTTGCGGATTGGGGCGTCATCCTGCTGGATCCGGCCGACAAGGAGTTTCACGATCTCGCAAAACCACTGTTTCGCGCGGCGATTGAGCGGGTCTCCGAACTCGATGAGGCTTTGCTCGGGCGCGGCAAGGCGATCGAGGCGGCGGGATATCATCAGCAAGTCAAAGTGACGCCAGCGACTACGCTGCTGTTTGAAGTGAAAGATGGCGTGCGTACTGTGGTGCGGCGCAGAAGCAATGGCGCGAATGGCACGAACGGTGATTTTGCGGTTGGCGAACAGCGGATCTCGCGCCAGCAACTGCTGGAGCGGATCGATGAGTCTCCCGAGAAGTTCAACCCAAACGTGCTGCTTCGTCCTGTGGTGCAGGATTATCTGCTGCCGACCTTGGTTTATACCGGCGGAGCGGCGGAAGTCGCATACTTCGCGCAGGTTGCCGTGGTCTACGAGAAGCTGCTCGGACGGGTGACGCCGATTCTGCCGCGATTTTCGGCGACGTTGCTCGAACCCAAGCCAGCGCGTATTCTGACGCGCTATCAACTGGGCCTGCCCGAAGTGCTCCATGGCCCGGAAAAAGTTCGCGAGGCGATTGCAGTTCGTTCACTGCCAGCGGATTTGCAGGCTCGCTTTTCGGAAGCTTACGCGAATGCCGAGCAGTCGATGACGGCGGTTCGCGAGTCGCTCAGCAAGCTGGATTCGACTTTGATTAAAGCGGCGGATCGTGTCCGGATGAGCATCTGGAAGCAGATCAATCGGCTGCATGGGCGGGCCTCACGCGCGGAACTATTGCGCAATGAGGTCATCGCCCGGCACGCAGATGCCGTGAGCGACGCCGTGTTTCCGCATAAGGTGCTGCAGGAGCGCGAAGTCGCGGGAGTGAGCTTCGTGGCGCGATATGGCCCGGAACTGCTGGTCAATCTCCATCGCGAGATTCATCCTGATTGCCACGACCATCAGGTGATTGAAGTGCAGTAGCCGCTTCTCTACGAAGGGTTCATCCCCGCAAGGTGGTCTGCAACTCTTCAAGGGATTCCACGCGCGGCACTCCTTTGTCGCGGTAGGCGCCGGGGACGTCCATCAATAGCGCCTGCATACCCGCGCCGGTGGCGCCGAGGTAGTCCACGGAATAGACGTCACCGACATAGAGGCTCTCTTCGGGCGCGGCATTCATGCTCTGCAGAGCGTGACGGAAGATTTCCGGGTGCGGTTTCTCGTAGCCGACGAGTCCGGAGTCGGTGATGGTCTGAAAGCAGCGGGCGATCCCGCATTTCTGCAACACGTCTTCAATCCTGCCGTCCGCATTAGAAATGACCGCAGTCTGATAGCGTGTGCCGATCTCATGCAACTGTTCGGCGGTCCCGGGGCGAATCGTGTCCCAGTTGCCGGAGTTGCGAATCGCGGTGACGAGTTGGTCGCGGATGGCATCATTTTGCAGACCGATTTCGGCGAGCAGTTGCGAGTAGAACATCCACCAGAAGCTGTGGTCGGTGCTGCCATTCGTGGTCAGCATGCCATCGAACTGGTTCTTGGTTCGGCATTCCAGGTCGCGCAGGTGTTCGCCATCAGGCACGATGCCAGCTTTGATGAGCGGCGCGTGAATACGCCCGCGATTGGGAAATAAGAGCGTGTTGCCGACGTCAAAAAAAATTACTCTGACTTTCAATCTCATGGTGTCTGCTTTCCATTGTAAAGTGCGCCACTGTCGATTTAGCGCGGGTAAAAACTGCCGAATCAATTAAACTGAAAAATTGCCGATAGATTAGTTGGAAGAGCGCTCATGGCCCAGTTGCGAGTTGTCGTGCTTTGGCACCAGCACCAGCCGTTCTATAAAGACCTGGTGACGGGGCAGTATCGCCTGCCCTGGACGCGGCTCCACGCCTTGAAAGACTACTACGGGATGGTCAAGTTGCTGGACGAGTTCCCGCAGGTGCATCAGACATTCAACCTGGTGCCGTCGCTCATCACGCAGATTCAGGATTATGTTTCGGGCGAGGCACAAGACCCTTTCCTGCAGGTTGCGACCAAGCCCGCGAAAGACTTAACGGAGCAGGAGCGGCGGTTCGCCCTGCAATATCTGTTTCAGGCGAATCCCGTGAATGTGATCGGACGCTATCCGCGGTATCACGAGCTGTGGGAGAAGTTTCGCGGAGCGGGGGATTCTCCCGAGCACGCCGACAAATATTTTCAGCCACAGGATTTCACCGATTTGCAGGTGCTCTCGCAGATCGGATGGTTCGACGAATATTGTCTGGCGGAAAAGGATATTGCGGAACTGATTCGCAAGGGACGGAACTACACGCTCGACGACCAGCGGTTGGTCATAGCAAAAGAGCGCGAACTGCTGGGCCGAGTTCTGCCGGCGCATGCCGAGGCGGCCAAGAAGGGCCTGATCGAGATTTCAGCTTCGCCTTTTTATCATCCCATTCTGCCGCTGGTGTGTGACACGGACAACGGGGCGGTTTCCACGCCGGGGCTGCCGCTGCCGCAGAACCGCTATCGCCATCCCGGGGATGCTCGCGAACAGTTACAACGCGGACTTGATCTGCACAAGAAAGTGTTTGGGGTGAGGCCGAAGGGCGTATGGCCGTCGGAGGGCAGCGTTTCCCAGGAAGCATTGGCGATTGCCTACGAACTGGGAGTGCGCTGGATGGCGACCGACGAAGGCGTGCTAGGACGGAGCCTCGGAATGAACTTCTCACGCGATGGGTATGGTCATCTGAATTCGGATCTGGCGCACCGTTTGTACACGATTTATCGCTACGAGAATGATGAGACGCGGATGAATCTGCTCTTCCGCGACCACACGCTTTCCGATCTGATCGGATTCGTGTATTCGGGAATGCCGCCGCAAGATGCCGCCAACAATCTCATCCACAAGATTAAGGAATCGGCGCAGCCGGTTCTTGCGAGCGGGCAAGATGCCGTGGTTTCCATCATTCTGGATGGCGAGAACGCGTGGGAATATTACCCGCAGTCGGGGCGGGAATTCTTGCGCCGGTTCTACGATGCGCTGCAGAAAAATCCGGGGATGGAAGCGGTGACGGTTTCAGAGGCGATTTCGCGCCACAAGAACGTAACTCCGCTGAAGTCGCTGGTGCCGGGTTCATGGATCAACGCCAACTTCAACGTTTGGATTGGAGCTCCGGAAGACAACAAAGCGTGGGACTACCTATATCATGCGCGCAATTTCTATACACAGGCTGAGGCGGGCGCAACCGAGAAACAGCGCAAGTTGGCTTTCGAAGAAATCCTGATTGCGGAAGGTAGCGACTGGAACTGGTGGTACGGACCGGAGCACCACTCGGCGAATGATCGCGACTTCGACGAACTTTACCGCAAACACCTGTCGAATGTTTACCAGGCCCTGGGAGGGATCCCGCCGGATTATCTGGCGCAGCCAATTGCCGGGGCAGCGGCGCGCCCTTGGTTCACGCCCCAAAGCGCTTACATTCATCCGCGGGTCGCAGGCGATATGGTGCGCTACTTCGAGTGGATGGGGGCTGCGTGTTATACGGCGGACCAACGCTCCGGCTCGATGCACGGCAAGCAGTTTCTGATGGATGAAGTACTTGCCGGGATCGACGAGCAGTATGCGTACGGGCGACTGGATTTTGCCGGCAAGGTTCCGGAACACGGATTTGAGGTGGTAGTGAATCTGGAGTCGTGGGCCAACCACGCCGCCAAGCCGCGGCGCGAACTGCGGTTGGAAGCATTGGTAGATGGCCGACGCCTCCAGTCGTGGAAAATCACGGAAGGCAAAGACGCGGTGCTGGCCGATGCAACGCATGCAAAAGATGAGGCGCGGGTGGCGCTCGTCCGGAATTTCGAGTTTCGCCTGCCCCTCACGTGGCTGCTTGCGGCTCCGCTCGAGATTGCCAAGGTGCGGGGACCGAAAAGCTCGGAGCTACTGACCACCCGTCTGCGTCTGCGCTTCAGTGTGTGGCAGAACCGTTTGCCGGTCGACGCCTTGCCGGTCGAAGGCTGGATCGAACTGGAATTACTGACGGAAGACGATCTGCAGGCGGCCAGCGGCTAACACAATCAAATCCCCACCCTTCTAACGGAACTTCTCAGTGCCTGCATACGTAGAAGCGCCCATGTCGACCACGAAGATCAAGCTTTTCGCTTTTTTTCCCTTGCTGTGTGCGTGTGTTTCACTCGCGCAGGTCTGCCAAGCCCCGCCGGGTACAAAGGACGCGGCATCCCGGCACGGC